>CAYOWU010000007.1:0-36919 GCA_964407765.1 uncultured Lachnospiraceae bacterium
ACTGCCATGACAACGGACGGCCGAGCATGGATCCGGTCATGCTGATCAAGATCCCATTCATCCAATACCTCTATGGGATCCGGAGCATGCGTCAGACCATCCGTGAGATCGAGGTGAACGTCGCCTACCGCTGGTTTTTAGGACTGGACATGATGGATCCAGTCCCGCACTTTTCTACCTTTGGCAAGAACTACACCCACCGTTTTAAGGACACGGACCTCTTCGAGCAGATCTTCTCACATATCCTGGGGCAGTGTATGGATGCAGGTCTGGTAGACACCAGCCACATCTTTGTAGACGCCACCCATGTAAAAGCCTGTGCGAACAGTAAGAAGACGCAGGAACAGACAGTGCATGATGAGGCATTATGGTATGAGGATGAGCTGAAAAAGGAGATCGCGCAGGACCGGGAACGCCACGGGAAAAAGCCGTTAAAGGACAGAGACCGCAATGACCCACCATCCGGCGGGAGCGCCGGTGGGGATGAGGAAAAGACCCGCAAGTGCAGCACGACTGACCCGGAGAGTGGCTGGTTTAGGAAAGGGGAGCATAAACACGTCTTCGCCTACTCCGTACAGACTGCCTGTGACAGGAACGGATGGATCCTGGGGTACACCGTCCATCCCGGGAACGAGCATGACAGCCGCACCTTTGCGTCTCTATATGAAAAAAAGATCAAGGGATATGCTCCGGAGATGATGATCATGGATGCCGGGCTCACTTTCGCATGCATGAATTTAAAGAAGCTGGCGAGGATCCTCGCCAGGAAAGAGAAAGGAGAACTGCCGTTCCAGGAGCCTCCACATACTTTAAAGAAGATATATCTCAAGATAAGAGAGAGGTGTCGGAGCGTGACTCTGACACCTCTCTTTGTCTACAGTCTGTTGCGCTCTATGATCGCATTTCCTATGCGCCTTGCCGTTTCGGTTGTGTAGTGAAAAGGAAATTGATTTCTCCGACAAAGTTGAAAATAATATCCACTTTCTGTACCTGCTTCCCGTCCACCTTTTCCGGCGTGTGGAATATGATTTTCTTGATAAATTCATTGACGATTGTGGGGGTAAGTTCCTTTATCCCCACATATTTGCGGATAATCGCGGAAAAGCTGTCAAAATCACTCTTGTTCTGTTCATAGGTATCGACTTCCTGCTATTCGCTCAGACCGGATATGTTTCTTTTGGGGTTTGCGCTTTTTTTATTGCCATAGCTGGCCTTCTTTCGGAAATAGAGGAGCTGAAAAGAAGACACTGCAATGACTGCCATCCTTGCGGGAACCCTCTAAGGACGGGTTGTTTTTATAAGTATACGGGCTTTAAAAACACCAATCATTTGTGTAAGAAGGATAGCGGCAACTGATAAACTTCCGGGCTCTGGATCCCCAGGCGTTACAACGTATTCTGTAGTATACAAGCGTTTCTGGAAATAAGAATACATCAATTTAGTCCCTATGAAAACATAGAATCGCAACTTTCATTATCATTTGTGCCGCCGCAGGCGGTATGGTAACAAACTTGAGCATGGGCACTTGCCATCTGCCAGAGGTCTATGCTATATTTAGACAAGATAGCATTCCGGCTCGTGTGCTGGTTCTGGATTTGACAACTTAATCATACACATCTGTCTGGGATGTTATCATTTTTGCTTTTTGTGAGAACTTTTAACTGTCCAGTCATTTATAGATCATAAATAAACTAAGTAGTGGAGACAACAAATGAATAAACATAATATGGTAGAATGTTTTTATGATTCACTTAATATTTCAGAGCATATATTAAAAGCAAAAACAAAAAAAGCGATTAAAACCAATAAAGTTTATAAAGAAAATTTTATTGCAAAAAAGAAAGATAAAAATCTGAATGCTGATTTTGTTGTTGAATCAAACACGAGTTTTAATGCGGCAAAGGAGTATTTGCGGTATGGTAAAACTGCTGTTCTGAATTTTGCAAATCCGCATAATCCCGCCGGCGGTGTACATAACGGGGCAATGGCGCAAGAGGAATGCTTGTGCCGCAGCAGTAATCTATATCCTTGTATAAGTGATAAGAATGTTTTTAATGATTATTACTTGTATCACAGGAATATGAGGCATTATTTCTTTTCTGATAGGCTTATCTATACAAAAGGTATTACTGTTTTTAAAGATGACAGTGATGTTCCTCAGATTATGCCTGAAAGAGAATGGTTTCAGGTGGATGTGATCACCTGTGCTGCGCCGTATATTGCAAAACTTAAATATACAAATAAAGCTGTTTTGAAGGAATTATTCAAAGGCAGAATAAAAAATATATTTGAAACGGCGATTGATAATGATGTTGAGGTCATAATTCTCGGTGCTTTTGGCTGCGGAGCATTTAAAAATCCGCCTGCAGTTGTTGCAAAAGCATTTCATGAAGTTATTGATGAAAATAATTATAAATATTATTTCAAAAAGCTAGTATTTGCGATCAAAAGCACAGTAAATGATGACCCGTTTACTGCCTGTCCTAATATTATGGCTTTTGAGATGGAGTTTTATGGCATTTCATTCGAACTTTGTAAAGAAAGATTTTCCGGAGGAACACCAGCAGCTTATGCCTATGGAGATGCGGTGATGCCAAGTGACAGAATCCATAAAGCCGGAAATGATTTTCTTAAATATTATGAATGGAAAAGTGAAAACGAATATTACGGAAAGCAGTTTTCAATTTTGGGAGACTCTATAAGCACGCTTTCCGGATATAACCCCAAAGGCTATAAAGTGTTTTTTGACGGAGAAATCTGCGAAAAATCAGATGTTAAAGATATGAAGGACACCTGGTGGGGAAAGGTGATCGACTTCTTCAGAGGCGAGTTGCTTGTAAACAATTCGTGGTCGGGCAGCCGTGTAACAAGATTGCCGAACAGTGACCGTCTGTTTCCTTCGGGATGTTCTGACGAAAGAACAAATAATTTACATATTAACAGTATAAAACCTGATTTGATCATAATTTATCTTGGAACAAACGATTGGGCATTCGATGTAGATTTTCTTTTAGCAGATGAATTAAAAATGCAATATTTTTCGGAAGCATATAGAGCTATGCTTGGAAAGATCACATCAAATTATCCCAAAACTGAAATTTGGTGCTGTACGCTGAATACTGCATTTATGTCATCAAATCCGTCCTTTGTGTTTCCATTTAAACACAAAAGAATTCATATTGAAGAATACAATAAGATGATCAAGGACTCCGCAAATCAGTATAATTGCAAAATTATCGATCTGTATAGTTATCACATACCGTATAACTCTATCGACGGCTCACACCCAAACGCTGACGGAATGAACACATTAGCAGCAATGATGATAAGAGAGATCGGCGGAAAAGAAGTTGACATGTTTATGGATTGCGAAGACGGACAGCATAAATTTGGTTTGACATATGAATACGATCAAAACTATAACGGAGGATATCGTGTCTGTGAAAAATGCGGAAAAAAAAGGTATAAATTAGATGATATAAGAACAGTTGATATGAGGATAGTTGATACTAAAACAGCGTATATGTGGAATTCTGAAAGCGTCAATATAGATGATATAATTCATTTATATGCCTTTTACAAATCTGAGATAAAAGAATCCAATAAGTATAGTGAGGAGGCTCTACTTGGAATTTTAGAAGAAGCATTGGAAATAATTTCGAAATCCAATGAAAATACGGATACATTAAAAATTTGTGAGAATGATCAGCATGAATTTATGATAGCAGAATCATATTGTGGTACGGCAAGATATGTGTGTAAAAAATGTGGCAAGGTGTATTTTCAAAGTGATGGTTATAACGAATATTATAATTTTAAACCACCAAGTAAATGCTCCAAATGTCAAGGAGAATTTGAGATGACTGGTCAGAATGGTGATTATGATTATTATACTTGTAAAAGTTGTGGAAATCACATATGTGTAAATCCGTTTGCTGTTTTAAATAGTGCAGAATTTAATGGTTATCAGGATGTTGAATATGTTCACTTGCCGTTAGATATAACGCGTGTGCTTTATGAAAATACAATAAGGCTTTATGATATAGATACAAAACAACATATAGAAATGCCATATGCTAAGTTTAATATTGGCAGCGGGTTTGAATGTGAACTTTATATAAACAATGAAAATATATCAAAAATCCATGCTTCATTTTACTATGAAAATCAAGCGTGGTTTGTAATGGACAACGACTCTATGAATGGTACTTGGCTGAATGGTAGAAAACTTGAACAAAATAAAAAATATGAACTTTATACAGATGATATCATAAGTTTTGCTAAAATTAAAAACTATGTTTTCTTTAAATCTAAAATTAAAGAACCAAATATGTATAGCGAAAAAAATCAGTTTGAAATTTCAGAAGGATCGTTAGAAAAAATTTTAAAATCCAACGAAGATATTGATGCCTTAAAAATAATTGCATTGACTCTTGCCAATGTGCCAATATATTTTCCAATAGATCATGATTTTAATGAAATGTCCGGAAATATTGATCCGACAAAATTAAAAGCGGGCAATACAATAACTACAGTCAGAGATGTTAAGATGAAAATATTGACATTAGAAGCAACCGACAAAGAAATAGTTCCAATGTTTACATCAGCAGAACAGGCTCATAATGGTCCGGATGTGAACATTATAAGGTTGTATCCTCAAAATTATTTATCCATTGTAATATCAATGAACAAATCTATTGTTTTAAATCCGTTTGGCGAAAATGCAGTTTGTTTTAAACCGGAATTTTTAAAAGAAATTGTTTTGCCTTTTTTTGATAATCCAATTCAGAAAAAATGAGTTGATGGCACTGCCTGGCCAAAAGGGGCAATGATAAAAGTTTATCTTGCACTTGATAAGAGAATAAATAAGCATTGGGCAGTTAAAGTTTGTCCTAATGATTCGCATAAAATATCATTTACAAAACTTTGTTAATTTGCCTGTGTTTTTACATAATTAGAGAGAGCTTTCCGGCTAACTCGCCAAACTTTCCCAAAGATAAAGGATATCCATCTATTGGATGGCCTAGAGGAAATCCGTAATCTTATAAGATAGGGGATGATCGTAAAACGCAAAAATGGATTTTGAACAGCGGAAAGAAATGGAAATTGGATTGTGCATCATTTCTGATTATATCGTTTATGCAATAAAGAAATGTTATATTGAGCAAAACTTATGTCGGAAAATACGTTCATAAATCCAGGGTAGAGAGTCTGAAAAAATCTCTGTAAATTAACGTGAGTTTGATGAGCATACCTATGCAAAAATCATAGTTCCAGTACGAATAGATGGTTTTTTAGGCAAAAAAGAGTATGCCGCAAGCCCAGCCATCAGGCTGACCACAAAGTTGCAGCCGCTTCTGTGCCTGGAATGCTCAATCTGGCAGACATTTTTTAAGAAGTCGTTTACCGATTCGATCACTGCACGCTTCCGCAGCGGAATCCTGTCTGTGACGCGTAGCATCCCTGGGTTTTTGGCGTTCCTTTTCTGCTTGGCGATAAGTTCCACGCCCTTATCCAGGAGTTCCTCAAACAATTTTTTGGACGCATACCCTTTGTCTGCAAAAATCTTTCCAAACAGCTTTTGTGTCAAGCTTTTCATAACTGTCCGGTTGCGGTCATCCACATTGGCGGGAGTCAGACAAAAGCGCAGAATTTCCCCGCGGTCATTGATGACAAAGCGGAACTTGAAGCCGTAATGCCAGCCCGTGGAGCCCTTGCCTCTTCGCGCAATGCCTTTAAAAACCTTGTTTTGCCATATTCTGTGGCTGTCGCACGCGTCCAACATTGTGGAGTCCACAAAGCTTATGCCGGTGCAAGACGATTATAAACCTACAGACTGCACAAACAAAGCCAGCGGCATGGCCGCGTAGGGCATAAGCTCCACAAAGCGGTTATAGCTGACCAGGTTAGGGAAGAATTTGCGGCAGTCGTTTTCGATGAAATTTTTATAATGCCATTTGAATGCGTAGCCGGAATCAAAGCCATTCTGTCTTGGCGCTCCTATGAATAGCAAAACGGAGGAATCACATGGAACATCAATTAACTGGAAATGAGGAATTTACCCTGCATGGTACAAGCACCGGAATTACCGTTATGGATTTCTGGCGCTGGGCATATTCAGATTTAATCGACAATACCCAGCGCGGGGTAATGGCGGAGTTCCTCGTTTATTCATCAGTGAATAGCATTACCCCTCTCGATATGCAAATGCGAGAAAACTGGCTCCCATTTGACATAACGAGTCCGTCTGGGCGCAGGATTGAAGTAAAATCTTCCGCTTACATTCAAGCCTGGACCCCTGAAAACATATATGCTCAGATTCGGTTTGACATTGGAAAAAAGCTGGCCTGGAATAATGCTACTGCTACTTCGGCCACTGTCGCAAAACGCAACTGCGACCTGTATGTATTCTGTCTCTTTACCGCAAAGACAAAGGATGTCTCCCTGCTCGACCTGGACTATTGGGATTTTTATGTTCTGCCTACATCTGTTCTGGATGAAAAAGCGCCAGACCAAAAAGGGATTGCCCTGTCCTCTCTCCTTAAACTGGAGCCAGTAAAGACGGATTATGCCGAACTCGGCGCAGTAATCGAATCAATCAAACTGTAAAGGAAGTGATACCATGAAATTGCCAAACGGCTACGGGAGCGTAACTAAATTATCCGGAAACCGGCGCAAGCCATACCTGGCCCGTATCACACTCGGATGGATCACAGACGAACAGACCGGCAAAACAGTCCAGAACCGTGTGCCGATAGGAACATTCAAGACCAAAAAAGAGGCTCTCCAGGCATTAGCCGAATACGGAGCCAACCCCTACGACATACAGAACAACAATCTCACCCTTGCCGAGCTTTACCAGAAGTGGACGGAAAGCTACTTCCCTACCCTGGAAAGCGAATCATCCTCCAGAACCATCACAGCCGCCTGGAGGTACTGCCACGCCATCCACGGTATGCGTGTAAAGGACATCCGGGCCAGACATATCAAAGGCATTATGGAGGACGGCTATATCATCCCCTCCCGTGGCAAGGATGCCGGGCATAAGGTACCGGCCTCTCCTGGAACTAAGGTAAGGATTAAATCCATGTTCAACCTCATGCTCGATTATGCCCTGGAATATGAGCTGGTAGACAAAAACTATGCCCGGACTTTTGATCTCTCCAATGACATCATCAAGGAAAAAGAGGCTGCTACAAGAGGACACATAAATTTCAACGACCAGAAAATGGAAACTCTGTGGAAAAACCTCGATTCTTTCCGCTTTGTGGACTGGATTCTGATTCAATGCTATATGGGCTGGCGCCCGCAGGAACTCGCAAAACTCAGGATTGAAGATGTCAACCTTTCCGAGCAATACATCACCGGGGGAATGAAAACCGATGCCGGGAAAAACCGTGTCGTGCCTATACACTCCCGCATAAAAAGCCTTGTGCAAAAAAACTACGACCAGGCAATCGCCCTCGGCAGCATATATCTCTTTAACGACCCGGATGCTGTAAAGGGAGGCATGACTATCACCTATGACAAATACGCCGGGCGGTTCGCAAAAATTATGACTGCCCTGGGTATGCGTGAGGATCATCGCCCACACGATCCCCGGACAACTTTCATAACTATGGCCAAAAAAGCCGGGGTAGATGAATATGTGATAAAGCGCCTTGTCGGTCACAAGATCACGGACATAACAGAGGGTACCTATACAAAGCGTGATATCGAATGGCTGAGGACGGAGATGGAAAAGATGCCGTAACCCTTGTGGATACGGCTTTTTTCGTATCTGCTTTTACTGAAATCCTGTTACCTGTACCGTGTTTCCTACTTGTTACCTACCGGTTTCCTACTTTCCAATTTTTACCACTTTTCAGGACTACTCAGGGCAAATTCCCATTTTCCTTTTTAGGCATGAAAAAAGTACCGCAACCCTTGAAGATTACGGTACTTTCAAGCCTTTCGGCGTTTTCAATTTACAAGGTATATTTAAAACTTCCCAGCCTTCGCCGCTTCCTCCACGGCAACGGCCACCGCCACGGTCATGCCCACCATCGGGTTATTTCCCGCGCCGATGAGTCCCATCATCTCCACGTGGGCGGGCACGGAGGATGAGCCGGCGAACTGGGCGTCGGAATGCATACGGCCCATGGTGTCTGTCATGCCGTAGGATGCAGGGCCGGCCGCCATGTTATCCGGATGCAGGGTGCGCCCGGTGCCGCCGCCGGAGGCCACGGAGAAATATTTCTTTCCTTTTTCCACACATTCCTTTTTATAGGTTCCGGCCACCGGATGCTGGAAACGGGTGGGATTGGTGGAGTTTCCGGTGATGGACACGTCCACGCCTTCTTTCCACATGATGGCAACGCCTTCCACCACGTCGTTGGCGCCGTAGCAGTTCACTTTGGCGCGGGGGCCGTTTGAGTAGGCTTTGCGGAAGGATTCCTTTAATTCCCCGGTATGATAGTCATAGTCTGTCTCCACGTATGTAAAGCCGTTGATCCGGGCGATGATCTGCGCGGCGTCTTTTCCAAGGCCATTTAAGATGACTCGAAGGGGTTTCTGGCGCACCTTATTGGCTTTTTCCGCGATGCCGATGGCGCCTTCGGCGGCCGCAAAGGACTCATGGCCGGCCAAAAAGCAGAAGCAGTCGGTGGACTCCTCCAGCAGCATTTTGCCCAGATTACCATGGCCTAAACCCACTTTACGCTGGTCGGCCACAGAGCCGGGAATGCAAAAGGACTGCAGGCCCTCTCCGATGGCCGCGGCGGCGTCTGCGGCCCGACGGCAGCCTTTTTTGACAGCGATGGCCGCGCCTACAGTGTACGCCCACTTGGCGTTTTCAAAACAGATGGGCTGGATGCCTTCCACAATCTTGTACACGTCCATGCCGGCGGCCTTTGTAATCTCAGCCGCTTCCTCGATGGAGTGAATCCCGTATTCTTCCAGTTTAGCCAGAATCTGTTTTTCTCTTCTCTCATATGATTCAAATAAAGCCATTCTCTTTTCCTCCTAATTATTCATTCTGACAAATTATGTAACCTTTTTCGTTACGGCTATTCTTTTCTGGGATCGATAATTTTCACTGCGTCATCCACACGGCCATACTGCCCTTTGGCCTTTTCCATCGCTGTGTTTGCATCGTCTCCTGCTTTGATGAAATCCATCATCTTGCCAAAATTCACAAACTGGTAGCCGATAATCTCATCGTCTTCGTTTAAGGCGATGCCGGTTACATAACCATCTGTCATCTCCAAATAACGGGGGCCTTTTTTCAGGGTTCCATACATGGTTCCAATCTGGGAACGCAAGCCTTTTCCCAAATCTTCCAGACCTGCGCCTATGACCAATCCATCTTCAGAGAATGCGCTCTGACTTCTTCCATATACAATCTGCAGGAACAGTTCCCGCATGGCTGTATTGATGGCGTCACACACCAGGTCTGTGTTCAGCGCTTCCAGAAGGGTTCTTCCCGGAAGGATTTCCGAGGCCATGGCGGCTGAATGGGTCATGCCGGAACATCCGATGGTCTCCACAAGGGCTTCCTGGATGATTCCGTCCTTCACATTCAAGGTCAGTTTGCAGGCTCCCTGCTGGGGCGCGCACCAGCCAATGCCGTGGGTAAATCCGGAAATGTCTTTGACTTCCTTCGCCTTCACCCATTTTGCCTCTTCGGGAATCGGGGCCGCTCCGTGGTTCACGCCCTGCGCCACCGGACACATCATTTCTATCTCATGCGAATAAATCATTTTACTACTCCTTTCAATGATCAATGGATCCAGATGATTGCGAAACTCCCTTTCCAGTCATCAGAGTTTGGGCAAAATAGACAAATAAGGCGCGAATTAAAAGCGGTTTTGAGCTCCGTTTTGTTTATTTTGCCCAAACGGAAGATATGAAATAACGGTTTCGCAATGATCCAATCGATTGATAAGCATTTCATGTTAAATTATTTACAATCATTTTCTCATATTTTACCAGAATAGTCCAGCTAAAATTATACAGAAAAATCCCCGCAGACACCCTGCGGGGAAATTCAAAATCTTAAACCAACGCCACTGTTTCGCGGCAGATGGCCAATTCTTCGTTGGTTGGAATTACAGCCACTTTTACCTTGGAGTCGGCGGTGGAAATCACGATATCCTCGCCTCTCTGAGAGTTTGCTTCCGCATCCAGGCTAACGCCTAAGTATCCCAGATATCCCACAACTTTCTCGCGCACGTTGGCTGCATTTTCACCGATGCCGGCTGTAAACGCGATGGCGTCCACGCCGTTCATGGCCGCCACGTAAGCGCCGATGTATTTCGCCACGCGGTAGCAGAACACTTCAATGGCATTCTCAGCCAGTTTGTTTCCGCTGTTCATGCCTTCTTCCAGATCACGGAAATCGCTGGAAAGACCGCCGGAAAGGCCCTCTACGCCGGATTTCTTGTTCAATACGTTCATAACGCCTGCAATGTCCAGATTTTCTTTCTTGGCAATGAATTCCATGATGGCCGGGTCGATGTCACCGGAACGGGTTCCCATTACCAGACCTTCCAGAGGAGTCAGACCCATGGAAGTGTCCACGCATTTTCCGTTCACAACTGCACTGATGGACGCGCCGTTCCCTAAGTGAGCCACGATCATCTTGCAATTATTGGCATCCAGTTTCAAAAACTCTGCGGCATGTTTGGATACGAAGCTGTGAGAGGTTCCGTGGAAACCATATCTTCTCACTTTGTATTTCTCATAATACTCGTAGGGAAGGCCGTAGAGATAAGCCTTCTCCGGCATGGTCTGATGGAATGCGGTATCGAATACGGCAACCATCGGAGCCTTCGGCATCAGTTCCTGGCAGGCGCGAATCCCGATTAAGTTTGCGGGATTATGTAACGGAGCCAGGTCGTTACACTCTTCAATCGCTGCCATTACTTCGTCGTTGATCACTACAGAAGAAGCGAATTTCTCGCCGCCATGCACCACGCGGTGTCCCACTGCGTCCACTTCGTCCAAGCTCTTGATTACGCCTGTTTTTTCGTTCATCAGCGCGTCCAGCACCATCTGGATGGCCTGTTTGTGGGTGGGCATAGCCGCCTCTGTCACTTCTTTTTCACCGTTTGCCGGCTGATAGGTCAGTCTGCCGTCGATACCGATTCTCTCGCAAAGGCCCTTTGCCAGAACCGCCTCGCTGTCGGAATTAATCATCTGGAACTTCAGAGAAGAGCTTCCGCAGTTGATTACCAATACATTCATCTTTTATTTCCTCCGATTTCTTATTCGATCTATTTCTGTGCCAGGCACTGTACCGCTGTGATTGCCGTTACGCCCACGATATCCTCTGCGGAGCAACCTCTGGACAGGTCATTCACCGGCATGGCGATTCCCTGGGTGATAGGTCCGTAAGCTTCCGCCTTAGCCAGTCTCTGGGTCAGCTTGTAGCCGATATTTCCAGCATCCAGGTCCGGGAAAATCAATACGTTGGCCTTGCCTGCCACGGGGCTGTTGGGAGCTTTTGAGGCGCCTACGCTGGGAACGATGGCTGCATCCAACTGGAATTCGCCGTCCAGCTTCAGGTCCGGATACTGCTCTTTGGCAATGCGCGTCGCTTCCAAAACTTTGTCCACGTCCGCATGTTTTGCGCTGCCCATGGTAGAATGGGAAAGCATGGCCACAACAGGCTCTTTCTCCACCAGAAGCTCGAAGGATTCTGCGGAAGATCCGGCGATGGCTGCCAGTTCTTCTGGATTCGGATTCTGATTCAATCCGGAATCGGCGTAGATAAATGTGCCGTTTGCGCCGTATTCGCAGTCCGGCACTACCATCAGAAAGAAAGCGGATACCAGTTTGGTTCCCGGTTTGGTCTTCAGAATCTGCAGGCATGGACGCAGAGTGTCCGCTGTAGAATGGCATGCGCCGGAAACCATGCCGTCCGCATCGCCCATTTTCACCATCATAACGCCATAATACAGATACTGATTCAGCAGAATCTCTCTTGCCTGTTCCGGGGTCATGCCCTTCTTGCTTCTCAATTCCACCAGCTTGTCCACGTAACCGGCTGTCTTGTCGGATGTGGCCGGGTCTACGATTGTGGCGCCAGAAATATCCAATCCTTCCGCACCCTTTTTGATGGCTTCTTCACTGCCGACTAAGACAACTTTCGCAATCTGCTCTTTTAAAATCATCTCGGTGGCTTCTAAAGTTCTCCTGTCCTCTGTCTCGGGCAGCACAATGGTCTTCTGAGCGGCTTTTGCCCTGGCTTTAATTGTGTCAATAAATCCCATGATTTTTTGACTCCTTTCCTATCACTTTCGTACAATGCTTATTTTTTATTTTCAAGACTGAACGGCAACATTCACAAAATGCAGCCGCCGCTTTTGTAACTATTCAGCCTGCGGCTTCATAGTTACAGAATCTGCCTCATTTAGAAGTTTGCCTGCGGCAAAGAGGCGGATTCTTGGCCGTTTTACATTGCTGGCTGCTGACTGCGCAGCAAATGCGCAGTCGCAGGCTGAATAGTTACCGCTTTTTTTATTATAACCCCTGCTGTCTTGTATTTCAAGTTCTATAATGGTAAAATTATGTGAAAAATATTAATTTTCTGTTCATACGCACAGACTCCGCTTGACAGGCGGCTGCGAAACGCCTATTTCAATAACCGGAGTTTAGACAAAATAAACAAATAAGAAACGTTTGGAAGGTGATTTTATGAAGGTAACAGGCATTATCGCGGAATACAACCCTTTTCACAACGGACATCTCTATCATTTGGAAAAAGCGCGGCGCGAAACCGGCGCCGATTATCTGGCCGTGGTCATGAGCGGGGATTTCACTCAGAGAGGCGCGCCGGCCCTGGCGGATAAATTCACCCGGGCACAGATGGCTCTCTTATGCGGCGCGGACCTGGTTCTGGAGCTTCCTGTCATTCACGCCACGGCAAGCGCGCCCTATTTCGCCAGAGGCGCCGTGGCTCTTTTGGAAAATCTGCAGGTTGTGGACTGCCTGTGTTTTGGCAGCGAAGCGAATCAGCTGGACGCTCTGCTGACAACCAGCCAGGTCTTACGACAGGAACTGCCCGCCTTCCAGAAATCCCTGCGCCGCCTTTTATCCATGGGCCACACATTCCCTTCGGCCCGGCAGCAGGCCCTGGCCGAATGCCTCAAAAACGCTTCCGACGGCTTTTCCCTTCCGGACGGAATTTTGGACTCCCCCAATGACATTCTGGGGCTGGAATACTGCATGGCCTTACAGGAATTGAATTCCCCCATGCAGCCCTTGGCCATCGCCCGCCAAGAGTCCGCCTACCACCAGACAAACCTTGGCGAAAAGTACAGCTCCGCCACCGCCATCCGCCGGGCCATTGCCCAGGGGGAGCCTTTTTCCGCGTGGGGCGCACACCTTCCCGACGCCGCCGGAGCGCTCCTACGGCAGAGTTTGGAAGACAGCGGATGGCTGGAAGAGAACGATTTCTCCCTTTTGCTGAAATATAAATGCATGGAAACGCCTTCCGAAGAGCTGCGCCTTTTTTTTGACGTGTCCGAAGAAATGGCCAACCGGATTGTGCGCCGCCTGAATGATTTCACTTCGTATCGGGATTTCATTGCAAAAATCAAAACCCGGCAGATCACCTACACCCGCGCCGCCAGGGGCCTGCTGCACATCCTCTTAAACTTGCGCCCGCCTGCGCCGGATCAGTCTGTGACGGAGCTGTGCCCCTATGCCCGCGTTTTGGGCTTCAGAAAAGAAGCCGCGCCGCTGCTTTCGCAAATCAAAAAGGCAAGCCGGGCGCCGCTTATTACCCGTCCTGCCAAATTTCTGAAAAATGAATCCCCGTTAAACTCCCACGCCCGCAACCTGCTTCGGCAGGATATCCACGCAGCCAACCTATACGAAAGCGTTCGGGCTTATAAAACGGGATGTCCTTTTGTCCACGAATCCCGCCGCCCGGTGGTCCGGATTTAACGCTTACGCCATGTCTTTTTCTGCCGTCCGAATCGCCTCCTCGGGCGATTCCATGCCAAAGAGCGCTATAAAATTCTCCTCTTAATCTTATTAAACTGCAGCAATAATCGCCTCTAACTCCGAGGCAACAAGTATTTTACTCCATTTTCCCGTTCCCATTGGGTCAGGACGCGCAAAAGCTTCCATTGAGCTTGTTGGTTCCTATTCAAAGATTGGGCTGCTTTTAACTGTTTCGCCAAAAATTTTAAATAATTTCTCACTTCAATGTGCATAATGCAGCAATGTGTATAGTCACGCATTTGCTTTTTCCCGCGAAAACGGAAATTACACCCTATGCAAGTGGCGCACTCCTCCGCATACGGGCAGCCGAAACAGCGGGAATCGGAAATTATAGAAGCGTCTGATATCTGCGCCTCCCGGCTTTTCAGCTGTTTTGAGTCAAGCACAAGCGGTGAAAACATATGACAAGGGTATACTTTCCCATCCATATCATAAACAAAATATCCGTCGCCCGCGCCACAGGCTCTGCCATTTTCCACCGGTTGCCGCAAATTTTTCACATAACGGCCAATCGGATGCCAAAACTGCCGGATAAGCGGCTGTTGGGGATGCTCTCGATAATAAACAGACAGGCGTTCCAGCTGATGGCTGTATTCCCATAGGCTTTCATCCGGCCAGTCCTTTTGTTCGTAAGCCACATTGGCGTGCACATGAAATCCTTGTTCTAACAGGTAAATAACCCCGTCTGCCATCTGCGAAACCGAATCAGCCGTGACCGTCATCTGTATTTCCTGCTGTGGCCACTGAGAACGAAAAAATCCCAGGTCTATCCTCTGTTTTTTCGGAGTCCGGTTGTGATTCTGACACTCCGGAAGGCCATCGTAACTGAGCCCAAGGGCAATCCTATCTGCGTGTTCCCGAAACCATTGTTTCATCTCTTCATCCAGCAATGTGCCGTTTGTAGAAGCAAAAAACCAAACGGGCCTTTTCCACACACTCTGCTCAGTCCATTCCACAAGTTCCCGAATCAGCGGAAATGCCAAAAGGGGTTCTCCGCCCAGAATCATCACCGTCAGGGACGGGCCCTCCTTCTGAAGCAACGGCAGCAAAATCTCCTTGGCCGTTTCAAAATTCATGTATTTCTCTTTTTTCTTCTCAATATAACAATACCGGCAGTCAAGATTACATGCATATGTAACTAACAGCCCCACCGTCCACACCACATCGCAAAGCGCCATGCCTAATGTCCCTCCGGTCCAATCATACAGCTATTGCAATTTGTCGCGCCCGTACAGCCATGCCTTTCGGCGCATATTTTAAACGAATCCCACATAGGGGCCATAGGGGCGCCGTCATCTTTCTCTACAACGCTTTCCGATTCCTGCGACTTATCAGAAGCGCCGTCATCTTCCTCTACAACATTTTCCGATTCCAGCGACTCATCAATTCCTTCTTCCAGAGACTCCCATTCCTGCATTTCAGGCAGTTGGCTATCCTCCAACGGACCTTTTTCCAACATGTTTTCTTTCTCTTTTATTTCTGAAAACTTTTCAATCGACATATCATTTTCTCCTTATTTTTGAAATAATCGGATCATCTGGCTCAACACTTCTTCCTGCACACAAGAAACCGGAGGAATCAGAAATTGAGAACGAACGCACACGGCCAACAGATTCTTTTTCTTCTCATCCGCCTCTCCCTGGAAGAAATGCGCATCTTCCTGTAGAATCCTCTTTTGGACATTCCAAATCAGACCATAATAGCAGGAATCTTTTCTTATACGGCGAATAAGAGCCGCATAAATACGATCATCGGAATTAGACAAAATAACTCCCAGCCGATTTAAAATCCGATATTCCCGATAATCCTCTAATATAGCTGCCTGTGCTTGACTGATCTCCCCATTTTCCAGATAAATTTGCAGGCTTCTGGTCACTAACATCCGGCATTCTGCCGTAAACCTCCAATCCTGAAAAAGACTGTGCAGCACATGAGAGAAAGGCGCACATACCAGCTCCATCATAAACTCCGGGCTGTCTGCATGGCGCTCCAAAGCTCCACCATAAACAATTACCCTTCTTTTAATCTGCCGCAGCAGCTGTTCCAGAGCTTCATTTCCCTGAACAGATAAAGAATCATACAGCATTGTCTGGGCAAATTTCAAAAGAAGAGACTCCAATACAGCCAAAAATTTTCTATCCTGTAATAAAAACCTGGCTGCAGACTGTTCAATCAAACGAATGTTGGGACTTTCCTCCTGAGCCGGCTCCTCCCCCTCAAACCCTTTTTCTTTTTGCACCTGAATCATCGCCGGTTTATCCATCCGTCCAAACCGGACAAAAGCCTCCCCCTGCTGCAGCAACGAGACGGTATCGGACAGTTCATCGTTAATGTGCAAAGGCCACCGGATAATATCTATGTCATCCTTATCATCCATACGGTGAATAACTTTAATATTTGAATTTTTAATCACATCACCTGCAATTTTCGCCGGGCTTTGATCCACCACAAAAATCCCTTCCCCATAGGCCCGAATTTCTGCCATCATATTGCTCAAAAGCTCCACAAGATGTTCCACGCAGGACGCTGACTCCGGATTGCTCAGTCCCCGTACATTTTTGAACAGCCGGTGCGCTTCTTCGATTACGATCAAATGACAAAGTTTCTCGCTTTTGTCATTCTTGCGTTTCATGCGGATATACTCATAATACTGGGTCATGATGACGCCCATAAAAATTGATTTGTCTGCATCATTGGAAAGCTCTTCCAGATCCACCGTCACACGCTGCCGGCTCCACTGCTCATAATCCGGATGGGAAGAGGCGTTAAACAAAAGCCCTTTTGTCCCGCTGGCAAGAGTACGCAGACGTGTCAGCAAAGCGCCCTTATACGTGCTCAGAGTTTCCCCTTCATAGTCGCTTTCCTGCAGATACCGTTCAATTTCATCGCACAGATCGTCCAGCGTTGGATAAAGGTATTCCTCCCCAATTTCACCTGCATTTTCGTTTTGCCCGGAGGCAATGTTCCAGCCGCAGGAATAGTAAACGCGGTTTATGCACTGCTCCAATATATTGGGCATGGCCGAGTAAAGGACAAAAGCCGATGAAATAATCGTATGCAGACTGTCTATGTGATACTGCAGACTGCTTCCCGGCGGAAACCAGAAAGGATTTATCTGCAGCACATTTTCATCCTGCACCGACATGGACTTGACCTCCAGATCCGGGTATGTGGCCGCCAGCTGCCCATATTCACCTTTCACCGGTTCGATGACCAGAAACGGAAGATCCAATTCCCGAAGCAGATGAAACATCGTATTGGATTTCCCTGCGCCTGTCATGCCGCACACAAAAGCATGGCGGTTAAACGCCTGCCGGGAAACCCAAAAACCTTCTTTTATCTGTGACGACTGCCAGATTAAATCTCCTAGGCAAACGCCATCCTCTTCTGCCGGCGGCGAAAAAACAGACAGTTCTTGATTTTTCATCCGCTCAAAGCCCGGGAAATTTTCCTGCGGCAATTGGATAAAAAAACCTGCTTCCTTTAATAAAATCCACTGTTCGCACGACTCTTTTGCATCCTGCGTCCAGCGCAGGGAAAACGGCGTCCGCATAAAGGAAGCGGACAAAAGCGCTTCTGCCGTCTGCAGCGCTTGTTGGGAAGATGCGCCTATATCCGCTGTCACCGCCCACGCGCCGCTTTGCAGAGCCTCCTGCATCCGCTCCACACAGCCTTTCAGACTCTCCAGCAGCAGCTCTATGCGGAGCTGCTTTTTTGATACGGAAGTGGAAGCGGAAATGCCATGGTTAAAACTCGGCCTGGTGTTCGCCCCCTTTGCCGCGCTGAACATGCCTTTAAATATATCTTCGCGGATTCCAGCATTCACGCTTCCATTGGCGGAGGCCTGCGTCGAGACAGCGGCAAGTCCGGCGTAACGCCGATGCCAGTTCAACGCCCGCTCCAGCCTTTCGACCGCGTCCGCCTCCCGCACCGGACGCAGACGGATGCGGACACAGTAACCATCCTGTATGCAGGATTTTCCCAACAGCGCAGGCCAATCCAGGGCGGCCTCCGCGAGAGAAGACCGGGCTGATTCGTCTTTCTTTTTATCCCGTGAAAAAACGGCCATGCTTTTATAATCGTAGGAAGAAACGCTTTTTATATCTGCTTTTTCATACAAATCCACCCTTCCGTAAAAACCGCAGAGCGTTTCTTTCAGCCCACCGGACGCTTCCTGCGATGTCGAAATGCAAAATTCCGGACTCTTCCCTGCTGCTTTTTCGATGGAAATATCCAAGCTTTTGCCCAGAGAAAGCAGAGCCACCGCCACTTCATCCGCTTTCTCACAGGGCTTCTCATTTTTTATCGAAGTCCCCAGCCCTTTCAAATGCCAGTTTCCGGCCAGCTCTTCGGGAATCCTTTTCCTTGGAGTCCTTTCCGCCGCGAAGGCTTCGGCCTCAGCTATATGCCGCTCGGCTTCTTCGATCACATCGGACAATCCCACCGCGCCGCACCCTTCCCCGGAGGCCAGTTCAGCCGCCTGTTCCAGGTCATCCCGAACCAGCCACGCCTTGCTTTCCCCATCAAGCTGGACTTCTATCGTCTTTTCCTGTTCCCTTATATATGCAGTCGCCTGCTTTGCGCCTTTATCCGGCAAAATGTTCCTTCACCTCCTTCTCACACTGACGATAACCGCTGACAACGGCTTCGACCTCTGCGTATGGTTCAAATTCCTTTACACAGACCTCCACCGTTTCATACGCAGGGCTTTTGGGTTCCAGATGCTTAAGAGCTTCTTTTTCCCTTTGAATCTCCTCTTTTTGTTTTTGCACATTTTCCACTGTGTTCGAACCGATTTCTTGACCTATGTTATCGAGGGTATCCGCTAAGGGAAAAACCACTTGTGTAATATTGTATGATAACGTATCTATATTTTCTAAAAGTTCAGTTCTTATTTTTTCAAATTCCGCCCCCACGCTCCCTCGCAAATCCCGTTCTTCTTCTTTCGTAATTTCCAGTCCATTGTTCAATGTAGCATCCAAGCTATTTTTAACAACTAATTCGGTTTTCGTTGCAATCATGCCACTCCCTTTCAACTTTGAAACCACATCACTGTTTTTCTTGGAAACTTTATTCTGAAAATTCAGCTGCATCCGTGAACAATCAAAAGCAATCTCCTTTTGCTTCTTATCACAAAACTCCTTTACCTGATCCATCTGCGCATCAATGCCGCTTCTTCCGTCAGCGGCCAATCCTTGAATTTGCTTTGCTGTTTCATCCAATATATTCAGGAATTCAGGCGCGATCTGCTCGGATTTTTTATTTCCCCGGCAATAACTTTTTAACTTTTCTATCTCCTCCTCTTCCAGAGCGCCCATTCCGCAAATTTTATCGCGCAGCCCCTCATCCGGGACATACTGTTCCCACATTGTTTTATCATGTTCCGCTATTTTTTCAGCCAAGCATTTCCGGTCCGCCGGCTGCAGTTCCTGCGCCACTGCCGCGCAAAGCAGGCCATTGGCCGCCTTTTGGTACCATTGATCCACCATCTCCCCGCCAAAACACTCCTCCAAGCGGCGGTATTCGTCTTTTATTTTTTTAGAATGCGTTTCTACCTGCGCCTTCATATGCCTTTCATAGTCCAGGCATAATTTGCGCATCTTTGAATCCAAATATTCAAAGCTCTTCGGATAATCAAATGTTTTCAAAGTATCAATAATTCCCTCTAAAATATCATAATTCGACGTTTTTATTTTTCCGTTTCTCCTTGAAAGCACAATATCTCCAATGATATTTGCTTCCATTTTTTTGCGTTTTGATTTCACTTCATTTTTTAATCCCGCATGTTCCACATCTACTTTCTGCAAAAATTCCTCCTGCGTTGTGGCAAGAGAAGAAAGAACTTGATTCTCAAACAACAATTTTGAGCTTCCTAATTCTTTCTCCAGAGCATCGGCAATCTTTGAAAGCTCTTCACGAGCCCCCTGCAAATAACTGACAATACACTTTTGCACCATCCCGCCCATGCTGTTTAAGAGTCCCTCTTTCACACGAATACAGATTTCCCTTTCTTTCAGCACGTTATTGATGGATCTGAATAAATAACTCATCAGCTGAAACGATTCAAGCATTATAAACTTGCTGTGATAGCTTAATACATAATCATAAAACTCCTGGAAATGAGATTTTTCCATATATAACCGTTCAAGCATCCGAATAATTTTTTCGCTATCCATCATTTCTTGCATTTCCGGCGGCATCATTATACTCTGATTTCTCCAATAAGAAGAACGCTTACTTATCGTAGGGCGTGTCCCCAAAATTCGGTGTTCCGCCTGAAGAGCGGAAACTCCATATGTGTAAGAAATAGACATACCGAGTTCTTCGTACAGATCTTCCGCATCGGATTTATAACTCCCCCCCTGGCGCACATCATCAATTTTGTTCACCACAGGAATCAGACGCTCTTCGATGTTATCCATGTTCTGAAATTTAAATGTATCAAGGATTGGCCTAGCCGGCTTTTTATCTTCATCCGTCATAAGAGGGGTCATTGCCAGTATAATAACTGGCGCTTCTTCGGCCGCAGCCATGGTAATCTGGTTATGAGATTTTAGTTTCTCTGTTTCCTGCGTGGAGGAACCCGTTCCTGGCAAATCCATCAGGGTAAGACCCGACCGCAAAATCTCACTGTCCAATCCAATCTTCACCCGAAAATTTTCCACTTCCTTCGGAACGCCAATCTTGTGCAGCAATTCTTTTCTGAAATTATTCAGGCGAATGTCCTCCGCATCTTTTACTTTTTCATTCTGATCTACATACAAAGCCGTCAGGTTTGTGAGCAAAACCAGCCTGTGCATCGGATCTTCATAGCTAAGGTCTAACTCTTCGATCGGAACCTCACAGGGATTGCCGTCTTTATCCGGCGTCAAGTCCATATCCGTAAAATAAATCAAATGATCCAGGCCAACCTTCCGATGGCACATACAAAGGTATTTTTCCAAATCCTGGAAAAGTGACTCTTTCATGCCTTCCACATCCACTGGATAGGCTTTGCCGTCCATAGCTATAATCTCCAGTTTTACTTCTTTGCTGTAACTGAGTTCCACAACGGCGCCCGTCGCCACCCGCGCCGCACATGGAAGCAACGGATATTCCAGCATTGTATTCAATATGGTAGACTTTCCGGAACTTTGGACACCCACTATACCGATTTTATACTCCCCTTTTTCCAGTTTTTCCGCACACGGTCCCGCTTTTTTTTCAAACCAGAAATTCTTCTCCAACAGAACTTTTGTATCCGGGTTCTTGTTCAATTCCTGATACAGGTTCAAAACGCTCTGCCTTAGAGCGGTTGCCTGTTCCAATGTGTATCTTTCTTCCATAATCTTCTCCTTTGTTATGTTTCCAGCCAAGTTTTAATCTTTTGCAAACTGTTGAATTGTCCCAAAAAACGGCCAATCTGCTCCGCCCCGCAGTTTTCTGCCCGTTCGGGCAGTCCGTATTGATCCCACAGCGGATATTCCAGCAATTCCTCTGAAATCTGTCCGTTTTCCCGTTTAATCCGCCATTTCTCATAGCAGAGCATGGTCACGGCATAATTGGGAAAATCGACCGGAATTTCCCAGCCTTTTTGGCGCATCCACGCAAAAACATCTTCCGCGCAATATCTCTGGCGCTGAAATGCGTACACGTCGCTGGGCCTGCAGTCCAATACCGTCAAAAGGCAGCCCTTCACCGGGATATCCGCCGGCTCCAGCAGGTAATCCCGTATTTTTTGTCCGTACAGGATGACCCGGGAAGCTGTCGCCGCCGCTTCCGGCCAGCGCTCCCAGCTTACGTTTTCAAATTTCCAATGGGAAATACCGCCGCAAAGCATCTGCGTAAACTCCCGGGCGCCTCCGCAGTCCAGCGGCGATACGACCAGGCATTTCTTTTCATCCCTTCTTAACAAAAGCCGCACCTGCTCGGCCACCGGCGGACGACCCGGCGCCTCCGCCACAACATCCGCGGACCCCGGCGCAATCCTTTTCCAGGATTTCACCGCCGGCGCGTACGCCCCGTCTGCATGCAGCAGAACAATGATCCATCTGCGCACATTTTTATTCGCCTGCAGAAAATCCCTGTCGGACGCATACGGACGCTGCAGCGTGTCGCTAGATAACAGCAGCAGTGCGCACGCCTCCTCTTCGCACAAAATCTCCTCTCGTTTTAAAGGACGGTACTGCGCATCTCCCAGCGCAAGCATTTCCCTCGCCTGTTCCTCCGACAAAAACCTCCGTTCGTATAATACCAGCATATGGGCCTACTCCTCGAGATCCCAGGGACGCGAATTCAGAGCAGCAGCTTCCAGCGAATCCAACCACTTATAGGCTTCTTCTTTTATGCGTTGGGCTTCCCGCCTGCACAGCCGTTCCAGCTTCTCTACATCGATTTTGTACTTGTCCACTTTCACTCTGACAACGGAATCCTCTGTGAGTTCTTCCTGCCCCATAGGCTCGATCACGACTTTATACGTGACAAAGCCTGCCACGATTCCGATCATCCCCCCTGTAAAAGCTCCCGTAACCCAAAAATTCGCCACCGCGCCTCCGATAACGGCTCCTACAAGGCCGCCAATCACAGGTGTAAGGTCCTTTCCCATATTGTTTTTTTCCACATGCTCTTCTATGATTTTTTCCCGAACAGTAATATGTACATCCTGCGGCTTGATTTCCGTAAATCTCGATGACGGGTTTTCTAACTGGGCATAAACCGTCATCCACTGCAAAGCCACCTGCTCCTGCGGGACTCCGGCTTCCAAAAACGCGTCCTGGTATTTTTTCTGCGCCTTCTGCGTCAATTCCGAGAAACGGGGAAACAGCCGGATTTGCTCCTGCTGGCTGAAATAATTCCCCACGTTGCTGGCATCCTGCCCCACCTGCGCCTCGGCCTGGATCAGGCTGAATGCTGAATCAATATCCGAAGATATAGCGTCTTTCAGCAATCTGGCCGTTTTTTTCATAATGTCTTCATAGCTCATAATTCTTCTCCCTTCTGGTCTTCGATTTTAAGCCTCCAATAAAGCCGCCTGATACATTTTCCGGAACAAACCATCCTGTTCATGGGCAAACGTCTCCATGGGGCCTTCCAGATACTCCATATACGTTGCCGGATTATTCCCCTGCAGCCTTTCTTTTACATTTTTTGCCCACTCCATTTTCTGCTCCGCATAAGCGAAGGTATCTCCGGCCTCCGTTAAGCATTGCTGCTGCATCACATGCATGGTTTCGTGGTACAGCGTGCAGAGCGCCTCCTCAAAACCATAATCTGGATTTTCCAGTAAATTCTTTTCAAACGCAATCTGCGGCGCCTGTTCCAGCGTAAAAATCCCCTGGTCTGCCTTATAAGAAACAAATGCGTTTGTCGCCGCGTCCGCCCCTTTTAAGCTTTCCGCCGTAAAGCCAGTTTCGGCAATGACCCTAGGCGGGATGCAGGCTTCGTCTGCCATCTCTTTGTACAGAGACTTTAATACCGACAGCCTTTCCCCCGCATTCATTTGCCCCCACCTGTCCACCTTTAAATCACCGCGCACAGAAACAACTCTTCTTGCCGTGTCCGCGGGCATTTTCGAGGGGTTCCTCTCTGTCCGCAAAATTTCATCCCGTCTGTCCTCTAAAAATCTCTGCATAGCGTTTTCCGGATTCTGGTCAAAAAACTCCGCGTTTCTTGCCGCATCTTCCGCAGACATATCCTCTATACGCTCAACATCCGGATGTTCCGGCCCTTTTGGCATATCCAGCTCCTGCGCATCACCCCCCAGCATCTCCCTTCCAACCGCCTTAGAAATAAGACCATAATCAATCTGCCGGTTTTCAGACAGGCGTTCCGCAAGACGCACCTTCCTCGCCGCCTCCAAACCAGACTTCACTGCAGTCACAGCCAATGTCATAATTTCTCTCCTTTCCGCGAATTGCTATCGGGATGGGCCATATTTATTGCAGCCCACATTATATATCCGAAATGGCCCGGTAAACTCCCCCTCGCTGTTCAGAAACGCATAGAGGCGCACCTCTTCGTCCGAAGTTCCGCCGAATCCGCTCTCATCTTCCCAATACCGTCCATCCGGCTGTATTTCCCAAATCATTAAGTACCCCTCTTTCCACCTTTCAAACTCCGTCCGGAATCGGACAACCGGTTCTAAGCAGCCCGTGGATTCCAGACTCTCCATCCAATCTCCCTTTTCAATCCCCGGAAAATTGACAATCCTGCCCTGCCCGTCCACAATAAACTTCCGATTGCCGGACTTCTCATCTACAAATTCTACAGAGGCGTCTTCATCCGCTCTCTTATACAAATGCATCCCAAAAGTAACCCATTGCGTGAATGGATAAATTTTCGGATTTTTCCCACAAGATTTATCAGTCATATCCCCTCCACAAATTCTTCTGTTTTATTTTTTTACTAATTCCATTTTCCCTGCATTCTTCATCCAAAGAAATTCGTTCAGGCTCAAAAAATCTCTGCACACGGTCAGAGCCGCCATGGAATCACTCTGATATTCCTCGTCAATCAGCGCAAAGAATTTTACGACCTCATTCATAGATTCGGCTTTATCTGCGCTTTCCTCTTTCGTTCATATCTTTACGAATGGCATCCAGCGCAGACTGAGGCATGGCATGGGTCTTCCGGAAAGTGGCTGCCGCCTCGCCCATCATTTGGAAACTCAGTTCCACGCCAGCGCCATCTGGCACATAGTCCACCGTCCGGTCAGGGGCGATGCCGAACTTGCCCGCCGTCTCCACCGCATCGATGTTCGCCCCCAGGAAGATAAATTCCCAGCCATATTTTTCCTTCTCGTGGCTGATCATGTCTTTGACTTTCTGGGAGGTATACTCCTGGCTGGAATTTTCCTCCCCGTCGGTAATGATGACGAACATCACGTTTTCGGCCCGGTACTCCTCTGCTGTACTCTTCTGGACATTCGCCAGTTTCTGAATCGTCTTTCCGATGGCATCCAGCAGGGCAGTAGAGCCGCCCACCTGATACTCCCGCTCCGTCATGGGGCTGACAGCCCGGATGTTAATGCGGTCGTGAAGCAGCTTGTACCGATTATCAAAAAGCACAGTCGTGATCCGGCACTCGCCTTCAACCGCCTTCTGTTTGTCCAGCATCGAGTTGAAGCCGCCAATGGTATCCCGCTCCAGCCCCGACATGGAGCCACTTCTGTCCAGGATAAAGACCAGTTCCGTCAGATTTTTTCTCATATGCAAAACCTCCTGTCTTCTCAGTATCATTCCCGCAATGGATTTTTTACTGTGTATATATGATAGCGCTTTCGCCGATGTAAATTTGCAGTCCGTTTCCACAAGCCATCGCCCGACTATTTCTCTGCCTTTGTATCCAGCGCCTTTAATATCCCATCTGCAGTGGAATTCAGCGCCTCTATATTGCTTTTCAAAATACTGAATGCATTCGTATAGTCCGGATAGTATTTTTTACAGTAGGAAGCCATCGGGATCAGGAACATTTTTGTTTCGCGGATGTATTTGCGCATTTTTTCTTTTGTAAAAGTATACAGCGTTCCGCTGTTATGCAGACGGTCACTGAGCTTTATCAACGCGGCTTTTGGATTGGCCTCTATCTTTTTAAAATAAATTCCCAGTTCATAGTCATCCAGTCCGGATTTCTTTGTGAGAAGCGAGACAAGTTCCAGAACCTCCGTGCTTAGCCCGTACTCACTCTCCAGCCTCTTTTCTCCAAGAATCAATTCCTCAGAACAGTCTTCCAACACATCATGAAGCAGTGCGGCTGCCAAAGTCACATCATCTGTTACGCCATAGCCGATCAGCGTGGCGCAGACCTTTAAGGGATGTGAAATATACGGCGTTCCGTCTTTTCTATACTGGCCATCGTGCAGCTTGCGCGCAATAGGCAATGACATCAGTGTTTGTCTTAAATCCCGGCCATAGGCAAAACCTTTGATGAACATATAAGATTTGATATATTTTGCCGTGTCGTTTTCGTCAAACTCATCATTCATCACAATCACTTTTCCTTTTTCGTCCATAAATCACAATGCCTCCTTTATTTTTATTGCATACAGGATACCAGATTTTATGGAGCGGTTTTTGCATTTGATTTCCTCTTTTCAGGAAACCAGCCTGCTAGGGACATTCCCCGCTTACCTGCCAATGGCATACCTTTATATTTCAAGATACCAAAGAGGAGCAAATGTCACGTCTTGTCCGTCAAAAATCAGAACGGCCGTTCCCTCCTCCGCGCGGATTTGGATATTGTAGCCTCTCATCGTTATCTCCCAGGCATCTTCTCCGTCTTTTTGCACATTCCGTGCCATTCTTTGGACAGAAGCCACATAATCGGCAACTTCCTCGGCGGAAACGTCTGATATCTGGACATATACGCCGTAGGCGTCCTCTTCCAGCCGATCCCCCGATTCCGGATACGCAATGCCGCCATCCTCTTCCTGGACAAAACTCAGATATCCGGCTTTCTCCGGATCGTACCATTCTGGCTCCGGAAGAAATTCCGGCGTGTGAATCATTTGAAATGCTGACTCTTCCGGCTGCTTTTTGTTGTGAAGCTCCGCGCCTAAAATAGATATTAAATCTGCCTGACGCAGTGTGATCTCTTCGATCGCGTCCAGACTTTGTTCCATATTTTCTCCCAAAGACTTTTCGCTATCGTTCCAGCCGTCCCGCTTGGCGCAAAGAGTGGGATATTTCTCCGGCATATCTTCCCAATACGCGGACGCCGCCTTCTCATCCCCCAAAACCAGAAGCAGATAGTTGGCCGTCAGGCACTGCCCCTGGCACAGATACCCGATGTATTCCTTTTGAATGTCTATGGACTCCCGGGCTGACTCTGCATTCGCCTGAAGGAACACGCCGCCTTCCAGCGTTTCCAGCAAAGAATATCTTACAAAATCATGCGCTTCCTTCACTTCCCCAGCCAATGATTCGATTTCCATAGACTGAAAACTGACGTCCACGCCGGCCTTCCCCAACTCCACATATTCTTCCTCTGAAAGATCCTCCTCCGCCATGGAAAGCTCCGACAAATAGCGTGCCGAAGCAATGGCGGCCGTTCTTGCTTTCATCAGATCCGCCCAGTCCCGGGTTTCTAAAAATTTTTCCGCATAGTCCATCGCCCACAGTTCACTGGCGTACATATTTTCCTGCACCCGCAGATAATCAGACCATACCTTTCGCAGATGGTCTGAAGCGTCGGCCGCCGCATCGCTTTTATCCGGCGAACAGCCTCCCATAAAAAAGAAAAAAAATATGGCCAAGACTCCCACAAAATATTTCTTCATATTTCAAAATCCCTCTCATTTTCTACACATCATGTTACAGCTATGCTTCCTCATTCTCTTTCCTTTTCATGAAATACCAAAGCGGCGCCCATATAATTCATTCAAATAGTTCGTATAATCGTTATTATTATACGATATTCTATATTAATAAGCAATGTGAAAATTAATAGAATTAACGTAACTATTCAGTAGGCATTGTCCCGCGAGGCGTTTTATCACAAAATGTGGCAAAATCCCGAGACATACAGCAAAAATCCCATCGCCGAAGGCGCTTTCCAATGGATTTTTGCTCGTAACTGTGAAGATACTGAACAGTTACGAATTAACACAGAAATATATGGATGGTAAAAAATATGATCAACGTATTGGAACGTATTGTTTCTTATCGACAGAAAAAGGGATGGACAGAGTACGAGCTTGCTGAACAATCTGGACTTACTCAATCCACAATTTCTTCCTGGTACCGTAAAAATATGCTCCCCTCAATCCCTTCCCTTGAAAAAGTCTGCGCAGCTTTCGGTATTACCTTATCTCAATTTTTTGCTGAAGATGAAGATAATTTTTCCTTGACGGATATTCAAAAGGAACTGCTCTATGAAGCTAGCCGGCTCACAGAGCAGCAGCAAAGATCCCTTATTAATTTTTTTCGCACTTTGTAAAATACTGTGAATGCCCCGCGCTTTTATATATTTTTCCAATCACCGCCAGCATTCCATTAGCAACTGCACTGCATAACAAAATCCTCTGTAAAAACCAGCTTCCTCCCCAGCTGAAGCAGCTTTAAAAGCCATATCCTTGCATTTTTCATATGCCTTCGGATCCAAATAAGATCCGTTATTTTCCAGCAGATGCAGAATTTCTTTTCTCAACATGAGACTTATCTCATCTGTTTCTATTTCTTCTATATAATTTTTGAAAATTTTTTGTAATATTTTATCCATAATTATAATGTTTCTCAATCACCCATCTATATGAATCGCCTCATTGGCCCGAAACCTCCGCCATGCTTCCACCCGGTTTCTCTGATACTGTTCCAGGGAATCCGATGAGTCTTTCATGATCTCATTTTGCTGCGCATAATCGGCGCCTGCGCTTAAATACTGATGGGAAAGATAACGGTTCTCCTCATCATCGCTCTCTTCCATGGCTCTTAGTTCCGGCTCTATCAAAATCTTATAATACTTTCCGATTACAAAAGCATCGCACTCAATGGCCTCGCTGAAATCCTGCACATAACTTGCTCCAAATTCTTCCCAGATTTCCCGCTCGCCCCTTAACCGCCGCAGGATATCCATGTATTTTTTATACTCTTTCGCCCAATCCGCCGGCAGCGCGACAAATTCTTCAAACGCCTCCGTATCCAGTGGTTTTTGGGACCAGGGCATCACTTCACCGGTGTTCAGCAGCTCTTTCATATACCCCATTTCCCTCTCTGTGTGATCCGGCGCGGCCGCGTCAACCGCTGCGTCAAATTCCACAAGACTGCGGGCATATGCATTTTCATCTTCTTGTGCGCCCCCACTCTTCTGCACACACGCCAAAACCTTCTGGGCGCTTTCGTATTGTTTCGCCAAACTGGCATAGGAGCCAAACGCCGAACCCAAAACATTGTCCGCCAGCGCACGGTCGTAATGCTCTTTCACCGTCTCCCTTTTGGAAATCCTGTAAGGCACATAGACCCATCTCCAGGAGGCGCCTAACAGCAGCAGGAAAAGCGCCACAAAAAACCCTGTGCGCACCCTGCGCCGCCGTATAAACTTACGCGCAAACCCCTGCCGGATTTCCGCCAGATAATCCTCAATCATCTGGTGACTCATCCTGTAATTGCCATTTTCTTCACGAATAATCAGCCCCAGCCTTCTCCACAAAATACCGTGGATCATCTGTCCATACCATTCTTCCGCATTTTTCGCGCCGCCCTGAATAGCTGACAGATGGCCAATCCACTGGGGAAATACCGCTGTCATATCTCGTTTGTTCAGTCTGCCATAACATTTTTTTACCAGAGGCAAAAGTTCCCGATCGGAAACTGACGCGCCTTTCGTTTTCAAAAAATATGCTATCTCCGGCAGAAGATAGTATACCGCAGCCTCCGCACTCCACCCTTTTGCCGAATCCTCTGGGACATTTTTCTTTTCTTTCTCCAGCAAGGCAGACAAGTATGCTGAGAGAAGATATTCCCGGGGATCTTGCTCCTGCTGCGCAGTAAAAAGCTGTTTCTGCCCGTTTAACGCCGCCTGAACAAAAACAGACAACATCATTGGCGTGCGAAGAAGCTCCAGCAAATGAGGATTCTCCGGGGGCAGGATACCGTTTTTTGCCAGTATGGCCGCAGATTCCTCCTCTTTTAGCCGCCGCAGCTCTATTTCCGGAAAAAAAAGCGCCGCTACGGGACTGCGGCTGGTGAGCAAAATCCCCACCCCGGGCATTTTTGAAAGCTCCACAATTTCTTTTAATAAAGGCGCCGTGTCTCCCACTGCTTCATTAAAACCATCCAGCAAAAGCGCCAGTTTGGGCTTCTCTCCCCATCGGGTATAAAGAGGAGCCGATAAAAGGCAAAGCAATTCATGCCTTGCTGTTTCCAAGCTGGCCGTCTCCGGTTTAAACTTTAGATTTTCCAAAATTTTGCCCTTAATATAATCATCGCCGCTGTCGTTCCAGCCATACAGAGAAATATAAACAACAGCCGGAGACGCCGCCGAATACCGGGGCTGCTGCAAATACGCCATACGCAACAGAGCTGTTGTTTTCCCCATGCCTCCGCCACCCAAAAGCGTCATGCAGTTTTCCCGGGTCTGCGTTAATCTGTGAAAAATCTCAGGCAAAGTAATCGATGCGCCGTCCTCTTGAGCGCCAACCGCCGTGTATACTTTTTCTTCATCCCGGATATATTCCAGCGCAGGATTGACCTTAATGATATGCAGCGCACTGGCCCGCCCAGTTTCCCAGAGCGCCCAGTGGGTGATTCCCTTTCCATCAATCCGGTCCTGAAGTTCCTCCAAATCCTGACGCATGGCGGCGACATTCTTATAACGGCGGCTGCCCACCGAGGCCAATCCCCGTTTCAAAATGCGCCGCACCATGCTAAGAGCTGTATCCGGCAGATCCTCCAGACATTTTGAGCCGGATAAATCCGGAACAGACCGGTGAACCATCTCCAGCGGCGACAGCTTTTTCCCGGTTATGCAGCGATAAAATACACAAGTCAGCGCATACAGATCTGTGGAAAATCCTACGGAAGAAATTCTCCCCATACGGATTTCCGGCGCCGTATAACCTTCTTTCGCACTGTAATAAAGTCCCGTTCCGCTTCGGATCTCTTCCAGTGTATGCACGCTGTTATAATCAATCAGACTGACCCGTTCTTTCTTACCATTCCCAATCAGCAGTATATTGTCCGGACTGATGTCCAAATGCAGATACCCTGACTGGTGAAACGCCTCCAAAACATGCAGTGCTCCCAACAATCGGCGAATATGAATAAAAAGCGCCGTCTTATCCGCCTCAGGCGCATCCAGTTCTCTGTCTAAGCTGCGCCCGCCGGAAAACCCCAGAACGGAATACAGCGTATTGTGCAGAGAAAATGTGTTCATATTCGCATCCATATCCCCTGGGTGGCCGCTGTGCAGACGGATATGCACCTCATTGCCCTTGCAAAAACTGCTCCTGTGCAGATGCATAGTGTCTGCGCCTTCTTCATCCCACTGGATACAATTGCGTTCATCTCGGTAAATGGCGCCATGCGGATGATATGGAAATAATTCTTTAATCAACACCCGGTGCCGCAAGTCAGGCCGCTGCTGATCCGGATAGGAACCCAGATACACAATTGCATTGGAGCCTTTTCCCACCAACGATTCAATTTTGCAGTACATTCCCGGAAATGAAAGAGAAAAGCCTTCCGGCAATATTATTCTTTTGTCCATATAATTCTCCGTTTCTGTTATAATGGCATTGATTTTTTCTTTTTTACAATACCATTTTCACAAATATGGACTTGCAATCACTTTCCACCATCGGACTCTTCGCATTCTCCAAACATTTCCTTGAAAATCCCACGCATCCGAATATCCACATCAAACATATCCTCCACGCAGATACAATACAAAATCAGCCAGTCGAAAGGAGAGCGCGGATCCAGCGTGGCGAAACCGCACAGCGCCAGCATGTCATTAAGACGGTTGTATAAATCTTCAAAAACCTCATCTTTTGTGGCTTCCTCATCCAGATCCTCAAAATAATAAGAATCGTCTTCCTCCTCATCTTCCTTCATGCCTTCCCACTCCTCATCGCCCCAATCCTTCCCTTGATCCGTGGCCAAGAACAAAAGAATCAAAACTTTGCGGGTTACATCTTTTTTCCTGGTTTTCATTTTAGAAAGCGTTGTTTCATCCGGCCAGCTTTCGCTGACGCTTTCCTGCACCTTTGTAAAAACAAGTTTTTCTTCATCAGACAGGCCGCTGTCTTTTTTCTTTCCTTCCCGCTTCTTCTGTTTGGCATAGAGGATATTGTTTCCAAACAGATATTCCCTGAGAATGTCCCGTATCGTCAAATGTTGTTTTTCCGGATCCTCTTTGCCTGCCTGACTTTCCGTCTGCGGCGTCTCCAGTATTTCCATCCTGTTTTTAAATTCAGAAAATGCATAATTGTGGTACCGGCCCAGACGCCCTGCAGCGCCTGACAGATAATCTTTCAGTTCCTCTTCTGTCTTCAGCGCGGAAATTTCCGTACGGATGATCGGCGTGAAGCTGTCCCCCGTCGATTCCCCTACATCGCTGATATTCTCCAGAGTCTTTTTCATACGTTTCTTTATTTCCAACGCCTCATCATACGTTTTTTTGTGCTGCAGCGCAAAGATATACACAATCTCATCTGGATTTCTATAATGCAGCGCCTCTTCCGAAACCATAGCCACAAACTGATCCGCTTCCTCCACAGAAAGTTTTAAGATAAAACAGACTTCAATCGCATCCTGCTTTTTAATGGAGCGAATCTTACCGCCATTTAACCAGCCCCTGACGCGCCGTTCCACCGCATCCCTTTTTCTCTGCGGATCGTTTTTGAGCAAACCCTCCACCAGCGTTGTGCGCAAATCCTGTCCATGGCTGAACTTTTCCAGCTTTTCTCTCAAAGAACGAAACTTCGCCTCCCATTCCAAATACTGGACGGCATCCTGAATTGTCAGAATGTCGGACCGTGCTGCATCATATAACCTTTTTGTAATTTCTGTCATTTCACATGTCATTTTTTTTCATTCCTTTCAGGAAAAAGTAAACTATAATTACGAATTCATTTTTATTATAACAGAAGTCTATATATTTTGACAGATTTTTCAAAGAAAAAAGGACATTCTCTCTGGTCTTGTCAGAAAATGTCCTTTATCCCATCTATATTCTAATTTTTAAAACTGTGAATCGGCGCCGGTATCCGTCCGCCACGCTCCACAAATTCTTCGCAGGAGAATCCGTTCACCGACATAATGGGGCCATGGCCCAAAAGTCCGCCGAATTCCACCGTTTCCCCCACGCCTTTTCCGATTACGGGTATGACGCGCACCGCCGTGGTCTTCTGGTTGATCATGCCAATGGCGGCCTCATCAGCGATCATGCCGGAAATGGCGCTGGCCGGAGTGTCGCCGGGAATGGCCACCATGTCAAGGCCCACAGAGCAGACGCAGGTCATGGCTTCCAGCTTCTCCAGCGTCAGCGCGCCGGCCTCCACCGCGTCGATCATCCCCTGGTCTTCGCTGACCGGAATGAACGCGCCGCTTAAGCCGCCCACCGCTGAGGAAGCCATCACGCCGCCCTTTTTCACCTGGTCGTTTAAAAGAGCCAAAGCCGCCGTGGTTCCCGGCGCGCCTGGATGCTCCAGGCCGATTTCCCTTAAAATGTCCGCCACGCTGTCCCCCACCGCCGGCGTCGGCGCCAGCGACAGGTCAAGAATGCCAAAGGGCACGCCCATTTTCCTGGAAGCCTCCTGGGCCACCAGCTGTCCTACCCGGGTCACTTTAAAGGCTGTCCGCTTAATCGTCTCACAAAGAGTCTCGAAGTCAACGCCGTGGGCGTTTTCCAGGGCCCTCTTCACCACGCCGGGACCGCTGACGCCCACGTTTATGATGCTGTCCGCCTCCGTCACCCCGTGAAACGCTCCGGCCATAAATGGATTGTCGTCGGGAGCGTTGCAGAATACCACCAGCTTCGTGCACCCGCAGGAATCCTTGTCCTTGGTCTTCCTGGCCGTCTCCAGAATCACCTCGCCCATCAGCTTCACCGCGTCCATGTTGATGCCTGTCTTGGTGGAACCCACATTTACCGAAGAGCATACCCGGTCCGTCTCCGCCAATGCCTGGGGAATAGAGCGAATCAGATATTCCTCCGCCGGCGTCATGCCCTTGGACACCAGCGCGGAATAACCGCCGATGAAATTCACCTGCACCGCCTTGGCCGCTTCGTCCAGAACCTTTGCCAGAGAAACGAAATCTTCCGGACACTTGCAGGCGTTCCCGCCGATTAGGGCAATGGGCGTGACGGAGATACGCTTATTCACAATGGGAATGCCGTATTCCATCTCAATCTCCCGGCCCACGGACACCAGATTCTTTGCCTTGTCCACAATCTTCTCATACACGCGTTCCCGCATTTTCTCCAGATCCGAATCAATGCAGTCCAGCAGGCTGACGCCCAAAGTGATGGTCCGCACATCCAGGTTTTCCTGCTCGATCATCTGATTGGTTTCGTTTACCTCAAATATGTTTATCATAAGCCTTTCTCCTATAAGCCGCTAAATCCGATGCATTTTTGTGAAAATATCTTCGTTCTGGCAGCGAATCACCATGCCAATTTCCTCGCCCAGACCTTCCAGCTCCTGAGACAAAGCTCCCATGTCCTTGGTGGATTTGCTGGTGTCGGTAATCATCATCATGTTAAAGTATCCCTGCACGATGGTCTGGGAAATGTCCAGGATATTAATCTGATTGTTGGACAGATATGTGCAAACCTTTGCAATGATGCCCACCTTATCCTGACCTACCACGGTTATAATCGTTTTTTTCATTCTGACGTACCTCTCTATTTTTTCTATATTCGATAATCGCGAAACCGTTTTTAATTCGCTCCTTATTTGTTTATTTTGCCCAAACTCTGGTGACTGAAAAGGGCGTTTCGCAATCATCCATATATCTGGCATTAAATAATTGCCAGATATATAGACCCTCCGGGGGATGCACACTCACGCGAATATGTATATGCCGCAGAGCGGCCGCGCTCGGCGCAGATGGCGATAATTAATCGCCATCCATATATTTCCTATATTTCAGGCAGTCACGTAATTTGTCGCCATGACTCGCATTTTCGCAACCGCCTATTTCCATATGTTATTCTATACAGTAACCAGCGCAGACGTGCGCTCCCGCTCCGCCACCTGTATGTAAAAATCCCGGGACTTATAAGGGTTGTCCCCTCTGTCCACTTCCCCACACACGGTTTCGTATGCCAGTTTATCATAATTGTTTTCTTTACTCAAGTGCCCCAGGAAAACCGCTTGCAGATCATCGTGAAGCAGCCGGCCCAGCAGCTGTCCGGCGTTTTCGTTGGACAAATGCCCTTTCTCGCTTAAGATTCGCTGTTTCAGATAATAGGGATAGCTGCCCGCCTGCAGCATACGCACATCGTGATTGGCCTCCAGTAAAAGGGCATGAAGATTTTTAAGCCTTTCCACGGTGTAATCGCTGTACTGGCCTAAGTCCGTGGCGATTCCCACGGCTTTTTGTCCGCATTCCAGACGAAATCCCACTGGCTGGGCCGCGTCGTGGGAAATGGTAAAGGGAAAGATTTTCAGATCCCCCACGCAAAATTCCTCGTCCGGGCGTATCTCATGAAATAAGCCCTCCGGCATTTTTCCAAGCTGGTCCATCCATTCTATGGCCTCTATGGTTCCCGCCGTGGCATAGATGGGCAGCCCGTATTTCCTAGCCAGGACTCCCAGTCCCTTAATATGATCCGAATGCTCGTGGGTAATCAAAATTCCATCCATTTCCCTGGTCGTTCTGTCGATGGAATTCAGGCCCGCTTCCACCCGCTTTCCGCTCAGGCCCACATCCACCAGCACGCTGGTGCGCTCGCTGCCCACATAAATACAATTCCCGCTGCTGCCGCTGGCAATGCTACATAAATTCATAGGTCTTTATCCTCTTGTCAATTTGCCGGTATGTCTCCTGCAAATCTTTGTTGTTCTCTACTGTATAATCGCATTTCCGGCGAAATGCGTCTTCCGTCTGCTGGTTTTTGAAAATGTCCCGGATTTTTTCCTGGGAATAGCCCCGCTGCTTTTCAAGCCGCGCCCGGCGCGCCTGCTCGTCCGCGTAAATGTACCAAATATCCTGGCAGATCTCATCGTAATGGTCTTCCAGCAGCAGCGCAGCCTCGATTACGAAGATTTTCTGCCGCCGCTTCTCCTGGATAGCGATGCGCCTGCGTATTTCCTTTTTGACCGCCGGATGGACAATCTGGTTAAGCTTTGCCAGCGTATCCGGACAGGGAAAGACCAGCGCCGCCGTCTTCCCCCGATCAATCCTTCCCGCGTCATCCAGGATTTCCCGGCCCAGAAGATCCAGTATGGGGGAAAAGCAGCTCTCCCCCGGCTCCATCAGTTCATGCCCCACCTTGTCCGCCTGCACCGTGTAAGCGTGATATTTCTTTTCCAGGTAATCCAGCACGGCGCTTTTTCCGGCGCCCACGCCCCCTGTGATTCCTATGATCTTCATCTATTTCGCCTCATACCAATTATTTCCCTGATGCATGTCCACTTCCAGGGCCACGGACAGATGGGCGGCGCCTTTCATTTCCTCCTCCAGAATCCTGGAAACCGCCTCAACCTCATCCTTCCAGGTCTCCACCAGCAGTTCGTCATGAATCTGCAGAACCAGCCGGGAGCGCAGCCCTTCCTTGGACAGACGCTGGCGCACCCGGTTCATAGCAATCTTGATAATGTCCGCCGCCGATCCCTGGATGGGGGAATTCATGGCCACGCGCTCGCCGAATCCCCGCTGCATATAATTGCTGGATTTAAGCTCCGGAATGGGCCTGCGCCTGCCCAGCATGGTGGACACGTATCCCTGGGTTTTGCCCTGCTCCACCAGGCCGTCCAGAAAGCCTTTGATCTTGGGATACGTCTCAAAATAAGACTGGATATAATCCGCCGCCTCTTTCCGGCTGATGCTCAGGTCCTGACTTAAGCCAAAAGAGCTGATGCCGTACACAATCCCGAAGTTCACTGCCTTGGCGTTTCGCCGCTGCAGATCCGTCACTTCCTCGAAGGGCACATGGAACGCCTGGGAAGCCGTCAGCCGGTGAATGTCCTGGGCCTCCCGATATGCCTGGATCAGCTTTTCATCCCCGGACATGTGCGCCAGCACCCGCAGCTCGATCTGGGAATAATCCGCGTCCAGGAACACACAGCCCTCTTTCGGCACAAAGACCTTGCGGATCAGCCGTCCCAGCTCCATACGGATGGGAATGTTCTGCAGATTGGGCTCTGTGCTGCTGATTCGTCCGGTGGCCGTTATGGTCTGGTTAAAATGGGAATGAATCCGCCCGGTGCCGTCCACGAAATTTAAAAGGCCGTCTGCATAGGTGGACTTTAACTTGGCAAGCTGCCGGTATTCCAGAATATCCC
>CAYOWU010000007.1:36929-76172 GCA_964407765.1 uncultured Lachnospiraceae bacterium
GTGGTCGCCGGCCAGCTTATCCAGCACATCCGCCGCCGTGGAATAGCCGGTTTTGGTCTTCTTGCCCCCCGGCAGACCCATTTTTTCAAACAAAATCACGCCCAGCTGTTTTGGCGAATTGATGTTGAACTCCTCTCCGGCTTCCCGGCAGATCTTCCCCTCCAGCTCCTGAATACGGCCTGACAGCTGCCGGCCATACTCCGCCAAAGCCTCCGCCTCCACCTGCACGCCCTCCCGCTCCATCTCATAGAGAGTCACTATAAGGGGCGTCTCAATCTTCCGAAACACCTCTTCCATGCCGGTCTGCGCCAGCTCCTTCTCCAAAGGCTCCCGGACGCTCTGGGCGATATAAGCCATATAACAGCCCACCTGCATCAGCGCTTCCGGCTGTCCGGCCAGCGCCTTCTCATCCGTATCCTTCCCCAGAAGTTCCTCCCTGGACGGCGAAAACAGACCCAGATATTCCTTTCCAATGTCCTCATAGGTATAGTGGGACTTCAGCGGATTTAAAAGATACGCCGCCACACTTGCGTCAAACATGTCCCGCTCTTTTAAGAACGGCGCAAAGTGCAGCAGACGCTTCACATCCATAGCCGCCAGAGACGCCTTTTTTGCCAGCTCTTTTATCTGGCTTTTCAGAAATTCTCCCGTGATCTGCCCATCCACAAAGAAACAGACCGCCTGCTCCCCCCAGGACAGGGCGACGGCTCCCACTTCGTAATCCGGGCCGGATATCCACAGTCCGGCCTTTTTCGCCTCGGCTGCCTGGGAAAAATATTCGCGGGCTTTTTCCTCGCTTTCACACCGCCGGAAATCCTTCTCCACGGCATTTTCCTGCACATCCTGTGAAAATCTGTTCAGCAGGTTCTTAAAATCCAGCCGCTGGAACATCTCATAGGCCTGGGGCGTGTAAAGCTCTCCCACCCGCGCCTTTTCATAGGAAAAATCCAGCGGCGCCTGCACGTCAATAGTAGCCAGTTCCTTGCTTAATTGGGCCAGATCGTAATGATCCCGCAGCGATTCTCGGGCCTTTTTGGGCGTCACCTGCTCCAGATTGGCGTAGGCGTTTTCGATGGTTCCAAACTGCACCACCATCTTTGTGGCCGTCTTCTCCCCCACGCCGGGAATCCCCGGAATGTTGTCGGAAGAATCTCCCATCAGCGCTTTGAGCTCCACAATCTGGGGCGGCGTCACCTGGTATTTCTCCTTCACCTGCTCCGCCCAATAATCTTCCACAACGGTATTTCCCCGGCTGGTCTTGGGGACGCGTATCTTGATTCGCTCCGTGGCCAGCTGCAGCAAATCCCGGTCGCCGGAGAGCACCGTCACTTCCATCCCCTTGGCTTCGCTCCTTTTGGCCAGCGTCCCCAGCACATCGTCCGCCTCATAGCCCTCCAGAGAAACCGTGTGGATTCCCATGGCCGCCAGGACTTCTTTTAACAGCGGCACCTGCTCCCGCAGTTCTTCCGGCATGGGTTTCCGGGTGCCCTTATATTTATCGTAACGCTTATGGCGGAAGGTGGGCGCAGACAGATCAAACGCCACCGCCAGATACTGCGGCCCCTCCTCTTCCAGCGTCTTCAGTAAAATATTCAAAAAGCCATAAACCCCGTTGGTATGCAGCCCTTCCGAGTTGGTCAGATTCGGAAGGCCGTAGAACGCCCGGTTTATAATGCTATGGCCGTCAATCAATAATATTCTCTCGCTCATAACACTCCTATATTTCACATCAGCAGCAAAAACAACGCCAGCAGAACCACAAAAGCGCAGACAGCCGCCAGCAATGCGCGCCGAATTCTCTCACGCCTCACATACCGCTCCCTGTGCTTTATGTCTTCCAAAAGCACATTGTTCATATTATAAGAAGGATTGCTCTCCCCATTTTCCAGATGTTCCATGGCAAAATACACTGTAAAGTACGTCTGCAGCTCATCATAGCAGGAAGAACAGTTTTTCACATGGTCGATAAATTCCTTTAATTCGTTCAGGCTCATATCCTTATTGATATAAGCCGACACCAGATTTTCCGCCCGTTTACAATCCATAGAACCCCTTTCTATTTGAGAAAAAAAGAAAGCCCATACAGGGCCGCAACCTGTACAGGCTATTATATCATCTAAAAGTCGCAAAGTCTATGCTTACTTTGCAAAGAGTTTTTTTCTACGCCATCAGCAGCATCCGATCGTTGGCAAATTCTTTGCCGCTGGCTTCCTCGAACTTGGCCAGCAAATCCGGCACTTTTAAGCTTTTCTTTTCTTCTCCGGACACATCGTAGATGATTTTACCCTCGTGCATCATGATTAAACGGTTTCCATGGGCGATGGCGTCTTTCATGTTATGGGTGACCATCATGGCGGTCAGACCGTTTTCGGCTATAATTCGGTCGGATATTTCCAGCACCTTGGCCGCCGTCTTCGGATCCAGAGCCGCTGTGTGCTCATCCAGCAGCAAAAGCTTCGGTTTTTTTAAGGCCGCCATCAAAAGGGTGATGGCCTGGCGCTGCCCGCCGGACAGCAATCCCACCCGGCTGCTTAAGCGCTCCTCCAAGCCCAGCCCCAGCTGGCCCAGCTTTTTCTTATACTCTTCCCGCTCTTTCTTGGAAATGCCCCAGCCGAAGCCTCTTCGCGCCCCGCGCCTGGCGGCAATGGCCATGTTCTCTTCTATGGACATGGTGGCGGCGGTGCCAATCATGGGGTCCTGGAACACCCTTCCTAAGTAAACGGCCCGCTTGTGCTCCGGAAGCCTGGTGATGTCCACGCCGTCCACAATGAGTTTGCCCTGATCCGCCAGCCAGACGCCCGCGATGGCGTTTAAGGTCGTGGACTTTCCGGCGCCGTTTCCGCCGATGATGGTCACAAAGTCGCCTTCCTTTAATTTCAGATCCACGCCGTCCAAGGCCACTTTTTCATTGATGGTGCCAATATTAAAAGTCTTGTGCAAATTTTCTATTTCAAGCATATATCCCATTTTATTTCGCCATCCTCCGCTTCACAGCATGTTTTTCTTTCAGATAGGGCACAGCCAGGAAACAGGCCACCACAATCGCGGAAAATAATTTCATATAATCCGACGGCATCCGAAGCCACAGCACCAGCGTGTAAGCCACGTAATACAGAATCGCCCCCACAAAAACGGCCGCCAGCGTATAGGCAAATGTAAATCTCTTTCCGGAACAGAGCTTGCCAAAAATCACCTCGCTGATAATCACGGCCGCCAGCCCAATCACAATGGCGCCCCGGCCTGCATTCACGTCTGCGGAGCCCTGATACTGGGCGTAGATGCCGCCGCACAGCCCCACCAGGCCATTGGAGAACATCAAAGCCACCACGGTCGTGAAATTCGTGTTGATTCCCTGGGCGCGGGCCATCTGCGGATTGCAGCCGGTGGCCCGAATGGCGGAGCCGATTTCGGTCCCGAACACCCAGTACACAAAGGCCACCAGAAGCAGACAGCCTATAATCAGCTTCAGAAAAAAGATTTCCCGGTCATCGGCGGTCACATATCTTAAAGAAGCCACCAGATTCTTCTGGGCGATGCCGATGCTCTGGTTGGATTTGCCCATAATCCCAAGATTCACGGAATACAGGGCAATCTGCGTTAAAATGCTGGCCAAGATGCCGGGAATGCCAAAGGCCGTGTGGAGAAAACCCGTGACAAACCCGGCCGCCAGCCCCGCCAAGAAAGCGAATAAAAGGGCCGTTGCCGGATGCATGCCCCCTTTGATGAGCATAACGGCCACCGCGCCCCCTGTGGCCAGGGAGCCGTCCACCGTCAGATCCGGAAAATCCAGAATGCGAAAAGTGATGTACACACCCACCGCCATGATTCCCCAGATCAGCCCTTGGGCCACATTGCCCGGAAGCGCGCGAACCAGCGCGGCAGGATTCAAAGACGCCAAATACTCTAAGATCATTCTTCTTTTGCCTCAATCATTTCATAATCGTCCGGAACGGAAATCTCCAGCTCTTTGCAGATTTCGTCGTTGTACATCTTGGTCACTTCCGGCGCAAATTCGATGTCCATCGTTGAGATGTCCGCGCCGTTTTCCAGCACTTCGTAAGCCATTTCGCCTGCTTTATATCCGATATCATAATAGCTGATGGACAAAGTTGCAATGCCGCATCCGGCGCAAATGCCTTCTTCGCCGGCGATTACCGGAATCTTGGCCGGAACGCAGACATTCTTCACAATGTCCGTATTGGCCGCGATGGTGTTGTCGGTGGGAATGTAGATGGCGTCGCACTGTTCGATGGCGCTTGTGACCACAGACTGGATTTCGTTGGAGTCAGCCGCTGTAAATTCCTTGCATTCCACGTCTTTTTCTTTCATGGCTTCCGTGTATAACTCCGCCTGGTATTTGGAATTTGGTTCCGCGGAACAGTAGAGAATGCCCACGGTCTTCACGTCCGGAAGAAGCTCCATCGTCATGTCTGCCTGCTCGTCGATGGGCGCCAAATCGCTGGTTCCGGAGACGTTGATGCCTGTGGCCCCCGTCCAGTCGCTGATTTCCAGGGCAGTGGCGTAATCGGTGATGGACGTTCCCATAATCGGGATGTCCGCCGTGGCCTGCGCCGCCGTCTGCAGAGGCAGGGTCGCGTTTGCCAGCATCAGATCCACATCCGCCGAAACGAAATTATTGACGATGGTGCTGCACATAGCCTGTTCGCCTTGGGCGTTTTGAACGTCAAAATCCACTTTGTCCTCGCCGAACTTGTCTTTGCAGGCCGCCTGGAACCCTTCTGTCGCCGCATCCAAAGCCGGATGCTCCAGCATCTGGCAGATGCCGATGGTATAGGCGTCTTTCCCGGAATCCGCATCCTCTTTTTCGGCCTCCGTCGTCGCTTCCTGCTCCTTGGCCGCCGTCGTTTCTTCTGCGCCGGATGATGATTCCGAACCGGAATTTCCGCATGCCGTCATCGACAATGCAACCACTGCCGCCATCATGAATGTCATTAATTTCCTGAGTTTCATTTTATAAATCCTCCTTTATTTTTACGCTTCAACGCGCGAAAGTTTTTCAGAGAAATTATACTCTTGTAAAGCCAATCCGTCAAGAGTTATCCTGTTCTGACAGTAGAAAAATCCGCATCCCTATGTTAAAATAACCTTCAAACAAATAAAAATCAGGAGATCAAAATGACGCTTCATGCAGACCAACTCGACGCGCTGAAAAATTTCTGTGCCCTGATGCTTTGCGGACACAGGGAAGAAGTCTTTAACCGCTGTAAAGAGCATTTGGAAAACGCCGCTGACGAATACGGCGGCGTCCCCGCTGTTTTATATACACTTTCCGGGCAGGACATCGATTCGGACGACACGTTTGAAAATGTGGCCGACGCGGACAAACAGCTGGTAAGACCACAGTATTACTTTATTTCTTCGGATGCCGGCGCACCGGATTTGGCGGACTTTTTTTGGTTTGTTGAGAATATTCAGGCGGCGAGGGGACTTGATTTTACCATTAACAGGGAAAGGTTTTCGTACGATGACTGCATCGTGGAATGGCTGGCGGAACTGTCCGCACAGCTAGAAGATTTATATATTGTTAATTTTGACGGAGCCGGCGAAGATTATCACTTCACCATTCTGAATAAAGAGGACTGTGAAACGGCCATGGATTTATTCCGAAAAATGACGGCGGCCATAGACGATTACTCCTATAGCTCTTTCGTGATCGCGGGCAACCTGGAAAACGCATAAATAATAGGCTGCAGAAGACTCTTTGCCTCCCTGCAGCCTGTGTCGCAGATTCTTAAATTCTTAAAATTCCATCCGCTCAAATATCCGCACAGACAGCAGATAAGAGATTCCCATCGCCAGCGCCCCCACAGCGAAAAGGGCAAATGCCCCGCCATACGCCATCTGCGCCGGAGTAAAAGCCTGCGTCATTTTCTTCAGCGCGTCGGTAATGGCGGAAACTTGTATGATCTTTAAGCTGAGAAAAACGACAACCATGGGCACGGCGACCATTCCCAACGTGACCACGCGGGCCTTCTCCACGCCGAACCGATAACCCACCGGCATCAAAATGCTCATGAAAATAAAATAAATCCCCCAAACGGCGGCCATTTCCGCCAGCCAGAATCCCTCAGACTTTCCATTGAGCGCGCGGCTTATGATTTCACCCGTGCCGGAACAGAGAAAAATTAAAAGCCCGCCAGCCAGCCCCAGCAGATATCTGGCCTGCACCATCGTCCGGCGTCCCACGGGCGCGGCCAGCATATAGCCATAGCCGCCGGCCTCATCGAATGGAAAAGCCGCAAACCCAATATTCAGCCCCACCACCAGCGACATCCACATAATGTAGTGGGAATTCCCCATGCTGATCCCGAAAATCATAAAGAACGCCATCAACAGCAGATATTGACGCCCGTATGCTTTTAAACTATAGAAATCCTTTAACCAAACCCCTTTCATCTCGCCTCTCCTTTCACATAAAACAAAATGATTTCCTCAATGGTCGTGCTGTCCACCGTATATTCCGGGCATTCCCGCTGAAACTTCTCCCGATCCCGGATCAGCGCTTCGTAGCCAAAGCGGTTCTTGCGGCATCCTTCCACATAATGCTCCGGGATATTTTCATACTGTTCGGGCGTGCAGTGAACCACCCCGAAACAGTACAGCAATTCGTCCTTATTCATATAGAACCTAAGCTTTCCCTGATGGAGAAACGCAATGTAATCGGCCACTTTCTCCAAATCGCTGATGATATGGGAGGAAATCAGCGCCGTATGCTCCTCGTCTTGGATGAACTCCAGCAAAATGTCGAGAATGTCGTCCCGCACCACCGGATCCAGACCGCTGGTGGCCTCGTCAAAAATCAAAATCTTTGCCTGATGAGACAGGGCCACGGCCAAATCCAGCTTCATCTTCATCCCTTTGGAATAGTCCTTGATCCGTTTCTTTTTGTCAATCTGAAAATCGTTCAGATATTTCTCAAAAACTTTATCCTGCCAGTTTTTGTAAACATTGCGCATACAATTTCCCAGCTGCCTCGCATTCATCTGGGACGCAAATTCTACACCGGAGAGAATGACCCCTGCCTGATCCTTCCACTGAGGCCCCAGCTCTTGAAGGCTGCGCCCATTGACGGCAATCTCCCCCTCCTGAATGGCAATCATCTGCAGAATCGCTTTCAGAAGCGTGGTCTTCCCGGCCCCGTTCTCTCCCACCAGGCCCACAATGCTCCCTTTGGGAATGTCCATGGTAATATGGTCCAATGTAAATCCCTCATATTGTTTTGTCACGTCTTTTAAATGAATAGCCGCATCCATCGCTCTATACCTCCTCGAATAGCATTTCCAGAATTTCCAGCACTTCTTCCCGGGATATTCCCGCCTGCCGGGCCTGTTTTACCGCATTTTCCAAATGCTCCTCCACCTGCTTTAGATGTTCCTCCCGCAAAAGCTCCTGGTTCGTGTCCGCCACAAAGCTTCCCTTGCCCACAACCGTGTAAATAAATCCGTCCTTCTCCAAGTCCTCATAGGCCCGCTTGGTGGTAATCACGCTGATGCGCAGCTCCTTGGCCAGCAGGCGCATGGACGGCAGACAGTCATGGGGCTTTAACTCACCGGTCAGAATCAGCTGCTTCAGCTGGGAGGTAATCTGCTCGTAAATGGGCCTGCCGCTGGAATTGCTGATGATAATGTTCATGGCAGATTCTCCTTATGGGTGTGAATGTCTTATTTATTGTATATACTCATTATATACATATATATTCACTATGTCAACCCCTTTTGAAAAATTCCCCTCATTTCGCAATCTTCCACTAACCCATATGGACGCTGAAATCTGCCTGAGCTAAAACCACCGTCTGACATGCTTTTTTGTGTTGTTCCATTTGCAAATTGGTGAATTGGAAGAGGAAGATGTATGCATCCGATCGAGATATTGTTTGAGAAAGCAATAAAATGAAATTAATCTGGAAGAGTCATTGAACTTGTGCTAAAATCAAGAAACAAAGATAAAAACACAACGTAAGGAATCCAATCCCTTACAGAACCGGTAGGTAGTCCGGTCGCGCCGCTTTGGCGTAAGTAGCCCTCCCTCCTTGGGTCGTCCATTCTTTGTGATTCTAAATTTCAAGGAGGAATTGTCATGGACAAAGCATCGGGCAGACTGACCGTATTTTTTGAAGAGCCATTTTGGGTGGGAATTTTTGAGCGAACAGCAGAAGGAAAATTATCTGTATGCAAAGTGACATTTGGTGCGGAACCGAAAGATTATACGGTATGCGATTTCGTTCTGAAAAACTACCATCGGCTGAAATTCAGCCCGGCTGTAGCAGCGAATGTAAGAGAGGGCAGCCGCAATCCCAAGCGAATACAGCGCGAAGCGCGAAAACAAACGCAGAATGCCGGGGCTGGAACAAAAGCACAGCAGGCTTTGAAATTACAGCAGGAGCAGTTGAAGACCCAACGCAAGACCATGAACCGAAAGCAGCGGGAAGCGAGGAAACAAAGACAATTTGAACAGAAACGGCAGAAAAAGAAGGAAAAGCATAGAGGCCGGTAATATTCTTCTAAATGCCAATACCCACTGGCAAAAAGGAACGCATTCCTAAACCAGTGGGTACAAACCAGACACAGTGCTCAAAACTCCGAAGCGTTTTACAAAATATCTTCTTTCAACCGCTCTAATTTCCCCTCCGCATCCGTCAGCGATTCCCCTTTCACGCCGAAATAATACTTAATCTTCGGCTCGGTGCCGGACGGTCGGACGCAGCACCAGGCGTTGTCTTCCAATTCGTAATAGAGCACATTGGAGGCCGGAAGCCCTGTAGACGAGGCGGCGCCGGTCTGCATGTCCGTACGGCTGTTCACCTGGTAGTCGCGGACGGCCAGCGTTTTAAAACCGCCCAGCGTCTTCGGCGGCTCTTTGCGCAGACGCTCCATCCGCGCCTGAATCTGCCGGGCGCCATCGATTCCTTTTAAGGTGACGGTAGCCAGGCCTTCTTTGTAGAAGCCGTATTTCTCATACAGTTCCAGCATGGCGTCCCAGAGGGTCTTTCCCTGCTTCTTATAATAGGCCGCTGCCTCGCAAAGCATCATCACCGCCACGCAGGCGTCTTTGTCCCGGGCGTAGGTCCCGGCCAGGCAGCCGTAGCTTTCCTCCATGCCGAAAAGAAACTGATGGGTCTGATTTTCCTCAAACAGGCGAATCTGCTCACCAATATACTTGAATCCGGTGAGGACTTCCACCAGCGCCACACCGTACTCTTTTGCGATGGCTTTGGCCATATCGGTGGTGACGATGGTTTCCACCAGCGCCGGGCTTTTGGGCCTGGTTTTCATCCGCGTCCGCTCCCGCAGAATATATTCCGCTATGAGCGCGCCGGACATGTTTCCGGTGAGGCTTTTGTATTCCCCGCTTTCTTTGTCTTTTACATAAGCGCCCAGCCGGTCCGCGTCCGGGTCTGTGGCCAAAACCAGGTCCGCGTCTTTTTCTTTTGCCAGATGAAGAGCCAGCTTCCAGGCGCTCTCATCCTCCGGGTTGGGATAGGCCACCGTGGGAAATGCGCCGTCCGGCTTCTCCTGCTCGGGAACCACGAACACCTGGGTAAATCCCAGCTCGCGCAGCACGCGGCGCACCGGAAGGTTCCCGGAACCGTGCAGCGGCGTATAGACCACCCGCATATCCCCGGCCATTTCCCGGATGATTTCCGGATGGATGCTCTGCTTTTTCATCTGCTCCATATACAGATCGTCAATCTCAGAGCCAATCACATGGTACAGCCCTTTTGCCTGGGCCGCGTCCTTTTCCATGGTCTTCACCTGGGAATATTCAGCGATTTTCCCCACTTCTTCCATAATCTTCCCGTCGTGGGGCGGCAAAATCTGCGCGCCGTCCTCCCAGTACACTTTGTAGCCATTGTACTCCCGCGGATTGTGGCTGGCGGTTATGACAATGCCGGCTATGCACCCCAGACGCCGCACCGCAAAAGACAGCTCCGGCGTGGGCCGCAGGCTCTCAAATAAATACGTCTGAATCCCGTTGGCGTTCAGGCACAGCGCCGCCTCCTGGGCGAACTCCGGCGACATCCGGCGGGAATCGTAAGCGATGGCCACGCCCTTGGCCGCGCCGCCCATGGACAAAATGTAGTTGGCCAGACCCTGGGTGGCCTGGCGCACGGTGTATATATTCATCCGGTTGGTTCCCGCGCCCAGCATGCCCCGCAGACCGCCTGTCCCGAAGGACAGCCGCCGATAGAAACGGTCCTGAATCTCCGCCTCATTTCCTTCCAGCGCCTTTAATTCCTGGCGAGTCTCCTCTGAAAAACAGGGGTCCGTACACCATTTCTCGTAAATTTCCCGATAATCCATTTGTTCCTCCATTTCAATAACGCAGCGGAATCTTCGATTCCCGCACCGGCGTGTTGATTTTCTCGTTTCGCAGGAAATACTGCATCCCTTTCACCGCCAGGTCACTGTTATTCTTCGGGCCTGCGGTGATGGATCGGATAGGATTGTTGCGCTCCCCTTCTTTATAATTCACCACAATATAGGGAATCAGCGCCTGCTCTTTTTCCCGAAAATGCATGGGAATGGTGCGCAGACCGCTGTCCTTTGAAAGAGGCTCGTGGAAGGCCCAGAACACGAACCGGTACTCCCGCTCCTCCCGAAAACAGTCTTTCTTGAAAAACATGGAATACACGAAACAGCACACCGAGAACTCTTCCATGAAGCCATGCAACTCCTTTGGGGCGATCAATTTATCCTCGGAAAAAAGCTTTTCCTTTAATTTCTTCCGATCTATATCCTTTTTTTCCAAAATCCGCCGCAGAGTGTTCTCCACCAGTTCCTGCTGCTTCTTTTTGTCGTAAATCACATAGCCGTCCAGCCAGATGCCGTCAAACAGTCCCCGGATCAGACGTTTATAGTCAAATTCCAGACAATACCCCTGGGATTGGGAAAATTCCGTCCACAAAAGCAGGCTGTCCTTGGCCCTGGAAAAGGACAGAATATACCACCCTGAGAGAATTTTATCCGCCATGCCCCCGTGAAAGGACTCCATCTGTTCCTTTAACACATGCATGAAAATCTTCCGGTTCTGCAGATTGGGGATTAATTTCGCGCAGACCTTCCGAATCACCTTAAACGCATAGTAAAACTCATATTTGTCATTAAGAAAATCGCTCTTGGTCACCCAAAAAGAGCGGTCCATCACAATGCCCTTCAGCGCGCTTAAGTCTGTATAATGATATAGACGCTCCCCGGATCTGCACTTCGGAATCGGAAGCCACTCTTTTTTATTTTTCAGAAAAATATCCGTCATCAGCCGTTCCATAGGCGCCCCCTTCCAGCGGCATTGTCTGCTGTCTGATTTTCTTTATTCATCCTCTTTATGTAAATCGCAGACAGGCTCACGGCGGCGATAGTAAAAAAACACGACCGCCTCGTACAGCGGAAACATGGCGCTGAACACAATGTGCAGAATCAGCGCATTCCCCTGGCAGTAACGTGAAAAAATCTGATAGTTGACCAACGACCGCAGACCACTTTTTGCCGCAAGGCCCACGAAAAGCAGCGCGAGGATAATCAAATCCGCAAAAAGCGCCACGCTGGCCACCGGAATCATCACCATGGCGTTCTTATTGACCAGGGTCCCGGCCACCACGAGAGCCAGCGCAAGGCCGGCCAGAAGCCCCGCCGCCAAGCCCATGGCAAAAGGAATCAGAATCATCCACAGCCCCGGCTTTTTCATGGTCTTCCCCTTAAGCGTAATGGGGCCGCCAAGCTTCCCCTGCAGATATCTGCGGGCATAGGGCACGAAAGCCATCCATTCGCCGCCGACGCCCGCCCGCCGCGCCATGCCGTACAGACCGAACCCATACAAAATATATTCCGCCAGCGCGACAATCGCACACGCAGACAAACACAGCAGATAAAAAAGTACAAATATCATATTCGCCATCCGATACGCAACCGCCTTTCCACAAAATTTTTCTGAAGATTATTCTACCACAGATTCCTGGAAAAAAAAATCATTTCATGATACAATATGAAAGAAATCGTTGCTTAGTCGTTGCCATGAAGCGTGCTATTGGTCACGCAGTGAACAGCAACACTTACTTTATTTATACGGAGGAATCATTTTATGCAGTCTCCCGCTAAACCTTATGAAATTTTCAGCTCCAGCGTCCTGAAGGTCATTGCCATAATCACCATGTTCATCGACCATTTCGGCTACGCAGTGGTCTACTGGAGCGACCAGAAAATCCCCTACTACCAGCTCTGCCGGGACATTGGCCGAATCGCTTTTCCCCTCTACTGCTTCATGCTGGTGGAAGGGTTTTACCACACCAGGAGCCGTCTGCGCTACGCCGGAAATATGCTGGCCTTCGCCATTCTCTCCGAGATCCCATTTAATTTATTCATAGGAGCCAGGCTGTATCTGCCGGACTATCAGAATGTCTTTTTCACTTTGCTTTTGGGGCTTCTGACTGTCTGGGCGATGGAAAAAATACGGGAAAAACATATCCTGCTGATGGTTTTTCCCGCTGCGCTGGGCATGGCCGCCGCTTATCTGCTCCATACCGACTATGATTTTAAAGGTGTGCTGCTGATTGTCGTCCTCTATCTTTTCCGTTCTTATCCGGTTCCCCGCTTCGTGGGCGCCGCCCTGTGTCTCTACTGGGAATGGAAAGCGATTTTCGCGCTGATTCCCATTACCATGTACAACGGAAAACGAGGCTGGCTGAAGGGGCCTGTTCTGAAATATTTCTTCTATGTCTTTTACCCGGCGCATTTACTGGCGCTGGCCTATGCGCGCCAGAAATTATTTGGCATATAGCTTTTTAATGTTTCTTCACAATCGAACCTGTCTGCTTGCAGATGCTCTCTGCAGGCACGCAGCCTCGGACGGAAGTCAGGGGATAAACCATGGAATCCCGGCCGATTACCGTGCCCGGATTCAGCACCGAGCCGCAGCCGATTTCCGCAAAATCCCCCAGAATGGCCCCGAACTTCTTCCTTCCCGTCTGGATGGATTCCCCGCCCGCCTTCACAACCACCGGCTTTTTGTCCCCCCGCACGTTGGAGCAGATGGATCCGGCGCCCATATGCGCCTTGTGGCCCAGGATGGAATCCCCCACGTAGTTGTAATGGGGCGTCTGCACCTCCTGAAACAGCACGCAGTTTTTCAATTCGGTGGAGTTGCCCACCACCGCGCGGGCTCCCACAATCACATCCCCGCGAATGAAGGCGCAGTGGCGAATCTGGGCCTCCTCACCGATAATGGCGGGTCCCTGCATACAGGCCGTCGGGGCTACCTGGGCGGACCTGGCCACCCACAGGGCCTCTCCCCGCCGCTCATATTTTTCCGCATCCAGCGCGGCGCCCGCTTTCAGAATAAAATCGTGAATTTCTCCCAGCGCTTCCCAGGGATAGGTTTTTCCCGCAAAAAGTTCCGGAAATTCTGTGTGTGACAAATCCAAAAGCTTCTCGATTGTATAACCGTCCATGCTATTTCGCTCCTTTATAATTTTTTGCCGCCGCATCGTAGAGACTGCGCAGGGCGAACTGGTTGTTCACATTCATCACCGCCTGGGTGTGGCGGCGTATGAAGGCTTCCAGCTTTTCCATATATTCCTCGGACGTGATCTGGCCCTGGGCCACATAAGTCAGCCCTTTTTCCCAGCTGGCCGTAAGCTCCGGGTTTAACAGGGACCGGATGGAATGGTTGACCACGTCGTAGACCATTTCCCCCAAAAGGGTAGGCGTAAGCGCCTGGGTTTTCTTGTTCAGAGCCAGATACTTGATGTTGACGAGCTTTTTCAAAATTTCTGCCCGGGTGGCGCTGGTGCCGATGCCGCTGCCCTTAATCTGCGCCCGCAGCTCTTCGTCCTCAATGAGCTGGCCCGCGTTTTCCATGGCGAGAATCATCGTCCCCGAATTATAACGCTTGGGCGGCGCCGTCTCCCCTTCTTTGATGAAAAGCTTCTCCACCGGCAGCCGGCTGCCCTTTCGCAGGCTTTTCAGAGCCTCGAGCATCGGGCCGTCTAAGGCTCCTTCCTCCTCGTCTTCTTCCTTCTTTTTCCGAATAAAAGAAGCCGTCGCCACTTCCAGATAGCCCTTCTCCTCCAGCGCCCGCAGCCCGGCGAAAAAGCTCTCCCCCTTTATTTTAAGCGCCACATTTATCTTTTGATACACGGCCGGCGGATAAAAAACGCTTAAAAACCGGCGGACAATGATTTCATAAATATTCTGGGAGGTCTGGCTTAGTCTGGGCAAAAGCCCCAGGCCCTGACCGGTGGGGATGATGGCGTAATGGTCTGTAATCTTCTTGTCGTTCACATACCTGGATTTGGCCAGAGACGCGAAAGAGCCATTCTCCAAAATCCGTGCCGCTATTTCCCCACAGACGCCATAGCGGCACAGCCCGGATAAATTTCGGCGTATCTCCTTGGCCGCCGCGCTGGAGAGCACGCGGGCGTCCGTGCGGGGATAGGTGACCAGCTTCTTTTCATACAGCTCCTGCGCCGCCCGCAAGGTTTCGTCGGGACTGATTTTAAAAAGCTTGGCGCACACGTTCTGAAGCTCCGCCAGATTAAAAAGCATGGGCGGATATTTCTTTTCTTTCTTGCGCTCCGCCTTTTCCACGATCCCTTCCAGAGGCGGCTGTCGGCTTAGGCCGTCAATCAGGCTCTGGGCGTCCTCTTTTTTCTTCCAGCCGTTTTCCCTGTACAGCTTGGGCGACTGATAATGAGCACTGCCCTCCACAGCCCGCCATTCCCCTTCCAGATGGCCTTCCGGCAAAAGAAACCGGGCCAGCACGCGGTAAAAAGGCGTTTTCACAAATTCCCGGATTTCCCGCTCTCTTCTTACCGCCATGCCAAGGACGCAGGTCATCACCCGGCCCACGGACACCGCTTGGTAGTCGGTGCGCAGATAGTTGCAGATGCTGTTGGCGTATTTTAAGGAGAGAAGCCGGGAAAAATTAATGCCCATCAGGTAGTCTTCTTTGGCCCGTAAATAAGCGGAGGCCGACAGGTTGTCGTATTCCGACAAATCCTTGGCCTCCCGGATGCCCCGCAAAATCTCCTCTTCCGTCTGAGAATCAATCCAGACCCGCTTCCTGGTCTTCCCCTTCACCTGCGCCATCCGCTCCACCAGCCGGTAGATGTACTCGCCTTCCCGCCCGGAGTCGGTGCATACGTAAATGACATCCACATCCGGCCGGTTTAAAAGGCCACTCACGATCTCGTACTGATCCTTGACTGCCGGAATCACCTCGTACTTAAATTCTTTGGGCAAAAAAGGCAGGGTTTCCAGCCGCCACTTTTTGTACTTCTCGTCGTATTTCTCCGGGTAACTCATGGTGACCAGATGACCTACGCACCAGGTCACAATGGCCTTATCCGATTCCAGATAACCATTTCGCCGGGCGCCGTTTACCTTCAAAGCCTTGGCGAACTCCTGGGCGACGCTGGGCTTTTCCGCTATATATAAAGATTTTGCCATAAATTCTAATTACTTCCTTGCAATGTATCCCTGGGCCTTTAACGTCTCCGCGCAGAGCACCGCGCCGCCAGCGGCTCCCCGCACCGTGTTGTGAGATAGCCCGACGAATTTGTAATCATATACGGTGTCTTTGCGCAGCCTTCCCACGGATACGCCCATGCCTTTTTCATAGTCTACGTCCTCGGACACCTGGGGACGGTTGTCATCTTCCAGGTACTGGATGAACTGCTTGGGCGCGCTGGGCAGAGCCAATTTTTGGGGGATTCCCTGGAAGTCTTTTAACGCCTGTACCAGCTCTTCTTTGGATGGACCCTTTCTGAATTTCACAAATACGGCCGCCGTGTGGCCGTTCAGCACCGGAACCCGGATGCACTGGCAGGTAATCACCGGCTCCTGGGCGTTTACAATCACGCCGTTTTCGATTTTCCCCCACAGCTTTAACGGCTCTTTCTCACTCTTTTCTTCCTCGCCGCCGATGTACGGAATGATGTTGTGTTCCATCTCCGGCCACTCTTTGAAGGTTTTCCCCGCACCGGAAATGGCCTGGTACGTAGTGGCCACTACTTCGTAGGGCTCATAGGATTTCCACGCGGTGAGAACCGGCGCGTAGCTCTGAATGGAGCAGTTGGGCTTCACGGCGATAAAGCCTCTTTCTGTTCCCAGGCGTTTCTTCTGGTATGCAATCACGTCGAAATGCTCCGGATTGATTTCCGGCACCACCATAGGCACGTCCGGGGTCCAGCGATGGGCGCTGTTGTTGGAAACTACCGGCGTTTCCGTCTTGGCGTATTCCTCTTCGATGGCGCGAATCTCGTCTTTGGACATATCCACCGCCGAGAACACGAAGTCCACGCTGCCTGCCACTTTTTCCACTTCATTGACATTCATCACCGGCAGCTTTTTCACGGCTTCCGGCATGGGCGTGTCCATTTTCCAGCGGGTCCCGGCCGCCTCCTCGTAGGTCTTGCCGGCGCTTCTGGGGCTGGCTGCCAACGTGGTCACTTCAAACCAGGGATGGCCGTCCAGCAGGGAAATAAACCGCTGGCCCACCATGCCTGTCGCTCCCAAGATTCCAACTTTTAATTTCTCACTCATTGTCACATTCTCCTTTATTTAATTCTCATCCAGATATTTTCTGCACAAATCAATCACCGTCTTCATGGCCTCCTGTCCGGGCGCGCCTAAGGTGGTGCGCCGCTTCACGCAGGTTTCCATGCCGATGGCCTCATGAATGTCTTCTTCAAACGCCGGGCTGATCTTCCGGTATTCTTCCAGGGACATATCCTCCAGGGCCATGTCCCGCTCAATGCAGTAGAGCACCAGCTGGCCCACAATGCCGTGAGCGTCCCGGAAAGGCACGCCGTGGCTGACCAGGTAATCCGCCACATCTGTGGCATTGGTAAATCCGTTCTTGGCGCTTTTCTCCATGCGGTCTTTCTTAAAAGTCATGGCGCTAATCATCCCGGTGAACAGATCCAGGCAGTCCTCCACTGTGTCCATGGCGTCAAAGGCCAGCTCCTTGTCTTCCTGCATATCTTTAGTATAAGCCAGCGGCAGGCCTTTCATGGTGGTCAGAAGGGACACAAGGGCGCCGTACACCCGCCCGGTCTTGCCCCGAATCAGCTCCGCAATGTCCGGATTTTTCTTCTGGGGCATGATGCTGCTGCCTGTGCTGTAAGCGTCGTCAATCTCCACAAACTGATACTCATTGGAATTCCAGATGATGATCTCCTCGCAAAAACGGCTCAAATGCATCATAATGGTGGCCAGAGCCGCCAAAAGCTCAATCAGATAATCCCGGTCTGACACCGAATCCATGCTGTTTAAGGTGGCGCTGTCAAAGTCCAGAAGCTGCGCCGTATAATCCCGATCCAGCGGATAGGTGGTGCCCGCTAAAGCGCCGGCGCCCAGCGGACAGGCATTCATCCGTTTGTAAATGTCGCACAAACGCCCCCTGTCCCGTTTGAACATTTCAAAATAGGCGCCTGCGTGGTGCGCCAGCGTGATGGGCTGTGCTTTTTGCAGATGGGTGAATCCCGGCATATAGGTGTCCAGATTGTTTTCCATAATGTCCAGAAGCGCCTGCAGAAGCTCTTTTAACAAATCATCCAGAATCAAAATCTTGTCTCTGGTGTACAGTTTCATGTCCAACGCCACCTGGTCGTTGCGGCTCCTGCCGGTGTGCAATTTCTTTCCCGGCTCTCCGATGCGCTCCGTCAAAGTCGCCTCCACAAAGCTGTGGATATCTTCAAACTTCTCGCTGATCTCTAATTTCCCGGACTGCACATCCTCCAGAATGCCCCGCAGACCGTCCACAATCACCTTTTTCTCCTCCTTGGTGAGCACACCCTGTTTTCCCAGCATGGTCGCATGGGCAATGCTCCCCCGGATATCCTGTTCGCACAGCTTCTGGTCAAAGGAAATGGACGCGTTAAAGCGGTAGACCAATTCATCGGTTTCTTTCGTAAAACGCCCTCCCCATAACTGAGCCATATTCTTTCATCTCCTCCCTGTGTGTAATTCTAGGTAATTGCGAAACGCCCTTTTCAGCCATCAGAGTTTGTTCAAAATAGACAAATAAGGAACGAATCAAAAGCGGTTTTGAACAAACGGAAGATATGAAATAATGGTTTCGCAATTGCCCATATAATATCCGTCAATCGCGGAATATAACACTTTGTTTTGCGATTAAGTTTACATAACATATTTATGGTAAATCTCATTCCAGCAAGTCCGGCCTTCTCTGCCGGGTGCGCAATAGAGACTGTTCATGCCTCCATTTCTCCACATTGGCATGGTGCCCGGACAGCAGAACTTCCGGAACCTGCCGGCCCCGCCACTCTTTCGGACGGCTGTACTGTGGATATTCCAGCAGGCCGTCCTGAAAAGAGTCGTACTGCGCCGATTCTCGGTTGTTCAACACCCCCGGCGCCAGCCTGGATATGGCGTCGATCATTACCATGGCCGGAAGCTCCCCGCCTGTGAGCACGTAATCTCCGATGGAAACGTGGTCAGTGACAATCTCTTCCAGGACCCGCTCATCGATGCCTTCGTAATGGCCGCACAAAAAGACCAGATCTTCCTCCCGGGCAAACTCCGCCGCCATCTGCTGGGTGAACACGCGCCCCTGGGGGGTCATGTGCAAAACTCGGGGCTTCTTCACAAGACGCGCCACCACCGCCTCATAGGCCCGATACACCGGCTCCGCCTGCATCACCATCCCGGCTCCGCCGCCGTAAGGATAGTCGTCCACTTTCCCATAGGCATTGTCCGCATAATCGCGGATGTTCACGGCCTCCACAGAAATCACTCCCCGCTCCACCGCCCGTCCGATGATGCTGGTATGAAGCCCCTGAAGGACCATTTCAGGAAATAAAGTCAAAACATGATACCGCATATCTCCTGCCCTCTCTTATTACGACAACAGGCCATCCATCAGATGGATGGTCATAACGCCCGCCTCCACATCCACCTGGCGAATGCACTCGCCGATGGCCGGGAGCAGCGCTTCACGCCCGTCTTTCATATCCACCACATACACATCGTTGGCGCCCGTCTCCATCACGTCTTTTAAAACGCCAAAAGGAGTTTGGTCTTCCAGAACCACATCCATCCCGATGAGATCCCCTATATAGTATTCATCTTCGCCCAAAGGCTGCGCCTCCCCCCTGGGAATCCACAGACCTTTTCCCTTGTACTTTTCGGCCTCATTCATGTCATCGATTCCGCGAAATTTTAAAATTGCAAACTTTTTGAAAAACTTCACGCCCTGGATTTCCAGCTTTTGATAATCTTTCTGACCTGCGTCCATATAGACATAAGATAAATCCTCAAAACGCTGGGCCGTGTCCGTGGTAGGAAATATCTTCATCTCCCCCCGCACCCCATGGGTGGTGGCGACTACGCCCACCTGCAGCAATTCTTCCATATATAATACTCCTAGCGATAAACGTCCCCTGTTCCCTCTGTAATAGGTAATTGCCTAAAGATAAAGCCGTCCCAAAAAATCTCTTTTGAGACGGCCTTCAGATCCTTCGTTTTCCGGTTACAAAATATCCACAATAACCTTTTTTTTCGATGAAGCAGCCTTGACCACTGTGCGTATGGCTTTTGCAATACGCCCCTGCTTTCCGATGACTTTTCCCATGTCCGAAGCCCCTACCTTCAATTCCACATAGATGGCGTCTTCCTTTTCCGTCTCCGTCACCACCACTTCATCGGGATTCTCCACAAGGGATTTTGCGATCACTTCCACCAAGTTTTTCATAACATCCCTCCCCGGCGCCATGCGGCAGAATCTATTTCTCGATTCCCGCCAGCTTGAAAATCTTGCTTACCACATCTGTGGGCTGTGCGCCAGTGGCCAGCCACTTCTTAGCTTTTTCCTCGTCTACCTTGTAAAAGCTCGGGTCGCAGTTGGGATCGTATGTGCCGATTTCCTCGATGCATTTCCCGTCTCTGGGGGATCTGGAATCCGCAACCACAATCCTATAAAAAGGCGCTTTCTTGCGTCCCATTCTTCTCAATCTGATTTTTACTGCCATTTTTTCTTACCTCCATTTGTATTGTTTGTTCATTTATTTAAAAGGGCAGTCTGAAACCGCCTCTTTTGCCGCCTTTGCCGCCCATGAGGCCAGGCATTTTCTTCATCATCTTCTTGGCCTGCTCAAATTGCTTGACCAGCCGGTTGACTTCGGAAATATCCAGCCCGCAGCCCTTGGCAATCCGGTTCTTTCTGGAAACATTCAGAAGGGAAGGGTTGGCCCTCTCCTGGGGCGTCATGGAAAGTATGATGGCTTCCTTATGCATCATGTCTTTCTCATCGATCATGCTCTCCAGCTCTTTCATCTTGCCGCCGATGCCGGGCAGCATGCTTAAGACGCTCTGCAGCCCGCCCATATTCTTCATCTGTTCCATGCTTTCCAGGTAATCGTCGAAGCCAAATTCCGCTTTCTTGAACTTTTTCTCCATCTCGCGGGCTTTGTTCTCATCGATCTGGGCCTCCGCCTTCTCGATTAAACTCATCACGTCGCCCATGCCCAAGATTCTGGAGGCCATCCGCTCCGGATAAAACTGTTCCAAGTCGGAAAGCTTCTCACCCATGCCCACATAGTATATGGGCTTGCCAATCACTTCCCGAATGGACAGCGCAGCCCCGCCCCGGGTGTCGCCGTCCAGCTTGGTCAGAATCACCCCGTCAATGCCCACCTTTTCCTGAAACGTCTCTGATACGTTCACCGCGTCCTGGCCGGTCATGGCATCCACCACCAGCACCGTGGCGTTCACTTCCACCTGCTCCTTAATGTCCGCCAGCTCCTGCATCATCCCTTCGTCCACATGCAGACGGCCCGCCGTATCCAGGATTACCACGTTCTGGCCATTGGATTTCGCGTGTTCCAGCGCTCCCTTGGCGATATCCACAGGACTCTTTTTGTCGCCCATGGCAAACACTTCCACTCCCTGTTTCTCACCATTCACCTGCAGCTGCGTGATGGCGGCGGGTCGGTATACGTCACAGGCCGCCAGCAGGGGATTCTTGCCTTTGGACTTCAGCTTCCCGGCCAGCTTAGCCGCCGTGGTGGTCTTGCCCGCGCCCTGCAGGCCCACCATCATAAACACGGTAAGGCCGCTGCCATTCATGGGCAGCTCCGCAGTCTCACTCCCCATCAGCTCCACCAGCTGGTCGTTTACAATCTTAATCACCATCTGGCCCGGATTTAAGCCGTTCATCACATCCTGGCCGATGGCCTGTTCCTGAACGGATTTCACAAACCGCCGGACCACCTTGAAGTTTACGTCCGCCTCCAGCAGGGCCAGCTTCACTTCCTTGAGGGCGGCCTTCACGTCCGCCTCGGTCAGTCTGCCCTTGCTCCTTAAATTCTTAAATACATTCTGCAGCTTCTCGCTTAAACTCTCAAAAGCCATGAATTTTCTCCCTGTCTCAACTACAGCTCATCCAAAATCCTGCCGGCGATGGCTTCTATTTCCCGGATGTCATGTTCTCTGGATAATCTCTGAATTTGATGGACCTGTTCCCGAATCTTCACAAACCGCTCCACCAGATGCAGCTTCGCCTCGTATTCCTCCAGGGCGTTTCTGCATCTGCGAATCATATCGTGCACCCCCTGCCTGCTGATGGACAGCCGCTGCGCCACCTCGCTTAAGGAGTAATCCTCCAAAACCACCTGCTGGTAAACCTCCTGCTGCTTCTTCGTCAGCAGTTCACCATAAAAATCAAACAGCAGAGTCTGCATCAAAATCTCTTCCATCCGTAATCACCTTGCCTATCATACATCATAAGAAAAGATGTGTCAAGTTATTTTTCTTTACAAACTTTTGTTTGGTTGGATGCGGCCTATAAGAAAAAGCGTAAAGCCGTCGACAATCAGACAAAAGCTTTACACTTTCTTTATTTTAGAGGTTCATGCGGTTGTTATCTAATCTCTACATTTCATATTCTTCAGATGGAATGCCTAGAGCGTGTCTGAAAATTGCTTTATGTCAACCGTGCGTCACAATTTGTGGGAGATTTGTTCCAAATGAAGGAGATGTAGCGGGCTACATCGACTGAATGCGGGGCAAATATCACGCAAAGTGGGGCGTGCGGGTGGCGTGAATGAATTTTCAAACACGCTCTAGGGAAGCTAACTTGTTTTTTTACAACTCTCAACTGATATTCTAATTCCAGGTTGTTGCCTGTTTCGGCTTTTTTGATGCGTTATAAATTTACGTAATAATCAATGGCAACTTGTCTATGTGAGGCTGAAATCATTATAGCGTATTGAGTGACAAGTGTAAAGTCTATGTCAAACTTACGCCTCTGCACCTTACTGTAATCAAACGCCTTGACAAACCTACTGACGGTATGATAGTATGAATATATTCATACCAACCAGCGGCGCTAAAAGGAGATATTGTTTATGAAGCCAAAACTGTTTTCAAAAGATTTCACATTGGTTGTCATCGGCCAGATTATATCATTGTTCGGCAATGCCGCAATAAGATTTGCGCTGCCGCTGTACTTATTAAATCTGACCGGGTCATCGGCGCTTTACGGAACTGTGACCGCGTGCGCCTTCATCCCTGCCATCCTGCTGTCGCCCATCGGGGGCATTCTTGCGGACCGGGTAAATAAAAGAAATATTATGGTCCTATTGGATTTCTTTACGGCGGCGGTGATTCTGACGTTCGCCCTGCTTATGCACAGCGGGAATCTTGTTTTGCTACTGACGGTTACGCTGATGCTGCTGTATGGCATCGCGGGCGCATATCAGCCTTCCGTGCAGGCAAGCATCCCTGCGCTGGTAAATCAGGAGCTCTTTATGGCGGCGAACTCTATCATCAATGCCATCAGTTCTTTCGCCGCCTTAGCAGGGCCTGTGCTTGGAGGCGTTTTATACAGCGCATATGGATTAATGCCCGTATTGTGGATTTGCATGATATGCTTTATTTTGTCCGCCATTATGGAAATTTTCATTGAAATGCCGTTTCAGAAACAAGCTTTTAGCGGCGGCGTCTGGAAAACGGCGAAAACGGATTTTGCTGAGAGCATTCGGTTTATTCGGAGAGAGAAGCCTGTAATTGGCAAAACGCTTCTCATCATCTGCGGAATCAATCTGTTTCTGTCCGCGATGATTATTGTGGCGCTGCCGTATCTGGTGACAGAGGTGTTTGATTTGGAGGCGGCGCAGGCCAACCGGCTTTATGGTTTTGCCGAAGGGTCCTTAGCTGCGGGCGGACTTTTGGGCGGACTTGGCGCGGGCGTTTTTGCAGACAGGCTGGCAATTCACAAGTCAGGAAATCTGATCACGGCCTGCGCGGCATGCGTATTTCCCATCGGCGCCTCATTGCTGTTCTTTTCATCCGGAATCATTCATTACATCGTCCTGACTGCATGCTGTTTTGCCATTATGGCGCTTTCCACGATTTTCACCGTGCAGATGATGTCATTCATACAGACGGAAACGCCGCAAAACTTAATCGGGAAAGTAATCGCAGTCATCTACACCGTTTCCATGTGCGCACAGCCCTTTGGCAACGCGCTGTATGGCATCCTGTTTGAAATTTGTGAAGGGTTTGAATATGCGGTTGTTTTATTTTCGGGCGTTACATCCCTGACAATCGCCTTTTGCGCAAGAAATATTTTCAAAAATCTTTACATAGACAGCGCAAAACGGCGCCTTGAATTGTAAAAATTGCATGAAAAAGGCGCAAGCTGCAGACAAACGAAGCTTTGCGCCTTTTCCCGGCAGAATCCCCTTTTAAGCGCAGTAATCTTTCAAAATCTGCTCCAGCGCAGAACCGCTGCTGGTATGGCACCGCACCACTTCCACTTCCTTTCGCCGGGCCTCATCCATAGCGCATTTCACCATCTTGTGGGAAACGGTGTTGGTAAATAATACGCACAGATCCGGGCATCCGATCTGCCTTTTGAAATCTCCGGGCATCTGGGTGAACACCTTCGCCTTGCACTTATGTTTTTTACAAATATTTTTATAATTACAAACCATCCGATCGTGGCCGCCGATAATCACTACGCTCATGTTATCCCTTCTTTCCTCGTTTTTGCATTGGTTAGTAGATCCTAACCGCTGGATATATCATACCAATTTACTAGGAATTTTGCAAGGCTTTTATTGAGAAATTTTTGCAAAAACGAAAAAAACGTCCGTCACAGGTCGATAGAAATAATTTCCGGCGTTTCTTTAAGAAAACGCAGGATGTCTCCCAGCTGGTACCCCGCCGGGAACTTCACATACAGCTTTAAAAGCAGCATCCCCGGCTCCGCCCGGTCCACATGGACGCTGGCGATTTTAATCTTCTTTTTTGTAAACAGATTTTCCAAAATCCGCTCTACGTCCCCGGATTCCTCCATTTTCAGAGTAATCTGCTCCACTTTCGTGGATTTCAGGAATTGAAAATCCCGGTGGAATAAAAACTGCAAAAGCAGTACAATAAGCGTAGCGGCTGCCCCAACTGCATACATACCCGCTCCAAAGGCCATGCCGATTCCCACGGTGGTCCAGATACCCGCCGCCGTGGTCAGGCCGCTGATGTTCATCTCATGGGTAAAAATCACACTGGCGCCCAGAAAGCCCACCGCAGCCACGACGCCTGCCGCAATCCGGGAGGGATCCAGCCGCACGCCGGGCCGCTCCAATACGTCCCAAAACCCGTATTTGGAGAGAATCATCATCAGTGAGGCCGTGACCGCCACGATCATATGGGTGCGGATGCCCGCCATTTTCAGATGATTCTCCCGCTCATAGCCGATGGCCGACCCACACAGCGCCGCAAAGAGCATGCGGAAAATATAAATCATCTGCGTCATCCAAAATTCTTTCATGGTTTCTTCTCTTTCTTATAAAAATCTTTCCCGCAGCGTGCGGATTTCCTGCGCCCAGCCGTCTTCGTCGTTGGGCGTTTCCAGGATAAATGGCAGATGGCGCAGCGCCGGATGCCGGGTCACTTTTGAGAGCGCTTCCAGACCGATGTGCCCTTCCCCGATTTTGGCATGGCGGTCCTTGTGGCTTCCCCGGGGATTTTTGCTGTCGTTTAGATGGATGGCCTTTAAATACTCCAGGCCAATCACTCGGTCAAACTCCCCCACCACGCCGTCCAGGTCGCCGGCGATGTCGTACCCACCGTCCCACACGTGGCAGGTATCCAGGCAGACGCCCAGCTTCTCCCGGCATTTTACCCGATCCATAATCTCCCGAAGCTCCTCAAAAGTCCTTCCCACCTCCGTGCCCTTTCCCGCCATAGTCTCCAGCAAAACCGTCGTATTCCACTTGGGACTTAACACATCGTTCAATGCCTGGGCAATCTTCTCGATGCCCACTTTGGCACCCTGGCCCACATGGCTGCCCGGATGAAAATTATAATAATTTCCCGGAATATATTCCATGCGCCTTAAGTCATCTTCCATCGTGTTTTTGGCAAATTCCCGCAGATCCTCCCTGGCCGCGCAGGCGTTCAGCGTATAGGGCGCGTGGGCCACAATTTTCCCGAATTGATGCTCCTTTGCAATCTCTTTGTACTCCTCCACGTCCGTCTGTTTGATTTCCTTGGCCTTTCCGCCGCGGGGATTCCGGGTGAAAAAGGCGAACGTGTTGGCATTCATATACACCGCCGTTTTCCCCATGGCCGCGTACCCCTTTGATGAAGAAATATGGCTTCCGATTGTTAAAATATCCATACTATGTCTCCTCCGATAATAATAAGAAATATTGATGATTGCGAAACGCCTCTTTCAATAACCAGAGTTTGGGCAAGTTTCGCAATTATCTATAAATAAGAAATAAACCGCCAGGAATGCGTTCTCATTCCAATAGCGGTTTTTCTTTCTTCCTCAAATCTATTCCCTATTCTCGTGAATAAGTGAAATAGCCTCCTCGAAGCTTTTCCCAGATTCCATGGTCGCCTTATAAAGCGCTTCCATCTGCTTCTGCTCGATTTGCTGTTTTAACTCTTTTTTTCTGGCTGTCAGTTCTTTAATTTTTTCCTCACAATCTGACATCTCCTGGCTCAATTCCATCAATTCTTCTTCCACTGAAATATTCTTTTTCTTTCTGCCTCTACCGGCCATTTTTCGATTCCTCCTGCAATTTCTCACTTATGTTTTATTTATATATCTTACCACCATTGCGAAAAAAATACCATTATTTTTTTATTCCCCTTAGCAGAAATTCGTTAAATTCCTTGCATGGCATTGGCTTCGCAAAATAATAGCCCTGCACATAATCACAGTCGATAGATGCCAGACGCTCCAACTGCTCCTTTGTCTCCACGCCTTCGGCGATCACATGCAGATTCATCGAGTGCGCCATCTGAATGATAAAGTACAAAATGCCCGGAGTGACGGACTTCGCCGTCTCATTCCGGATAAATTCCATATCCAGCTTCAATACATCTATGGGCAGATTATACAGCATATTCAAGGATGAATACCCGCTGCCGAAATCATCCATTTCAAATAAAAATCCCAGATCGCGCAGCCGCGCCACATTTTCAATAATCTGACTGGGATTCTCCGTATATGCACTCTCCGTAAGCTCCAGATGCAGCCTCTGGGGCAAAATCTTATATTCCCGAATAATATCCTGAAGAATATCCGGCAGATTGACGTTGTAGATGTCCGCCCTGGACACATTCACCGATACATTCACCGGCGGATAACCCTTGTCATCCCATTCCCGCAGAACCGAGCAGGCGCGTTTCCATACGAACTGGTCCAGCTTAGTAATGAAACCATTCTTCTCAAAAAGCGGGATAAACTCGCCCGGCGATTGAAATCCCCATTCCGGATGGTTCCAGCGCACCAGCGCCTCCGCGCCGGACAGGGTGTTGGTCTTAATGTTGTACTGGGGCTGCAGATAAACTTCAAACTGCTCTTCCTCCAGCGCCGTCTCCATAACGCCTGTAATCGCCTGCTCCCGCACCAGTTTATTATGCATATCGTCGTTATAGATCACAAAATGCTTTCCATACTGCCCCCAGATGCTGCGGGCGGCCATAAACGCCCGATCAAACATCTGCTCCGCTATAAGCGTCCGATCCTTGATATGATAAACGCCCCATTTCATGGTCACATTCTTCATATTCGTCATGCTGCGGATCTGATCATCCACTTTCTTAAAAAGATCATCTGTATATTCCCAGTGATCACGCTCGATCAGGCATACAAACTGATCCGCATTCAGATGACAGCAAATCCCCTGTTCGCCCACAATCTCCCGGTACACATCCGCCACTGTGCACAGCAGCTGATCTCCCGCCGGCATGCCGAACACATCGTTAATCAGCTTAAAGTTCTCGATATCCGAACAAACCATATCGTATTCCTGGTCCGGATGCTGTTTTAATATATTATTGGCGCTGTGATAGAAAAACTCCTTGCTGTAAAGCCCGGTCAGCCGATCATACTGCACCCGGTTCATCATGGCCGAAGTCTCACGCAGGTGAATAAGGCTGGCCACCCGGTGAAGAATGATCTGCGGCTTATACGGTTTCGATACAAAATCCGTAGCGCCATGGGCCAGAGCCGCCACCTCGTCGGCCTCCCTGTCACTCTGCGTCGCTACAATGACAGGGATCAATGAGTAATTTGAATTGTTCTTCATGTGAGACAAAAATGTATATCCATCCATCACAGGCATAACTATATCTAATAAAATAAGAGAAATCTCTTCTCCATATTGCTCCAAAACGTCCAGCGCTTCCTGGCCGTTTTCCGCTTCCAAAACTTTATACGTGGAAGACAATATCTCGCACAGCATTTCCCGGTTGATCATATTATCTTCAACGACTAATACCTTTTTCTGTAACATCCTATGTTTCACCCCATTATTGTAAATATTGTTGATCATTGGCAGGTTCAACAATATCATTTTAGCATAGAAAAAATGTCCGCGCAATGTTTTTCAGAACTGTTATCCAAGAATTGCAACAAACCTTCTTTATAATAAACCTTCATGCGCCCGCAGTTGAGCGTTCTGCCATAAATGAAAACCGTGCGGACGCATTTGGCGTCCCTGCATGCATGCCGCCTAATCGGCGGCGGAATTTTTACAGTAAGTAGACCATCGCCTCATAAGGCCGCAGCGTCATCCGGCTTTTAAGCGCCTCCTGTTCATAATTGGAAATCAGAAGCTTCGCCTGCCCTTTTGTAAATTCTTCTGGAACCTCACATTCCTGCACTTCGCTGGAAAAACTGCATACAGTCAGCAACTTCCGGCCGTCCAGCGCGCGCGTATACGCATATACGCTTTCATGCTCTGGCAGCAGCAATTCATAGGTTCCGTATACAATGATCGCATGCTCTTTTCGCAGGGAAATCAACTTTTGATAATAGTGAAATACCGAATCCGGCCTTTTTCGCTGCTCCTTGGCGTTGATGGTTTTATAGTTGGGATTCACCCCAATCCAGGGCGTTCCCGCCGTAAAGCCGCCGTTTTTTGTGTCGTCCCACTGCATGGGCGTCCGGGCGTTGTCCCGGCTTTTATAGCATACATAATCGAACATGGCTTCCGGCTCTATAATCCCCTTTTCCGTAAATTCCTGATACGCCTGAATGCTCTCAATATCCCGGAAATCCGCCATGGATGAAAAAGGATAATTGGTCATGCCTAATTCCTCGCCCTGGTAAATATAAGGCGTTCCCTGCATCATATGCAGACAGGTCCCCAGCATTTTCGCCGACAATTCCCGGTATTCTTCTCGGTCGTCTCCCAGCCGCGACACAATCCGGGGCTGGTCGTGATTGCACCAATAGAGGCTGTTCCAGGCCTTCCCCTCCAGGCCGCGCTGCCATCTGGAGAGGACTTCCTTTAAGTCCGTCAGGCGCATCTTTTTGTGGTTCCACTTAAAGCTCTCGCCGCCGTCCACATCCATATGCTCAAACTGAAAGACCATATTTAACTCTTTGTTGTCCAATGACGCGTACTTCTTAGCTTCCTCCACCGTTACGCCGGAGCACTCGCCCACCGTTATCAGATTGTATTTGGAGAGAACCTTTTCATTCATCTCCCGCAAATACTGGTGCACATGGGGGCCGTTGGCCACATAAGGCCCGTAATCCCCATAGCCGCTCTCCCCCACCGGGCCGTCGGGCAGTTCCGGCTCCTTGGAAATCAGGCTAATTACGTCCATGCGGAACCCGTCGATTCCCTTTTCGCACCACCAGGTCATCATCTCGAAGACTTCCTTTCGCACCGCGGCGTTGTCCCAGTTCAGATCCGGCTGCTTCTTAGAAAAAAGATGCAGGTAGTACATATCCGTGGCATCGTCCCATTGCCAGGCGGAGCCTCCGAAACAGGAACCCCAGTTATTGGGCTCCTTCCCGTCTTTGCCTTCTCTCCATATATAAAAGTCCCGGTATGGATTATCCACGGACTTTCGGCTCTCCACAAACCAGGCATGCTCATCCGAAGTATGGTTCACCACCAGGTCCATCATCACCTTCAACCCCAGCTGATGGGCCGCATCCAGCATCCGGTCAAAATCCTCCATGGAGCCGAACTCCTCCATAATCGCCCGGTAATCGCTGATATCGTAGCCATTGTCGTCATTGGGGGACTGATAAACCGGGGAAAGCCAGATCACATCCACTCCCAACTCCTTTAAATAAGGCAGCTTGCCTGTAATGCCGTTTAAGTCTCCGATTCCGTCCCCATCGCTGTCACAGAAGCTTCTGGGGTAAATCTGATAAACTACGCTTTCTTTCTGCCACGCCTTTTCCATCCTTAACCTCCCTGCCCTCTTTTTTATAATAAAAGTTCCGCCGCCGAGCAGGCGGCATGCATTCATGGACGCCAAATGCGCCCGCATAGCTTTCATGTATGGTAAAGCGCCTGCCCTGCGGGGCGCAGGCAGGTTCACTGTAAACCCCATATATTTCCTCAAATTATACCCCCGTCGCCCACAATTGACAACCATTTCTGTTTAAAATTTATAGAGTAAAATTTATTATTTTACACATAAAACCATCCTCCCCTAGATCCTGTTTGAAAATCACTTTATGTCAACTGAATATCACAATTTACGCCCATAGGGCAATGTGGGGAAAATATACCGCGCTAAAGGGCATTCTCATCTTCGCAACGACGGTGCGCCCACTCAAAATATCCGCTGCAGTCCACCTAGCACTCCATCCAGACAGGATTTGAAGTTGTGGGCTGTCTAATTCATGTCATTGCTAGGCAAAATTTCGACGGCGATGCGGTGGCATCGGCTAGAAATTTTAACAACGCAATGGCGTGAAGTAGGCAGTTCACAATTCTAATTTCTGTCTGGATGGAGTACTAACCCCGTATGGATACATATTTCTGGGCAGAACGCCTGTCCCGGTTCCAACGTCAAAGACAGGAGGCTTTTCCCCAGTCAAAGGGAACTCCCCTATCTATATTTTGGTGAATAATTTCCATATCGCGTTCCTTTCCCATATGTTGTCTTTCTTGCCATTATATATTATAATACCCTATAAAAAGAAAATCCAGCTTTCAAACGAATGACCGAGTGAAAGCTGCACGTGATGAAGGAGAATTTCGATATGTTTAAATTTCTGATCTGTTTTGCCGCAGGCATCGGCGCCGGATTGGGAACCGGGTTTGCGGGCATGAGCGCAGCCGCCGTCATCAGCCCGATGCTGATTGTTTTTCTGGGGCTTCCGGCATATGAGGCCGTCGGAATAGCATTGGCCAGCGACGTTCTGGCGAGCGCCGTCAGCGCATACACTTATGGGAAAAACAAGAACCTGGACATCCGAAACGGCATTGTCATGATGGCCGCCGTCCTGCTATTCACGCTAGTGGGAAGCTTTGCCGCCAGCCTGGTTCCCAATACGGCCATGGGCGGTTTCTCCATGTTTATGACATTGCTGCTGGGCATTAAATTCATCGTAAAGCCAGTTATGACTGACAAAGAATCCATGGCAGCCGTCAGCGTCAAAAAACGCGTCATCCAATCCATGATAAGCGGCGCCGTCGTGGGATTTATCTGTGGATTTGTGGGCGCAGGCGGCGGGATGATGATGCTTTTGCTCCTGACCAGCGTGTTGGGCTATGAATTAAAAACCGCTGTGGGGACCAGTGTATTCATTATGACTTTCACGGCATTTACAGGCGCCGCCAGCCACTTTGCCATCGGCGGATTTCCGGATGCGAAATGCCTGATTTTCTGCGTGGCCTCCACATTGCTCTGGGCAAGGATCGCCGCGAAATTCGCAAACAAAGCCAGCGCAACCACTTTAAACCGCGCAACCGGCGTTGTGCTCACGGTGCTGGGGACGTCCATTCTTGTTGTGAATTATTTATAGCAAACGACAAATAAATTTGCCGTTTACTATAAACCCTTCGGGGATGCGCACGATTTTTGCAAGGTCGATTCTGCGTTTGTACGCAGCAAAAATCGGCGTAGGAAACGTCATAAGAAAAAAATTCACTCGAAATATCCGGTGATTTTTCCTTTCTGGATGATATGGCCATTCGCTTTGCGGAGGACTTTCCCCTTGAAAGAAGACGCTTTTAAGTCAAGTTTGCAGTCCAATGCATAAATGGAAAAGCAGTATTTATGGGATTTGCCTCTGGGCGGTTTCGGTCCCGCATAGCGGTGAAGGCCGTATCCGATTCCCTACACGGCGCCTTGCAGAAAAGACACTGTTTTTCCCGCCGGAATGGCTTTTTTGATTTTATTCGCTGCGGGGATATTCCAGATAATCCAGTGGGTAAATCCTTTGATCGGATGACTCAAATCTTCAAGGGTAATAATCAGAGAAACCGCATCCGCCGACAAATTTTCGATGGTAAATTCCGGCGAAATATCCTTTCCCCTCCCCGTATTCTCTGTCGGAAACTTTTCGCCATCCTTCAAACCAGCCCATTCAAATATAAGAGTTCCCTGCTCCATTTTATCTCCCGGCCTTTCTGTATTTATGGTTATTTTCCTTCTAATTTCTTCATTCCCTCAATCAAAATATCGACCGCCAACGCAAAACTGTCTTCGACTGGCCGGGCATTTCCGAACGCGCAATGATTTTCAAGCAATGTAAATCCCTCCAAAAATCCTCTGAACATTCGGACCAAATGAACGCAATTTTCCTGCGAAATATCCAGCGCGCCAGCTATTTTAGAAAAAACCGAAAACATTCTTGCGGTCGTCTCCTGCGCCTGCTTATCTTCATATTGATTGAACCAAAGCATGGCGCTGAAAACCCCTTTGTTTTTTGACGCGTATTCATGAAAAGCATAGCACATGGCCCGGACTGCATCATACCCGGTTAATCCTATGACAGCCTGGACAACTTGCTCCTCTGCCTCTTTCCATCCATAAAGCATCATTTGCCTTTTCAAATCATCCAGCCCGTCCACATGATTGTAAAGGGAAGGCGATTGCACGCCCAATTCTGCGGCAAGGGCTTTCAGTGATAAATTTTCTATGCCTGTCTGATTGGCCATATGCGCCGCTTTTCGGATCATCCATTCTTTATCAATTTTCGCTTTCGGCAAAACGCCGCCTCCTCAAATAACTAATCTAATTTTTATTTTAACAAATTCAATTAGTTATGTCAAGATCTGCGCGTCACCGGAGATTCATGAGAAATACGGCAGGTCGCCGCAGCCCATGTTTAATCCTTCCTCTCCGTCCGAAATCCCGATGAAATCGCCTGCGCAGGACACACAGATTTGCATTTTCCACAGCGGATGCATTCCGGGCTGTTTATGTTCTCTGTAACTTCCACCGCCATGGGGCAGGCTGTTTCACATTTTTTGCACCCAATGCATTTCTCTTTATCCAGGCGCATCTGATAAAAGCTGAATCGGTTGAACGCGGAATAAAAAGCTCCCAGAGGGCAGAGGTAACGGCAAAACGGCCTATGTATGCATGCGGACGCCGCCAAAATGAGCAGAAGAACCGCCAGCTTCCAGCCAAATAAACTCCCTGCCGCCTGCCGCAGCGCCGGATTGCAAAGCAGGTGCGGGACGCCCCCTGCAAGCGTGCCGGCCGGACAAATATATTTGCAGAAATAGGGAGGCCGAACGCCTGTTTTCGTCACGGCAAACGCCGGGAGAAGAACAACCATCGCCAGAAGGATGACGTATTTTATGCGCCGCGCCGGCCGATCCGCTTTCTTTGGCACGGCAAATTTCGGAACAGGGATTTTATGGAGCAGATCCTGCACAAGCCCAAAGGGGCACAGCATGCCGCAGACCAGCCTCCCAAACAAAACGCCAAAGAGCATCAGAAACCCCAGCACATAGAACGGAAATTTGCGTTCAGGTCCACCCAAAGCCGTCTGGAGCGCCCCCACCGGGCAGGCGCACAGCGCGCCGGGGCAGGAATAGCAATTTAAAACCGGCACGCACAACGCTTTGCTTTTCCCTGTGTAAATACGCCCTTTCTGAAAACCTGCGACATACCCGTTGAATAACGCCGCTGCCGCAAGCTGCGCAATCCGCTGGATTCTTATCCGATCCCGATGCATTCCAGACATATTTTCACCGCCTTTTTAAACACTTCCAGCTGCTCCTGCCCAAGCAGCCCGATTCCGATAAAAAGCAATGCCGCCGCCAAAATGCAAACGCGCAGAAAAAAGATTTTACGGTCTGTTTTCATTTTCAGCCGGCCCCCTTCTTTCGCTGCTTTTTTGGTCATGCCCCAAAATCAATTTCTTCTTTTCCCAAAGATTTCAGCACGCTGTTTATGCAGGCCCCATAGCTCTGCGCCAGATCCTCCTGTCCGCCAATCAGCGTATTTCCCATCATATTGCCATCCTTATCCACAAAAACCGTGGTAGGCGTGTACTGAATTTCCCCGAACAGTTTTTGGTAATCGCCGTCGCCATTTAACAAAGTCACTCCCTCAAACCCGGCCTCTTCCAGGATGGCTTTTGTTCGCTCTCTGTCTTCCTCCCCGTCCAGGCAGACCGTTATGAGCTGCACGTTATCCGGAAGCGTTTTCTCAAAGACCGCAATGTCCGGCATCTCCGCGATGCACGGCCCGCAAAACAGCGACCAGAAATTGATTGCCGTTACGTCTTTGTCCGCAAAATTTTCCTGTGTGAACGCGCCTTCTTCCAAAGTGTCCGCCGTAAAATTATTCAGATTGCTGAAACCGCTTTTCGGACTTTCCGCAACATCTGCCGCCTCTTGCTCGGCCTGCGGCGCATCCTCATTGTTTCTACATCCGCTAATGCACACGCTGCATACAAACGCTATCCCAAACAATAACGCCGTTATTTTTCTTTTTTTCATAAATTGATCCTCACTTTCTATAACAGTTATCGCTCAATATTTCTTACATAAATTCGACATAGTTTCGTAACAAAAGTACAATATCCTTAATAAACGGCAGCGGCTGACCGATTGGCATGCTGATTTTAAACCTCTTTCGGCTGTGGCTTGAAGCGCATTAATATTTTAAAAAATCTATATCTGATATGTCAATTTCAAACTTATATCTGTGCAATTCGCGCCTCTCATCATCCTGATCCGCTATCACAAGGAAATATTCCTGACCACGGCTGTATCTGCCACTTTTAAGCGTAAACTTCTCCTGAATCAGACGGTCTTTTGCGTCTGCAGATTTTATATTTGCCGTGATTGGAACAGGAAAGCTGATTTTCGCACCATCGGCATCTACAAAAAAAGCCTGAAGCCTGCGAGGTTTTACAATATCCGTCACCGGTTCCATCTGCATAAAATCAAGTTTCACCTCGATCCCGGTCACACGACGGTAAAAACTTGAAAGTTCCACGTCCACAAGGCCCGTATCCTGCTTACCCTTAAAAGTTTTCACCTTAATGACCGGCACAACCATCTCCTGAAGCGACGAGCCTCCATGCACATAGTTCTGTCCACCCCCGGGCATTTTGATGATATCCGCGCCCATCGGCGTTGTCACATAGGTGCGGTTTAATTTACTGAGATACGTCATACATCTGCTGATCAGCGCGTCATTTTCAATGGGCTCCTGTGATAAAAGATATCGCTTATTCTTGGATCTTGCAGAGATATGTTCCATCTGTATCTTGTCGCTCTCAGGCAGTCTGTCTCTTTTGTATATGAATCCGTGGTCGGCTGTGACCAGATATCTCGTGTTGGAAATATAGCCGGTGAGCCTTCTTATGAGTTTCTGTATCTCATCGATCGCTTCCTGGCAGGCGTTGAACACTTCGTTGTCCGACCGCTGTCCTTCCCCGCGCTGATCGATCTGGTTTTGATAAATGTAGACCAGATCCTTATCCTGGAACAGCTCCCTTATTTCCGTCTTTTTCGCCTGTAAGATCCTGTCAGAACCATAACAGGCGGACTTTGGAACGACAGACTGCAGGATCTTCTGCCTCTCTGCCATGCTGTTTGAGCAGTGCAGGCCATCCACAAAGATCTCCAGCGAGTCATCCACTCGAATGTCTCTATTGGGAAGCAGTGAAGCCATACCGAGTGTTGTCTCTGATGGCAACACGCCTAACATATGTCCGATCTTCGCGTCGCACTTTTCATCCAGGAGCAGATCGTCAAAAAGCTCTCGTGCGCACTCATAACGCATACCGTCGGAAATGATCACGATCACCCGCCCGCCCCTGGACTCATTCATAAACGGTTTCACATAATGCTGAAAAAAGTCTTTCTGCCTGACCCCCGGATAGGCGTTATACTCTTCGTTTGTAAGCGACTGATTCCATTTATATGCAAGATCGGTAAGATATTTATTGGTGTACATATTTTCAACCAGATCCCTTACCTTCTCAAACTTTACATCCATCCCCGCCCGGTCCAGATAGTAGTAAAATCTGCGATAATACGTGTCGATCCGATATGCGCCGCTCACATAATCCTCCACTGCTTCTTCGATCGTGGACTGGCATCTGTATAACGGCGCTTCTTTCAGTATGTGATAAGCTGCGGTGAGCATCTGATATCTTTCTTTATAGACGTTGGAATAGTGATATCCGGCCTTTGACCTTGCATCACAGATCTCAGGGATCGTCTTTCCGGAAATCTTTTCATCGAGCATCTGATCTTCCAGCTTTGCCACGATCCAGCTTATCATATTGTCGTCAAGATCCGGGAGCGCATCTGAGGACAGCACATTTTCAAGAGGGATCTGCATAATCAGGTCGGATATATGCAGTTCACCCGCCGCCCACACGGCAAATCTATCATAAAAATCCTTCGACTCATCGTTGTTCATCAGATTTTTAATAAAGATCACCGCATCATTCTTCCTTCCCATAACGAAAGCCTTCCAAGGTTTGGGCGTATTTCCATTCATCTGCGCGTCCATATAGGTGACGAACATCGTCAACAGAAGTTTCTGGAGGGTGGGAGTCGCGTCCCTATAACCAAACTGCTTCTCGCAAGATCGCCAGAATGCCCGATCGACCTTCAGGTCTTTTATCCTTTTCATGACGCTGTTGTCTGTCCGCCCGGCCAGGAACGTCTTTCGCAGCATCTCTTCAAAACTCAAGACCTCAACTCCCGCGAGTACACAGAGAATGCCCAGCTCTATGCTCTCATCGGTATAAGTCTCTATCCCAAGCTCTCTAAATCTCTGCAGAGCATTTCCTGACCAGAACTTCTTATATCTTTTCATCACGTCCTCATATTCCGGAGGAATGTTCAGATCCTCCATCAGTTGAACGAGCTTGTCCGAATAGAAATGCTCTGCATAATAAAAGATATCCACTAAGAAATTTTCCTTGTCGTCCGGACGCGGAAACGGCGCATAGACCAGATAATCTGTCGTGAGATCCTGATGCTCCAGTAATAGTTTTGTGGCAAAATCATTGTTTCCGGTAAGCCTGATCACTTTGCTGTTGCCGGACAGTTGCAGCTGATCAATCTCATCTTCGTATGAGGCGTCATCATCATACCAGAAGACGATCTTTCGCTCTGAGGCATCTAGGAGGGTGTTTAATTTAATTTGTATTTCTTGCAGATTCATCCATATTTTCCTCTCTTACAAATGTGTTTCAATATACTTTACGATCATATCTACTTTTCTATTTCCTCACTATTAACAAATCTATATTTTCCTTTTCCCTTTCCTTTAACGCTTCTTACCACTTCTAAATCCCTCAGTTTTTTCATGATCTCCTTTGAAGTAGACATTGAACATTTCAATATATTTTTCACTTCCGGCGCGCCAAAAATCTGATCTGTTTCTATCGCATCATAAATCGTGATCATGTTTTTTATGGTCGGTTCATTATAATTCCGCTTTTTAATGGCTGATCTCAAAATTTCAATAGACAGCTTTTTGTGTCCAATAGCCGATCTTTCGCCCTGAATAGCCAGCTTTTTAGAGTCAAAAGCTGATTTTTCTTTATTATAAACGACCGTCTGTAATAAAAATGCATTTGTATAATATTGCGGCCCTTGCAGGCCAGCTTCTGACATTTCCCTACACATACGGCCTACGCCTTCTCCATATTCCTTGACGTAACTATATGCTTTCAAAAATTCCGCGATCTTGGGATTTCTAGAAAAATGCGTGCTCCGGATATTGTCTGCTCTCACAAGCCCAGGCAGTTTTCCCGGACTTTCAACCACGATACGGTCATCAAACATCTTTATCTGGATATCCGTCCCGCTTATACTGTACGCCCGATGGGTCACTGCATTTACAATGATCTCCTGCCGCACAAATTTCGGGTATTCCTCTTCTGTGACAAATAACCCATCCTTTCCAAGATAAATCTTTTCTTTTATCTGTGTGTCAAGATAGGCAATGGAATCCATGACCATTTTCAGGATATTTCCTTCAAAGACCACATCTTTGACCACATTCATTTCAGTGCCAAAGCACTCTTCCGTCCCATCATACCGTATAAAACGTATGCGGGCACGCGGGAAGAAGTTTTGTGGATTTTTTCCGAACAGCAGAATAGCCGCGGTACTGATCTGCATCTTCCCCTCTTTCTTTTTTACAAATCCTTTATTTTACGTCAGATATGCCATTGCATCTTTTTGATATCCAATCTTTCTTATATATTCTCGAACAAGATCAATATCCAGATCATCCAGTTCAGCTTCCGGCACCGGCTTATCTTCAAAAAATCTTTCCCCTTTATCATATATAAGCTGCAGGCGGTCATTAAATCCCAATTTCTTTGACTTGTCCCCTACACGCAGATAAACTTCATCTGCCTGGTTGGCATGTACATGGGAACTCGGCTCTATATGCATCAATACGATATGGTTATCCCGGCCTTTGTCATCAATACATGGCACTTTTTCTATAGCCACCTGTACAGTCGGTTCACAGAGATCATATGGAACTGTAAGCAGTTCATTCAATCGCCGGATATCGTAATCTGTCCCTTCTATCCTTCTGGTCTTATCCGAAATGCCAAGGGCAACCGTACCGCCATCTGCATTTGCAAAGGCAACAATCGTAACCGCCAATGCTCTTGGTTCAATATGAATGCTCTTTCGGTCAAATATCTGCATCTCGTCAAATGCCAAAACCTCTTCGATCGTCACTTAACCACCCTTTCATGCACTCTCTTCTGGATTAAAAACATAATATAGCATTTCTCTCACTTTTGGAGAATCTCCTGTATAAATCAACCTCAGATTCTTTTTAGCCCGTGTTACCGCCACATACAAAAGATTTCTCGCTTTCTCATGCTCCATAACCTGCTGTTCTGTTTTTAGCCGGGAATATTCTTCGAAAAAATTTTTAATAAAGACTTTATCCTCTTTTTTTGTTCCAAATCCATCTTCTAAAACGATCAATACATTTTCAAATTCCAGTCCTTTTGTTCCATGAAAAGTATGGTATATCACTTCTTCTTTTTCCTTACATTCAATGTAATCATACCACTTTTCAAGTTCTTGCATACTGATCGATAAAAATTGTTTCACATTATTAAACCCTTTGTTTTCATCCAGTTTATTTTCTTCAACGTCTTCATCCTGCACACTTTCACGTTCCAATGTCTGCATGAAAAATCCAATAACATGGCTGTATGTTACTCTATCCAGATCCAAAACAGCCTTTATTATTTTCTGGATATTGCTATTGCCTTTTTCATATGATTCACACATTCCTGACAAAAAATCCTCTAATGTATCTCCTTTAATCTCTTGCAAACTTTGCTTTATTTTACTTAATTCATTAATATCTAATCCTTGATATTCCTTAACATCACCATATAAAATCTCTTCGACTGGCGTCCCTTCCCATCTGATATCTGTATAAAATTTAAGTATACGATACAAAAAAGAAGCAGTAATTCCAAGTTTTTCTCTATCTGAAGATAATAATTCAGTATTTAGCT
>CAYOWU010000008.1:0-73003 GCA_964407765.1 uncultured Lachnospiraceae bacterium
TGCCTGCCAGTTCCATCCGGAAAAAAGCGGAGAGCTGGGCCTGAAGATTTTGGAAAATTTTGCAGGGCTTTGCAAAAGCCGGGAAGGGGCGCGCTGATGTTTACGAAGAGGATTATCCCCTGCCTGGATGTGAACAAGGGCAGGGTGGTCAAAGGCATTAATTTTGTGGATTTAAGGGACGCCGGCGATCCGGTGGAAGTGGGCCGGGCTTACGGCCAGGCCGGAGCGGATGAGCTGGTGTTTCTGGATATTACCGCGTCTTCGGATCAGCGGGAGACGGTTGTGGACATGGTGAGGAAGGTGGCCGAGCAGGTGTTTATCCCGTTCACTGTGGGCGGCGGCATCCGCACCGTGGAGGACTTCCGGTTGATTTTGCGGGAAGGGGCCGATAAGATTTCCGTCAATTCGGCGGCCATCGACAATCCGGCGCTGATCCACGACGCGGCCATGAAGTTTGGAAGCCAGTGCGTGGTGGTGGCGGTGGACGCCAAGCGAAGAGACGACGGCAGCGGCTGGAATATTTACAAAAACGGCGGGCGGCTGGATATGGGGATCGACGCGCTGGAGTGGGTGAAAAAGGCCGAAAGCCTGGGGGCCGGAGAAATCCTTCTCACCAGCATGGACTGTGACGGCACCAAAGCCGGCTACGACCTGACGCTGACCCGGGCCGTGGCGGACGCGGTGTCCATCCCGGTTATCGCCTCCGGCGGCGCCGGAACGCTGGAGCACTTTTATACGGCGCTGACCGAGGGCGGTGCGGACGCGGCTCTGGCGGCCTCACTATTCCATTACAAAGAGCTGGAGATCTCGGAAGTGAAAAAATATCTGGCAAAAAGAAACGTTTCCGTCAGGCTGTAGATTTTTTTAGAATTTTACAAAAGAAGGGAGAGATTGCTATGCCGCCACTGGCAGGTGAATGGCTGAACGCCCTCCAGGGGGAATTTAAGAAACCATATTACCACGATTTATTTCAGACCATCAACGAGGAATATCAGACGAAACTGATTTTTCCTCCGGCGGACGACATTTTCAACGCATTTCATTTTACGCCGCTTAATCAGGTGAAAGCGGTTATTTTGGGGCAGGACCCGTACCATAACCAGGGCCAGGCCCACGGCCTGTGTTTTTCCGTGAAAAAAGGGGTGGAGGTTCCGCCGTCCCTGGTGAATATTTACCAGGAGCTTCACGACGATCTGGGCTGTTACATACCCAACAACGGGTATCTGGAAAAATGGGCTAGGCAGGGGGTTCTTCTTTTGAACACGGTTCTGACAGTGCGGGCGCACCAGGCCAACTCCCACCGGAATCTGGGCTGGGAGGAGTTCACCGACGCGGCCATCCGCGTGTTAAACGACCGAGATCAGCCCATGGTTTTTATTCTGTGGGGCCGTCCGGCGCAGGCCAAGAAACGGATGCTTGACAACCCCGCCCATTTGATACTGGAAGCGCCCCATCCAAGCCCGCTGTCTGCCAGGAGAGGATTTTTCGGGAGCCGGCCCTTCAGCCAGACCAACGCTTTTTTGGAGAGCCGCAATCTTACGCCCATTGACTGGCAGATTGAAAACATTTAAAACTTTCATGCGTCCGCAGAGCAGGCGCTTTGCCGAAATGAAAATATAAAGTAAAGAACCGAGGATAAGTGATGAGTTCCAAACGCAATGTATTGGTGAAAAACGCTTCCTTTCTGATGGTGGCGGCATTGATTTCAAAGGTGGTGGGCCTGCTCTACAAGAGTCCGCTGACCCACATTGTGGGGGCGGACGGCATGGCCTATTATGGGCTGGCGCAGCAGGCGTATCTGATCCTTTTGATGATTTCCTCTTACAGCATTCCGCAGGCGGTTTCCAAAATCATTGCCGAGAAGCTGGCCAAGGGGCAGTACCGAAACGCCCAGAAATATTTCAAAGGTTCCCTTCTGTACGCCGTGGCGGTAGGCGGCGCAGTGGCGCTTTTCTGTCTTGTGGGGGCGGGTATTCTGATTCCCAGCAATCAGCAGGGGGCTACTCTTGCGCTGCGCGTTCTGTCGCCCACCATATTTCTGTCCGGGATTTTAGGGGTGTACCGGGGATATTTCCAGGCCTACCGGAATATGGTTCCCACTTCCATATCCCAGATTCTGGAACAGTTCGCCAACGCCATTTTCAGCATTCTGGCGGCCTGGCTGGTTATTGAATTTGTGGCGGGCGCAAAAAAGGACAGCATAGACCGGTGGGGCGCCGCCGGCGGGACCATCGGAACCGGGGCCGGCGTGCTGGCGGCTCTTCTGTTCGTGCTGGCGGTCTATCAGCTGAACCGGAAGATCATCCGCAAAAAAATCGCTTCCGACAGGACTAGGCAGGAAGAGGACTACCGGCAGGTGTTTGAGGTGATTCTGCGGATGGTGACGCCGATTATATTAAGTTCTTTTATTTACAATGTGAACGGATACATTGACGGGTATCTCTTCTCAGAGATTCTGGGCCATCAGGGGTTTGAGGACGAGGGCATTCGGATGCTGTATACGGAGTATTCCATTTATTTCCTGTCAATTATCAATATTCCGCTTACATTGTCCAGCGCCGCGCCCACGTCCATGATTCCGGAAGTGTCCGCCGCCTACGCCAGGGAAAATCTGGAGCTGGCCAACTTAAAAGTTGACCAGGCGGTGCAGCTGTCCATGTTTATTTCCATCCCTTCGGCGGTGGGGCTGGCGGCGTTGGCCCAGCCCATTGTGCGGATTTTATTTCCGGATACCATTGGAACCGCCGGACTTTTGCTGAGCGTGGGAGCCATTACCGTTATTTTGAATGGACTGTCCAATATATCCAACGGCGTTTTGCAGGGGATTGGAATGCCCAACCTGCCCATGCGCAACGCGGCCATCGCCCTTGTGGTGGATGTGACTTCGCTGGTGGCAATGCTTCTTACCACCGGGCTTGGAATTTTGGCGGTGGTCATCGCGATTATCATCTACTCCGTGATCATTTGTATTTTAAACGATATATCCATGAAAAAATATCTGGGCTATAAGAATAAATGGAAGGACGCTTATCTGATTCCTCTTTTGGCGTCTGTGCCCATGGCGCTTACGGCTTGGCTTTTATTTACCGGCATATATCTGCTGGTTCCGTCTAATTTGCTGGGGCTTTTGGTGTCTGTGCCCATTGCGGCGGCGGTGTATATTGTGCTTTACATTATCATCGCCCGTGTGCCCCAGGAGCAGCTGCAGGCGTTCCCCTTTGGCGGCATACTGGTGCGGATTGCGGATTTTTTGAATATCTAGTGGAAGGAAGATGCGTATGACGAACAAGAAGGCGGAGGACTTTGGCGTCCGAGAGGTTGTTTTGGAGGAAATACGCCAGCTGGCGAAGACATACGGCCTGAAAAAGGTGATATTGTTCGGTTCCCGGGCACGGGGGGATTTTTGGCGCGCCAGCGACATAGATCTGGCCGTGGAAGGCGGCGACGTCACGAATTTTGCGCTGGATGTGGATGAAACCACCCAGACGCTTTTGGAATATGATTTTGTGGATCTGGGCGGGCCCATCCAGGAAGACCTGGCCCAGGCCATTGAAAAAGAGGGAATTGTGCTTTATGAAAAAGTTTGATCATTTTTCTTCCAATCTGGATGTTTTGTCACAGGCGGACAAAGAGGATTTGGAAAATGCGTTTATCATAAGTGGGATTATTGATAAATTCGCCCTCCAATTTGAACTGGGGTGGAAAGTATTAAAAGAGCTGCTTCGGTATGAGGGCAGAGCGGTTGCGTCTGCCGGCTCGCCCAGGGCTGTGATTAAAGCGGCCTATGCCGTTTATGATTTTATAGATGAACCGGTCTGGCTTTCTATGCTGAAAGCCAGAAATAATTTGGCGCACATATACGATGGGGAAGAGGCGAAGCGGATGGTGCAAACAATACTGGAAGAATATATTCCGGTCTTTTTGCGTATGCGTAAGGAAATCCTGCGGCTTTATCAGAGCCATCTGGAAGAAATATGACGCCGCTGAAAAGGATTTTCGGCGGGGTGTTTTGAGGGGATTGTGTATGAACTATAAGCTTAAGGAGATAGAAGATGAAAAAGAAAAATGGAATTGCAAAGAAGCTTGTGGCAGCTATCATGGCAACGATTATGGTTATGGTGGCGGCAATGTTTTTAATTGTGTACGGATGTGTTTCAGATGCTCTTCAGGAAAAGAGTGAGAAGCTTCTTGCGGAGACTACGGATAAGGCGCTGCAGGAAACCGGCGCATGGATAAATAAAACTCTGACTATGCTGGAAATGCAGAGGGATACTATTGAATATGAAAATATGGATACGCCCCGCATGATGGAATACATCCGGCACACGGTGAACCAGAACGATGCGTACCCGGCAGGGCTGTATGTGGCGCTGACGGACGGTTCGCTGTACCATGCGTCGTTCGTGCCCGGCCCGGAATTTAAGGCTGCGGAGAAATCCTGGTATAAAGATGGAATCCAGTCGGAGAAGTTCATACTGGGCGATGTTTACTTTGATGAGGACAGCCAGTCTTACGTGGTGGGAGCCTCCGGTGCGCTGAAAGACCCAGACGGAAATATCCGCGGGGTGGCCGCAGCGGATGTGTATCTAAATTCCATCGAGGACATCGTGGCGGATATACAGATTGAGAAAACGGGCGGGATTTTCCTGGTGGACACTCGGACCGGCACCATCCTGGGGCATCCCGACGGGAAAATGACCGGCCGGGTGATGAGTGAGTTCAGCGGGGATATGTACGCATACGCCAATGAACAGATCGAAAGCGAATCATACGGCCTGTCTCTTTACGAAGACAATATGTACATACAGGTAGAGCAGGTGCCGGACAGTGATTGGGCTGCCGTGGCGTTTGTGTCGAAAACAGAGGCGTTAAGCGATCTTGTGACGCTCTCCGGCATGATGGCCTCCGTCTCTCTGGTGGCGGTGATTGCGGCGGTGATTCTGATTATCTTGCTGGTGAGAAGAATTATCGGCAGACCGGTGACGGAACTGAATGACGTGGCGGCGCAAATCGCAGAGGGGCAGTTGGAGCAGACCATTCATCACCAGTCCAACGATGAGCTGGGCCAGTTGGCGGATAACTTCGGAAAGACTGTGGTGCGGCTGCGGGATTATGTGGACTACATCGACGAAGCGTCGGAAAAGCTCCAGGAGATTGCCCATGGTAATCTGGATTTTTCCCTATCCCATGAATATGCGGGTGAATTTGCCAAGGTAAAGGAATCTCTGGAGGCGATTTCCAGCGCGCTGAACGACACCATGGGACAGATCAATCTGGCGGCCGGGCAGGTGTCCGAAGGAGCCAGATACGTTTCAGACGGCGCTCAGGCGCTTTCCCAGGGTTCCCTGCAGCAAAACGAAGCGGTGGGACGGCTGGCCGCTCACATAGACGAAGTGTCAGACGGAATCCAGAAGACGGCCATGGGGGCCAAAAAAGCCAGCCAGATTTCCCAGGAAGTGGGAAGCAGCGTTCTGGAAAGCAATGAAAAGATGCAGCATATGGACGCTGCCATCCAGAAGATCAGCGGCAAATCCGCGGAGATTCACAATATTATCAAAACCATTGAGGACATCGCGTTCCAGACCAATATCCTGGCACTGAACGCGGCGGTGGAAGCGGCCCGCGCAGGCGAGGCGGGGAAAGGCTTCGCCGTGGTGGCGGACGAGGTGAGAAGCCTTGCAGGCAAATCCGCCGAGGCGGCCAAAGACACCACCGCGCTGATTGACCAGACCGTGGAAGCGGTGGAAGAAGGCACCAACGTGGCCAAGGACGCCACAGAGTCAATGATGACCGTAGTGGAACAGACAAAAGAAGTGAATAAGCTCATTGAGGGGATTGCGGATTATTCCGCTAAACAGGCGTCCGCCACGGAAGAGGTCATCCGCGGCATTGAGCGGATTTCCGACGTGGTGCAGTCCAACATGGCCACGGCGGAAAAAAGCGCGGCGGCCAGCGAGGAACTATCGGGCCAGGCGGATATGCTGAAAGGTCTGGTTTCCAAATTTCGGCTGAAAGATACCGTTTAAAAATTGATTTTTTGTGAAAAATCCCGTATAATAAAGAGAAAGTTTATAGAATATTTTAACAATTTTTGGAATTGTGGAAAGGAAGAAACACTATGTGCAACAAGAAATGGAAACAGAAACTATCCATCGCTATGGCTGCCATTTTGGTGGCGGGCGCGTCGCTGCCCGTGACGGTGTTCGCGGCGGAGGAATCCGTCAATATCCAGCAGGAGATCGCGCCGCAGGAGGAGGCTCTCCCGGCGGAAGAGGCAGCCGTTGAAACGAACGAGGAGGAGCCTTTCGCCGGGGACGTCACTTCGGAAACGCTGGTGATCTCTGCGGATACCCCTCATATAGAGGCGCGGAAATACGAGAATAATCCGAACATTGTGAAAGTGGTCATCCAGGAAGGCGTGGAGAGCATTGGAGAAAGTGCGTTTAAGAGCTGCAGCCGTCTGGCAGTGGTGGAGCTGCCAAAAAGCCTGAAGACGATTGAAGCAAGCGCATTTTCGTATTGCCATAATTTGGGTTCCATTGCGATTCCAGGCTCCGTGTCCGTGATCTCCCAAAGGGCGTTTTACTATTGCGAAAATCTAAAGACCGTGGACATCCCGGAAGGCGTGACCGAGATAGGAGTGGAAGCCTTTGCCCTCTGTCAAAAACTTGCGAAAGTAACGCTTCCAAATAGTGTGCAGAAGGTTGGAGAGAGCGCCTTTTCAAGTTGTGAGGGATTAGAGAGCATAAACATTCCAGAGGGCGTGACCGAGATTATGCCTGAAACTTTTGCAAATTGCAGGGCATTGTCTTTGGTATCTCTGCCGGAAAGACTGCGTTCTATAGGAAACAGAGCGTTTGAATATTGCAATGGACTAAAAGGGATCGATTTCAAAAACAATCTGGAGGAAATTGGGGAGGGGGCGTTCAATCATTGCAGTCTGGAAAGCGTCAGTATTCCCAAGAGTGTAGTCCGCATTGGAACAACTGGATTTTATAGCTGCGCAGAGTTACAGAAAGTTTCCATCCCTTCAGACGCCAGCTTAAAAGAGATCGGGGCATCTGCGTTTAAGCTTTGTGGTAAGCTGAAAGACATAGTTCTTCCGGAAAGTCTGGAAAGCGTAGGAAGCGATGCGTTTGTTGTCACTGGACTGGAATCGATGATCGTCCCAGGGAGAGTGGGTACGATATCAAATGGTATGTTTTCTGAATGCCAGAATCTGAAAGGCGTGGTCATCCGGGAGGGCGCGATGTCGATCAATGGTGGAGCGTTTCTCAGCTGCGGCAATCTTTTGTATGTGGCGGTTCCCTCCAGCGTAATTTTGATAGAGGATAATGCGTTTCAAAAGTCAGATAAGCTGGTTCTGTTCGGGGCGAAAGGCACAAGGGCAGAGGAATATGCCGCTGAAAAGAACATAACATTCCAGGAATACAGCCAGACGCAGGAACAGGCGCTCATCGCCTGCGCCGAGGATTTTACGGCCCTTACCGTTCCCGAAGAAACGGATAAGAATCTGCAGCTTCCGGCAAAGGGCGCAAAGGGCAGCGACATTCAGTGGGAAAGCGATAACAGCCAGGCACTCTCCATCGAAGACGCACAGGCCGTGGCACACAGAGGAAAAGAGGATGCGCGGGCGAATCTGACCGCCACAGTGACCAACGGCGGGATTAAATTTACCAAATCATTCCCGGTGAGTGTGAAAAACGACTGGGCAGGATGGGCTGTCAAAGAGGACGCCGATACGCTCTCACTGCCAGGGACAGCCACGGAAAATCTGAAGCTGCCTAGATATGGAACGGAAAGATACTGCAGCATCCATTGGACGAGCAGCCACCCGAACGTGATTTCCGAATCCGGCGAAGTGACAAGAGCCGCCCAGGACGTGACAGTGACACTGACCGCGGAGATTACCTGTGACTATGCCAAAACCACGAAAATCTTTAAAGTGATCGTGCCAAAAGATCCATCCATCGCCGATGCCGAGGCGGCGGCCAGAGCGGAAGCCAAAGCCGAGGCGACAAAAGCCCTGAGGTCTATACAGGCTCCGGCGGCGAAGACCTTATACACAGGCAGCGTCAGCCATACGGCGGGGATCGCGCTTACATACCCGAAGAACTTTACGGGCAAATTAAACGCCGCGGGCTTAAGCCGTAGGTCTGTCACTTACAGGTCCGACAAACCTGCGACAGCGTCTGTGGATCGCCGGGGGAAAGTTACCGGACTGAAGGCCGGAAGGGCCATGATTACAACTACCGTCACCTTAAGCAACGGACAGAAGAAGGAACTGAAGACGGCCATAACGGTGAAAAAGCCATACCTGAAGATTTCCGGCAAGACTTCCGTAAAAAGAGGCGGAACGCTTACGCTGAAAGCGCAGCGCTATGGCATTGCGAAAAGCGCCGCATGCACATGGTCCGTGGACAAGACCAAGCTTGCCACAATTTCCAAAAAAACCGGAAAACTAAGAGCCAAGAAAGCCGGAACCGTGACCGTGACGGTCAAAGCCGGAAAAGTGAAGGCCAGCTATAGGGTGAAAATCAAGAAATAATTGAAAAAGGGCGCAGGCATTCATTGGAAAATGTCCAGCGTCCTTTTTTTCTGTAAAAATATAAAACCTATGCGCCGATTTTTACGTCTGGGAGGTAGAAAGAGAGGTGATACGGATGAGTGATGAAACGATTCGAAAATTGTTTCGCGCCTTTGTGGAAGAGGGGACGCTGCACGAGGAAGTGTCCAAGCGGATTTTGCAGAGAATCTTAAAGATTTTGTTTGGCGAAAAAACAAAAATCCAGGGATAGCTAAAAGGAAAACAGGCGAGAAAGAGGGAAAATGCATATGAAATGCTACCAATGTAAGAGGGAAGCGCCGGACGACGCCACGTTCTGTCCCAACTGTGGCGCGCCACAGCGGTTTACCCGGGAACTGATTGACCGGGCGATAAACAGTGACCAGGAGGCGATCACGCAGCTCTACAATATGACCAAGGATAATGTGTACTACACCATCAAGACTATGATTTCCGATGAGGACACAGCGCAGGATTTGACCCAGGATACATTTCTGAAGGCCATGAAGCATTTGGAGCAGTTAAATGAGCCGGCGGCGTTTCGGGGATGGATTAAAAAAATTGCCCGGAACATGACCATTGACGCGCTGCGGAAAAGAAAGGTCATTTTTTTCACCCAGATGGTGTCGTCAGATTCAGAGGAAGCCATTGAATTTGAAGATGACCGACAGGAGAATCTTCCGGAAGTCGTCATCGACCGACAGGAAACCGCGCGGCTGCTGGGGGAGATTTTAGACGCCTTATCGGCGGAGCAAAGGGTGGTTACGGAACTGTTCTATTATGAGGGCTTTTCCGTAAAGGAAATCGCCCAGGAGCTTGGCGTAAGCGAAAACACGGTGAAAAGCAGGCTTAAATACGCCAGGAATAAGATAGAGACTGGCGTGCTGGAGCTGGAAAAGAAAGGCACGAAACTCTACAGCCTTGCGCCGATTCCGTTCCTGCTGCTGCTTCTCAGAAGCCAGGACGCTTATGCGGCGGAGCTTCCCGATTCGGACATTTTACAGGCTATGCAGTCTGGAAACGGCGCTGCGGGCGCACAGGACGGCGTCTCAAGCCAGGCTATGGATTCTAACACAGGCGTGCAAAAAGCGGCTGGGGCCGCCAAGGCAGGCGCGGGAGCCGTATCCAAAGGAATTGTGACCAAGGTTTTGGCGGGCATCGTGGCGGCGGCGCTTATAGGCGGCGCGGTTGCGGGGATTCTGGCCTTTAACCGGGAAGAGGAGCCGCCCCAGGCGCAGGAGCCACCCCAAGAACAGGCGACCGTCACCGCAAGGGATTTTGAAGGGTATTACACAAGTCCGGATACAGACATAGGGCTGACCGTCACGCCTCTTGACGATGAAACCGCGACGGTGGTTCTGGAGGACGCGTCCCCTGCAGACGCGGAGCCTTTTTACAAAGAAGGGACCGCCGTCCTGGACGGGGAAACGCTGACGATGGATCTGGAGGCTCAGGGAGGGGGCCGGGCGGTTTTTGCCTTATCGGGCAATCAGGTTATCGTAAGAGTTCCCAGGCGTTACCAGTCGGACGTAGACCGGGACATCAGCGGCGCGTATGCGCCTGGAGAAAGGGAGGATGAGGAAGAAGAGCAAGAACCGGAAGAGACGCAGGAGCCGGAAACCGTAGACATTCAAGATTACATAGGCACATTTATGAACGGCAATGACGTGGGGGCGGGGAGAATTACAATTTCCGAAAATGATTCCCGGTCAGTGCATATGCGTCTGGAAGCCTTCAGGACGATCAATGCCAGGGAACCTTCGGTCATGTTTGATGAGATTGGCTATCCTTTTGAAAATGGAATCTATGTGGAAGTGTCGGGGCAGAGGGTCGAATTCACAGAAGGAGGGCGAGGGTATATTCTGGAGGTGCCGGAGGCGCTGAGACAGGAATGGAACATTATTCTCAATTATGACGGATCGTATGTACGGATCAATGATATCCCAGAAGCAACGCCGGAACAGGAAGAAGGCATTGAGCGGTTCCTGGGAACCTATACAAGAGATTACGGAAATTATTCCATAGCGTTGATCTTGTCCATCTCCGAGGAAGACGGACGGCTGCATTACAGCGCCGGAAACAGTTATCACGGCGGATGGTCCAGCGGCGGTTATACAGAATATGCCATTGACGGAAACCAGCTAAGAGCCACAAATGAAGGTAAGACCGATACGTTTGCATTAAATGAAGATGGCTCCATTACGGCGACGCTTTCCTATGCATATGCTGAGAGTGGAGTTTATATATCCAATGACGATTATGACGAAACGGAAGAATACCCGAATGGATACCCCTGATAAATGTATGGAATTGGTAAAATATTAAGAAAATATGAATTTTATTAAAAATAATTGAAGCAAAATGGTCGAAATAAAGAGAAATAATGAACGCTTTATGAAAAAATACAAGTTACTGTATGCTGAGCGTAGGTGCGGACAGCGAATGTAAAGTTATCAGAACGATATAATCGAAGGCTCAGGGATTTCCCTGAGCCTTCTGCATATTCTTCCGTGCGGTGGACAGCATCAATTTGATTCGGTTTAACTGGTTCACTTCGCTGGCGCCTGGGTCGTAGTCGATGGCCACGATGTTGGACTTAGGGTAGCGGCGGCGCAGCTCTTTAATCACGCCTTTTCCCACTACATGGTTGGGCAGGCAGGCGAAGGGCTGGGTGCAGACGATGTTGGGCGCGCCGCTGTGAATCAGCTCCAGCATTTCTCCGGTGAGAAACCATCCTTCTCCGGTCTGGTTGCCCATGGACACGATGGGCGCAGCCATTTTCGCCAAGTCCGCGATGTTGGCGGAAGGGGTGAAATGGCGGCTTTTTCTAAACGCCTCGTTGGCCGCGCCGCGAACGCGGTCGATGCCCCAGATGGCCAGGTTGGCCAGTTGCGCGGTCCGCTTCTTGGCGCCCAGATGCTCCGCTTTAAAGTTCTGGTTGTAGAAGCTGTAGCTCATAAAGTCGATGAGATCCGGCACCACGGCTTCCGCTCCCTCTTTTTCCAGCAGCTCAGCCAGATAGTTGTTGGCGGCGGGCAGGAATTTCACCAGGATTTCCCCTACGATGCCCACCCGGGGCTTTTTCTCATGGGAGATGGGAATCTGGTCGAAGTCTCGAATCATCATCCGGCAGATTTTCTGAAACACCGGATAGGGGCAGTGTTTTTCGGACAGAAAACGGATACAGCGTTTTTCCCATTTCCGGTGCATCCGGTTCACGGAGCCTTTCTTTAACTCATAGGGGCGCATCCGGTAAATGCATTTCATCAGGATGTCGCCGAAAACAGCTCCATATGTAAGGCGCATTACCAGCGGCAGGGTGATCTTGAATCCGGGGTTGCTCTCCAGGCCGCTTAAGTTGATGGAGATTACCGGGATATGGGCCATGCCCGCCTTTTTTAAGGCACGGCGGATGAATCCAATGTAATTAGAGGCGCGGCAGCCTCCGCCTGTCTGGGACATGATGATAGCCACTTTATTCAGGTCGTATTTGCCGGACAGCAGCGCCTGCATAATCTGGCCCACCACCATCAGGGACGGATAGCAAGCATCGTTGTTGACGTATTTCAGTCCCATGTCCACAGCTTCCTTGTTGTCGTTTGGCAGCACCTGCAGGTTGTAGCCACAGGAGTTGAAGGCCGCCTGCAGGATGGAAAAATGTATGGGCGACATCTGCGGGCACAGGATGGTGTAGTCCTGGCGCATCTCTTTGGTGAAAGGCCTTTTTTTGATGGCGGATGGCTTTATTTTTCGTTTGCCCGTCTGCTGCCGTTTCACCCGGATGGCGGCGATCAGGGAACGGATGCGGATGCGGGCGGCGCCTAAGTTATTGACCTCGTCGATTTTCAGGCAGGTGTAAATCTTGCCGCTTCGCTCCAGGATTTCGTGCACCTGGTCGGTGGTCACCGCGTCCAGGCCGCAGCCGAAGGAATTCAGCTGGATCAAATCCAGGTCGTCTCTGGTTTTCACAAAATTGGCGGCGGCGTACAGCCGGGTGTGGTACATCCACTGGTCATTGACCCGCAAAGGCCGCTCCAGGGGATGCAGGTGCGAGATGGAATCCTCGGTGAGCACAGCCATCCCATAGCTGTTGATCAGTTCCGGGATGCCGTGGTGGATCTCCGGGTCGATGTGGTAAGGCCGCCCCGCCAGAACGATGCCGTGCCGTCCGGTTTCCTTTAAGTAGCGCAGCGTTTCCTCCCCTTTTCGCATCAGATCCTGGCGGGCGAATTCCAGCTCCGTCCAGGCCGCCTGCGCCGCCTGGGTGACTTCCTGGGCGGGAATCTCCGGGAAAACCTTCACAAGCTCCTTGGTCAGCGTTTCCAGGCTGCCGAAGGACAGGAATGGATTACGGAAATCAACAGAAGGGTCGCCGAGCTGCTCCACGTTGTTCTTGATGTTCTCCGGGTAGGAAGTGACGATGGGGCAGTTGTAGTGATTCACCGCGCCTTCAAATTCCTGTCGTTCGTAGGGAATGCAGGGATAGAAAATAAATTTCACCCCTTTTTTCAAAAGCCAGGTCACATGGCCGTGGGCCAGCTTGGCCGGGTAGCACTCCGACTCGCTGGGGATGGATTCGATGCCTAGTTCGTAGACCTTTCGGGTGGAGGTGGGAGACAGCACAACCCGGTACTTCAGCAGCGTGAAAAAAGTATGCCAGAACGGGTAGCACTCGAACATATTCAGCACCCTGGGGATTCCCACGTCCCCACGCTTGGCCAGGTCGGGCGAGAGGGGTTCGTAGCCGAAAATCCTCTTATATTTATAGTCAAATAAATTGGGGATGTTGTCTTTGTTCTTCTGTTTGCCAATGCCCTTTTCGCAGCGGTTTCCGCTGATGAACTGGCGGCCGCCGCTGAATTTATTGATGGTCAGGCGGCAGTTGTTGGTGCAGCCCTTGCAGTTGGCCATGGAGGTAGTGTATTTCAGGTTATGTATGCTCTCGTAGGACAGCATGGATGTCTCTTTGGGCTCCTCTCCCTCTCCGAAACGCTCCCGGGCGATTAAGGCCGCGCCGAACGCGCCCATGATGCCCGCGATGTCCGGGCGGATGGCCTGGCAGTCAGCGATTTTCTCAAAGCTTCTAAGAACCGCGTCGTTGTAGAAGGTTCCCCCCTGGACCACGATGTGTTTGCCAAGCTCTGTGGCGTCCGACACTTTGATTACCTTATATAATGCGTTCTTGATGACGGAATAGGCCAGTCCGGCGGAAATATCCGAGACTTCCGCCCCTTCTTTCTGGGCCTGTTTCACCTTGGAGTTCATGAAAACCGTGCAGCGGGTTCCAAGGTCAATGGGATTTTTGGCAAACAGAGCCGCCTGGGCGAAATCCTCCACCGAATAGTTCAGGGATTTGGCGAAGGTTTCGATGAAAGAGCCGCAGCCGGATGAGCAGGCCTCGTTTAGCTGCACGCTGTCCACGGTGTGGTCTTTGATCTTAATGCACTTCATGTCCTGGCCGCCGATGTCCAGAATGCAGTCCACCTCCGGGTCGAAAAAAGCAGCGGCGTAATAGTGGGAAACCGTCTCCACCTCGCCTTCGTCCAGCATCAGCGCCGACTGGATCAGCGCTTCCCCGTATCCGGTGGAGCAGGAATAGGCGATGCGGGCGTCAGCGGGAAGAAGCGCATAGATTTCTTCCATGGCCCGCAAAGTAGTGGCCAGAGGGCTGCCGTCGTTGCTGCTGTAAAAGGAGTATAAAAGGGAGCCGTCCTCGGCCACCAGGGCCGCCTTGGTGGTGGTGGAGCCTGCGTCGACGCCCAAAAAACAATTTCCCTGATAATTCTGCAGATCCCCGGTTTTCACATGGTAGCAGGACTGCCTCTGATGAAAAGCGCCGTATTCCTCCTCCGATGAAAACAATGGATCCATGCGGGCTACTTCAAAGTCCATCTGAATATTTCCCGCCAGCATTTCCTCCATGGAAGCCAGCGTGTCCGTCACAGCCGAATCCGCGTTTAAGGCGGAGCCAATGGCGGCGAACAGATGGGAATTTTCCGGCATGATGGCGTGCTCGTCGTCCAGGCTCAGGGTGCGGATAAACGCGGCTCTTAATTCGGACATGAAATGAAGCGGCCCGCCCAGAAACGCCACATGGCCCCGGATGGGTTTGCCGCAGGCCAGGCCGCTGATGGTCTGGTTGACCACCGCCTGGAAGATGGAGGCGGATAAGTCCTCTCGGGTGGCCCCTTCGTTGATCAAAGGCTGGATGTCCGATTTGGCGAAAACGCCGCAGCGGGCCGCGATGGGGTACAGGGCTTTATAATTTTTTGCGTATTCGTTGAGGCCGGCCGCGTCGGTCTGCAAAAGAGAGGCCATCTGGTCGATGAAGGATCCGGTGCCCCCGGCGCAGATGCCGTTCATGCGCTGCTCGATGTTGCCGCCCTCAAAGTAGATAATCTTGGCGTCCTCGCCGCCCAGCTCAATGGCCACGTCCGTCTGGGGCGCGGCTTCCTGCAAAGCAGCGGACACGGCGATCACCTCCTGCACGAAGGGCACGTGCAGATGCTTGGCCAGGGTCAGTCCGCCGGAGCCGGTGATGACGGGACTTACGGTCTGTTCTCCCAGTTTTTGCCGGGCTTTGCCCAGAAGCTGGGAGAGGGCTTCCTGTATATTTGCATAATGCCGCTGATAATCGGCAAAGAGAAGTTCGTGGGTTTCGTCTAAAACCGCGATTTTTACAGTGGTTGAACCAATGTCTATCCCAAGCGTAAGGTTTTGCATAAGCATTTCGTCTCCTTCCCAAGGCATAAATTATAAAAACGCCAGAAGGCGTAAAATCCAGTTTAAATTCCTCGTATTACTTTGGCAGATAGCAAGGCGCATGGATATTTAACTGCCGGAGTAATAACATTATACGACAGTAATTTTCAAAATACAACTTATAAAATATGTAAAATGCATGCTGACAGGGGCAGGGTCTTTTCGCCGTCTTGCCATTCACAGCGGATTGGGGTATACTGTATAAGGAAATAGGTAATTGCGAAACTGTTATTTCATAATCTTTCGTTTGTTCAAAATAGATAAAACGGAACTCAAAACCGTTTCTGATTCGCTCCTTATTTTTATCTATTTTGCCCAAACTCTGGTTGGTGAAAGGGGTGTTTCGCAATCGCCTATATAAGGAAATTCAGAGAGGGGACTGGGGAAGAATGAGCATATACGAACGATACGAATTCAGGAATATCCGGCCGGAGGAGGGGGAGCAGGCGGCGGCCATTGAGCAGGCCTGTTTCCCGCCCAAAGAGGCGTGCACGAAAAAAATGATGCTGGAGCGGGCGGCCAGGGCGCAGGATTTATTTCTGGTGGCGGCGGACAGACAGACGGGCCGGCTGGCGGGATTTCTCACCGGAATTGCCACAGAAGAAAAGGCCTTCCGGGACGAATTTTTCCTGAATGCGGATCTGCATGACTCCAAAGGCGCAAACGTAATGCTCCTGAGCCTGGCCGTGCTGCCCGAATACCGCGGGCAGGGGCTGGCGCGGGAGATTATGCGCGTCTATCTGGAAAGAGAGCGGGAAAACGGCCGGCGCCGCGTTTTGCTCACCTGCGTGGAGGCGAAGGTAAAAATGTATGAGAAGATGGGGTTCGGCGATGCGAAGATTGCCAATTCCGCCTGGGGCGGGAACCAGTGGTACGAGATGAGCCATACAATTAATTAGGAGGGACGCCACATGACCAATGAAAAAGTGTATAAGATGGAATTTTCCAAGATTTATCAGCTGCTGGCGGACAAAGCCATGAAAAAGGGTCGGACGAAAGAAGAAGTGGACACGGTAATTTGCTGGCTCACCGGTTACAGCCAGGAACAATTGGAGGCGATCATAGAAAAATCCATGCCCTACGGACAGTTTTTTGAGCAGGCGCCCAACCCCAACGAAAACCGGCGTCTGATCAAAGGCGCAGTCTGCGGCGTGCGGGTGGAGAACGTGGAAGAGCCGCTGATGCGGGAAATCCGCTATCTGGACAAGCTGATCGACGAGCTGGCCAAGGGCAAGGCCATGGAGAAGATCCTGCGCAAATGATGTCCAATGCCCGGCACACATCATGAAGCTCGTAGGAAGATTCTCTAAAAACCCAGTCTCCTTAATTTAATAAAGAACGCTTGCTGCAGGGTTCCGGAATCATTGCATAGGCCAAATCGGAAAGAATTGTGCTTGAAAAAATGGCGCGTATAGCGTATAATATGCTTAACAAGACAGCCAGTAAGGGAGGCGTGGCTCCCCGCCCTGGCGAAATATTAGGTTAAAAAATAGCCGTCTACTTTGTCAGGAGCAGGGCGGCTATTTTTTATGCAGATAAGTCAGAATAGCAATGATTACATTGACTGTTCAAGACCAGAGCAGGGAACCTTAAAGCCGCTCTACTGGCTGCCTGGGTAAACATATCCGGTTGTCAGTGTGCAAGTTTCTTTTAGTTATTGACAATATAACATAGTTCCCCCCAGGCGGCAAGTCTGAAATTTTTTGCGGTGTGCAGCGCACAAAAAGGAAAGTTTTGGATGCCGGCTTTCATTTTATGTGCTATAATAAAAAAAGGCCAAATGCACCTTGATAAGTGAATAAATCCATAGAGTGAACACAAAGAAATCACCATGACCAGGCTATGAAAAGGAAAGGGAGAACTTTAGTATGAGACAAAAGAGTATGAAAAACAAGGCCCGAAGAAGGGTCAAAAAGACGCTCTCGTTTTTGCTGGCGTTTGCGCTGCTGCTGAACGTATCCAGCATAAGCGCACTGGCCGCGAACCAGGAGAGCGGGAACCTAGAAGTGAACGAAGCGGTAAATGAAGAGGCAAACGCGTCCGCCCAGGTGGAAGCGGGAGGAGAAATGAACGCGTCCGCCCAGGCGCAGGACGTGGAGATTGAGGGCGACGGTCCCATCGGCGATATGGTGACCAACGCTTTAAGCGAGGAGCAGGCGCGGGCGGAAGAGGACGTGCGCATCGTGAGCGTGTCCATGAACGGCGCCACGGCGGCTGTTACATACAATACCCAGGGAACTTCAAAAGAATGCGACCTTGTGGTGGCGATTTACGCCGAGGGTTCGGAGCCCCGGCAGATGCTGGCCTCTGGTGCGGCGACTGTGCCGGGGGGGGGGTAAATGAAACTGCAAATGTAAATATAAAGGGTGAAATCCCTTCCTATTTCATAGCGTCGGTCTATCTACTGGATAAGGAGACCCACGAGCCGCTGTGCAGCGAATACACCACCCAGCTGTACACCAAGGGGATGCAGGACTTCATGGATATGACGGTGGAGGATTTTAAGGACGAGCAGGTCTTAAACCTGGACGAAAACCCGGCCAGCAACTTCGCCGTGTTCAACGACAAGACCGCCCAGATCGGAAGCGGCGCAGGCGCCCTGACGGACAACGGCGGCGGGAAATATACGGTCACAGACGCAGGCGCCGATTTTAAATCCCTGAAATCCGGGGACACATTTTCCTACACGGCCCCGGACGGCGCGGTGTCCATCATCAAAGTCAAAGCCATCCAGAAAAGCGGCAACACGGTCACGATCACCGAGGATAAAGATGTAGAGCTGGAAGATGTTTTCGACTATGTGAAACTGGAAGGCGGCTACCAGCAGGAGGAATCCGGGGAGCCTCGGGCTTCCGCCATTGAGCTGGAGGACAGCAGCCACAGTAAAACCAAGCGCTTCGACTGGACAAAGACATTGGGCTCCGGTGACCTGACCGCCACGCTGAAGGCTTCCGGCGCATTGACGGCGGCTCCGTATGTGAAAGTTTATCTGGCCTTGGCTTATCAGTATGTGGAGCTGACGCTGACCATGAAGGCGAACTTCGACTGCTCCGCCAGCGGAAAACTGGCGCGCCAGTCGGTGGATCTGCTCCCGGAGAAGCTGGCCTTTGCGCCCGTGCCGGGCGTGGAGCTCACATTCATGCCCCGGATGGAATTCGAGGCCTCAGGGATTGTTTCCTTCTCTGCGGAGATGGTCACGGCGGTAGGCTTTTCCTGCGACGGGAAAAATGGCCTGGTGAACAAATCCAAAAGCCCGGAGCTGACCAAATGCGACTTCCATGTGGAGGCCACCGTGTATCTGGGCCTGGGGTTGGAGCCGGGCGTGGAGATCGGAGTCCACAACCTGGATATTGGAAGCGTGAACCTGGATCTGCAGGTGGGCGCCCAGATTACCGGGAAGATGGACGCGTCCTTGGGGACGGAAACAAAGCCCCATCTGTGCAAACAATGTATCGTGGGGGATGTTCATGGGAAGCAAAAATTGACTGGCAAACTTACAATGCTGATCGTCGGGGAACATACGGCGGGGCTGATGGACTTTTCCCAGAAGCTGACGGATTTCTACTATTCCTTTGACTATAAAGAGTTCGGCTGGGGAATCTGCCCCCATATCGGCAGCAAACCCGTCGCCCAGGGAACCTGCGGGGCGGATCTGAGCTGGAGCCTGGGCGAGGACGGAACCCTGATTGTCAGCGGGACAGGGGATATGACCAGTTGGCCTTCCGCATCGAATGTGCCCTGGTATCGTTATCGAGATAAGATCAAGTCAGTAACCCTAGAAAACGGCGTGGCCAGCGTGGGGGCTTATGCGTTTTCCGGCTGCAAAAACCTTGTGGGGGTTACTCTGCCGGAAGGCGTGACGGATATTGGGGATTCTGCGTTTAATTCCTGTGGAAATCTTACAGAAATCGCCCTGCCGGGAAGCGTAGCGTACATTGGGAATTCTGCGTTTGCCTCATGCAAAAACCTTCCGGGGATCGCCCTGCCCGGGACTGTGGCCTATCTTGGAAATTACGCTTTCAGCGGCTGCAGTAAATTGGCAAGCGCCAATATCCCTGCGGGCATCACAACGATTGAGGAGTATACATTTGAAAACTGCGCCAGTTTGAAAGAGATAGAGATTCCAGGAAATATAACTGTGATTGATGATTGTGCATTTTTGAAATGTACAGGACTCTTGAATATAGCAATCCCCGCAGGAGTAGTCAGAATAGGCATCAGTGCATTCAATGGATGCAGCTATATGCTCCGCGCGGATATCCAAGGGGGAGCGATAAGGGGATATGCATTTAATGGTTGCTCCAGCTTGACGACAGTGACCTTGGGGAATGGAGTGACGGCTATATTCAACGATGCATTTGGGAATTGTAGCAGTCTGAAGAGCATAGCGATCCCAGATCAGGTGAAAACGATAGGTAATTCTGCATTTTATGGTTGTAAGAATTTGGCGGATGTGAGTCTTGGAAATGGGGTGACTGAAATAGATCGGTATGCATTTGGGCATTGTACTCGTCTGTTTAGCATTACCTTTCCACTTAGTATTACGGATATTAATGAGGGTGCATTTATAGATTGCACCAGATTGTCCAAGATTCAGTTCACTGGGAAATCCCCTTATATTTGTAAGGAATATCATAGCTCTAGGGAAGATTTTGATGGATCTTTTAAAAATGTTGTTGCCACAGTCCACTATCCTGCTAACGATGATACCTGGACAGAATCTGAACGTCAAAATTACGGCGGCAGGCTCACCTGGGTTCCCTACGACCCGGCCTCTGCCCAATCCGCAGAGCCAGAACTCCCAGAGCCATCCGTTCAGGAAGGCCTCCAGCCCGAAACTTCCGCCAACATTCCTGAGAATATCGAAATCTCCGAACCGGCAGAGGAGCAGGCGGATATCCAGAGCATCGCGCCCCAAGAAGACCCTAACGCGGATGCAGTCATCATAGAAACCGCGCCGCCCACAGCCCAGGCGTCCACTCCGGCTTCGGCCTCTGCTGCGGGAACCGTCCGGGCGGGCGCTTCCCAGACGAAGCAATTCACAGGCCTGCTGCCGGGAGGCGATTACGTCCTGCTGGTTTCCAAAGACCCGAACGGCGCCGGACTTTTGCAGCCGGCCAACCTGCTCTACATCGCCCAGGGCCGCGCGGACAGGCGGGGCAGCCTGACGTTTTCCTACATTCCCCGCACCGACGACCCCGCCGAAGCGAAAGTCTGCGGCCCCCAATACGAGGCCAAAGACATTGGAGGTTGCACGTTCAAACTTTCCAAAGACAGCTATGTCTACGACGGGAAAGAGAAAAAGCCGGAGGTCACAGTCCGGGACGGCGCAATGCTTCTGGAAAGAAACGTAGATTACACGGTATCCTATGAGAACAACGTAAACGCTGGGACTGCTTCGGTCACGGTCACCGGAAGCGGTAGCTATATAGGCGCGAAGGTTTTGTATTTTACTATCCAATACGAGGCCAAAGATATCGGAGGCTGTACGGTGACGCTCGCCAAGAGCAGCTACGTCTACGACGGAAAAGAGAAGAAGCCGGAGGTCACAGTCCGTGACGGGGCGACGCTTCTGGAAAAAGACGTGGATTACACGGTATCCTATGAGAACAACGTAAACGCCGGGACTGCCACGGTCACGGTCACCGGAAGCGGCGGCTATACAGGCGCGAAGGTTTTGTATTTTACCATCCAATACAAGGCCAAAGACATCGGAGGCTGCACGGTGACGCTCGCCAAGAGCAGCTGCGTCTACGACGGGAAAGAGAAAAAGCCGGAAGTCACAGTCCGTGACGGCGCGACGCTTCTGGAAAGAGAGGTGGATTACACGGTTTCCTATGGGAACAACGTAAACGCCGGAACGGCTTCGGTTACTGTCACCGGAAGCGGCGGCTATACAGGCGCAAAGGCCGTGGATTTCACCATCCAGAAAGCCTCCGGCGCCGTCACGGCCTCCAACGTCACCCGCACGGCCTCCAAGAAAGCCCAGAGCTTTTCCATCGGGGCTAAAGCGAAAGGCGGCGCGAAGCTGACCTACAAGTCCAACGCGAAAGCCGTGACCGTGAATGGAAAAGGAAAAGTGACGGTGGCCAAGAATTTTGAGGGCAAGGCGACGATCACAATCACAGCCGGCGCCACGGCCAACTACAACAAAGCGATGAAGAAAATCACCGTCACTGTAAATATAGTACCGGCTAAGCCCAAGCTGAACGGCTGGGTCATGAACGTCAAAAAAGGGAAGTTGACCCTGCGCTGGAAGAAGGCGGCCAACGCCACGGGCTACCAGATTCAGTACGCCACAAACCGGAACTTTAAAGGCGCCAAAAGACTGAACGTCCCCGGCGGCGCCAAGACCTCTAAGACCATCAGCAAACTGGTGAAAGGAAAGAGCTACTACGTGTGTGTCCGCGCATATCGGAAAAAAGGGGGGAAAACCACGTATTCCAACTTTAGCAGTGTGTGGCAGCTAAACATGATAAATCCATATTCATAAGGATTTTCTCAGGATGTTTCATGAATGGAATAATCTGAAATGATTGACTGATTCGAGGCGCATTTGGCCATAAATGCCAGAAATTAAAATTAATTTTTCAGTCGATTGCTTTATGCAGAGAAATGCAGTATAACTCCGTCTTTGACAGTTGGAAAAGCAAAAAATCGCTGTATTCCTTGTATTAACTGGGTTGCAGCGATTTTCTTCCGTTGTCACGGAGTATAGTAAACGACAAAATAAATTTGCTGCTTACTAGAGCGTGTTTGAAAATCTATTCATGCTATCTGCAATTCCCACTTTGCAGCATATTTGCCCCGCATTCGGTTAGTGTAGCCCGCTACGCTTCCCTCATTTGAAGCAAATCTTCTACAAATTGTGACATGCAGTTGACATAAAGCGGTTTTCAAACACGCTCTAAAAACTTTCTGGGGGATACGCACGATTTTTGCAAGATAGGTTCTGCGCAAATAATAGCGGGAATTAGTAACTTGACGGGAGTTTTAGAATGCACTATAATACTTCTATCAGAATGAAGATTGCTATTTTGGAGAACAGGCATGATAAAGAGTATGACTGGCTTTGGCCGGGCAGAGGTTTTGGACGAAAACCATAAATTTACTATAGAGCTGAAAACGGTGAATCACCGTTATCTGGATTTAAGCGTGCGGCTGCCCCGGCAGCTTGGTTTTTTTGAAACGGCCGTGCGCAATTATCTGAAAAAATATCTGCTAAGAGGCAAGGTGGATGTTTTTATTTTTTATGAAGATTATTCCCCGCATAAGGTTCTTCTTACGTACAATGGGGATCTGGTAAAGCAGTATCTGGCCTATTTCCGGCAGATGGAGCAGGAATTTTCCATTGAAAACGACATCACGCTGTCAACACTGGCGCAGCTTCCGGATATTTTTACTATGGAACAGCAGGCGCAGGACGAGGACTCTCTGTGGAGGCTTCTAAAGACGGGCCTTGCCAAGGCCGTGGCCAGCGCAGTGGAGGCCCGTGAGCTGGAAGGGGAGCATTTAAAGGCGGATATCCAGCGCAAGCTGAAGTTTTTGGAGGAGAAGGTAAATCAAATCGAAGCGCGCGCTCCCCAGACACTGGCGGCCTACCGGGAGAAGCTGGAGGCCAAAATGGCGGAGATTTTACAGGATTCGCAGATTGAGGAGAGCCGCATTGCGGCGGAGGCGGTGATCTATGCGGATAAAATCTGCTGCGACGAGGAAACCGTGCGCCTAAAGAGCCATATCAGGAACATGGACCGGACTCTGGCGCAGGGAGGCGGTGCGGGCCGAAAGCTTGATTTCATCGCCCAGGAGATGAACCGCGAGTCCAACACCATATTGTCAAAGGTCAACGACCTGGAGATTTCCAACATTGCCATTGACTTGAAAACGGAGATTGAGAAAATCCGGGAGCAGATTCAGAATATCGAGTGACAGGGGGATGCAGATGGCCAGATTAATCAACATAGGATTCGGCAACGTGGTCAATACGGATAAGGTGGTGGCTGTTGTCAGTCCGGACGCGGCGCCGGTGAAGCGCCTGGTGCAGAATGCGAAGAATCTGGGGTGTCTGGTGGACGCGACGCAGGGAAGGAAGACCAAGGCTGTGATAGTCACGGAGGGCGAGAAGATCTTATTGTCCGCCCTGCAGCCGGAGACGATCGCCAAGCGTTTTTCGGTTCAGTACGAATTAGAAGGCAGGGGAGAGGAAAATGAGTAGAGGAATTCTTGTGGTGGCGTCGGGATTTTCCGGTGCGGGAAAAGGAACGCTGATAAACCGGCTGATGGAGAAATACGATTCTTACGCGCTGTCGATTTCCGCCACCACCCGGCCGCCCAGGGCTGGAGAGCAGGATGGCCGGGAATATTTTTTCAAAAGCCGCGAGGAGTTTGAGACGCTGATCCGTAAAGGGCAGCTGATTGAGTACGCCGAATATGTGGGAAATTACTACGGCACTCCCCGGGCGTATGTGGAGGAGCAGCTGGAGTCGGGCAAGGACGTGATTCTGGAAATCGAGATCCAGGGGGCGTTGAAGATCAAAGAGATGTTTGCGGACGCTCTGCTTTTGTTTGTGTCGCCGCCCAGCGCCAGGGAACTGGAAAGGCGCTTAAAGACCCGGGGAACGGAAGGCGCGGAATCGATTCAGAATCGGCTCCACAGGGCAGGTGAAGAGGCAGAAGGGATTGCCGATTACGATTACCTGCTGATCAACGACGACCTGGAGGCCTGCGTGGATGAGATGCACGGCGTCATTCAGAGCGAACATTATAAAATCAGCAGAAACCCCGGATTCATCCAGACTATTTTGCAGGAATTGAAGTCCTTGTAGCGTAAAACGCCAAAAACGGTTTTGAGTTTCGTTTTATTTCGCAGTTACCTAGAGTAAAGCATGAAGGGAGAATGTTATGATTCATCCATCCTATTCGGAATTGATGCAGGTTGTAAATAAGGATACGGAGATTGATGAGCCGCCGGTGGTGAACAGCCGGTATTCCATCGTTTTGGCCACCAGTAAGCGCGCCAGGCAGATTATCGGCGGGGACGCCCCGCTGGTTCCCTATGTCAGCGGGAAAAAGCCGTTGTCGGTTGCCATAGACGAGCTGTACCAGGGAAAGGTAAAGATCATGACGGAGGACAGAAAGGATATGGAGGAGCAATCCGAGCCCGAGCCGTCCGTCCAGGAGGATTTGCGGACGGGGGAATCGGAGGAACTTTTATTGGAGGACGCGGACGCGTCCATGGAGGAAGCGTCCATATCTATGGAAGAGCTCCCCAAACAGCCGCCGTCAGAGGAAGAGGAATTATAGACAGATTGACAGGCTGCTGTGCGAAGGGGAATGGCTCTTCGTGCGTCAGCCTTTTGTTTTATGCGTTGGATTTGGGAGGGAGTTATGCGGAAAATATTATTTATTTCCCTGGGGTGCGACAAGAACCTGGCGGATTCGGAGGAGATGCTGGGGCTTTTGACCGCCCACGGCTATGAGATTACCGACGACGAAGCCTGCGCCGACGCAATCGCCATCAATACCTGCTGCTTTATCGGCGACGCGAAAGAAGAGAGCGTACAGACCATTTTGGAGATGGCCGAATACAAAAAGAGCGGCCCCTGTAAAGCGCTGCTGGTGGCTGGGTGTCTGGCGCAGCGTTACCAGGCGGAAATTTCCAGGGAAATCCCGGAGGTGGACGCCGTTTTGGGAACCACCGCGACAGAAGACATTCTAAAAGCGCTGGACGCGGCCTTTGGCAAAGAGCATTATGAGAAATATGCGGACGTGGACTATCTGCCCCGGATTCCCGCCAAACGGGTTTTGACCACAGGCGGGCGCTTCGCCTATCTGAAAATCGCGGAAGGGTGTGACAAGCATTGTACATACTGCATCATACCCAGGCTTCGGGGACGTTACCGCAGCATTCCCATGGAACGCCTGTTGGAGCAGGCAGAAGAGCTGGCAAAAGAAGGCGTGCGGGAGCTGATTTTGGTGGCGCAGGAGACGACGATTTATGGACAGGATTTGTACGGGGAGAAGTCCCTGCACCGGCTTTTGGAGCAGCTTTGCCGGATTCCCGGCTTAAACTGGATCCGGGTGATGTACTGCTATCCGGAGGAGCTGTATCCAAAGCTGATTGACGTCATTGGCCGGGAGCCGAAAATCTGCCATTATTTGGACATTCCCATCCAGCATGCCAGCGATCGGATTCTGAAACGGATGGGCAGAAGAACCAGCCGGGCGCAGTTGGAGGCTTTGGTGGCGGACCTTCGCCGGCGGATTCCCGACATTGCCCTTCGCACCACGCTGATCTCCGGATTTCCCGGGGAAACCGCAAAAGACCATCAGGAGCTGATGGAATTTGTGGAAAAAATAAAATTTGATCGTCTGGGAGTTTTTACTTATTCCGCAGAGGAGGATACGCCGGCCGCTTCCATGGAAGGACAGATTCCAGAGGAGGAAAGGGAGAGGCGCCGGGCCCAGCTGATGGAGCTTCAGCAGGAAATTTCCATGGAAAAGGGCGAAGCGCGCGTGGGTCAGACATTGCCATGCATCGTGGAGGGCGCGATTCCCGGCGAGGGCGCTTACGTGGCGCGGACCTACGCGGACGCGCCGGATGTGGACGGTTATATGTTTATCAAAACCGGGGAGTCGCTGATGACCGGGGATTTCGTGCAGGCGAGAGTGACCGGGGCCCTGGAATACGATTTAATAGGAGAGCTGGAAGATGAATACGCCGAATAAACTGACGCTTTTGCGTTTTATTTTGGTTTTTCCCTTTGTGATTCTCATGCTGGGCGATTGGGGCGGGGAAATGCGCAAATGGATCTGTCTGTTAATTTTCTGTATTGCCAGCGTCACGGACGCTTTGGATGGGCACATCGCCCGGAAATACAACCTGATTACCAACTTCGGGAAGTTTATGGACCCTCTGGCGGATAAGCTTTTGGTCTGCTCGGCCATGATATGCCTGTTGGCGCAGGGACGGCTTGCCGCCTGGGCCGTGCTGATTATCATCGCCCGGGAGTTTATCATCAGCGGCTTTCGGCTGGTGGCCTCCGACAACGGCCTGGTTATCGCCGCCAGCTATTGGGGGAAAATAAAAACGGTCTGCCAGATGGCCATGATCATTTTGCTGCTCATGGATTTGGGCGGGAAAGCGGCCATGGCGGAAAACCTTCTGGTTGGTCTGTCTGTGGCGCTGACAGTGATTTCACTGGCGGATTATTTGTGGAAAAACAAAGGTGTGTTATCCATGCAGGATTAACGCGGGAAAGGAGCAGATATGGATGGCGAATTGATTTCGGTAGGCACGGAAATCTTATTAGGCAATATTACGAATACCAATGCCGCATATTTATCGGAAATGTGCGCTCGGTTGGGGATTTCCCTGTACTACCACACGGTTGTGGGGGACAATGCGGGGCGGCTTGCCAAGACTTTGGAGCAGGCGTGGGAGCGTTCGCAGGTCATTATCGTCACGGGAGGGCTGGGGCCGACCCAGGACGATCTGACCAAGGAAACGGCAGCGTCCGTGCTGGGCTGGAAGCTGACGGAGGACGCCCACACCAGAAAACGCATTGAGAATTTTTTCAAAGAGCATCTGAAAATCCAGGACAGCAAGAAGATTCCGGAAAACAACTGGAAGCAGGCGATGGTTCCCAAAGGGGCGCAGGTGATTGATAATCACAACGGGACGGCTCCAGGGCTGATTCTGGAAAAGGACGGCAAGACCATGATTCTGCTGCCCGGCCCGCCGGGTGAGATGAAGCCCATGTTCGATGAGGCCATCTATCCGTATCTGCGCAAGCGTCAGCCGGAAATCATCTATTCCCAGATGGTGAAAATCTGCGGTGTGGGGGAAAGCCAGGCGGAGGCCGACATTCAGGATTTGATTCAGAAGCAGAAGAATCCCACCATCGCGCCCTATGCCAAAACCGGGGAAGTGCATATTAGGATTACGGCGAAGGCCAAGGACGAAAAGGAGGCAAAGAAGCTGTGCAAGCCCATTGTGAGGGAGTTAAAAGCGCGCTTTGGCAAAAATATTTATACTACTGAGGAGAAAAAGACGCTGGAGGAGACGGTTGTGGAGCTTTTGGCGGATCAGAATCTGACGCTGGCCACAGCCGAATCCTGCACGGGAGGCATGGTGGCGGCCCGTATCGTGAATGTGCCGGGCGCCTCGAAGGTCTTAAAGGAGAGCTTCGTGACCTACAGCGACCGCGCCAAGAGAAAACGGCTGCTGGTCAAGAAGGGCACTCTGGCCAAGGAGGGCGCCGTCAGCAGCAAGACGGCCAAGGAGATGGCCAAAGGCGGGTGTTTCACGTCCGGGGCGGATGTCTGCGTGGCGATTACGGGCATTGCAGGGCCGGACGGCGGGAGCAAGGAAAAGCCGGTGGGCACGGTCTTCATGGCCTGCTGCTACCAAGGCGACATAAACGTGCGGGAATTTCACCTGTCGGGGAACCGGAATAAAATCCGTGAATATTCCACGGTCAACGCATTGATTTTGCTGCGGGACACCCTCCTTCAGAATTTCAAGAAGAAATAAATCAATTCAGCGATTCATCAGTTTCATCAGAGAAACGATTTTATCCATCCGGGCGGCCTCCTTGGGAGACTTTCCTATTTTCATAACCTCAATAATGGCATTGATTTCATCGGAAGAGAAATGAATGCCATTTTCCTTTCCTTTTGCGGCGGCGGACATCAAAAAGGGCAGCATATCGGACTGACTCTTTTGCATGCCCTGATCGGCCAGCCCCTGCAGCATTTTCAGCTTTTCCTTGTCAAGGCCAGCCAGCAGGGGATTGTTCATCCACTGGCCGTTTTGATTATTTTGATTTTCACTCATTTAATCACCTGCCTGTTCTAAGAATTATCCGAATCTTGAAAGAGTTCCAACATCTGAAGCATGGCAAACATCTGTATAATCTGGTCGATGCGCTCCTGAGCCGCATCACTGCAGAAAGGACGGATTTCATTGAGAATGTCCAGAGGCTGTGACTGCGTGTTTGTGCCGCAGATGCGCATGTCTGCTTTTTCCTGGGGAAACAAAGTCAGTGTGTTCTGAAGCTCACGGACTTTTGAATAAATGGACAAAAGCCGTTGGCCGGACGAAGAAACGTACGGAATGGCCGCTTTCAGAATCTGTATCTGGTCATCGCTGACCATCTGGTCCAGATCGGTCATAGGAGTTGTTTTTTGCTGATCCATAGTTTTCCTTTTTGCTTATTTTATGATTTCCTTTATTAGAATATGACACAGGAATGGGAATTGACATATGATAAGATTGAATATATGTAACTATTCAGTAGGTATTGTCCCGCGAGGCATTTTGCCACAAAATGTGGCAAAATCCCGAGACATACGGCAAAAATCCCATCGCCGAAGGCGATTTCCAATGGATTTTTGCTCGTAACTGTGAAGGCGCTGAACAGTTACGAATATATAGATTTTGCAGCAAGGAGGTTTTCGGAAATGAAGCCAATGAACATGAACCAGTCGGAAAACACAGACCATGTGGTGCTTGAGGGGAACGCCCTTTATGAAATAGATGAGGAATGCGTAAGAAGGAAGAGGCAGAATAAAAAGAGACGAGCCGCAATGGAAAAAAAGCATGTGAAAAGAAAATAAACCTGCATGCCGCCTATTGGGCGGCGGACATTCTATAGTAAAAAAAGAGGCCAGGGATTTACTCCCCGGCCTTTTTTTACGACTGATTAGCAGCCGCATCCTCCACAGCAAAGCAGAAGGATGATGATTAACAGACAGCTGTTGTCTGCGCCGCCGCATCCACAGCCACATCCGCCATGACCGCCAAAGAGGCCAGATCCGCTTCCGCAGAAGCAGCTCAGGATGATGAGCCACAGGATACAGTTACAGGAAGAACCCCCGCCGAATCCGTTCATCAGGCCGCCGCCGCATCCGCAGCCGTCGTCCCGTCCGCACTCACATCTGTCGTCACATCCACATCCACAATTTGTAGCAGCTAAATCACTCATTTAAAAATCCTCCAAAATTTATTTACAATTCCATCCTATGAAGATTTTGAGATTTGGTTACAACTATGGGGATAAAAAAACGCTAAATACTTGATAAACATTTAAAATCCCATAGCCCCACTCCCGGTTGGGATAGATGAGGGCCGGATTTCGGACGGCGCCGCGGATGAAATAGGACTTTATCTGATTGGTGCTGAAGTAGCGTTTAGGGGTGCGGGATATGCCCCACTGGGCGATTAACGCGGCGCATCCTGCGGTAAAGGCGGCGGCAATGGAGGAGCCGGTGGCAGTGCCGTATCCGCCATTGGGACGGGGCACGGTCAGGTTCACGCCCGGAGCGGCAATGTCAGGCTTGATCTCGTGGAGAGGGGTGAATCCACGGCTGGAATAAGGATAGAGAGAATCGTTGGGGGCCTGGTAAGCGGCGGTTGTGATTACGGGGACTGTGTTGCCCGGTGAGACAATTGTTGTGAATGGGTCCGGGTTTAAGAAGGTAATATCCGGATTTACCATGCCGTCGGCCGGCAGCCACATATGGAAAAAGTCGGAGGAATAGTTACTGGAGTAAACGCGTATTCGCCAAATGCCTTCCGTGGGCTGCCGAAACCGGAAGAAGATTACCTGTCCGCCGGAATCCGTATTCACGAGCTCATAGGAAATCAAAAGGGAAGTATCCTCCAGCAGGAAATAGATTTCCTGGTTCTGGAAGAAGCGGGCCGGAATCCGATCCACCACCTCGCCCAGAGGAGACACCACGCCCACGGTGTAGAGATCCGGCGGATGGCCCCATAATTCCATGGTAAACCCGGGAGAATTGGCCGGCACCTGCACCTCCACTTCCTGAAATGTGTCGGGACTTGTTACCTTCCCGCTGAAATGGTGCGCCCGCCCCGCCTCATTTCCCCCGGCGATTACTACGGACACCCCCTGCAAAACTTTCATATTGTCCAATGTGCTGGCCAGCGGTCCGTCGCCGGTATGGGGTCCCTGATTGCTTCCCAGGCAGATGCAGATAACCAGGGGCATAGCCAGTCTATCAGCGGTTTCCTCCAGGTAGCGTATAGCCATCATTATATCGTTCTCCTGGTACATGGGAGAACTTCCGTTGAACTGATAATATTCCAGCAAATGGGGCTTTGCTTCCTTTAGTTTGACCACCAGCAGCTGCGAGTCCGGCGCCACGCCCTGGAAATCATTTTTCTCATCAATGCTGCCTGCAGCTACGCCGGCCAGGGAGGTTCCGTGTCCGTCTGTGTCCCGGCTGGGCACGATCTGGTAGGGATCCGGCGAGTTTATGGCCTCCTGAATTTGTTCTTTGCTGTATTCGCTGCCGTAATTGAATCCATTCGGAGGAGAGCCGGTCTGAATGGTCTGATCCCATATGCGCTCAATCCGGGTATTGCCCAGGGCGTCCTGAAAGGCCGGATGGGTATAGGCGATGCCTGTATCTAAAAAGCCAAGAAGGATATTCCGCCCGGTCAGTCCCAGAGCGGGGTTAGACTGAACCTGGAGAACTCCGGATTTGGCTACGCTGGTGGTGTCTTCCAGCGTATATACATTGGGGAGAAAGCTGAAAAGGATTTCACGAAAAGAAATATCCAATGGCTCATCCCGGTTCCAGAAAACCTGTATAAAATCACGGTTGATAATCTGAGGGTATACATTTTTATTTTCCAGCATTTCAGCTGGAGTGTTCCAGGTTGGAAAGAGCAGATCCCAGTAATCGTTGGAGAGAATAACGTCTTTTATGTCTGGCATAAATGAATAAATTCCATAGGATTCTTTTTATAGATTCTATGAAAGACAGGCGCTGAAATAGCACAGAAAGTCCATCCTGCAGAAGCGAAAGCCGCTGTGCCCCTGCAGGATGCGTATAGATTAATAACTGTAAGAATCGTCGTATACTTCTGTGGATGGATCGTAATAATAGTAGTCGCCGCTGCCGTCGTTGTAAGTTGTTCCGTCGTCGTAAGTGGCTGTGTCATCGTACACGCTGCCTGTGTTGCTGTAATCGGTGTATGTATCCGTGTCCGTGCCGCCTGTGCCGTCATCATAGACTGTGCCGTCACTATATTGAGAGCCGTCGTTGTATTGGGTGCCATCGGTTGTGTTGGCGTCGTTGTCGTAAAGGCCTTCATTGCCCGTGGTTCCTAGGTTTCCTGTGTTCAGACCCGTATCCTGGGAATTGGCCTGCGCGGAGCTTATGTCATTTAATTCTGTGGCCGTGTATACGCCGTTCACTGCAGACATGGATGCCAGGGTAACGGTGATGCTGTTTCCCAAAGTAATGCCGTCAGATAGGTTATTGGTTGCATTTGAGGTGGAGCATGTGTATTCGGCCCCTTCGGATGTGCGGACGGTTACGTCCTCCATGCTGGCCGCCACAATGGTCCCGGTAATCTTGCTGCCGCCCTCCGTGGAATTTGAAGAAATTCCGCTATTTACCATTGTATTTCCTGAAGCTGCAAAGGATGTGTTTGTCCCGTTTGCGGAAAGTCCGCTGGCTGTATTTGCCGAAGCGTTTGGGGTGGCCGCTGCAGATGCTTCAGGCGTGGCCGTTGTGGTATCGGAAGGAGTGGGCGTGATGGCGATTGCCGTGGATGAGTCATCCTTTTTCCCGCATCCTCCCAGAAACAGCGTAAGGGAGCTCAAAGCTATAAACGCCGCGACTATTAAATGTTTTTTATTTTTCATGATCTGGCTCCTCAACCTTTAATTTTTTGAATATGTTTTTATCATTATATTACGAAATAGAATTTGCCGCAAGTGAGTAATGACAAAAAAATCATAAAGTTTCTGTGAAAAATCTGTGCGCGTCGAATTTCGTTGAGTTGTGTGGCAGCCTGATGTATTCAGAAAAGTTTTGTAAATTATGTAAAAATATGGTAAAATAATTATATAGTCTTAATTTTTTAGCAATTATGTTTTGGGAAAGGAAAGGAATTTGTATGTGTTTGGGAAATTTTTCAAAGAAGACTCTGTTTTTGTGTCTGCTCGCCGCTGCCGTTTTGTTTGGCGCTACTGCGTTTATCAGCGGGCAGTTTAATCCCTATGAGGAGCTGGCGGAGTCCGGAAGCTCTGCGCTCTCTGAGATGAACCTGCGGTGGCGTTTTATTTTCAGCGAAGCCTGTAATATTCTGCAGGTGGGCGGCGCCCTGGACGGAATGGAAGAGCTGCCAGCGTTTCAGGAATTTCCTCTCAGCAATATCCTGGGGATTTTTCTGATTGGCGCTACTCTGGCAATGATGTTTTTCTGGAATATTTTTGAAATGGATTTTTTTGACACAAGCGGCTGCGGCAGTGCGTTTGAGCGCGTAATGATCTGGGTGACTCATTATTTTGTCAATTTTTCTGTAATGTATTTAATTTCTGTTATTGCAATCGAGCTTACATACGTTCTGAACTGGATTTTCTGTTCGATGGCCCGGATACATATGGCGCTGGGTGCGCTCTTTTGGCTGGTCATGGCGCCCTTGCTGATATTTCTGTACCTGTTTTGCTTTATGCAGGCGATCCGTTGGCTCAAATATTTTATTGCCTTCGCGATCACCTTGTGGGCGTTGAATTATTTCGGGTGGGCGGAGCTTCTTCTTGAATCTGATGTGGAAACTTTGCTGGACCGGCCCGTGCTCCTATTGGGGCTTTTGGCGTTGCTAATCTACTCGCGCGTAGGCGTGGAGATGCTCCTGATGGGCGGCGGCGATTGATTTGCCAGGAAAGCCGCCTGCGGGGATTTTAACAATCGCTGGCCTTGGGGAATATCTTATACATGAAAAGGTGCGCAATCGCGCTGGAGCATGATCATGAAAGATTTTTCAAATCTGATGGGAAAGGGCGTCGGTGTGGCTGTTATTGACACTGGGATCTTTCCCCATATAGATTTTGGCAACCGTATTATAGCTTTTTGCGATATGGTTCATGGAATACCGCGGCCATACGACGACAACGGCCATGGCACCCATATCGCGGGCATCTTAGGGGGGAGCGGCGCCGCTTCCCAGGGCCGGTGCCGCGGCATAGCGCCGGAGTGTAATTTTATTGGAATAAAAGTCCTGGATCGGCAGGGCAGTGGAAATAAAGAGCAGGTGCTGGAGGCGTTTCAGTGGCTGATTCAGAATCAGAAGAAATATAAGATCCGGGTTGTAAATATATCGGTGGGAACCATTTACCGCAGTGACGGTGACCACCGGGTTCTCATACAGGGCGTGGAGCAGGTATGGGACGCGGGAATGACCGTGGTGGCGGCTGCGGGCAACCGAGGGCCGGGGCCGGGGACAGTCACCGCGCCAGGGAGCAGCCGGAAGGTCATCACCGTGGGGGCCAGCGATATGCTGGGCACCCGGTACGGCAGTTCGGGGAGCGGGCCTACGCTGGAATGTGTGCACAAACCAGATATTGTGGCTCCCGGCATGCGCGTGCTGTCCTGTGCGCCCCAGAAAAAAGGGAGGCTCTATGTGAGAAAAAGCGGCACGTCCATGTCCACGCCGGTGATTTCCGGGGCCATCGCCCGCCTGCTGGAGTACGACCCGTCCCTTTCCAATGTGGAAATCAAAATGCTGCTGAAAGAAAGCGCAGTGGACGCCGGCTATCCGCAAAACCGGCAGGGGTGGGGCGTGTTTGATATGCAGCGGTTCTTCCAGTCATATCAGCAGCGGTATGGTATGAGGTAACGGTTTTAAGGGGCGGCTTTATGCGGCCCCTTGAAATTTTGACGTCACTGTCCATACGGTAGTCGACTTTCCCCTTGTTTTAAGTTCTGGAATATTTCTTTTTGTTTATCGGACAAAACATCCAGCGCATTTTGAATGAGGCTTCCGGAATCAGATGTTGTTAAACTGTCCTGCAGCAGATATTCAGGAGAGACTTTTGCGGCATTTGCAATTATAGCTTTTATAGGGCAACAACGGCCGGGGAGGCGGCTGGCTTTTACACCGGTAAGAAAAAACGCCGTTGTAATTTTTCCCAATATTCGCTATAATAACTCCTTGAATAGGAGGCATCTTATGTTACTTACATGTCAGAATATCCAGAAAAGTTTTGGAGAAAAGACCATACTGGATCAAGTATCTTTTCACATAGAGGAACGGGAAAAGGTGGCGCTTATCGGCAGCAACGGCGCGGGAAAGACCACGCTTCTTAAGATTATCCGAAAGGAGATGGAAGCGGACGAAGGACAGATTACCCTGGCCAAAGGAGCCGCTTTGGGCTATCTGGCGCAGAGTCAGGATGTGAGAAGCGGTCGGACCATCTACCAGGAGCTGTTAAAGGAAAAGCAGTATCTTCTGGATATGGAGGAGAAGATGCGCCAGACGGAACTGGCCATGAAGCAGGCCGAAGGGGAGGCGCTTGAAAAACTGATGAATGCCTATGCCAGTCTGACCCAGCAGTTTGAGCGGGACAACGGCTATGCCTGTCAGAGCGAAGTGTTAGGCGTTCTTAAAGGGCTGGGATTTGCTGAAGAGGATTTTCACAAACCCATCGCGAATCTCTCCGGAGGGCAGAAGACCCGGGTGGCCTTAGGCTGCCTGCTTTTGGGAAAACCGGACATCCTGCTTTTGGATGAGCCCACCAACCACCTGGATATGAACTCCATCGTCTGGCTGGAGACTTATCTGCTGAACTATCCGGGGGCGGTTCTGATTGTGTCCCACGACCGGTATTTTCTGGACCGGATTGTCACCCGGGTCATTGAGCTGGAGCAGGGCAAGGCCATGGCTTTTACGGGAAATTATACGGCATTCAGCCAGAAGAAGGCGCAGGTGCGTCAGGCGCAGCTGCGGGCGTATGAGAATCAACAGCAGGAAATCCGCCGTCAGGAGGAAGTTATCGCCAAGCTGAAATCTTTTAACCGGGAAAAATCCATCCGCCGAGCGGAGAGCCGGGAGAAGAAGCTGGATAAAATCACGCTGCTGGAAAAACCGGCAATGGAGGAAAACGCCATGCATATGCGTCTGACGCCCCACACAGAAAGCGGAAAAGACGTGCTGGCGGTGCAGGAACTGGCCAAATCTTTCGGGTCCAACCAGCTTTTTGACAACCTGTCTTTTGAAATCAAACGGGGGGAGCGGGTGGCGCTCATTGGCGGCAACGGCACAGGAAAGACTACCATTTTGAAAATCATCATTGGCCAGCTGCCTCTGGACAGGGGGTCCTGCAGTCTGGGCTCCAAAGTGCAGATTGGCTATTACGACCAGGAACACCAGGCGCTTCACATGGAGAAAACTATTTTTGATGAACTGTCCGACGCGTATCCCACGCTGAACCACACGGAGATTCGTAATGCGCTGGCCGCCTTTTTGTTTACCGGGGACGATGTTTTTAAAAAGATATCGGCCTTAAGCGGCGGGGAGCGGGGGCGGGTGGCGCTGGCCAAGCTGATGCTTTCGGAGGCGAATTTCCTGCTTCTGGATGAGCCCACCAACCACCTGGATATCCTTTCCAGGGAGATTCTGGAGGAAGCGCTGGTGAATTATACGGGCACCCTTCTCTATGTTTCCCACGACCGGTATTTCATCAACCGGACGGCCACGCGGATTTTGGATTTGACCAACCGGACTCTGGTGAATTATGCGGGCGGTTACGATTATTATCTGGAAAAAAGAGACGAGCTGACCGAGAAGTACGCCCCGGCCCAGGAGGAGGACACATCGCCGTTGGCGGTTTCCCAGGAGAAGTTATCCTGGAAGCAGAAGAAGGAGGAGCAGGCCAGAAAGCGAAAGCGGGAAAACGATCTGAAAAAGACGGAGAAACGGATTGGCGAGCTGGAAGAGCGGGATTCTGAGATTAACCAGCTTTTGTCCCAGTCGGAAATCGCCACCGACCCGCAAAAATGCGCCGAACTCTCCGGCGAGCAGGCAGATATCCAGGCGGAGCTGGAAGAGCTTTACGAACAGTGGGAGAGTCTGGCGGAGGCATCTGAGAATATATAAAAAAGGAACGCCAACGGGGCATATTTTTCCTCGAAGGCGTTCCTTTTTTCCGTAACGGTTCTTATATCCAGTTTTCCTGTATTTCCTTATCCAGATCTTGAAAAAGTTTCAGATAGCGTTCTTTAACTTTCTCAATGATTGAAAAGGCGATTTTTTCATTGTATGGGTGGGCCATTTCATTGCGGTCATCCAGCAGCTCTAGCCATTGGGCTTCGTCTTGAATCATATTGGCGCTGTAGGCCAGTTTGATAATCATTTTGGGAGAGCCGGTCTTTCTCTGGGAATATCCATGTTTTTCTAGGATTTCCTTCATGGTTTTCCAGGATTGCTCAAAGCAGATGGAAAATAAATTGACAAGCCCTGTCATGGTTACCACATCGTAAGGTGGGGCATAGTTTTCGCAGAGTTCCAGGTTTTTCAATGCTTTTTTGAAATTATTGTATTTCCTCATAGATTACGATTCCTTCGGCTTCAATGGATTTCAGCAATTCTTCCTGTACAGGGCCATCCAGATTCACCACGTCAAAAAAGAGAAGCGTGCGCACGACTTAGCTCTTTATTCAGATTCATGCATTTAAGTTCTCAGCGATTGCCCGAATAAATTCCCGGCTGTTTAAGATGGTTGGGTTGGGGATGGTCGTCATGGCCGCCAAGTCTCCGGTCATTTTCCCCTCTTCAATGGTTTTAAGCGTGGCTTTTTCCAGGCGATGGGCGAAGTCGGCAAGTTCCTGATTCTGATCCAGTTCCCCTCTTTTTGCCAGCGCGCCGGTCCAGGCGAAGATGGTGGCCACCGGGTTTGTGGACGTCTCCTCTCCTTTTAGATGACGGTAATAATGGCGCTGCACCGTTCCGTGGGCGGCTTCGTATTCGTAATAGCCGTGGGGGGAAACCAGCACGGAGGTCATCATAGCCAGGGAGCCGCAGGCGGAGGAAACCATGTCGCTCATCACGTCCCCGTCGTAGTTCTTGCAGGCCCAGATCAGTCCGCCTTCCCCTTTCATGATGCGCGCAACCGCGTCGTCGATGAGTGTGTAGAAATAGGAAATCCCTGCTTTTTCATATTTCTCCCGGAATTCTTCGTCGTAGACCATCTGGAAAATATCCTTGAAATGATGGTCGTATTTCTTGGAGATGGTGTCTTTGGTGGCGAACCATACATCCTGTTTGGTGTCCAGTCCGAAGTTAAAGCAGCTTTTGGCAAAGCTTTCGATGGAGGCGTCCAGATTGTGCATGCCCTGCACCACGCCCGGGCCTTCAAATTCATGAACCAGCTCCTTTTGCTGGGAGCCGTCGGCTGCGGTGTACACAAGCTCAACTTTTCCGGGGCCGGGGATTTTCATCTCGGCGTTTTTGTAGACGTCTCCGTAGGCGTGTCTGGCCAGCGTGATGGGTTTTTTCCAGGTTTTGACCACGGGTTCGATGCCTTTCACGAAGATGGGAGAGCGGAAAACCGTGCCGTCTAACATGGCACGGATGGTGCCGTTGGGGCTTTTCCACATTTTTTTCAGTTTGTATTCCTCCACACGGGCGGCGTTGGGGGTGATTGTGGCGCATTTTACCGCGACTTTGTATTTCTTGGTGGCTTCCGCGGCGTCTATGGTCACCTGGTCGTCTGTGTCGTTGCGGCATTTAAGTCCCAGGTCATAATATTCCGTCTTCAAGTCCACGTAGGGAAGCAGCAGCTCGTCTTTGATCATCTGCCACAGAATGCGGGTCATTTCATCCCCGTCCATTTCCACAAGGGGGGTGTTCATTGCGATTTTGCTCATAATGTCCGTTCTCCTCTAATAGTACCAGTTTAATGTAAGTTACTTCCTACATTATATATGTCAGGGGGGAACTGCGTCAATGCGTTTTCTCACCAAATATGTAAGTGGTTTTGCGGCTTTTTCTGGCAAAACGCCCGGACGGCCGCTGCCATCCGAGCGTTGAGGGAAGCTTAGCGGGAGGGGTTCTCGTAAGCCACCAGGGAGATTTTTTTGCCAAGGTTTTTGCTGATTTTCTCCTCTAAATCCTGGATTTCTCCAAAGCTGCCGTCCGTCAGCTCGGCCACGCGAAAGTTATCCTTGTGTGAGGAGTCGTCTCCTGTATGCATGGAAGTATAATTGTCTGTCATATTTTTTCCTCCTTAAGTGTGAGATGAATGGTTACTGGCGGTTTTAGTAATAACCAGTTTTGCGGTTCTTATGCATGGGTTTGAATTTTTATCGAAACATTTGCTCAACATAGCTGCGCATCTGCTCCCGGCTTTTGATTTCCCGGGCGTGGGCGATGTGTTTTTCCTGCTCCGGTTTGGATAGGCGGGAAAATTTGTTCAGGGAGTCGGCATGCATGGCCAGCTCCATGGTAAAGCCGATGGGAAGCTCTTCATCGTTGATCATATTTATCACCTCGGATTATAGGGTTTGCAAAAGGAGAAAATCTATGCGTGGCTCAGGCGGAATTTGAGGTTGACGGACCGTTTTTTTGGATTTATGATAAAAATATTCAAAAAAGAGGAGGAGTGGAAGATGAGGGTATATGAACATTTTACCCAGTATTACGAGACGGATCAGATGGGGATTGTCCATCATTCCAATTTTATACGATGGCTGGAGGAGGCCAGGGTGGATTATATGGACCAGCTCGGGTTCGGGTATCATCGGATGGAGGCGCAAGGGATTGTGTCGCCGGTTTTGGAGGTGAACTGCCAATATAAACAGATGGTGCGTTTCCACGAGTGGGTGCAGATTGCGGCGAAGGTGAAAAAATACAACGGCGTGCGCCTGTGTCTGGATTATGAGATTGTGAAAAAGGACGGGCAGGAGCTCTGCGCTACGGCCAGCAGCATGCATTGTTTTCTGGATAAAGAGGGGAAGATTGTGCAGCTGAAAAAGGCCTGTCCCCAGTTGGATCAGAAGTTAAGGGCATGGTAATTTTAGTAACAGTTCAGCCATGCGCTATCCCGCGAGGCGTCGATTTGCATCTGCAAGACGATCCCGAGACAGCAGTGAAGCCGGAAGGCTGAACTGTTACTAATTTTATGTACCATGCCCTCCAGATTTTCCATTGTTTTTTTGTGTATACAGCAGGATTGTAAAGAGCAGAATTCCTATAAAGGTCAGCGCTTTTCCGGCTTTTGCGCCCGGCGCATGATAGACGATGCGCACATGATTTTCCCCTTTCGGTATGGGAAATCCCAGAAACGCCCCGTTTACCTTTTCAATAGCTGTCTTTTTTCCGTTGACCCGGACTTCAAAGTGGGAGTCATAAGGAATAGAAGTGATAAACCAGCTCTTTTCCTGTGTCTGGATGTTTCCCTGAATACAATTTCCCTTGGTGCGGTTTTTATCCGCCTGGAACGCCGCCTGATAAAGCGCTTCGTCCCGGCTGTCCGGTTCTTCTAGCAGCCGGCTGTCCCCCAGAAAACACTTCACGTCTGAAATCACATAGTCCCCTTTTCCGAAAACGATTTCCACATCGGAAGCCTTTTCAAGTTCTGACACGTAAGTGAATGCCGTGTTTCCGTTGTAGTAAATATGGCTGCGGGCGCTTAAACGGTTGCGGGTCTGGTTGATCCAGATGGACACGTCCCGGTCAGAGCGGTTGTTTTGCACATGGAACTGTAAGTAGAGCAGGGCGTTTTCGGCGTTGGCGGAAGCTAAAATCCGTCCGCGGGCGTCTGCGTTCTTTTTCGCCTGGACGCGGTAGGAGCCGTCGGGCGCGTAGAAGGCTTTTGCATCTTTGGCGTTTAAGGAGGGAAATTCTATCCGGGCGGGGCTGGCCCAGGCTTTTATTTCCTGTTTCCACTGGCCGTCCGTTTGAGGAGCGTCTTTTACAGCCGCGTATTTCATCAGGGCGATCTGGTTGTAGGGGAAGGGCAGGCTGTGGAGGCTTTGCTCTGGGATAACCCGGCGGGTGGCGTAGGCGATGGGGGCCGCGTTTTTGTTTTTGTAAGCAATCCAGGCGCCTTTAGTCCCGCAGGGCTGGCATCCGGCGCAGCCCTTGTCTTTTTTATTTTTCACAATGTATTTTACGCCCATCAGCTTCTGGTACAGTGGGCTGTTGGAGGATGCCTGCATCAGACCGTTTCGGAAAGGCTCTTCCGCCTGAAAATCTGATTTCCAGAACTTTCGGTAGTCGGCGTTGTAGGACGAGGAGTACAGGGAAGACAGCCATTGGCGGGGATCCCAGATTCGGTTTAAGTCGGCGCCTTTTTCCCCTTCGGGACCCCGCTGTTCCAGACGGCAAAGCTGCGGTTCCCGCTCCAGCGTCTCGGAAATCAACGCGCCAATGTCCCCGTCGGTAATCTCCTGATAGCTCTGCGGGTTTACCAGCTCCCAGTAGCTGCTGGAAGCGCAGCCGAAAACAAACAGGCACAGCGCCGGGGGCGCCAGCAGCAAGGAGATCCGGCGGAATTTTCCAAAAAGCAGAAAAGCCAGCGCCGTCAAGGACGCGTCCGCCAGGATAAACGCACCGTATTCCAGATTTTTTTTCACAAAAAAGAAATAACACAAAGTCAAAAGGGCGCTTAGATGGGCGGCGGCGGAAAGCGCAGGCGGGATTTCGCCTTTCTTCTGCTTGTCCATATATACAGCGATCAGATAACACAGAAGCGGCAGAAACGGAATCAGCGATTTGCCGCGCGCGTAAAGGGCGCCGTTTAAAAGCCATGGAAAAAAGGGCAGAAGAAACAGAAGCGAGCAGCCATAGGTAAGGATGCGCTCCTGCCATTTTCTGTAGGCGAATCCGACAATGATAACCGTTAGGATCAGCGAGGGAAGGCCGACGCTGTAGCAATTATACAGGAAGTTTTCCGGCTGTATCCGCGGGATGAAAAGGGAAGGGACGCTGACGATGGCTGCGCCCTGCCTTTTTCCGAAAAGCGCCTGGGCGGTGGGAAGAAGAAGCGTGCCGCTCATAAGGACGGCCGTCAGGGTGGCGAAAATAAAGCGAAAAGCCTCTTTCAAAAAATTTCCCGGCTGAATTTTTTCCTGCAGGCGCAGATATTCGCAAAAGCTGTACAGAAAAAGGGCCAGAATGCCACCCACGCTGAAATAAAAGCTGGATAAAATCATCAGGAATGTGCCGATGACGTACAGCCCCGATTTGCGCTGCGTCAGATGCCTGTCTGCGCCCAGCAGGGCCATGCACAGAAAAGGCATGTAGTTGATAAACATAATCTGGTGGCAGGACTGGTAGACCATGGGGCCGGACAGAAGAAAAATCACGGACGACCAGAGCCGGATTTCCCCGGAAAAGCCCTTTTTTCCCAGCCAGCCATAGAACAGCCACACAGACAAAATCAGCCCCGCGGCGCCGGCGGCCATCAGGTAATCGCCCATGGGGACGAAAGGAAGCAGGTAAGAGATCAGAACGATGGGGCTGAACAGTCCATAGTAGGAGAAGTTATAGATGTTCTGGCCGCCGCCCAAATTGGCTGCAAACTCCGGGAAAAGCTCCCCGGTTTCGTAAAACTGCTGCCGGAAATACTCGGGCAGGACGCTGTGCTGGCTGATCCAGTCCACCTTTGCGCCGAACACGCCGTGTCTTCCGGCGAAAAGCCAGCAGACGCATAGGGTGAGGGCGGCGAGGAATAAATAGGGCAGGAAATTTCGCATTTTGTTTTTCATTTCGGTCAGTTCCTCCAGTGATTTTTAAGACTTATTATATTGCCCAGAGTTTAAGGCTTCTATAAGACCTTCTTTAAAATTTCTTAAATTTGTGTTATAATCCCTGCATCTTAGAGTGCATTTCAGGAGCGATGGGAGGTGGAAAAATGCAGCTTTTATTTCCGAAGGAAGAGGAGATTATGTATGCCATCTGGGAAATCGGGCATCCCTGCGGACTCTCGGAAATTCTGCAGGCGTATCCTCAGTTAAAACGCAATACGGTGGCCAAGGCGCTGGTCATTCTGCAGAAAAAAGGATATCTGCAGGTGGATTCCATAGTCAAGACCCGCACCCGGACGGGAAAGGCCTATGCGCCCGCGATTGCGAAAAAGGACTACGACGAGCAGAAGCGGATGATGGAAACCCTTGTGGAAAGCCCCAACGTAAAACAGGGAATGTTCACGTATCTCTCAACATTGGTGAACGCCGGGGACGAGGAGGAGGAAATGGAAGACATAATCCGCCAGATGGAGGAAATGATCCGGCATTTTAAAAATGGTATGGAATAGGAAAGAGGGAGGTGGAAAGCCGTTTGTTTTTTGAGTGTTCCTGGCAGGCCTTTTTTTCGTCCTCTGCGGCTGTCAGCTTTCTGGTTCTTTTTCTGCATTTTCTGCTGAAAAGAGACCAGGCGCTGGCCCGGTTCGGGGTGGAATGTCTGGATTTGTGCGTGTTTTTGGTATTAGCGCGGGGGTATATGCCTTTTCAGTTTTTCAGGATTCCAGAGGGGCTGGCCAGTGATTTGGCGGTGTGGGGCATTCATCTGACCAGGGGCTATTCGTCCCTGCAGTATCTGTCTTTATGGCTTTCAAGGGGCAAACACTTGGGTGTGGCGCCCAGGATTTTTCTGCTTGCCTGGGCGGCGGGAAGCGCGGCGTTTCTGGCAAAGCGGACGTTTGATTTTATTGTCTGCAAAAAGAAACTGCTGGAAATGCCTCGGGTGGAAAACGGGGAAACATTGGATATTTTTCAAAAAGCGTTTCGGGAGATTTTTCCAGAAAAGGAAAACCGGTGCGTCCTTGTGAACTCGGATTTGTTCGGATCCGCGGCGGTCTTTGGCATGGGAAGGCCGGTGGTTGTTTTGCCGGACGCGGCCTACAGCCCAAAAGAGCTGTATTATGTTTTTCGCCATGAGCTTCTCCATGTAAAGCACAGGGACTGTCTGCGCAAAATCTTATGCGCCCTTTTGGCGGCGGCGCACTGGTGGAACCCAATTATTTCCTGGCTTTTTCCCAGATTAATGGTGCAGGTCCAGGAACTGCGGGTGGATCATCGCATTGCCGATGGATTGGCGCCTAAAGAAAAGCTGTGTTATCTTACATGCATTGAGAAAACGGCCAGACACGCGTTGGCCTGCCGCCAGGGGAGAGCCTCCGTGCACAGACTGGGCCAGAGCGGGCGAAAACGGGACGCGCTGCAGCGGTTTCGCTTCATCATGCGGCCGGAAACGGCTAGCTATGCCTGGAAAGGCGTTTTGGCGCTTTTTTTGATTTTCATTTTTTCGTTTACTTTTTACATAGTTTTTTAGTGCAATTTAAGTTTTTAAAATATTTAGAGAAAAACCATAAATAAAATATTGACAGTATAGGATGAATAGTGTATTATAAATACATAATTTGATGTGCAAAACTTTTAAGTGGTAAATTAAGAGTATTGATCTTGGGAACTTAATTATAATACTTTATGCTGTTTTTTATTAACTTACAGGGATGAGATTAATGAAAAGAATAAATTCTATTTTTGAGGCAGTAACAATTATTGTCATTGCATGTACAGTTCTGGATATCTGTAATATTTATCAAGGATTTTTTTTTAAACTTGGCGTTATAGTGATATTGGTATTTATTGGATATGTTTTAAAAGAAATATTGAACATTCTCAATAAAAAGGAAAAAAGAGAATCCTATGAATCAAACAAGTGAACACTATTGTTACATTAAGTCAAAAGGCCGGGAAATCTGAAAAAGCGGATTCCCGGCCTTTTGATTATGGCGCACCATCACGAAGCAGGCCGGCGGACGCAAGTCACCGGCGGTCATGGCTGGACGGCAGAAGGATCACAAAGCAGGCGCCGCCGCCCGGGGCGTCTTGGACGCGGATTTGCCCTTTGTGCAGCCGGACGATTTCTTTTGCGATGCAAAGTCCTAAGCCAAAGTGGGTTTTGTCGTGGTGGGCGGGGTCCATCCGGTAAAACCGTTGGAAAATCTTCTCTTTTTGGGAGTCAGGGATTCCGGGGCCGTTGTCGGCCACCTGTATCCGGGTTTTGTCCTGCGTCTGGGTGAGGCTTAGGCGGACGCGTCCGCCGGCCGGGGCGTAGGTCAGCGCGTTATCCAGCAGGATTTCCAGAACCTGGGTCATGCGGTCGGCATCCCATCGGACGGGCAAAACGGCATCATCCGGCAGTTGGATTTCCAGATGGATGTTTTTCTCCCGGAAGATGGGCAGGCGCCGTTCGTAAATATCCAGCAGGAAGGTGTCCGGCTCCGCCTCGGATGGGCAAAAACTCCAGCTGCCGCTGTCCGCATTGGCCAGAGCCAGCATATCGCTGACCAGCCGGTTCATGCGCTGGCCCTCCTCCTGGATGTTGGCGGCGAACTGCCGCTGTTTTTCCAGGGGCGCGCCCTGCATGGCCGTCAGGCTGGACAGAATCACCGTCAGGGGAGAGCGCAGCTCGTGGGAGGCGGATGCCACGAATTCCGTTTGGCGGCGGCGGCTTTCCTCCACAGGCAGCAATACGCGCCAGGTGAAAAACCAGGAGAAAGCGGTCAAGAAGAGGAGGGCGGTCAGCGCGGCCCCGAAAATCAGCAGGTTCTGGCGCGTCCGGGCGGCTTTTTCCTCGGCCAGCGAATACAGGGCGACCACACGCAGGGCGCCCTGTTCCTTGGGAATGACGGACACAGCGGCATAATAGCCCTTTTCTTCTTTTAGGGAAAAAACGGCTGTTTCCGCCACTTTCCGATTCTTTTGGCCTGAGAGGGAGGAAATCCGGCCTTCTCGGAGAGCCTTTTCACGCGTTTTTTCAAAAAGCTTTTGCGTCGCCTGGGAATGGTTCAGGAAATCGAAAAACAGAGGCGAATCCCCGTCGGAAATGGAGATCTGGACGCGATAATTTTTCTCCAGCTCCAGCAGCCACTGGTGAGAGATGATGGACTGATTTCCCAGATAGGAAACGGCGGAAGCCATGTTTTTCTCAAAGGCCAGAAAGCTCTGGCGGTAGGCGTCCGCGTGGAGGATGAAGAGGCAGACGCAGGTCATGGCCAGAAGGATCGCCCCGGTGACCAGCGCACAAAAGGCGGTGAGTTGCAGATGAAGCTTTCTAAACATGGCGCTCCTCCAATCGGTAGCCGACTCCCCGGATGGTTTTCAGATGAACGTGGCTTTCCACGGTTTTCAGCCGGCGGCGGATGAAATGGATATAATTGTCCAGGTTGCCGTCCTCCACCTCCGCATCCACGCCCCATACGCGGGTTAAAATCGTGCCGCGTGGAAGGGTCTGGCGGGGATTGGAAAGGAACAGCTCCATCAGATCTCCTTCTCTCTTGGACAGCGTGCAGGATTTCGCCTGGCAGGCTAAAATGTGCTGCTGGGCATCGTATTTCAAATCGCCGAACGCCAGATTTTGACGCTCCAGCATGGCGGGGGGCCGCCGGGCAATGCAGCGGATGCGGGCCATCAGTTCCTGAAAGGCAAAGGGCTTCACAATATAGTCATCCGCGCCGCCGTCCAGCCCGGTGATTTTATCCTGCAGCTCGCCCAGAGCGGTGAGCAAAATTACCGGCGTCTGGATGTTCTCTTCCCGGGCCTTTTTCAGAACGCCAAGGCCGTCCAGACCTGGCAGCATGCGGTCCAGAATGACCAGCGCATGCGTCTGCGTCCGCATTGCCTCCAGTCCGGCCCGTCCGTCCAGACAGACATCCACCTGGCACTCCTCCTGTTCCAGCTGGTATTTCAAAGTGTCGCATAGCCTCACATCGTCTTCAATCAGTAAAATGCGCATGGCGTCCTCCTTTTGCGGATTTCTCTTTTGCCCATTATAGCATAGCCCTGCGGGGAATGCCTCTAAAAAATCTCTAAAATAATTGTGCAAAAGCTTTCCGTAGAAGAGGCGGATCAGCTTGTGACTATGATTGCGGAAGAATCGCCGCATTACAGAAATCCGGAGGAAATGATTTTCAAAAAAAATAATTAAGTATGATAAGCTGTTATTATAAAAAAGGCGTTCTTATAAAATTTTGGACAGTCCTTTTAAATAAGTGATGCCAAAAGAGACGATTAAAAAAATATCTGGATCTGATAGTAAAAATACAGAAATCGAATATATCTAATTAAAGTTGTATATAAGACTTTAAAATGATATAATATTGGTCGTAATTATTTTTATGATAAACAAATATGTAAGAAAGGAAGGGAGAAAGAATATGATGAAAAGAATTATGACAGTTATGGTAGCAATTATGATGTGTACAGAGGCATTATCAATGCATGTATATGCAGGAGAAGTTGGAAACCAGGAAGCGCTGATTACGGAAAATGAAGAAGTTGCAGAAGAGACGGAGCCCCAGATGCAGGCGTCCGGCTCGACTACGCATTATACGATGTCCGTAGGGGATACAAAATATTTATATACAAATGCCGGAAATAAAGCAGTCCGCGGCGCAGCATGGACTTCCAGTGATATAAGGTCTGTGGATATTCTATCGCAAGACAGCGTTTCATGCCGGATCAAGGTAAAAGCTTACACGTCCAGTATACCGGTTATTATTCATTGTCTGTATTACTACAATGAACTGCGCAATGGATACATATATTCCAGGAGTGACTATACGGATTATAAGATTACTGTGCGGCAGCCCAAAAGCGTAACCGTCCATTTTGAAACAAATGGAGGAAATATCTCAACAAAGAGCATGTCCGCTGAGCCGGGAGGCGTCTATGGAAATCTTCCCACGCCATCCAGATATGGCTATGTTTTTCAGGGCTGGTATACCGAAAATGGAAGTAGGGTGAGCAGCACAACGACCGTGAAAAATTCCGACCATACTTTATATGCTCAGTGGATCGCAGACGCATATACGATAAAGTTTAATGGCAATGGATGCACCGGGGGGAAAATGGCGGATATGACGGGATGCCAGACTGGAATCCGTTATCTATTGAAGGCCAATGCATTTTTCAGGGACGGTTATTTTTTCTCAGGATGGAACACAAAAGCCAACGGATCAGGAACGTCTTACAACGACCAGGCACCCGTATTGAACCTGGCGCCAGTTGGCGGAAGCGTGACATTGTATGCAACCTGGAAAGCGAATGCAAAGGATATCGCAAAGAGCGTGGTTACGCTGGAAACAGATTCTTACACATACGATGGAACGGCTAAGCGTCCACAGGTGACTGTACGGTACGCAGATCTGGTTTTGACGGAAAATGAAGATTATACGGTGTCTTATTCGGAAAATACAAATGCGGGAACGGCAAAGGCAATTATTGAAGGAAAGAATCAGTATTCCGGAAAAATAACGAAGGATTTTGCCATCCATAAGGCATCCCAAAATTTGACGGCCAGCTTGGAAAAATCGTCCATTCAGGTTGGCGAGAGCGCAAAGATCACAGCAAATGGATGGGGAAGTCTTACATTTTTGCCGGACAAACCGTCGATTGCTACAGTCAGCCCGGAAGGACAAATCACCGGCGTTTCAGAAGGAGATGCAGTGATTACAGTTCATGCGGCCGGGGATGGGAATCATAATGAAGCGACTAAAACCCTTAGCATCCATGTGGGAAATGCCCAGACAGCCCTTTCAGCGTGCAAGATAACTCTCGACGTTTCCGACTATACATACGATGGAACGGCCAAGACTCCTGCCGTCTCCGTAAAAGACGGCCAGACAGCGTTAAAAAAGGGGAGTGATTATGAGTTATCGTATTCGGATAATATGCATGCGGGGGCGGCTTCGGTCACTGTCCGGGGCAAAGGCATTTACAGCGGAACCGTCACAAAGACATTTGTCATCCATAAAGCAAAACAAAAGGTGGCTGTTCGCATCCCGTCCACACAGATCGCCGTTGGAGAAGCGGCAGTCATCACAGCCTCCGGATACGGGGCCCTTTCCTACCGGTCAGACAACAGCGGCATAGCTGACGTAGACAAGTCCGGAACTGTCCGGGGCGTTGCGGCAGGTTCGGCAACTATCACGATAAAAGCGGCCGGGGATCGAGATCATCAGGAAGGCATAGAAAAGCTGAAAGTGACTGTCAAAGCGGATACGGAAAAACTCGAGATGCCTTTGTTAAAGGACGTATCGAATAGGAGCGATGGCGTCGTCATTCGCTGGAACAAAGTGAAAAATGCAGAAAGATATTATATTTACCGAAAAACGGGAACGGAAAAATGGAAGTGTTTAGGGTATGTAAAAAACACAGCCTGCATTGACAGAAAGGTATCAAGTGGAACTTCCTATACATATACGGTGTTGGCGGCCAATGGAAGCATAAGAAGTGATTATGACCGTAAAGGCCTTACTGCGATATACCTGTCCTCACCATCCATATCTTCTTTGTCCAATTCGTCCCGTGGAGTGACTATTGCCTGGAAAGCTGTGGAAGGAGCGACCAGATACTCGATTTACAGAGGGAATATATGGATCGGGACAGCCTATGCAGGCGGCGCGGGCAGTTATACAGATTCCAGCGCCAGGGCAAATGGCTCAAAATATACGTACAAGATATATGCCTGTAACGGAAACGCCCGAAGCGCAGTTTCGCCTGAAAAAACCATATACTATCTGCGGTATCCGTCTATTTTAACATTGCGCAGAATTTATAAGCAAAGATTTCTGTTCAGATGGAGCCGGAATGCGAGCGCAACCGGATATGAGATTGCTTATTGCAGAAACAAAAACTTTTCCAGCGGCGTGACCAGGAAAACTATTTACAGCAATAGGCTCACATCCATGATAAGCCCTGCACTGTCTAAAGGACAGACGTATTATGTGCGGATCCGGGCATATAAAAGAGTTTCCGGGATTGCCTATTATTCTGGATGGATCCAGACAAGCATTAAGATTAACTAACCAAAAAGCGCGAAAGTTACGCAAGGAATAAGAAAAATACATTGCCCCAGGAAAATGCGCCCCATAGATTTCATTTAGGGCGGGGCGCCTGCCCTGTGGGCATATACAAATAAAGATGAAAAGAGGGAAGATTATGGAAGATTTTAGCGATATGGATATAGGAGAAATGAAGAAGATGATCGAAAAATATGAGTACCGCAAAATGGAAAAGCTAGTTTCAAAATTAGTTGACCAGAAGCTGGATCAGATCGAAAGCCGGATAGCCGGTGGGTTCCATCGTCAAATTGCGGAAGAAATAGCAAAAAATAAGGGGATGGAAAAAGAAATTGAGGAACTGCGGCAGAATCTAGAAAACTGTCGGGAACAAAACCATACGCTGGAAAGTGAAAAAAAACAAAAAGAAACGCAGTTAGAGGAACTACAGCGAAAACTGGAAACCGTCTGGGAAAAAAATCAGTCATTGGAAAGTGAGAAAGAACAAAAAAGGGCACAGTTAGAGGAGCTACAGCGGAATCTGGAAACTAGCCAGAAACAAAACCAGTCCTTAAAAAATGAAACAGAAGGAAAAGACAGGCGGCTAGAAGAGCTGAGGCAAGAACTGGAAAATTTGCAGACGAAAAATCAATCATTACAAAGTGAGAAAGAACAAAAAGAGGAGAAGTTAGAAAAGGCACAGCAGGAATTAAAAGAATGCCGGGATTGTATATCAAAATCAGAAGATGATAAAAAAGAACTAAAGAAAGAAAATGAAGCTATGCAGGAGCAGCGAAAAGAATACAACAGAGCCTGCGAGAATAGATGGGGCGAAGATTTTCCGTTTATTGATATCAGAACATATGAGTCCTATATATTAAGTGTTTGTAATGAAAACGCCATTTCCCTCATATACAGCCGAATGAAACAAGAACATAAATCAGGAAAAGATGAGATGGTGGAAAAATGGGACCAGCTGATCGAGGATTGCATTGAGATTTTTCACAGGGCATACGGAGCAGGAATCTTTAGGCGGCAGAACACGGAAATTGGACAACTCTACGATTCCATGCGCTTTGACAAAGTATGGGGTACAAAAGAAACTGGAAAAGTGTCAAAAATAATATACAGGGGTATTGAGAAAAAAGGGGATATTTTATGCAGATCCTTGGTGGAGGTAGAGTAATGGGATTTCAAACAACCGAAAAAGTAAAATATATTTGTGTTAAAACAGATATTTTTAAAAAGAGAGGGGAAACACAGAACCCGGAAGATTTCCTGACGCAGGAATGTCTTGTGCATATTATGGATGCGGCAGAAAAGGAACTGAAACGTACGCATGGATGGTTGAAAATAGATTCTGGAGATAAGGCCTATTATTATAATTGTAAGGTTCGGGGTTTATTTCCTGATTTTTCAAAGGCTGAATATACAAAACCACCGCTTATGAGCAGTGAAACGCCAAATATTGAAAGGGAATTACTTGCCGGAATGCATGCGGATCTGGTGACGAAAGAGGAACTTGCGGCTGCATTTACTTCTGTCTTAGAGGATGTGCGTCCGTTTATAGAAGACTGGGGCTGGGATATAGAGATGTTTAACCAGTATTATAGCGTGAATTCTTGTGAAAACCATGGGGAAGTGTGCAGGATAGACGGAGGGAAGCCGGCATACTGGGGGATAGATGTATGGAGAAAAGCCTGTGTGATTCCGATCGTGCATTTGGAAAAATACGTTTCTGATGTAGCTTTTGATAAAACTTTTTGGGAGGATGATATTTTATTTCTCATAAAAAAAGAATTGACGCCCGTTTTAGATTTGGAAGATAAAGAGGAGGATAAAAAAATCCTTCTTGAACATTTAAAATCAGCAGAACAAAAAGGCTCTGAAGATGTGTTCCCGTTTACATGGAAGATGTTGGAGCAGGCAAAAGAGAGTGGAAAAAGCGTGTTTCAGAAAGCTCCTGCTGATATGGTTATAAAGCCGGATGAAAAGGAGATGGAGCAGATCCGGGAAGATTTATGCTTATGCGATAGGACAAGGGTAAACCTTCTCCCCTATGACGCAAATATATTATCTCCTGCAAATGGACACTGGGACTTATGGAAATATAATTCATTGGAAAAAGAGAGCCTTCCTTCCCCACCAGAAGGAAAAGTGTGGGCAGATGTTTCTGATAAAGATATTTATGCAAGAAATGCCGCAGAAGATATTGCGTCTTCTGCCGAAATGGTCGCCGTCGACTTTGGGACAAAAAGTTCTACAGTGGCCCGCAGAGATAACCAAAATAACATAGATACCATACCTGTGGGAGAATACAGCGCACAAGGTGAAATCAAAGAAAGCGGATATGAAAATCCGACCATACTAAAATACATAAATTTTGACAGTTTTCTGAAAGCATACCGGAATGCCGCCGGACGTCCTGAGACAAACTTCAATGATCTTTCCGCATCTTATACGGCTCAAAAGGAATTTGAAGAAAGGATCCTGACAGACAATGAGAATGATATTTTTGCTTATCATTATCAGATTAAGCAATGGGCATATGACAATGAATTTGCCCCGCTGCTTTTTGACAGTCATCGGAGGATCGGGGAGATAAAGCCTTATTTGGAAATTGAAGATGGGGATTATGACCCCATAGAGATTTATGCATATCTGGTAGGCGCAAACATTGTGAATATGCATTCCCAAAAGATTTGCCTTAGATATCTGCTCTCTTATCCGCCTTCCTGTGATCAGAGGATCTGTGAAAAAATCCGAAAAAGTTTTGAACGGGGAATTCGAAAAGCAATCCCGGTAGAAGCGCAGGAGACGGAGGAATTTAAAGATAATTTTTCTGTACAGTTATGGCAGTCAGAACCCGCGGCATATGCTGTCTGCGCGATTAAGGAGTTTGGGATCATCAAGACATATGCAGACACGCCGGTATTTTGCGGCGTCTACGATCTGGGAGGAGGAACGGTAGATTATCATTTTGGCGGTTTGTCAAGCGGCAATCCCCCATATCAATATGAAGAGTTCGCGAATGGCGGAAATCCCAGGCTGGGCTGTGAAAATATTTTGGAAGAGCTGGCGTATGAGGTTTTTTCAGCGAACAAAGACATCCTGATCGCGCATGGACTAAAATATAAATATCCGCCGCAATATCCCAAAAATCTCCGGGATACGCGTTACACTTCAGATTCAGGGCGGGCAAGTCTGAACACCCTTAATATGATCGACAAACTCAGGGAATTATGGATTGCCAATTTTAAAGAAAGCAATGGACAGCTATGTTACTTTGAAGCGTATAAGGATAATGGTGAACAGTGTTATATCAAAGTTATGGCGGGCCAGAATGAACAACCGCAGAATCCGGCTTCGTCGAAGGAAGTAACAATTTTTGCAGAAGTGGAATATCTAAAGAACTTTTTCCGTGAAAGGCTGAAAAAAACAATAGAGGATTTTTTCCGTATGATGGATGAAACTTTGTCTGGGACAGGATGGTATGAGAAAGACGCTAAAAATGTTATTTTTTTAGCGGGAAATGGAAGCCGCTCACACATGGTGACTGAGATCTTTCAGGAATGTATAGCGGGCAATTCATACCTGCAGGAAAATTGTGATCTTTATGAACCGTTATCAACAGAGGGCGCGAAAGAGAAGGGGCAAAAAATCCAAGGCCGCTCAGAAAGGGAAATTCCAAATGCCAAAACAGGCGTTGCGTATGGTTTACTGCTATCCTGTCCTGGCTCAAATTTCATAAAAATTTCCAAATCTTTTCCCGAATTTATTTTTAAATACACATTGGGAGACAGCCGATATGACGTTGATAAAAATGAGAATATGTTTTATCCTGTGAGAAAGCCAGACGGTTTTAAGCTTTGTAAGAAAAAAGACCAGAATCTTGCCAGTGAAGATCGGGCGCCTTTTGAGTTATCGGAGGATGGGTATCTGCATTTTTGGTATACGGACGCTTCCCCATCACTTTTGGATGGAGCCACGATAGGCGATTGTAATGCCATGGAATATTCGCGAAAGATACCAGAAGCTATGCCTGGCGCCAAGTGTTTTTTCCGTGCTGTTTCGGAGACTGAACTGGAACTTTTGATTGAATCAGCAGAGACAGATGTGCTCCGGAATTATGGCGTTCTGGATTTAAAAAACGGAAAATTTCAAAAGTATGAGCCGGGAGATATCTAAAGCGCAACTGAAAAAAGGAGGATGAGAGATGCCATTAAAAAATCTGATCGCAAACATCATTGAGGTTAGGAACGAACGAGTTAAGGAGCTAAAAGAAAAGAGAAAGAAACTGGATGACATAAGAAAGAATCTATATCAGATACAGGAAAAAGCCGCTATATATTTAAAAGATACAAATTTCGATCGTTTTTTTGAATGCAACCAGGGGCTAAAAAGATTACTTCAGGAACCAGAACTGTTGCGCAAAATGATTGAGGCTTATGAAAAGGCGATTCGGGAATTTGATCGCCTGATTAGCCGATTCGAAAGACAATCCGTCAATATTTCTGTTATAGGAGATTCAAGGGCAGGCAAAAGTAAATTTCTGCAAATAGTCAGTGGATTAAAGGATGAGCCAAACAGTAAATGCATCCCATCTTTCGACGGGAGTTTTTGTACAGGCGTAAGCTCTATCATCGAAAACAGCGCCAAGATAGAAGAATATAAAGTAAAAGGCGTCCTTACATTTAAAACAGAAAAAGAAATCATAGCTGAAATAAATGATAAGCTTGGCCGGATCACAGGAGACAAAGTTCAGATAAATTCCCTGACAGATGTAACAGCTCTTTCATCAGCGCAGTTAGAAAAGAATTTATCAGGGATTTACGAAAAGGGGAATATCACTGACTTTATTGAGATGTATGTGACAAACTATAAAGAATGGGTTCCGTTTATAAACTTAACGCAACAGGATTTCGATAAAATGAATACATACAAACTCACAAACGATGAATCAAACGAAAAAAATTTTATTTGCACAGATCCATCTGAACTCCAGAAATATGTGGCCAAACATGATGGGGGGTATGATAAGGAACTAAAAGGAACTGACGCAACTCTTTTGTATCGTTATATAGCAGTAAAAAGGGTTGTGATTTATACGCATTTTCCTGTAACAGATGTGAGTCAGATCCGTTTGATTGATACAGTGGGTCTGGGAGATACGGCTGTTGGAACAACAGAGAAGATGTATGAGTCAATTGACAAAGAAAGTGACGCAGTATTATATTTTTTTAGACCGCAGTGCGGAAAAGGCGGGATGATTGATGATAGAACATATGATATTTTAAATCGTCAACTGTATCCCCGCTATCAAGAAGATCATACGAAGTGGTGGATGGCGGTGCTTATAAATGATGACGGAACTAATACAGCGGAATGCGAGCGATTTTCAATAGAATTTGAAAAAAAAGCGCCAGACATGTCAAAAAATGTAGTTTTTAAAGAAATTATCAATGTGACTGATTCAGAGAAAGTGCGCGATAAATGCATTACTCCATTATTAAATTCCATTTCCGAACATTTAGAAGAACTTGATCAGAGATTCGAGAAAAATGCAAGAGAAAAAATGGCGGCGGCCAATCGGCTTTTGACTGAGGCGCAGGAAAAGATTTTGGAAATACAGGTTCCGGCGCTGGAAGACATCATCCAAAGCAAGTTCAAGGATATATTCAGCAATTTTATAAAAAGTATAGATGAATTAAAAAAGAAATATAGGGGAAATGATGAAAACGGCAATGAGAAGGGCAGACAGACTTTTTTAGAGGAAAGTTTAAAAAGAGTAGAGCGTCTGATAGAAAATAAGACAGAGAATAAACAGGAACATCATGCGGCAGGCAGTGCGCTTATGTTCAAGATGCCAAAAGATACGCAGGTAAGCGATGCCCAGCAAAAAGATGCACAGGAAAAACATGAAAAAGCGCAAATAACCACTGCTTCGATCTGTAACTCATTAGCGCATATATCCGAACCGGATTCCAGGCGCAGTTGTGCGCTTGGGGAACTGCAGCATATTGTAAGAAATATTGGAAACAGAGAATCAGAAGAACTCTCCGAAATTGAAAAAGGTTTTAAAAAAGAATTGGCGGAGCTCTTTCTTGAGAAGTTTGAATTTGACAGGACAAAATGCCCGGCGCCCAGCAGCGATACATTTTTTCCTGATATGGCAAAAAGGCTGTTTGGGGAAAAGAAAGATTTTGAGCTATTCAAAGATGTTTTCTTGTCCGTCCATCAGTTTAAGCTGAATGAAACGACCGGGATCACCAAGCTTTTATTTAATGAAAAGGCAGAAATTTGTTTTACAAATGCAGAGGAGGTAAACAAAGATATCCATTTGGAAAATAACAGCAGTAAGCTTGATCCGCTTGTTGATGAAATGAATCAAAGGATCGGCATATTTGTTGAAAAGGTAACGTCATCAGAACTCTGTAAGAATTCAAAGGTCGTTCCGATCTCCCAACAAATTGCTTGTGAACTCAGTTATTTTCTCCGCTCTTTTGACGTTATCTATCATCGGGAATGGGCCAATGTCCTGGAAACGCAGCTGAAGAAGGGATACATATTCGTGAATGAGCGGCAAGAGATTAAGGAACTCGCCGGAAACTATAATGATTTTAAATCCCTGCTTGATCAAACTTTCGGTATATGATTTTTTCAAAAAAGCCAAAGGGCAGGTCTGATACAGGCCTGCTTCTTTTTAAATTGGGGATTGAAAAATACCGCCAAAGGCGTTAAATTGGAATGGAAATAAATACGATTGGAGAGAAATACATGGAAATCACAGTTAGAAAGTACCAGGAAAAAGATTTGCCCTGGATGATTGAGATCTGGAATGAAGTGGTGGAGGAGGGGATTGCGTTTCCCCAGGAGGATCTTCTGGACGCGCAGACAGGAAAAGAGTTCTTCGGCCAGCAGACCTACAGCGCCGTCGCCGAGGAACAGGGCACGGGCGTTATCCATGGACTGTACATCCTGCATCCCAACAACGTGGGCCGGTGCGGCCATATCTCAAATGCCAGTTTTGCGGTGAGCGGGGAGAGCCAGGGACTGCACATCGGCGAAAAGCTGGTTTTGGACTGCCTAAAGCAGGGGCGAGTCCATGGATTTTCGGTATTACAGTTTAACGCGGTGGTGGCCTCCAACGTCCGCGCTCGGCATCTCTACGAACGCTTGGGCTTCGTCCAGCTGGGAACGATTCCAGGGGGATTTCGGATGAAGGACGGACATTACGAAGATATTTGCCCTTATTATCATATATTATAGATGCAGTTCTTTGAAATCAATCCACAAGTCCAATATTCCCGCACGCCGAAATCCGCGTATAGATTCAGTTTGCATATATAATCGTGGCCGGGATTGCCGGGCGAAACGATTTCTATCATCCAGTCCGGCGCCCCAGCGCAGCCTTTGTCCGTCAGTTTTTAGGATCGCAAAAGTCAAATTTAATGACAAATCCCAAAATTCCTGTTATAATGGACAAGCTGACATTTGACGCGAGGATAGGAGAGAGATTATGAATCCTAAGATACAGCAATTTCGATTTGGCCTGAAACATGGCGTGCCCATCGGCCTTGGCTATCTGGCCGTTTCTTTTACGTTTGGCATTATGGCGAAGCAGGCGGGGATTCACACGCTGGCGGCGGTGATTATGTCCCTGACCAATCTGACCAGTGCGGGGCAGTTTGCGGCGCTGGGCGTGATTGAGCATGGGGCCCCTTTTGTGGAAATGGCGGCGGTGCAGTTTATCATCAACCTGCGGTACTGCCTGATGTCCTGTTCCCTTTCCCAGAAAATGGACCCGAAAATGCCTTTTTTTCACCGATTTTTGATCTCCTATGGAGTCACCGATGAGGTCTTCGGAGTGTCGGCCTGCCGGGAAGGGTATTTAAGCCCTTACTATGCCTATGGTCTGATCTGCGTGGCTGTGCCGGGCTGGACGCTGGGGACGCTTCTGGGCGCCATTTCCGGGGATCTGCTTCCGGCCCGGCTTTTGAGCGCGCTGAGCGTGGCCCTCTATGGAATGTTCCTGGCGATCGTCATACCGCCGGCCAGGGGCAGCCGGGTTTTGGCCGGGGTGGTGGCTGCGTCCATGGCGGCCAGTTTTTTGTTTTCCATGATTCCCGGACTAAGCAGGGTATCTTCCGGCTTTAAGGTGATTATCCTGACCGTGGCTATCGCAGGAGCGGCTGCGTTTTTGTTTCCGATAAAAGAAGAACAGGAAGGAGGGCAAGCGCAGTGAATCAATCCGTTTATCTGTATATTTTGGTGATGGCGGGCGTGACATATCTGATCCGCATGCTGCCGTTGACCCTGATCCGAAAGGAAATTAAAAATACATATATAAAATCATTTCTGTATTATGTGCCCTATGTGACACTCTCTGTCATGATTTTCCCGGCCATTCTCACAGCCACTGAATCGGTGATTTCCGGCGCGGCGGCGCTGGTGACGGCGGCTGTTTTGGCATATCGGGGCAAGAGTCTGTTTCATGTGTCTACGGCGGCGTGTGTGGCCGTGTTTTTGCTGGAAGGGCTGCTGGATTTTTTTCAGTTTTTCTGAGACGCAAAGAGAAGGCTTTTCAATTCCCTGGCGGCAATGCTTAAGGGATATTCCTCGTTTTCGATAAGACAGATTTCCCTGGCGGGGATCTCCTCCGCCAGAGACAGCGGGTACGCCTCTTTCTTTTCCAGGGCGTCTTCAGCGTATATCTTCGGCAGGTAGCCGATTCCCAGGTCGTTTTTGATCATGGGGAGGATCTGATCCGTGGTGGCGGCATACAGGTCCGGCATGAACGGCAGCCCATGGCGCAGGTAGAAATTTTCATAAAACTGAAAGGTCCGGGTGTTTTCTGGCAGGCATATGAGCGGATGGGCGGCCAGGTCTTTGAGCGGAAAGGTTTTCCCTTGGAAAGCGCCGTAGGAGGGGCCGCCGATTAGAATGTCCCGGAAACGGACGATTGGATGGCAGATCAGGGGTTTTTCCACCTCGGGCGGAGTTACGGCCACGGTGAAGTCCACTTCTTTGTTTTGGGCGGAAGCTACGGCCTGGGCGGTTAAGTGGTTTCGGATGCGGATGCGGATTTTGGGGTGGTTTTTCTTAAAATGACACAGGGCCGGCAGCACAAGCATGCGCAGCGCCGTCTCGCTGGCGCCGATGGTCACGCAGCCGTCCTGCATGCTGGCGGATTTGGCGATTTCGTCTTCTGCGAACTGAATCCGATCCACGGCGGCTTTCACATGGACGTAGAGCCGTTCCCCCTCCGGCGTCAGGGAAAGGCCGCGGTTGGAACGGATAAACAGGCGGCATCCCAGCTGGCTCTCCAGAAGCCGGATGGTTCGTGAGACATTGGGCTGGCTGTTGGACAAAGCCTGGGCAGCCTGGGTCAGGTTTTTGAACTTTGCAGCGTAATAGAAGATTCGATAGTATTCGTAATTTATATGCATAGAGCGCTCCTATCATATCAAATTTATAGAAAAAACATATCAAATATATATTTTCCATATTTCCAAAATAAGAGTATAATGCTTCCAGAGTGAAAAATCAATGGGGATCTGGAGGGATGACCAAAGTGAACAAAGAATTGAATAAAGATCTGACGGTGGGAAAACCGGAAACCGTGCTGTGGAAATTTTGTCTGCCGCTGTTTGGCAGCATTATTTTCCAGCAGCTTTATAACATCGCGGACAGTCTGGTGGCGGGCAAGTTTATCGGGGAAAACGCGCTGGCGGCGGTGGGAAACAGTTATGAGATTACGCTGATTTTCATTGCCTTTGCGTTCGGGTGCAACATTGGCTGTTCGGTGTCCGTTTCCCAGCTGTTTGGGGCAAAAAAGCATAACGAACTGAAAACGGCCGTATATACGACGCTGCTTGCCAGCGGGGCTTTGTGCGCCGCCCTAATGCTGTTCGGCTTGCTCACCTGTCCGACGCTTCTGGGGCTGATTCACACGCCTGAGGAAATCTGGGCGGACTCCCGGCTGTATCTGAACATTTATATTCTGGGGCTTCCGTTTTTGTTCTTTTACAACATCGCCACAGGGATTTTTTCGGCGCTGGGCGACTCGAAAACGCCGTTTGTTTTTCTGGCGGCTTCTTCCACGGCTAATGTGTTGGCGGATATTTTGTTTGTGGCCGGCTTTCACATGGGCGTTTCGGGGGTGGCCTGGGCCACGTTTCTGTGCCAGGGCGTAAGCTGCGCGCTGGCGCTGACCGTCGTCTTAAAGCGGTTGTCGGCCATTTTTGTCCAGGGAAAGGTTTCCTTATTTTCTATGGGCGCGTTAAAAAAAATCGCGGTTATCGCCGTGCCAAGTATTTTGCAGCAAAGCTTTATTTCCATAGGAAATATCATTATACAAAGCGTGATCAATGACTGCGGCGTGGGTGTGACTGCCGGGTATTCCGCGGCCATTAAGCTGAATAATCTGGTGATCACGTCTTTTACCACGCTGGGAAACGGCATGTCTAATTATACGGCGCAGAATATGGGGGCTGGTAAATTGCCCCGCATAAAAGATGGATTTCGGGCGGGTGTAAAGATGATTTGGACGCTCTGTGCGCCGCTGGCCCTCCTGTACCTTGCCGGGGCCAGGATTCTGGTGACTTTTTTCATCCATGACCCTTCCAAGCTGGCGCTGGCCTCCGGCGTGGAATTTCTGTACATCGTGTCGCCATTTTATTTCGCAGTGTCGGTGAAGCTGGTCGCTGACGGGATTTTGCGGGGAACCGGGCGGATGAAACATTTTATGGCGGCTACGTTTACCGATTTATTTTTGCGGGTGGCGCTGGCCAAGATTCTGGCGGGGCGGCTGGGTTATATAGGCATCTGGTGCGCGTGGCCCATTGGCTGGACCATTGCCATGGCGCTGTCTGTTTATTTTTACCGGAAAGGCCCCTGGAAGATTTCGGGTTGAAAAAAAGCGGCGGAGGATATATACTGTCCTTATTAAGGAGGGCCGTTTTATGTATAAAATAAAGAAAATCCAGGGGAGGGCCAAGCGGGCCAGCCTTGAGACTGTCCATGGGACCATTGAAACGCCGGTGTTTATGAATGTGGGGACGGCCGCGGCCATTAAGGGCGCCGTGTCCACCCAGGACCTGAAAGAGATTGGCACGCAGGTGCAGCTTTCCAACACGTACCATCTGCATGTGCGTCCGGGGGACGAGCTGATCCGGCAGATGGGCGGTCTGCATAAATTCATGGCATGGGACCGGCCCATCCTTACGGATTCCGGGGGATTTCAGGTGTTTTCCCTGGCCAGCCTGCGGCGGATTAAGGAAGAGGGCGTGTATTTCCAGTCCCATATCGACGGACGGCGGATTTTCATGGGGCCGGAAGAGAGTATGCAAATTCAGTCCAATCTGGCTTCCACCATCGCCATGGCTTTTGACGAGTGCCCTTCCGGGGTGGCCCAGCGGGATTACGTGCAGGCTTCGGTGGCGCGAACCACCCGGTGGCTGGTGCGGTGCAAGGACGAAATGGCACGCCTGAACCAGCAAATAAATACCCTGAACCGACGGCAGCTTCTGTTTGGAATCAACCAGGGAGCTATCTACGAAGACATCCGGATTGCCCACGCCCAGGAGATTTCCCGGATGAATCTGGACGGCTATGCGGTGGGCGGGCTGTCGGTGGGGGAATCCCATGAAGATATGTACCGGATTTTAGATGCGGTGGTTCCTCATCTGCCCCAGGACAAGCCCACGTATCTGATGGGCGTGGGAACGCCTTCCAATATTTTGGAGGCGGTGGATCGGGGTGTGGATTTTTTTGACTGCGTATACCCCAGCCGGAACGGGCGGCATGGGCATGTGTACACCGCCATGGGCAAGCGGAATTTATTTAACGCCCAGTACAGCGTGGACGACCGTCCCATCGAGGAAGGCTGCGGCTGCCCCGCCTGCCGCCATTACAGCCGGGCGTACATCCGCCATCTCCTGAAAGCCAAGGAAATGCTGGGGATGCGGCTGTGCGTGCTCCACAACCTTTATTTTTACAATCATCTGATGGAAGAAATACGAACAGCCATCGAAGAGGAGCGATTCGATGTCTATAAGAAGGAGAAGCTGGCATCCTTGCAGCGGCTCCAAAAAGAATATTAGAAATCATTGAAAAACGAACCATAATATACTATAATAGACCGGGGTTGCCGCAGGGGGGATTTTGCGCGGCGGCCAATACTGTAAATTATGAAGTTCGGGAGGTACTAGTAAAATGGTAAAAGCAATTGTGGGAGCAAACTGGGGAGATGAAGGGAAAGGAAAGATTACCGATATGCTGGCAAAAGAGTCTGATATCATCATCAGATTCCAGGGTGGAGCCAATGCAGGTCATACCATTGTAAATGACTATGGAAAGTTTGCCCTGCATACGCTGCCTTCCGGCGTATTTTATAATCACACCACCAGCATTCTGGGAAATGGCGTGGCTCTGAACATTCCTGTTCTGTTTAAGGAGCTCCAGGAGATCGTAGAGCGCGGGGTTCCGAAGCCCAGAATTCTTATTTCCGACCGCGCCCAGATGGTGATGCCTTATCACATCCTGCTGGACGCCTACGAAGAAGAGCGGTTGGCGGGAAAATCCTTCGGTTCCACAAAATCCGGCATTGCCCCGTTTTATTCAGATAAATATGCGAAAATCGGTTTCCAGGTCAGCGAGCTGTTTGCCGGTAAAGACGCGTTGATGGATAAGATTAACCGCGTCTGTGAGGTCAAGAATATCCTGATCGAGCATCTCTACCATAAACCGCTGTTAAAACCGGAAGAGATTTACAGGGAGCTGATGGAATATAAGCGGATGGCGGAGCCTTACGTGTGTGACGTATCCGCCTATCTGGCCCAGGCTTTAAAAGAGGGCAGGGAAATCCTTCTGGAAGGCCAGCTGGGTTCCTTAAAAGATCCGGACCATGGCATCTATCCTATGGTGACGTCTTCCTCCACGCTGGCCGGCTACGGAGCTATCGGCGCCGGTTTACCGCCCTATGAGATTAAAAAAATTATCACCGTGGTGAAGGCTTACTCCAGTGCGGTAGGCGCGGGCGCGTTTGTGTCGGAAATTTTCGGAGAGGAAGCAGACGAGCTGCGCCGCAGAGGCGGCGACGGCGGCGAATACGGCGCGACCACAGGCAGACCCCGCCGGATGGGATGGTTTGACGCAGTAGCCAGCAAATACGGCTGCCGCGTGCAGGGAACCACGGATGTGGCCTTCACGGTGCTGGACGTGCTGGGATATCTGGATGAGATTCCGGTGTGCACCGCATACGAGATTGACGGAGAGATTACAACGGACTTCCCCGTGACCGCAAAGCTTGAGAAAGCGAAGCCGGTTTTGGAAACGCTGCCCGGGTGGAAATGCGATATCCAGGGCATCCGCAAATACGAAGACTTGCCGGAGAACTGCCGCAAATACATTGAATTTGTGGAAGAAAAAATCGGTTTTCCCATCACCATGGTATCCAACGGACCGGGCCGGGACGACATTATATACAGATAATAAATTGCATTGCGCCATCCTTTGTTTGGGGATGGCGCATGTTTGCAATTACAAGATATTCATCCTGCGCAGGTCATCCAGAGCTTTTTCATAGGCGTCGAATAAAAGCGTATGGATGCCAAAAGCCGCCGCCCCTTCCAGATTTTCCGGACGGTCGTCCAGAAACAGCGCACGGTCCGGGCGGATGTCGTATTTGTCCAAAAGGGCCTGGTAAATTCCCGGCTGCGGCTTGATCTGTCCTGTCTGAAAGGAGAAGATTTCTCCGTCCATATATTCCCGGAAAGGCATCTTACATTTCGTCTCGTGAAAAAGATACCGGGAATAATTGGAAAGGATATACGTGCGATAGCCTTTTTCCCGGAAACGGCGGACGAAAGGCACGGCGTAGTCCCGGGAGTGTATACAGTTTTTGGCGCTTGCATAGACCTGGCGGATTTCCCGCTGGCAGGACGGCGCGTTTTGGATGAACCGCTCCAGGTATTCTTCGTCCGCGAGAAGGCCCTTGTCCATCTCGTCCCACTGGGGGCTTAAAAACATGGCCGCGACCACTGCGTCCCGAACCGCTTTCGGGAATCCGAACCCGTCTAAATAATTTTCCCAGTCAAAATCCACAAGCACCCGACCCACATCGAATATAATTGTTTCTATTTTCCGTTCTTCGCGCATCAGCTGTATCCTCCCTGATTTATTTTTTCAGCCACCGGTATACCAGAATGCAGGCGTAAATGAAAACCGGTATGATAAAAGTGCAGGCGATGGACGCCTTGAACCAGTCGCCCGCTTGGGGGCTGTCCAGCAGGGCGGTGACAAACGCAAGGGCATAAAGCCCCAGCAGAAGCAGCGCGCCAAGAAAGGCCAGGATTCGTTTGGCTTTTTTCATAGGTGACTCCTTTTTTTATTTATTTTAGACGGAAGAAAGCGGGTTGTCAACCGCGGCGATTTTTATGTTAGAGCGTGTTTGAAAACCTAAAATAATTCATTCATGCGTTTGTCGTGGAATGAACTCGAAAAAAGTTGACACATGTAGAATGAAATGTTATAATTTTTCATAAATTTGGAGGAAATCACTGAAATATTGTATCCCGCGAAAGGATAAGAAGGAGTTTTATTTGTTATATTTATCACATTTAATGCCGGATGACGATACGGCGGCCCTGCTGAAAGAACATGGCCTAGGTCTGGAAGCCATTGAATTTTCCATCGGCTACTGTCTGGATGACTGGCGGGCAAAGGCGGCCGCCTATAAGGAGCGGTTAAAAGCCATGGAATGGGAAGGGCCTCTGACGGCGCACGGCCCGTTTTTGGACCTGAATCCGGTCAGCTGGGACAGCATGGTGGCGCAGGCGACCCGGGAACGGTTTGCCCAGACGTACCAGGCGGCCTGGGAGCTGGGCGCCAGAAAGATCGTCTTTCACACCTGTTTTGTGCCCATGATCAGCTATCTGGAGGGTTGGGCGGAGCGCATGATTGCGTTTTGGGACGGCTTCATGCGCGATAAGGGGACAGAGATTACGATCTGTATAGAAAACGTGTTCGATCCGGAATACGAACCGTTGCTTGAAATCGCCCGGAACGTAAAGCATCCGGCGTTCGGGCTTTGCCTGGATGTGGGGCACGCTCACTGTTTCACTGATTATCCGGTTCTGGAATGGCTGAAGCGTCTGCGTCCGCACATCCGCCATCTCCATCTGCACGACAACCACGGCGTGCGGGACGAACACCTGGGGATGGGGCAGGGGACGCTGCCCTGGAAAGAGATTCTGGGCTTCATCCAGGAAAAAATGCCGCAGGCGGACGCCGTTTTGGAAAATTCCGCACGGGAATACTGCGAAGCTTCCATCGCTGCTTTAAAAGAGTTTGGAATATTCCAACAGATTAGGAAAGACTGGTAAATAAAACAATTTTTTGGAATATATTAATAGTAAGTTTTCAATTAGCAGAAAATTATAGTATAAACAAAGCCAAGGAGGGTATAGTATGAAAGAATTTCAGCACATTCTACAGAACAAATTGGGCCTTCATGCGAAACCGGCCAGCGAATTTGTACAAATGGTAAAAAGCCTAGATTCTGCAGTGACGGTTTCCAGAGGCGACAAAGTGGTGAGTGCGGATAAACTGCTGGCGCTGGTGTCGTTGGACGTACATAAAGGAGACTGTATCACGATTTCTTTTGAAAACGATGTGCAAGACGAAGAAGTGGAGAAGATTCGTAAATTCGTAGTAGAAAATTTATAAAGCGGACGCATACAGTAGGAAATTCTTTTGGCAGGGTTGTTTTCTATGGAAAGCAATCCTGCATTTTGTATTGGAAAAGCGCTTTTGGAGGATGGGATATGAGATTAACGGATTTATTGTATCCGCAATGCATTGAACTGCATGGAAAGCCCGGAAGCAAGGCGGAAGTGATCGGCCGCCTGATGGAGCTGGTGGTCAGAAGCGGCAAGATTCTGGATCAGAAGGCGCTGACAGCGGCGGTTTTTGAGCGGGAGGCGCAGGGAAGCACCGGCGTGGGGGATGGCATCGGCATTCCCCATGGAAAGAGCGCGGGAGTGAAAGACCTGGTTTTGAGCGCTATGGTGGTGCCGGGAGGAACCGATTTTCAGTCCATCGACGGAAGACTGGTGGATCTGCTGTTTATGATTGTGGCGCCGGACGACGGCGGCGATATGCATCTGCACATGCTCAGTCGGATTTCCTCTTATCTGCTGCAAGAAAAGTTTACCGGGGCTTTGCGCCACGCAGTTACGGCGGCGGAATTTCTGCGCATATTTGAAGAAGCCGAGGAGCGGGAAGCCGCGCAGGAAGGCAAAAAGGAAATCCGCACGTTTGAAGGCGCGCGCATACTGGCGGTCACAGACTGCCGCACGGGCCTTGTTGACACATGCATGGCATCGGAGAGCCTGCGCAGAAAAGCCTCCCAGATGGGAATTTCCTTCAAAGTAGAAACAAACGGCACCGGCGCGGTTCGCAATCCGCTGACTCAGAAAGAAATCCGCACCTGCGACGGAATTATCGTGGCCTCGGACATTCCGCTGGATCTGAAACGGTTCGAGGGCAAGTATTTATTGCGCGCTTCCTCAGCCCAGGCCATCGGGCAGCCGGAGGCTTTACTGAAGGGGGTTTTGGATCGGAAAGCGTTCGTTTACACGGCAGGGTACAGACGGAAAATTCCTTCTAAATAATATGCATAAAATTTAAAAGATATACTTGTTATTTTACGTATATATGATATAATTGCGCTAAAGCGCGTTTGAAGATTCATTCCCGCAATCTGCAGCTTGCGGTTTTCGTAGTTTTTTACATAATGATTATGCAGAAAGCAATTTTTAAGTGCGCAATATACTATAATGATAATGAATAATATGCAAAATAGATTTCCATGCGTGAAGTGTTCGGCGGATAGGGAGTTGCCGTTGAAACGAAGAGTTTATCACTTAACTTGAACTTGCGGTATGGGAATCGCACCCGTTGCAGCAATAGAGTCAGACATCTCTTATTGTGTAGGGAATATTTTCGACATATGTTCTTCACATGATGGAGATGTTTTTTCCATTTTTCAGTGTAAAAAGCATTCTCCAAATATGTAATATACGGAAAGGAGTATATTATCATGCTGGACAAGCAGAAGATTGAAGAGAGTGTGCGTCTGTTTTTAGAGGGAATCGGAGAAGACCCCAACCGGGAAGGATTGAGGGAGACGCCCGACCGCGTCGCCCGTATGTGTCAGGAGATTTACGGAGGACTGGATCAGGACGCAGGCGTGCATTTGGCCAAACAGTTTACGGCAGACGACAATGAGCTGGTGTTGGAAAAGGACATCACATTTTATTCCACCTGTGAACACCATCTGCTTCCGTTTTACGGAAAGGTGCACATTGCATATGTGCCAAACGGAAAAGTGGTGGGGTTAAGCAAGCTGGCCAGAACGGTGGAGGTTTACGCCCGCCGGGCCCAGATTCAGGAGAAGCTGACCGGGCAAATTGCGGATGCCCTCTGGGAACACCTGCATCCCCAGGGTGTGATGGTGCTGGTGGAAGCGGAGCATATGTGTATGACCATGCGGGGCATTAAAAAACCTGGCAGCAAAACCGTAAGCTGCGTGACCCGGGGAACGCTGAAAGACAATTTAGAGATGCAGAGAATGGTTTTGGAGATGGTAAAAGGTTGAACCGCATAAATCAAATTTTATTTCACGCAAGGTATCAGAATGCACTTGCACAGATTAAGGTCTGGGAGCGGGAACGGGAGTTTTGCCGCCATACCATCGAGCATTTTCTGGACGTGGCGCGTCTGGCTTACATCCGCAGCCTGGAAAGAGGCTTGGATGTGAAAAAGGACATGATCTACGCTGCTGCTCTTTTACATGACATCGGACGGCATCGGCAGTATGCGGACGGCACACCCCACGAAGTGGCAAGCGCGGATCTGGCGGATGAGATTTTACCCGACTGTTCCTATTCCGAGGCGGAGCAGGCGCAGATCCGGCAGGCGATCCTGAGCCATCGAAGCGACCATGGCGGGGAAAATGCCGATGTTTTGGGAAAGCTTCTTTACTGGGCAGACAAGGCATCCCGGAACTGCTTCGACTGCGCCGCGCGGGAAGACTGCCACTGGCCGGACGAAGAAATGAACATGGAAATACGGGACTGAGGTAGGTTTTATGATAATCGGAAATAAAACATTTGACACAAAACAGAAATGTTACATTATGGGCATCTTGAATGTGACGCCGGATTCCTTTTCCGACGGCGGCAAATGGAATTCGCTGGATAGAGCGCTGGCGCACACGGAGGAGATGATCCGGCAGGGCGCGGACATCATCGACGTGGGCGGCGAGTCCACCCGGCCGGGCCATGTGCAGATTTCGGATCAGGAGGAGACTGACCGGGTGACGCCGGTGATTGAAGCGGTGCGCAGCCGGTTTGACGTTCCCATATCCGTGGACACCTATAAGAGCAAAGTGGCGAGAGCGGCCATAGCGGCGGGAGCGGATCTGGTCAACGACATCTGGGGACTGAAATACGACCCGGACATGGCGAAGGCTGTCGCCGACGCAAAAGTCGCCTGCTGCCTGATGCACAACCGCGAAAAGGCAGAGTACGCGGATTTTATGAAAGATTTCCTGACGGATCTGGGCGAATCGGTGAAAATCGCCGAGGACGCGGGAATCGCTGAAGACAAGATTATTTTGGACCCGGGCGTGGGATTTGGGAAAACCTATGAGATGAATCTGGAGGTTATCCGGGAAATTTCCCAGATGCACCAGTACGGTTATCCCATTTTGCTGGGAACCTCCAACAAATCCGTCATTGGAAACGCGCTGGATCTGCCCACCGGGGAGCGGCTGGAAGGAACGCTGGCCACCACGGTCATCGGCGTAATGAACCACTGCAGCTTTATCCGGGTGCACCAGATTCAGGAGAATAAGCGGGCGATACAGATGACGGAAGCGATTATGGGAAGGTAAAAAATGGACAGAATTTACATTAAGAAGCTGGAGTTTTTTGCCAAGCACGGCGTATTTCCCGAGGAAAACGCGCTGGGGCAGAAGTTTGTGATTTCCGCCGTTTTGCACACGGATATCCGGGAAGCGGGAAAGACCGACGATCTAACCAAGTCCATTCATTACGGCGAGGTCAGCCATATGATGAAGGAATATCTGGAGAGCCACACGTTTTCTCTGCTGGAACGTGCGGTGGAAACGCTGGCGGAAAAAATGCTGCTGGAGATTCCCGGGCTTTTCAAAGTGGATCTGGAAATAGAAAAACCTTGGGCGCCGGTGGGTCTTCATCTGGAGACGGTTTCCGTGGCAGTGCAGCGTCAGTGGCACACCGCCTACATCGCGCTGGGTTCCAACATGGGCGACCGGGAGCGGTATCTGAAAACGGCCCTTAACAGCATCGGAAAAATCAAGGGCTGTCAGGTGGAGAAGGCGTCTTCCTTCCTTCGCACGGCTCCATATGGAGGCGTGGAGCAGGAGGATTTCTTAAACGGCTGCGCCAAAATCCGTACCCTTTTTACGCCCCAGGAGCTTCTGTCCGCGCTGCAGGCCATCGAGAAAGAAGCCGGGCGGGAACGCAAAATCCACTGGGGGCCGCGCACGCTGGATCTGGACATTATTTTTTATGATCGGGAAATTGTGGACGAGGAAAATCTGCAGATTCCCCATATAGAGATGGAAAAAAGAGACTTCGTTTTGATTCCTCTGGGGGAGATTGCGCCCTATCTGCGCCATCCCGTCACCCAAAAGACGGTGAAGGAGATGACCGACTCTCTGACTCAGCATTATGTAATGTGAGGCCGCCTGTTTGATCCTGTATGGCAGCCTCGTCAAGGGGAGGATAAAAAGTATTTTTTATTCATTGGAGGGGATTCCAATGAATAATTATAGTATTGCCGCATATGCCGGAATTATGCAAAAAATATGAAAAAAATGAAAAGCCGGAGTGAAGCTGGAAGCAAAACAGCTTGCTCCGGCTTGAATTATTGCCGGATTCCTACAAAATTGTAGGGAAAAATTCATCCCGCTGTAAGGTTCGTGCGGTATTCTTTCTGTTGTAAAGAATAACAGGCAACAGGCGCTTGCCTGGTAAAAAAATAAAGAGAGGTTGAGAAAACGATGAACTTATTAGAGGTGAAATCCATTTACAAGACCTATGGCAGCGGCGAAGCCACAGTAAAGGCTTTGCAGGACGTGAGTTTTACCGTGCCAAAGGGAGAGTTTGTGGCGGTGGTGGGAGAGTCCGGTTCCGGAAAAAGCACGCTTTTGAATATGCTGGGCGCGTTGGACGTGCCCACGTCCGGCAAGGTGCTCATCGACGGCAAGGACATTTTCCAGATGAAGGACAAGGAGCTGACCATTTTTCGCCGCAGGAATATCGGGTTTATTTTCCAGGCATTTAACCTGATTCCGGAGCTGACGGTAGAGCAGAATATTATTTTCCCCATGCTGCTGGATTATCAGAAGCCGGATAAAAATTATCTGGAAGAACTACTGTCCGTGCTGGATTTGAAGGCGCGGCGCAGTCATCTGCCCAGCCAGTTATCCGGCGGACAGCAGCAGAGGGTGGCCATCGGACGGGCCCTTTTTACGCGGCCGTCCTTGGTTCTGGCCGACGAACCTACGGGAAATCTGGATTCCCAGAACAGCCGCGAGGTGATTGCGCTGTTAAAGGAAACGTCCAGAAAATATGCCCAGACCATCGTGATGATTACCCATAACCGGAGCATCGCCCATTCTGCGGATCGGGTGCTGCAGGTGTCGGATGGCGTTTTGTCGGATTTTGGGAGGTGTTTTCAATGAGAAGCTATCTAAGTCTGATCCCGATTTCCGCCCGCGTCCGCCGAAAACAGAGCAAAATGACGCTGATTTGCATTGCCCTTGCGGTCTTTCTTGTAACCGCTATTTTTTCGCTGACCGAAGCGATGATTAACATGGAGATGGATAATTCCATTGATGTGGCAGGCAACTGGCATATCTGGCTAAACGGCGCCCAGGACGAGCAGGCCCGGCAGATTGCCGCACGTTCGGATGTGGCCGTGACTTCCTGGTACAGCGTTTTGAATCTGGATGAAGACCTGAATTTGACAATGGATAAAAAATATTTCATCCAGGGCGCCCCGACGGCCCTGTGCGGCGTTGAACAGCCCTTTATTACAGACATTATGCACTATTTTTCCGAAGGCTCCCAGGTGGCCGGTGAAAATCAGGCAGTCCTTACGGAAAACGCCCGAAAGCTTCTGGGCGTGAAAGAAGGAGACGCGATTACTTTGAACACGCCGGCCGGCAATTACGATTTTGTCGTATCCGGTTTTCGGATTACCGGCGACGGGAAATACGTGGGATCCAACGGCGGAGAGGCAACCGCTCTGCTGTTAAAAGAGGATCAGGTGGGCATATTTATGAATATCCAGACATTTCGCGCTATCGCAAACGCCAATCACGAGACTTGCGGCGGACGGTTTTATGTCCGGTTTGACGAGCGCGCCAGGCTGAAAAAAGTCCTAGAGGAAGTAAAAGGGCAGTATGGATTTACGGATGACGCGGTAAAGCTGAACACCATTTCGATGGCGGCCAAAGGAATCAGCGACAATAAATATATAAAAAATGTATACCCGCTGGCCGCTTTATTGTTTGTGATGATCCTGGCCGCAGGGGTTATGATGATCTCCAGCAGCATGAACAGCAATGTGGCCCAGCGGATGCAGTTTTTTGGGATGCTCCGCTGTCTGGGGGCCAGCAAAAAGCAGATTATCCATTTCGTAAGGCTGGAAGCCCTGAACTGGTGCAAGATTGCCGTCCCCATTGGCGTTGTGCTTGGAACTGTCGTCACATGGATTTTAAACGCAGGCATTAAATACATTATCCGGGGCGAGTTTGTGAATATATCCATATTTATCGTCAGCCCGTCCGGTATCCTGTGCGGCGCGCTCGTCGGCGTGGCCACGGTATTTTTCGCGGCGCAGTCTCCGGCAAAAAAAGCGTCGAAAGCGTCGCCGGCGGCGGCTGTGTCGGGCAACGCCAAAAATGTGAAAAACGTAAAGCGCGCGGCCAATGCCCGTCTGGGCAAAGTGGAGATGGCGCTTGGCGTCCACTACGCCGTTTCGGTAAAAAAGAACCTGCTGCTGATGACCGGTTCGTTTGCCTTTAGCATCATCCTTTTCTTATGTTTTTCCGTGGTCATCCAATTTGTGAACTGCATAATGCCCCAGAAAGCGTCCTCCCCGGACATCGACATTATGAACAAGGATAGCTCCAATTCCTTGGATGTCTCTCTTTATGAGGCCATCAAAAAAGTGGAGGGCGTGTCCCATGTCCTGGGCCGGCGGATCTGTTTTGACGTTGCCGCCGAAGCGCCAGAGGCGGCGGGAAGCGAAAATCTGACGGCCCAAAATGTGGATCTGATGTCTTATGACGATTATCAGCTGGAGATGCTGGAAAAAGACGACGATTTAAGAAAAGGCAGCGACGCTTCAAAAGTGTACGGGGACAGCCGTTATGCGCTGGCCATTTGGGACAGGGATCTGCCTGTGCAGACAGGCGGCCGCGTCCGCATAGACGGTGAAGAGCTTACGATCGCCGGGCTTTTGAAGTACAATCCATTTACCAACAGCGGCGGCTCCGACGGGAAAATAACGGTGATTGTTTCCAATGAAACCTTCCTGCGCCTTACAGGCATTCAGGATTACGCGATAATCGAAGCGCAGCTTGCCGGCTCCGCCCACGCAAAAGCCCTGGCCAAAGAACAAATCCAGGAGATGGCGGGCGAATATGAATTCCGGGACAGAAGCGGCGAAGACGAGGCCGCAAAAGAATTTTACGCGTTTATCGCGTTCGGATACGGCTTTGTCGCAATCATCGCGCTGATCGCCCTTTTGAACATTATGAACAGCATTTCCATGAGCGTGTCGTCCAGAATCGGGCAGTACGGCGCCATGCGGGCGGTAGGGATGAGCGCCGGGCAGCTGACCCGGATGATTGCGGCGGAAGCGTTCACCTATGCGGCTTTTGGATTTTTCGTGGGCTGCGCCGTCGGGCTTGTCTTAAGCAAATTTATGTATGACCGTATAATCACGGCGCATTTTTACTATTTCACATGGGAACTGCCGGTTGGACAGATACTTATCGTATTTGCGTTCGTCTTTCTCACGGCGGTGGCTGCGGTATGCGCCCCGGCTAAGCGGATTCGGGAGATGGCGGTGACGGAAGTCATCAATGAATTGTAGATTTTGACGGAGAAACAGCCTCCTAATATGCGGGAGGCTGTTTTCAGCGGGTAAATTTCCTTCTTTTCGACTGCGCCGCAAAAATATTCTGGGCAATCTGGCCCTGATCCGTGTCGGGCAATTCTACGAATTTGCACCCGTATTCGTATTTGTATGTATTTTCGTCGTCCGGATTTTTTTCCTTTTCCGTGACGCGCAGAATCCGGCAGTACAGGACAGACGGCGGGCGGTCTTCCAGCAATTTCACTTTCAGCAGGAAACGGTCGCCTTTGCCGTACGGGTGATTCGAAGCGATGCAGGCACCGCCGATGCTGATATTCAGCAGCCTGCAGGGAAATTCTTCCTCTTCGTGCCCCTCATAGGTGGTGAATGTAGCCTCAATATCCATGTCCAGGCGGAAAAATGCCCGGTCGTCCACAACGCTTTCGATGGTCAGATCCTCCACATACCAGATATGGTGTGGCTGCGGTGAAATCGTGCCTTCCATATAGATGGCTTTTTTCTCACGGTCGTTGTATCCGCGGATTCTGGCGCGGAACGGCTTTGAGTCCGACGAAAGCGGCGTTTCCGAATACAGGTAAAGCTGGGCCGTGCTGCCCCGCAGCTCCCGTATTTTCGCCACAAAGAGCAAGTAGTCGTTGAACGTCGTCACCTCAACGCGCATATCGGAATAGACTTTTGGCCTTTCCATAGGTTCTTCCACAACGGCGGCTTCATTATTTTGACGAGTCTTTTTCTTAAAAAATATATCAAATACGCCCACTTTTTGTATCCCCTTTTCAATCTTTATTGGTAACTGTTCAGTACCTTCACAGTTACGAGCAAAAATCCATTGGAAATCGCCTTC
>CAYOWU010000009.1:0-66558 GCA_964407765.1 uncultured Lachnospiraceae bacterium
ATGGATCGTGCTCATGATGCCGCTGCGGATCGGAGCCAGATCGTTGAGCGCTTTCGCCATAGGAGCCAGACAGTTGGTTGTGCAGGAAGCGGCAGAGATCACGGTGTCCTCGGGTTTTAATTTGTCATGGTTTACGTTGTAAACAACGGTGGGAAGGTCATTTCCGGCCGGCGCGGAGATCACGACTTTCCTTGCGCCCGCTTTGATATGAGCCTCTGATTTTTCTTTGCTGGTGTAGAAGCCTGTACACTCCAGAACCACGTCTACTTTCAGTTCGCCCCACGGAAGCTTGGAAGCGTCGGATTCTTTATATATTCTGATTTCTTTTCCATCCACTGTAATGGAATTTTCTCCTGCAGTCACCTTCTCGGCCAATGCGTATTTGCCCTGAGAAGAATCGTATTTTAACAAATGCGCCAGCATCTTGGGAGAAGTCAGGTCATTAATCGCAACAACTTCATAACCTTCCGCCCCAAACATCTGTCTGAATGCAAGACGTCCAATCCGGCCAAAACCATTAATCGCAACTTTTACTGCCATGATAAATTCCTCCTATGAATAAAAATTAAACTTGCTGTTAAAAAAACATTATTGGCATTATAAGGAAATGCCAATCCATATGATATTGTACCCAATTCCCTATAAAAATTCAAGCTTTATTTCCAAAAATGTAGTATACTGTAAATATACACAATACAGGCAATCGCGAAGCGCAAAACTTCACCATTTCGCCAAACATAAGGAGGCTCTTGAGAATGAAACAAACACCGACTACAGACTTTCACATGCACAGCTCCTTTTCCGGAGACAGCCAGGCGCCTATGGAGGACATGATCCGAAGCGCCATTGAAAAGGGACTGACGCACATCTGCTTCACCGAGCACATAGACAAAGACTTCCCCACGGACCACCACGACGATTTCAGCGTGGACGCGCCCGCTTACCTGAAGGCCTACACGGAACTGGCCGAAAAATACCGGGAGCGGATTCATGTCTATTTCGGCATCGAACTGGGCCTGCAGCCGCACCTGGCCGGCTTTTACGAGGATTATATCCGGAAATATCCTTTTGATTACTGCATCGGCTCTTCCCATCTGGTGGACGGCATGGACCCTTATTACCCGGATTTCTTTGAAGGACGGGACGAAGCCGCCTCCTATGAGCGGTATTTTGTCACCATACTGGAAAACCTGGACGCCTTCTCCTCCATGGATTCCTACGGCCATCTGGACTACATCGTCCGCTACGGCCCCAACCAGAACCGGGATTATTCCTATGAAAAATACGCCGACGTCATCGACGAAATTTTGCGAAAGCTGATTCACAAAGGCGTAGCTTTGGAGTGCAACACATCCGGCTTTCGCTACGGGCTGGGACACCCGAACCCTTGTGAAGAAATCCTGATCCGCTACCGCGAGCTGGGCGGCGAACTGCTCACCCTGGGTTCCGACGGCCACCGCCCGGAGCACATCGCCTTTAATTATGAAAATATCGGGGAGCTTCTTCGCTCCTGCGGCTATACCCATTATGCCATTTTCGAAAAAAGAAAACCCCGCTTTCTGCCGCTTTAGACAATCGGCCTTCAGATTTTCTTCGCCCTCCTGGCCGCCCTTTTCTCCTCCACGGAAATGCGCAGCCGATTTAGCATGCTGGTGAGAAATTCGATGATCCCCGGGGAGACGGTCATCAGGAAAAACACCAGAATAATCATGCCGAACTCCAGCCCTTTGAAGTTTAAAAGCTTCTGGAAGACCAAAGCTCCGCCGAAGAACAGCGTCTGCATGCCGGTGATCACCACTTTCCGGAATGTATTTAAGGGCTGGTATACGGTGCGCAGCGCCGCCATATAGCTCCAGCCCGTCACCAGCACGCAGGCCGTGGAAAGCATCTCGTCAGAATGATACACGTCCTGACAGACCAGCATAATGCCGAACACGCAAAGGGTGATGGTAAAGGCCGTGGGCAGCGCGTTCATAAACACATGGCGCAAAAAGGTGTTGTCCACCTTCTGGAAATTGGACTCCTGGGCCAGCAAAAAGGTGGGAATCCCCACAGCGCAGGCGCTGATCAGCGACATCTGTATGGGTTCAAAGGGATAGGCATCCCCAAAAAATATCGTCAGCAGCGACAGGCACACCGAAAAGAATGTCTTGATCAAAAACATGGACGCCGCCGTGCGGATGTTGTTGATCACCTTTCGCCCCTGGTTCACAATATGGGGCATGGCTGCGAAGTTGGAGTCCAGCAGCGCCACATTGGCGATGTTTTTCGCCGCCTCGCTGCCGGAGGCCATGGCAATGCTGCAGTCCGCCTCTTTCAGCGCCAGAACATCATTTACCCCGTCTCCGGTCATGGCCACCGTATGGCCGGCCTCCTTTAACGCCAGCACCATTTCCTTTTTCTGCTGGGGCGTGACCCTGCCGAATACGCTGTACTCCCTCACCGCCTTTCGCATGCTCTCCTGGTCTAGAATCGTGGCCGCGTCAATATACCGATCCGCCGTTTCCAGACCGGCTTTCTTGGCAATGGCGGCGACGGTGGCTGGGTCGTCCCCGGAAATCACCTTTAACTCCACGCCCTGTTCCCGGAAAAACGCGAAAGTATCCGCCGCCTCCGGCCGGATTACATCGGTCAACAAAAGCAGAGCCAGCGGCTTTAACCCGGAAAGAAGCTCAGAGCCCTCATTCATCTCCCGGCTGTGAGCCAGCGCCAATACGCGGTAACCCTGGCGGGCGTATTCGCCGCAGCGGTTTTCCAGCTCTTCGTCCCGCTGCTCCCCGTCCGGAAACAGAAACTGCAACGCCCCCAAAAAGTATGTGCCTTCCGTCTTAAAACAGGCGCCGCTGTATTTTCTCTCTGAAGAGAAGGCAATAGCGTGATCCAGCGCAAACTCCCGGCGGCCGGGAAAATAATTGCGCAGCGCCTGAAAGGTGGCGTTGTTGTCCTCCAGAACGCCCATCAGATTGCCCATAATATTCCCGATGTTCGCTTCCAAGTCCAGCGGAATCGCCTGTTCCACGCACATGGTTCCTTCGGTGATGGTGCCGGTCTTATCCAGGCACAGCGTATCCACCCGGGCCAGCGTTTCAATGCAGAACAGCTCCTGCACCAGCGTCTTTTCCCGGGCCAGCCGCATGGCGCCCAGGGTCAGCGCCACGCTGGTGAGAAGAACCAGGCCTTCCGGAATCATGCCCAGCACAGCCGCCACGGTGCTGACCACCGAATCCCGAAAGCTGTTGTCCGCCCAGTAAAACTGCTTGTAAAAAAGCGCAATGCCCAGGGGCAGGATGATGATGCTGATTACTTTTAAAATTTTATTCAGGGAATCCCGAAGCTCCGACTGATGCCTGCGAAACTCCTTGGCCTCCCCGGTGATTTTGGACGCATAATTGTCCTTGCCCACATGGATTACCTGGCAGTAAGCCTGGCCGGAAGTGACGAAGCTTCCCGAAAACAGGTCGTCCCCGGCGTTTTTCACCAGGGTGTCTGATTCTCCGGTGAGCAGCGATTCATTCACTTCCAGACTCCCCTCCTGTATCCGCGCGTCGGCAGGAATCTGATCGCCGGCCCGCAGTAGAATCAAATCCCCCAAGACCAGCTCTTCGGTGGAAATCTCCCGCTCCTGTCCGTCCCGGATGGCTACGGATTTGCTGGCCGTCAAAATCGCCAGCTTATCCAGGGTTTTCTTTGCCCGTATCTCCTGGATAATGCCGATTACAGTATTGATTACAATAATTCCCACAAAAGCGGCGTTTTTATAAGAACCCACGAACAACACCAGCGCCAGAAGCGCTCCGTTGATGAAATTAAAAAAAGTCAGCGTGTTTTCAAGAACGATCTGCTTATATGTTCTGGTATTGGGGTTCTCATTGATGTTCACATTGCCCGCTTCGATCTGCTGCTGCACCTGATCCTGTGTTAATCCTGTCATCTGCCCTCTCCGCTATCTTCTGAAATGTTCTGTTTACTTCTCCGCTTTCTCAATGGTTCCGCCGCCCATCACTGTATCCCCTTGATAAAAAACAACTGCCTGCCCGGGCGTGATGGCCCTCTGGGACTCTTCAAAACGACAGATGATTTCATCCGGAGACGCTTTATACAAGCGGCAGACGGCCCCTCTGTGATTATAGCGTATCTTCGCCGTCACGGCCGTCCCATCTTCAAAATCTTCACAGGACATGTAGTTTACGTGGCTGCACCGCAGGGCCGGCGCAAAAATATCCGCAGATTCCCCAATGACCACCTCATTACTCTGGGGGCGGATGGCGGCTACGAACACCGGACGGCCCATGGCCAGACCAAGCCCTTTACGCTGTCCGACGGTGTAGTGGGTGATGCCTTTGTGGACGCCGATCTTATTCCCCTTCATGTCCACAAAGTCCCCCGGCGGCACAGGCTCCGGCAGCGCCCCATCGATAAAACCGGCGTAGTCGCCGTCCGGCACAAAGCAAATCTCCTGGCTGTCCGGCTTATGGGCCACCGGCAGTCCAGCCTCCCGGGCGATCTGCCGGATCTCTTCTTTCTCGTAATCGCCTACCGGCATCAGCGTGTGCGCCAGCTGACGCTGGGTTAAACTATAAAGCGCGTAGGTCTGATCTTTCTGGGCCGTGGCCGAAACGCGCAGCGCATACCGGCCGTTGTCCAGAAGCCGCACCCGGGCGTAATGGCCGGTGGCGATATAATCGGCGCCCAGCGCAAGACTTCGCTTAAGCAGCGATTCCCATTTCACATAGCGGTTGCAGACAATGCAGGGATTCGGCGTGCGGCCATTTATATATTCTTTCACAAAATAGTCGATGACATGCGCCTGAAATTCCTTCTTGAAGTTCATGACATAGTGGGGAATGCCAAGCTTTTCGGCCACCCGCCGGGCGTCCTCCACGGCCGTCAAGCCGCAGCAGCCGCCATCCTTGGGATCTTTTGTTCCCTCCGGCCAGATCTGCATGGTCACCCCGATTACTTCGCAGCCCGCTTTTTGCAGCAGATAGGCCGCTACGGAGGAATCCACGCCTCCGGACATGCCCACCACGACTCGTTTCTTCGTCATCTAGTATTCTTCCTCTTCCTCTTCTTCACCCTCGTGAATATCCGATTTGGGTTTCTCCAGACCTTCGATCTTAATGTGGTTTTTCTCCGCGTAATCCCACAAAGCCGCGTGTATGGCCTCTTCCGCCAGCAAGGAGCAGTGCACTTTCACCGGGGGCAGGCCGTCTAAGGCTTCCATTACCGCCTTGTTGGTCACTTCCAGGGCTTCCTGGATGGTCTTTCCCTTTACCAGCTCGGTAGCCATGCTGCTGGTGGCCACCGCCGCACCGCAGCCGAAAGTCTTGAACTTACAGTCCTGTATCACCCGGTTCTCGTCGATGTCCAGATAAATCCGCATGATGTCGCCACATTTTGCGTTTCCCACAGTTCCCACGCCGCTGGCGTCTTCGATCTCACCTACGTTCCTTGGATTTTGAAAATGATCCATTACCTTGTCACTATACATCTTTTTCCCTCCGATTGGTATATAATTTATGCTTTTTTTCCTTTTTTTACAAAATCTTCATAAAGAGGAGACATGGACCGCAGATGTTCCACGATTCCCTTTAATTTATCCACCACGTAATCCAGGTCTTCCTTTGTGGTTTCCTCGCCCAGCGTAAATCTTAATGAGCCGTGAGCAATCTCATGGGGCAGGCCGATGGCCAGCAGCACATGGGACGGATCCAGGGAACCGGATGTGCAGGCAGAGCCGCTGGACGCGCAGATTCCTTCCATGTCCAGCATAATCAAAAGAGATTCTCCCTCTATAAACTGTAAGCTTACGTTTACATTGTTGGGGAGCCGCTTGACCGGATCGCCGTTTAGCCGGGCATAGGGGATTTCCTTCATAATCCGCCGGATCAGGTGATCCCTCAACTCTCTTTCCTTTGCGGTGCGCGTTTCCATGGAGTCCGCCGCCCGTTTGGCCGCGCAGCCGTAACCCACAATGCCCGCCACGTTTTCCGTCCCGGCCCTTCTTTTCCTCTCCTGGGCGCCTCCGTGGATGAAGGAGCGGATTTTCACGCCCTTGCGGATATAGAGAAAGCCGATTCCCTTGGGTCCGTTGATCTTGTGGGCGCTTGAGCTTAGCATATCGATGCAGTCCTCGTCCACGTTGATGGGAAGCTGGCCGAACGCCTGCACCGCGTCTGTATGAAACAGGATGCCATGCTCCCGGGCGATCATGCCGATTTCCCGGATGGGCTGTATGGTTCCGATTTCATTGTTGGCATACATAACGGAAATCAGAATCGTCTCCGGCGTGATGGCTTTTTCCAGCTCATCCAGCTTTACGATTCCGTTTTCATCTACGTCCACATAGGTCACTTTGGCGCCCCTGGTTTTCTCCAGGTATTCGCAGGTGTGCAGCACAGCGTGGTGCTCGATTTTGGTGGTAATGATGTGATTTCCTTTCCCTTTACACGCCTCGTAAGTGGCCACCAGCGCCCAGTTGTCCGCCTCTGTGCCGCTTCCGGTAAAATAAATCTCCTTTGCGCTGGCTCCCAGGATATTGGCGATGGCCTCCCTGGACTGGGCCACCGCCTCTTTACTGGCTCCCGCCAATTCGTAAATGCTGGACGGATTCCCGTAATTTTCCGTAAAAAAAGGCATCATAGCCTCTGCCACTTCCGGCGCCGTCCTCGTGGTCGCCGCATTATCCAGATAAATGATTTTTTTCATGACTTACCTCCATTCTTATTTTCACACGACTGCGAGCAAATCCGGCCTTTTTCCCTCTGGATGCGCCGGCTTTCCTCCACCAGCTGCTCAATCATGATACTGTCCACAGCCTGCGTAATGCTGTCGTTGACTTTTTTCCACACATAGCGGGTGACGCATAGGTCCGCCCCTTCACAGCCCTGTTCATCCTCATTGCCCGGACAGGTGACCGCATCCAGATTTCCCTCCAGCGCCCGCAAAACATCCCCCACGGAGATTTCCCCGGATGGCCTGGCCAGACGGTAGCCGCCGCCGGCCCCCCGGACGCTGGTCACAAGACCCGCCCGCTTTAGCTTGCCCATCAGCTGCTCCAGATAGCGGTCCGAGATGTTCTGCCGTTTGGCAATGCTCTGTATGGAGACAGCTTCCTCCTCACAGTACACCGCCAGGTCAATCAGGGCGCGCAGCCCATATCTTCCCTTCGTCGATAGCTTCATTGCCGTACCCCTGCTTCTTGCCTTTCTTTATTGATAAATTTAATCCCGAGTAATTTAATAGGATTTTCATTATTAATGTATCACTATCCTTTTGTTCTGTCAAGATGCTTTTCCGAATATACTGTGAACAAAGAATGACGGACCGAAAGTGATCGGAAAAATGAATATGGGTAATGGACATCGTTTGATCCGGGGGGCTTTTATACTGACCGTCGCCGGATTGCTGACCAGAATGATTGGATTCTTCTATAGAATATTCCTCTCCCACGCCATTGGTGCGGAAGGGATGGGCGTCTATCAACTGATTTTTCCCCTGAACATGCTGTGCTATGCACTGACCGCTATGGGCATACAGACCGCCATCTCTCGCTTCGTCTCCGCCAAGATGGCTTTAAATGACTCCCAGGGGGCCAACAATGACTTCGCGGTGGGAACCATCTACTCTCTGATTCTCTCCTGCGGGGCGGCCCTGGCCATGCACCGGTTTGCGCCTTTTTTAAGTGAGAAAATACTGATGGAGTCCCGGACTTTGCCCATGCTGCGGCTGATGGCCTACAGCATCCCCATGGGCGTAGTGCACACCTGCATCAGCGGCTATTTTTTTGCGCAGAAAAACACCGGCCCGCCGGCCGTCTCCCAGCTGCTGGAACAGACGGCCCGGGTGGCCGCCACCTATTTATCTTACACGGTTATGCTCTCCCAGGGCCTAAAGCCCACGCCGGTCATCGCCGTAGTCGGCATGCTAAGCGGTGAGCTGATCGCCATGCTTTTCTCTGTGGCGGCGGTGTCCTGGAACTTACAGGCGCAGAATTTTTCGTTTAGAAACATCCGACGGCCCTTTCACACCCTGCGCGGCATCCTTCCCCTGTCCGCGCCGATCACCGCCAACCGAACCCTGCTTACGCTTCTAAACAGCGTGGAGGCCATTTTGATTCCCAGCCGCCTGCGCATGTCCGGCTTAAAGAGCGCGGAGGCTTTAAGCGTTTACGGAACTTTAAGCGGCATGGCCATGCCTCTGGTCTTATTTCCCTCCACCATCACCAACGCCGTTTCCGTGATGCTGCTGCCTTCGGTGAGCGAGGCCCAGGCCCGGGGAAATATGCGCACCATCCGCTGGACGGCCGAAGCCACTTTGAAATACTGCCTGATGCTGGGAATCTTCAGCACGGGGACTTTCTTCTTTTACGGATCCCGGCTGGGGCTTGGCCTGTTCCACAACGGCGCCGCCGGGCTTTTCATCCGCACGCTTTCCTTTATCTGCCCTTTTCTGTACTTGGACGCGACCTTGTCCAGCATCCTGCAGGGACTGGGGAAAACCGGGCTGTGCTTTGTTAACAATGCGCTGGGCGTCTGCCTTCGCATCTGCATGGTCGTTTTCGTGGTTCCTTTCCAGGGCATCCAGGGCTACCTCTGGGGGCTGCTGGCCAGTGAGCTGGCGCTGGCCGCTTTGAACTTCAGCGTCCTGCGGCGCTACTGCAGACTTCGGTTCGATGCCGTAAACTGGCTTTTAAAACCCGCCGCCGCCATGGGCGTGGCTGTGGGAAGCGCTTTGTTTATCGCAGCGTTTCTGCGGCGCATGGCCTTTTTGCCCGCCCTGGCGCTGCTGGGCCTGGAAATCGCCGTCTGCGGCGCCCTGTACCTGGCGGCCCTGACCTGCATGGGAATCCTCCGCCCCCAGGCCAATTCCTAATCGACAACGGCGGCAGAATATATTATAATACTATTCGACAGACATTTGCGAAACGCCCTTTTCAATACCCAGACTTGTGATATTTGAAGCTAACTTCGCAATCGTTCGTTATTACTAAAACGCAAAGGAGAAAAATCATGGGATTTGAATTTGTCACCAAATTGCCAACCCCGGCGCAGATCCGGAGTCAATACCCAATTTCAGAAAAAATCCGGCAGCTAAAAGAACAACGAGATCAGGAGATTCAGGACGTATTCACTGGGAAATCCCAGAAATTTCTGGCCATCATCGGCCCCTGCTCTGCCGACAACGAAAACGCCGTATGCGATTATGTCAACCGCCTGCGCAAGGTGCAGGATAAAATTGCCGATAAAGTTCTGATCATACCACGGGTTTACACCAACAAGCCCCGAACCACCGGAGAGGGCTACAAAGGCATGGTCCACCAGCCGGACCCGGAGAAAAAGCCGGATATGCTCACGGGCATTCTGGCCATCCGGAAAATGCACATGCGGGTCATTGAGGAGAGCGGCTTCACCTGCGCCGACGAAATGCTGTATCCGGAGAACTACCGCTATTTATCTGACATCCTCTCTTATGTGGCCGTGGGCGCCCGCTCGGTGGAAGACCAGCAGCACCGGCTCACCGTCAGTGGCATGGATGTGCCCGCCGGCATGAAAAACCCCACCAGCGGCGACATCAGCGTTATGTTAAATTCCGTGGTGGCCGCCCAGGCCGGGCACGATTTCATCTACAGAGGATGGGAAGTGAAGACTTCCGGAAACCCACTGGCCCATGCCATCCTGCGGGGCGCCGTAAACAAGCACGGGGAATCCATTCCCAATTACCATTACGAGGACCTTCAGCTCCTCCTGGAAAAATACAGCAAAAGAAACCTGAAAAACCCGGCCGTCATCGTGGACGTGAACCACTCCAATTCCAATAAGCAGTACGAGCAGCAGATCCGCATCACCAAGGAAGTGCTCCACAGCCGCAAGGCCAGTCCGGATTTGCAGGAACTGGTCAAAGGCGTGATGATCGAAAGCTATATCGTGGGCGGCAACCAGAAAATCGGCGGCGACCATATATACGGCAAATCCATCACCGATCCCTGCCTGGGATGGGAGGAATCCGAACAGCTGCTGTATGACATCGCACAAGAATGCTGACGGACGGAATTTCCTATAAGAAAATAAAGAGGACAGGGGTGACAATCTCCTGTCCTCTCATAACCCTACCTCCTTAAAATCCTGCCCACGACGCAGGCGGCGGCAAAGGCCGCGATATCGGCTGCCACAATCGTAGAGCCCACCGGCGTTCCCGCCGCAATGGAAATGAGGATGCCCGCCAAAGCGCAGAATACCGACAGCGCCGCCGAGCAAACCGTAACGCCAAAAAAGCTCTTGAAAATTCGCATTGCCGAAAGCGCCGGAAAAATCACCAGCGCGGAAATCAGCAGGGAACCCACCAGATTCATGGCCAGCACAATGATGACCGCGGTGATAACGGCAATCAGTAAATTGTAGAAATCCGCCTTTGTTCCGGTGGCTTTCGCAAAATCCTCGTCAAAGGTCACGGCGAAAATCTTGTTATAAAATAAAACGAACAGAATTGCCACAAGGATGGATAAAACCACGCACAGCCTTACTTCTCCCACCGTCAATGTCAGAATCAAGGTGGAGCCGAACAGCGTGCTGCACACATCCCCCGACAGGTTCGGGCTGGCGGAAAACAGATTCATAAGCAGATAGCCAATCGCCAGCGCGCCCACAGAGAGCATGGCAATGGCGGCGTCGCCTTTGATTTTGGCATTTTGCCCGGTACGCAAAAGCAAGATTGCGCAGATAACCGTAACCGGCAAAACAAAAAACATATCGTTGCTGAAATTCAAAACTGTGGCCACCGCTATAGCCCCAAAGGCCACATGGGAAAGCCCGTCGCCGATAAAGGAAAAACGTTTCAAAACCAGCGTGACCCCAAGCAGGGATGAGCACAGAGCAATCATCACTCCCACAATCAGCGCATACCGCACAAATGGATACTGAAAATAGAACACCAGTTTTTCAATCATACCGCTCACCTCCCGCCAGATCCGCAAAGCCCCTTCCGACGTCGCTTTGCAGATATTCTTCCTTCGTCCCCACAAAAACCTTCTTTCCAATGTGCAGAATATGGCTGGCATATCGAACCGCCGTCGTTATGTCGTGAGAAATCATAAGAATGGTGACGCCGTCCCGGCGGTTTAGTTCTCCGATTAGCTGATACATTTCCGCCGTTGCTTTCGGGTCAAGGCCGGACACTGGCTCGTCCAGAAGCAATACCTTCCTGGCGGCGCACAAAGCCCGCGCCAAAAGCACGCGCTGCTGCTGCCCGCCAGACAGCTCCCGATAACATTTCCTGGCAAGATGGCCGATGTTCATTTTTTCCATCGCCTCTTTTGCAAGAGCCTTCTCCGCCTGATTATAGAATGGACGGAAACCGCAGCGGCTTACGAATCCGGAAAGGACAATCTCTCTTACGGATGCAGGAAAGTCCCGCTGCATGGGGGTCTGCTGCGGAAGATATCCGATCTCATCGGGCCTTAAGCCGTCACCCATCAAAATGCTGCCGCTGATGGGCGGCTGCAGATGGAGCAGGGTTTTCATTAACGTGGACTTGCCGGAACCGTTTTCACCTACAATGCCGAGATAATCCCCGGCATTGACAGAAAAGCTGAGAGCGCGCAGGATTGCCCTGCCGTCGTAACCCAGCGACAGATTTTGACAGATGATTTGCGCCATAATTCCCCTCCTTACTTCAATGCTTCCCGCAGAATATCCAGATTTCTCTCCATGATGGAGAGGTAAGTAACTCCGTCCGATATATCCTCAGAAGTCACCGACTGCATAGAATCCAGCGCAAGGATCTTTTGATCCTTGTCCCTTGTATTCTGAACAATGGTCTGCGCGATTTTCTGGTCTGATTTCTCTATGGTCAGCACATTGGAAAGGCCAAGTTCATCCACCTTTTGGGCAAGGAATGCAATCGTCTCAAAACTGGCCTCCGTCTCGGCCGAGCAGCCTGCAAAGGCCGCATAGTAGGAAAGCCCGTAGTCGTCCACCAGATAGCGAAATGGGAAGCGGTCGCCAAAGAGCAGTGTTTTCTGAAGAGCCGCATCTATAACAGACTGATATTTCGCGTCGAGGGCAGAGAGCTTTTCGCCATATGCCGCCCTATTGGCCTGATAACCGCCTGCGTTGTCCGGGTCTGTTTCAGACAACGCGTCAGTGAGCGCCTTTAAGAATGCCTCGGAGTTTTTCAGAGAGAGCCAGACATGTTCGTCGTATTCCGGGCCATCTTCGCGCTGTCCCTCCTGCTCTTTGCCCTCCATACCCTCCACAAGCTCTTCCTCTTTTGCGTCCTCTCCCAATACATCCAAAAGATTGAGCGCCTTCATATCTTTATTGACAGCCTCCTGCAACGCATCTTCTACCCATTCGTCGGATTCCCCGCCCACATAGACAAACAAATCGCAGCTGCTGATTTTCATAATATCCTCGGCGGTCGGTTGGTAGCTGTGCGGATCCACGCCGTTATCCAGAAGCATGGTAATTTCCGCATTGTCGGCCTGATCGCCGAGTATTTGTTTTACCCAGTCATATTCCGGAAAAATGGTGGTTACGATTTGAAGCCGCTTCCCATCCGAATCGTTATCAGAAGAAGGCTCTAAGGCCAAGGTTTTCTCTTCCGAAACATAACTGGAAGAAAGCTCTGAGAAATTGCCGACAGTTTTGCCGCAGGCGGACAAGCACACAAGAGCCATAACCGCCGCCAAGATCATAGACATATATTTTTTCATAGAATAAAAACCTCCATATATTCGCGTTAATATTTAAAAATGGGCGCAAAAATACAAGGCCGCGGCTCACGTTCAAAACAGACACAGCGCACCCTTGTATCAGAGATTTCTATTCAATTATTCAATCTTACCTTCTGGTCTATAAGCGTTGCGCACGGAACAAACAGCGGGGCAAGAAAAAAAGCCGCGACCGCCGAAAAGAAGTCGAGAACAGGCAGCGCCCTTCCTGCGTCTCCGGTTCCGAGCAGCTTTAATGTCCGCGCCGCCTGGTGGATACAGGCGCAGACCGGGCAGTCCTTTCCCGTACAGTCATGACCCGACTCTTTGACGATAAAGAGCATGGAAAAAAGCGCGGTGGCAATCATTGCCATACAGATAATAAACGCCAGTGTTCTTTGTTTCTTCGTATGCACGTTTTTTCTCCCCCTCAATCTTCTTACTCCGTCAAACGCCGGACTTTCTGCACTCCCCGCACACTCCATAAAATACCGTCCGCAGAGAGTTCATTTCAAAGCTGTGATGTTCGAGCAGATGCTGCCGCAGGCTTCCCACTTCATTGCACTGCATATGGATCAGCTTTCCGCATTTTTCACATTTACAGTGATAGCAGACCGGCTGTTTACAGCTTTCCCGCGCCCCGATGTATTCAAAACAGGCGCTGCTCGCCCCCTCCACAACATACTTTGCAACCAGGCCTTCTTTCACCATTTTCTCCAGATTCCGGTATACGGTCGTGGTTCCCACCGCTATCCCCTCCTTTTGAAAATGACTGCAAATATCATTGACAGTGACATGGCTGCCCTGAACTGATTTCAGAAAGGCAAGCAATTCGGTCATTTGCCTTGTTTTATACTGCGCTTTCTTTGCCAAATGAGCCGTCCTCCTCCCAATATGAAAACCATTTTCATTTTATCACAAAAGTTTCCTCTTGTCAAACGAATATACGCAAAACACCCATCCCTCAATTTCGGGGATGGGCATTCATATATACGTCTCTTAACTTATGGGCGTTCAGATGCAGGTATGCCTGCGTGGTGGAAATGTCCGAATGGCCCAGCATTTCCTGCACGCTCTTGATGTCCGCGCCATTTTGCAGCAAATGGACGGCCAAAGAATGGCGGATGGTGTGGGGCGTGATGTCTCCTGAGATTCCCGCCGCTTTGGCATAGCCTTTTAACATTTTCCAGAATCCCTGCCGACTCATGGCGTGGCCGGAACAGTTGGTAAATAGGTTCGTGGTTCCTGTGTCCCTGACCAGAAGCTCTCTGGACTTCCCAAAGTACCGCTTCAGCGCCCGTCTGGAGGCATGATTAATGGGTATGATCCGCTCCTTGCCCCCTTCCTGGCAAACGATGTAGCCCATGTTTAGATTTACGTCCTCCATCTGCAGATGAATCAGCTCACTGACCCGCATCCCTGTGGCATACAAAAGCTCCAACATGGCTTTGTCCCGCATCCCCTTGGGCGTCTCCAGATCCGGCTGCCGAAGCAGCGTGTCCACTTCCTTCACGGTAAGAATCTCCGGAACCTTTTTCTCCACACGCGGCGGCCGCAAACCTTCCGCCGGGTTATCCTCAATCCGCCGCTCCCGAAACAGATACTGGTACAGCGCACGGACAGAGGCCACGTTCCTGGAGATGGTGGACGAAGCGAAATTATTCTTCTCCATATGAAGCACAAAAGCGTCCAGGCTGGTCTGTGTGGCCTCCTCGAATGCCTTCACCCCGCGCTCCCTTAAAAAGGAAGCCAGCTTACGCAAATCCCTCTGATAAGAAACCTCCGTATTCTGAGAAGTCTGTTTGTTCTTATGTAAATATTCGATAAAACTCTGAATCGCTTCTTCCATCGTAAAATCCATCCGCTCTTTCTGACAATCCCTGTTTTTTTGCTGCCCTTTATTATATACGCTTCCAGATGTAAAAGCAATCGCTTTTTTCAAGTGGCGCTCCCGCGGGACAGACATAGAATATAGCAAAAGAAATCAGGAGCAACATTCTATGTATTTATTTATTGGCATTTTAACAATCGCCTGCCTGTTAAGCGCGTTTTCCACATATCTGAACGCCTGCCGAAAGGCCGGTGCCATACAAAAAGTCAAACGTCTCTCCCAAAAGGAAAAGTCCCGGATTCTCTCGGGGCTGACCGCTCCTGCGGGATTTTCCTACGACGAGGAGCAGGACATATTCGTTTCAAGGATCGACGCCTGGCAGCGCCACTATGGCTATTCGGGGCTGTTTGACAAATCCGCGCCCTTTTTCCAGATGACGCTGGACTGTGAGCCCATCTATTTTGACTATGAGGGGAAAACCTGGCTGATCGAGCTGTGGAAAGGGCAGTACGGCGTCACGTCCGGGTGCGAAGCGGGAATCTATAAAGCCGACTCCCTGCTGGAGCCTTCCAAGCGAAGCGGCGCCCATTTTGCCGCAGCAAAGGATGAAGAAATGCTTCCCATCCGCATGGCCCTTCACCGGAAAAACGAAACTCTGTTTCAGCTGTCCCAGCGTCACTGGTGGCTGGCGGGATTTTCCGTCGGGCTTTATTCCAGGCCCCAAGACCTTCAAATGACCGTCTCCATCACGTTTCCCACCTGGGAAATGATCAACGCTTTTACTGATTCTCTGATGAAAAACAGCCACTGCCGAAACTCCCTGCGCGCCGCCGGACGCACCGCCGTCTTTTCCTTTGATGCGCCGGCGTCCGCACAGCCCAGAAACGCCTTCCCGGTTCGCAGCGCCATTTCCCAGTGGAAAAACCGGCTCCTCTGCAGAACATACCTGCGGATCACCCGGCCGTTTTCCCGCAACTGCGACCGGCTTTTGTACCTGTATTACTTCCTGCCCTTCGCTTTTTGCAAAATAATCGGAATCGGAGGCGGCAAAAGATGACGACAAACCAGCGGCTGCAAAAAGCCTTTGCGCGCGCCCCCGTCCTCCCCCTGACCCGGGACTCCCGGTACGCGCTGATCAGCGACTGCCACCGGGGCGCCGGAAATTCCAACGACAATTTCCTAAAAAACCAGCACCTATATCTGGCAGCGCTGGAGCATTATTACAGACAGGGCTATACCTGCATTGAGCTGGGGGACGGCGATGAGCTCTGGGAAAACCGCTCCATGGGGCCCATCCTGGAAGCGCACCAAGACGCGTTCTGGCTGCTGTCCAGATTTTACCGGGAAAACAGGCTGTATCTCCTGTACGGGAACCACGACATTGTAAAAAAATTCCCCTGGAGGCAAAGACTTCCTCTGCTTCCTGGCATCGTCTTCCACGCCGGCCTGATTTTAAAAGACCGGCTGGGAAAAAAGGACATTTACTTAACCCACGGCCATCAGGCCGATTTCCTGAACAGCCGTCTGTGGCCAATGAGCCGCTTTCTCGTGCGATACTTATGGGGGCCGGCGGAACGGCTGGGCTTTTTAGACCCCACCAGCGCCGCCAAGAATAATAAGCGCAAACGCCGCATCGAGAGAAAATTCACGCAGTGGGCGCGCCGGGAGGGCTGCATCCTGATCACCGGCCACACGCACCGTCCCATGATCGGAACCGCCCGCGCGCCCTACTGCAACACAGGCAGCTGCGTCCATCCCCGCTGCATCACCTGCATTGAAATCCGACATCGATGCCTGACTCTGGTGAAATGGACCGTGAACGTCCGGCCGGACAAAAGCCTCTATGTGGCCAGGGAAGAGCTGGCCGCCTCTGTCTGCATCGATGATTTTACCCCAGATATTCCCCCAGAATCGCCAGAAACAGGTCAATGTTAATGGGTTTCGCTATATGGGCGTTCATGCCGTTTTTCAGCGCCGCCTCTTTGTCTTCCTCCATGGCGTTGGCCGTCATGGCGATGATGGGGATGCTCTTTGCGTCCTCCCGGTGCAGAGCGCGGATGGTTCGGGTGGCCTCGTAGCCGTCCATCACAGGCATCTGCACATCCATGAGAATGGCGTCGTAATAATACTCCTCGGACCGGCTCATCATGTCCACCGCGTCGGTGCCGTCCGGCGCCGTCTCCACAATAAAGCCTGTCTCTTCCAGGATGGCCTCCGCGATTTCACGGTTCAGCTCATTGTCTTCCACCACCAATACCCGTTTATTGCTGAAATCCGCTTCGGTCCAGGAAACCTCTTCCTCTTTTTCAAGCAGGTTATTGGCCGCCAGCAGCGCGGACTTTAAGTCGGACATAAACAGCGGCTTGGCGCAGAAAGCGGTGACGCCCGCCTGCCGGGCTTCCTCCTCGATGTCCGTCCAGTCATAGGCCGTGAGGATGATAATCGGCGCCTCCTGGCCAATGGCGGCGCGAATCCGCCGGGCCGTCTCAATGCCGCTTAACTCCGGCATCTGCCAGTCGATGATGTATGTATGGTAAGAATCTCCGTGGTTGTGGGCGCTGTTGGCGCGGAAGACGGCCTCTTTGCCGGACGTGGTCCACTCGGCCCGCATTCCAATCTGCGTAAGCATCTGCGCCACGCTCTCACAGCTGTCGCAGTCGTCGTCCACCACCAGAGCCCGCAGCCCTTCCAGCTCCTTGATCTGCGCGGCGCCCTTTTCCACATCCTGCAACTTTAAGCTTAATTCCACCCGAAATTCGCTGCCCTTGCCCTTTTCACTGGTCACGGAGATTGAGCCGCCCATCATCTCCACAATATTCCGGGTGATGGCCATGCCAAGCCCCGTACCCTGGATGCCCGTCTTGGTAACGCTGGATTCCCGCTCGAACGGCTCGAAAATATGCTCCACAAACTCCTGGGACATGCCGATGCCGTTGTCTTTAACGATAAACACATAGTCGCCGTATCCCCGGTGGAACGTGGTTTCCTGGGAAATCCGGAAGCTGACCGTTCCCCCCGCCGGCGTGTATTTTACCGCATTGCTCAAAAGGTTCACAAAAATCTGGCTTAGCTTCAGCGAATCCGCGATCACGTCTTCGTTGGCCACGTCAATGGTGTCAACAAACAATTCCAGCTGCTTGGCCTTCACCTGGGGCTGAATGATATGGAGCAGATTATGGGTCAGCTCCGAAATGTTGCACTCCTGCTCCTTAATCTGCACCTTGCCGCTCTCGATCCGGCTCATGTCCAGAATGTCGTTAATCAGGCTGAGCAGATGATTGCTGGAAGACAGCACCTTCTGGAGGCAATCCTCCACCTGGCGTCGGTTGTCCATATGGCTGATGGCGATGGTGGTAAAACCAATGATGGCATTCATCGGCGTGCGGATGTCGTGGGACATATTGGACAAAAACGTGGTTTTGGCCCGGTTGGCGTGCTGGGCCTGCATCAGGGCCTCCTGAAGCGCCTGGGTCTGCTCTCGCTGTTTCTGCACCTGCTGGGTAATATCCTTGGACACTGCCAAAACCATCAGGTCCCCGGTGAAATCATCCCTGGTTGTAATAAAGGACTGGCGCACGCATATCTGCCCTCCGCCCGGGGTCCTGTCCCAATAGTCCACCGTGACTTCGCTCTCACCGGCCTCAAAGCGCCGCCGCAGATTCTCCAGATTTACCGCGTCGTCGTATTCTTCCCGCGATTCCTCGAGAATAAACTCTTTCCACTTCTCAAAGCAGGCCGAAGCCGGACATGGCGCAGAAAGCCCCGCTCTTTCCAGCAGGGAAATCGATTTCCCATCCACTGTGCACGCCACGTCGTGCTCAATCCTGTCTTGGGTCAGATTGAACTCAAAGGTGGAAAACGCGTTGGACGAAACGGCAATCCGGTACTGCTGCTCCTTGCGGTTTGCCAGGGAAATCTCCGCCTTGGCCTGCAGTTCCTTCTCTTTAAGCCCGGTAATATTCTGCCGCAGAAAAAGAACCTTGGCCGCCTTTTGCCCTTTGCGCTCCAGGCAGATGATATTGATATGCTCCCAGGCCGCTCCGTCGTTTCTGCGAACCTGGTACTCAAACTGAATATCCGTGCCGCCGTCTCCCAATTCCCGCATCACCGACTCCCGATCCAGCATTTTCGCAAACGTTTGCCTCTCTTCCTCATATACAAGAAAGCCGCAGAGATACGCTGCAAAATCTTCGTACCGGCCGCTGGCGGGCATCTTCGCATATTCCGGCTTCGTCCCCGCCAGATACTGATAAGTCCCCTCTTCTAAATCCGCCAGAATAAAGCGGGCGAAAAGGGCGTTCACGCCGTTGATTACGTACCCCATCTCCCGATTTTCCCGCTCAAGCTTCCGCCTGCGCCTTTGCCCCTGCACCAGCAACGCCAGAATATAAATCGTAAACAGGACAATCAGGATAATCTGCAAAATCATTCCAATATAATTGGCGTCGCGAATCATGGCCCGGGTCACGCTCTGGGGATATGTCTGCACCAGCACATACGAACTGCCCGGCACGCCAATCACACACAAATTATCCGTCTTGCTGCTGGACGAGCAGATAAAGCCCTCCGAATCGGAAGCGCCCTCAAACACCTTCCAGGCAGCAGCAGCCGTCTTTTCATCGATAACGCCGGATTCCCCCATAGCGTCCAAAATCGGCTGCTTATAGCGGCTCCCATCCGACGCGGCAATGGCATACCCGTCCCGGGTGCACAAAAAGACCTCCGCCTTCTCGCCAAAATAACTGGTAGCCAGCATTTCCCGGAGATAATCCTCCGCAAAATACAGCCCCAGCAAAATCCCGCACACTTCATCCTGATACCGGATCGGCGCATAAAAAACCATCATCGCCTCATTGGTAATCCGCGACTTGTGCACCACGGAGCTGCCGCTCTCCCCCTTCATGCCGCTGGCGAAATAATCCCGGTCACGGCTGTCGGAAACGGTCCCGTCAGATGCCAGGTTCTGTCCCTGGCTGTTGGTAAAGCGCAGCGCGTCAAAATCCGTGTTCTGTTCCAGCTCCAAAAGCATATCCGCCCCGATATTGGGTTCGTTTAGCGTCTCACTGAGAAAATAGGCATAATTGCGCACGCGCCTCTGGGCATTGAGCAGCTCACTTTGAACCCGCAGCGTGGTCTGACGCGCGGAATCCATGGCATAATTCAAGCTCCGGTTCTCGATTCTCTGGCTGTTGGTGACGGAATACCACCAAAATAACAGGCAGATCGCCGCCAGTAAAATCAATATGTACAATATGTTCTGCCAAGACTTTTTCGTGGCACGCATGGCAAATGACCTCCCCTCATGAAACTTAGCGCAAGTTTATTGTACCACCTTTTCAGGGAAAAGTACAGGCGTAAGGTTGTCCAAAAAATCTGCCGATTCTGGGCATGTCCGGCGGCGACGTCATCCGGGGACATTCCTCTTGACTTTTCGACATTTATCCTCTAACATTGGAATCGGATGTTTTTTCAGAATGTGTTTGAAAAGGAGGCGCAGCATGCATTATACATGGGAGGACATTGAACAGCATATCTCTGCCTGCGTCCACTGCCCTTTGAACCGCACTCGGCGTCTGCCGGTCATGGGGCGCGGGAGCCGCAAGGCCCAGGTCATGCTGATCGCGGAGGCCCCTGGAAGCCAGGAAGACCTGGAAGGAATCCCTTTCGTCGGGCGTTCCGGGAAAATCTTAGATGAGCTTTTGGAGGCCTGCTCGCTTACGCGGGAAGAGATCTACATCACGAACATCCTCAAATGCCATCCGCCGGGGAACCGGGAGCCGAAAGAGGCGGAAAAGGAAGCCTGTCTCCCTTACCTGAAATACGAAACCTTCCTCTTGAAACCAAAGATTATCGTCTGTCTGGGACGCGTGGCCGCGCAGCGCATCATCTCGCCGGACTTTAAAATCACCCGGCAGCATGGCACATGGACATACCGGAAAGACTGCGCGCTGACGGCCATCTACCACCCCTCGGCGATTCTGCGGGATCCGTCCAAATTTGAGATCACGAAGGCGGATCTTCTTGAAATCGTAAGAAAACGTGACGCCCTCGGCCAAACCCCTTCCCCCGCTTCCGGCGCCTGACAGAAAAAATCTGCCAGGCGGCGGCTTTTTCTATGCGCCGCTGCCCGGCAGACGAATGATTGCCGCATTTACCGGAAATAGGCCACGCCGGACTCGAAGATCTTCATGTCCTGCTCTCCGTATATGTTCACCGCCACTCCGTCGTCCCGGCGTTCGCTGTGGGCCATTTTTCCCAATACCCGGCCATCGGGGCTTGTGATTCCCTCAATGGCGTAATAGGAGCCATTCACGTTCCACTCCTCATCCATGGACACGTCCCCGTCGGGGCTGCAGTACTGGGTGGCCACCTGGCCGTTTAAGAAAAGCTTGCCGATCCACTCCCGATCCGCCACGAATCGTCCCTCGCCATGGGAAGCCGGGTTGCAGTAAACGCCTCCCAATTTTGCCTGGGCCAGCCAGGGAGATTTGTCCGTCACTGCTTTCGTATACACCATTTTGGAAATGTGACGGCCGATGGCATTGTAGGTCAATGTGGGAGAATCTTCCGTCTGTCCCACGATTTTCCCATGAGGAACCAGTCCCAATTTAATCAGCGCCTGGAAACCGTTGCAGATTCCAAGAGCCAGCCCGTCCCTCTCATCCAGAAGCTTCTGCACGGCCTCCCGGATTTTGGCGTTCTGAAAAGCCGTGGCGAAAAACTTGGCGGACCCGTCCGGCTCATCCCCTGCGGAAAAGCCTCCCGGAAACATGATCATCTGCGCCTGACCGATGGCGCGCTCAAACTCCGCCACAGAATCCCGGATGTCCGAGGGCGTCAGGTTCTTAAACACCCGCGTGATGACCTTCGCCCCGGCGCGCTCAAAGGCTCTGGCGCTGTCGTACTCGCAGTTGGTGCCTGGGAAGATGGGGATAAACACGGTGGGCTGCCCGATTTTGTGGGCGCACACATGGACCTTCGCCCCATGGTACAGTCCGTCTTCGTAAACTCCTTCCTGTGAATTCTCATCCAACGGCGCAAGCCCTGCCGCGCAGACAGCCGTGGCCTCCCCCCGCTGGGCCCCGGAGCGGGTCTTGAAAACTTTTTCCAAAGTCCCTTTCCAGGCGGTTAGCGCTTCGGAAAGAGGAATCCGCACGCTGCCGTACTCGATTGCGCCTGTGTCGGTTACCTGGCCGATTTCCGTATAAGTAACAGACAGCTCTCCCACTTTGCCCTCAGACACTTCGCAGATTAAGTCTCCGAATCCCGGCGTAAACAAGTCTCTTTCATCCACCGAATGTTCGATTTTCACACCCAGCCCGTTTCCGAAAGCCATCTTACTCACCGCCGGCGCGACGCCGTGTCTGCCCAGCGCGTAAGCCGACACAACCCGGCCCGCCTGCATATCCCGGCGCAATTTATCGTACTGCTCCATCAATGCCGCGTAATTCGGCAAATCATACGAATCTTTGGGTGTGCGCAGCCAAATGAGACGGTTGCCTGCCCGTTTCAGCTCCGGCGTAATCACATCCTGCAGTTTTGCCACGTCTACGGCAAAGGACACCAGCGTAGGCGGCACATCGATCTGGTTAAATGTGCCCGACATGCTATCCTTTCCCCCGATGGAGGGAAGCCCAAACCCAAGCTGCGCCGCATAGGCGCCCAAAAGCGCGGAAAACGGCTGGCTCCAGCGATGGGGGTCTTCGGTCATTCGACGGAAGTATTCCTGAAAAGTAAAGCGAATCTTCCGATAGTCCCCGCCTGCGGCCACAATCCTTGCCACCGATTCCGTCACGGCGTAGACGGCCCCGTGATAGGGACTCCAGCTGGACAGATAGGGATCAAATCCGTAGCTCATCATGGTCACGGTGTTAGTGTTCCCCTTAAGAACCGGAACTTTCGCTACCATGGCCTGGGTTTCCGTCAGCTGGTATTTGCCCCCGTAGGGCATGAGTACAGAGGCCGCGCCGATGGAACCGTCGAACATCTCCACCAGCCCCTTCTGAGAGCACTCATTTAAGTCCGCCAGGGTGGCCAGCCATTTCTCCTTCACATCGGCGATATCTTCTCTTTTGGCAAATAGATTTCCTTCCCGGGCGGGAATGTCCACCGCCACTTTCGCCTCCTGATGAGCGCCGTTGGTGTCCAGAAAAGCTCTGGAAATATTGACGATCTCCTGCCCTCTCCAGACCAGAACAAGCCGCGGCTCTTCAGTCACCTCCGCCACGCAGACCGCCTCCAAGTTCTCTTCCTGGGCGAATTTAAGAAAAGCGTCCACCTCCTTGGGCTCCACCACCACCGCCATACGCTCCTGGGATTCGGAGATGGCGATCTCCGTGCCGTCCAGTCCCGCGTATTTCTTCGGAACCAGATCCAGGTTCACCCGCAGACCCTCCGCCAGCTCGCCGATGGCCACCGATACGCCGCCTGCGCCAAAATCGTTGCACCTTTTAATAATCCGGCTGACTTCCTCCCGGCGGAACATGCGCTGAATCTTCCGCTCGGTGGGTGCGTTTCCTTTCTGCACCTCCGCGCCGCAGGTTTCAATGGACGCCTCTGTGTGAACTTTGGAGGACCCGGTGGCGCCGCCGCATCCGTCCCGGCCGGTCCGGCCGCCCAGCAGGATAATCACATCCCCGGGAGCGGGCGTTTCCCGAATCACGCCCCGACGGGGCGCCGCGCCCAGAACCGCACCGATTTCCATGCGTTTCGCCACATAATCCGGATAGTAGATTTCCTTGACATAGCCGGTGGCCAGGCCGATCTGGTTGCCGTAGGAACTGTAGCCGGAAGCCGCGCCCCGCACCAGTTTCTTCTGGGACAGCTTGCCTTTTAGAGTGTCTTTTACCGACACGGTGGGGTCCGCCGCCCCGGTGACGCGCATGGCCTGATACACATACGTGCGCCCGGACAGAGGGTCCCGGATGGCGCCGCCCAGACAGGTGGCCGCCCCGCCGAAGGGCTCAATCTCCGTGGGATGGTTATGCGTCTCGTTCTTGAAATTAATCAGCCATTCCTCTTCCTTCCCGTCTACATCCACGGGAACCACGATGCTGCAGGCGTTGATTTCGTCGGATTCTTCCTGATCGGCCAGTTTGCCTTCCGCCTTCAGCTTCTTCATAGCCAGAAGCGCCAGATCCATCAGGCAGACGCACTTGTCTTTTTTGTCCCCATAAAGCGCCGCCCGGTCCGCCAGATACCTTTCATATGTGTCCACGATGGGCGCCCGGTAATCCCCTTCTCCGAAGGCAACGTCCTTTAGCTCCGTGGAAAAAGTGGTGTGCCGGCAGTGGTCCGACCAGTAGGTGTCCAGCACGCGGATTTCCGTCATGGTGGGGTCCCGCTTTTCCCGGCCCTCAAAATAATTCTGAATATGCTGGAAATCCTTGAAAGTCATGGCAAGGCCCAGCGAATCGTATAGCTTCTTCAGCTCCTGCGTTTCCATTTGACAGAAACCCGCCAAAATTTTCACCGGGTCCGGCTCCTCAAAATCTGTAATCAATGTCTCCGGTTTCTCCAAGCCCGTTTCCCGTGAGTCCACCGGATTGATGCAGTGCTCTTTGATCAGGGCAAATTCTTCCTCTGAAATCCCGCCCTCAATCACATAAGCGGTGGCGGAACGAATCACCGGATTTTCATCTTCTTTTAAAAACTGAATGCACTGCACGGCGGAATCCGCTCGCTGGTCAAACTGTCCCGGCAGGTATTCCACAGAAAAAATCCGCGCGCCTTGGACTTTCGGAATTTCTTCCCGGTATAAAAAATCCACAGGCGGCTCTGCAAACACCGTGCGGCAAGCTTTCTCAAAACTCTCATCGGAAATGTTCTCCACATCGTAGCGGGTCAGCACGCGCACCCCCGTCACCTGGGGAATCCCCAGATAACTGCCGATTTCCTCTTTTAACTCCCTGGCTGCCACGGCAAAGTCCGGTTTCTTTTCCACATACACTCGTCTTACGTTACCCATCTTTACTCTCCTTTTTATGATCCAGGCTTTCTATGTCCATTTTTCAAACACACTCGAATGCTCTGAACATAATATTACCACATGAACGCCTGCTTTTCCATAAAAAATGTGAAGATTCGTTTATCACTGCCGCCGCATATATTTTTTTGTAAAAAAGTTGTACAAAGTAACGAACGCCCCCAAAAATTATCTTTTACCGTTGTTTTTATACAGGTCATTTCCATCTTTATCAATAACAACGATTACCGGAAAATCTTCCACTTCCAGTCTGCGGATGGCTTCCGTCCCCAGATCACCGTAGGCGACCACTTCCGCTTTCTTGATCTGTTTCGACAGCAATGCACCCGCGCCGCCCACTGCCGCAAAATAAACCGCTCCGTTTCTGACGATGGCCTCCAAAACTTCCGCGCTCCGCTTTCCCTTCCCGATCATGGCGCCCAGCCCCATATCCAGCAATCTGGGCGTATAAGGGTCCATCCGGCTGGATGTGGTGGGGCCGGCCGACCCGATTACGCGCCCTTCCCTTGCCGGAGAAGGCCCCATATAGTAAATGACATTATCTTTCCAATCCACAGGCAGTCTCTCGCCCCTGTCCAGCGCCTCCTGCATACGCTTGTGGGCCGCGTCTCTCGCCGTATAAATCGTGCCGCTGATCCACACATAATCCCCAGCTTTAAGCTTTTCTGCCACGCCCTTGTCAAGAGGCGCTGTGATCCGGTACTCCATATTCCTCTTCCTCCTGTATATGCTGCATAACCAATTCCTTCATTTATATAACTCTCTTTATATGGCGGTTCACATGACAACAGAGATTCACTGCCACCGGAAGTCCGGCTATGTGGGTGGCGTATGTGTTGATATGAACCGCCAGCGCCGTCACATCGCCCCCCAGGCCTCCAGGCCCGATGCCAAGCTTATTGACCTTCTCCAGCATTTCTTTCTCCAGCGCACGGATATGTTCATCCTTCGCGGATTCCCCCACCGGACGGGTCAGCGCCTGTTTGGCCAAAAGCGCCGCTTTTTCAAAGGTGCCGCCAATGCCCACTCCCACTGCCAGCGGCGGACAGGCGTTGGGGCCGGCCTCCCGCACCGTATCTAAGATGACCTGCTTGACTCCATCCACTCCCTGGGCGGGTTTTAACATGGCAATCCGGCTCATGTTCTCACTGCCAAAACCTTTGGGCGCCACGGTGATCGTCACCTGATTTCCCGGCACAATGGATGTATGAAGCACGGCCGGCGTGTTGTCCTTTGTGTTTTCCCGCAGCAGCGGATCGCCTACCACCGATTTGCGCAGATATCCTTTTGCATAGCCCTGACGCACCCCTTCTTCCACGGCTTGGCCCAGATCTCCGCCTGTGAAATGGACATCCTGGCCGATTTCCAGGAAAATCACCGCCATGCCGGTGTCCTGGCAGATGGGAATCTGCTCCTTTTGGGCGATTTCCAGATTTTCCTTGAGCTGCTGCAAAACCTTTTTTCCCAGCGGTCCCTGTTCTTTATCTGCGGCTTCCCGCATGGCGCAGGCCATGTCCGCAGACAGACAATAATTGACCTCTATGCACATTTCCTGTATCTGCCGGGTGATTTCTTTTACTTCTATCTCTCTTATCATGTATTTCCATACTCCTTTAATTATTCAACATCACATCCATATTGCCTGATCTACAACATTTTTTATTCGCATTATCGCAGTTCTTTTTCCGAACATTCCGCTAATTCACCAACTGTATGATATCCGGCATCTTTCAAGGATTCCCAAAGGTTTACTGAATTTGTTCGCCAAATTTTACAATGTAAAATAAGTGAAACCGCTTTTCCCCGCCATATGCGCCCCCAGTTATACACTCCACCATAGAATGAAAATTGTAGGGGCTCACTTGGCATTCACGAATGCATGCCGCCTAATCGGCGGCGGCGCTTTCATAGTAATATAACACATTTTTTCATTTTTTACCACTGTCACATTTTTTTCACATTTTTAACACAGATTTAACAAATATAGATATTATAGTAAGAATGATACATGAATGACCGTTCTGAAAGGAATTTTTTATTTTATGAAAAAAAGAGTTCTGACCATATTGCTCAGCATCGCTGTGGTCTGCCGTTTATTCACCGGGTGCGGCGGCAATACAGATGCAAAAGACACTCCCAATGAAATAAAAGAAAAAGAATCCTCACAACGCCCTCTCTACGGACAAGTGACAAACATCAACGGCAGCGCCCTCACCCTGTCCCTGGGAAATATAAACGCGCCTTCCTCGCCCGGCGACGGCATAGATGCGCCTCCTTCGGACAACGCCATCGGGCAGCCGCCGCATTCTGTCTCTGATAATGACACAGACATGCCGCACATGTCGAACAATGGCATCGAAGGACCGCCATCCTCCTCTGGCAACGGCATAGACGCGCCGCACTCCATATCGGACAATGGCGTCGAAGAGCCGCCGCGCCCCGCCTCCGGCAACGGCGTGGAGGCGCCTCCTTCCATGCCAGGCAATCCAGCGGGCGGCCCACCGAAAGAAGACGGTTTCGGTCCGCAGCCTGCAGGTGAAGAGCGGGAAATCACCGTCAATGAAGATACCGTCTATACAATTCAGGACGGCCCGGATTCCCAAAATGGAAGCCTGGAGGACATTTCCATAAATGCCATGATTCAGGTGACTCTAAAAGAAGACGGCGTCACCGCCTCCTCCATTGTCATCGAAAAAGACGGCCCCAGACAAAATGTATCGGAAAACGCAGAGTTGTCCGGCGCCAAAACCATAGACGGAAAAAAAGCATCTTCATCCGATGAAACTTTCTCTTCCTCATCCAGGGATGAAAATGCCGTATTGGTGACCAACAAAGGATCTTTGAATATGGCAGGCGCGTTCATCCGGAAATCCGGCGACACATCCAACGCCGACAGCAGCAATTTCTATGGACAAAACGCCGCGCTGGCCGTGGCGAAAGACAGCTCTGCGGAACTGACCAACGTGGAAATCACTTCCACCGGGGAAGGCGCAAACGCTCTGTTCGCCACCGGGGAAAACTCCTCGATAACAGCCGATAACGTCAAAATCCACACAACCGGAAATTCAGCAAGAGGTCTGGACGCCACTTACGGTGGAACCATCCAGGCCTCCAGCGTGGAGATCTCTACCGAAGGGGATCACTGCGCCGCTCTGGCCACAGACCGAGGCGAAGGAACCATTGCCGTAAACACAGCCTCCCTATCCACGTCGGGAGACGGCAGCCCCTGCATCTACTCCACCGGCGAAATATCCCTGCGAAACGCCACCGGAGCCGCCACCGGAGCGCAGATCTTAGTGGTGGAAGGGAAAAACTCCATCGACCTGACGGACTGTGAGCTGGAAGGCGCCGGCCCCAATGGACTTATGCTCTACCAGAGCGCCTCCGGCGACGCCAGGGACGGCACCGCCATTCTTCGCGCCACGGATTCCAAGCTCTCCACAATAAGCGGCGGCCCCATGATCTACATCACCAACACGAATTCCGAAATCACACTGACCGACACGGAACTATCCTTTCCGGGAGATATACTGTTAAATGCGGCGGGAAATGAAACCAACAACTGGGGCGTTCCCGGCCAGAACGGCGGAACCGTCACCCTCACCGGCGTACGCCAGAAACTAAAAGGAGACATCCTCTGCGACGCCATCAGTTCCGTAAGCCTGCATCTAACCGAAAACTCCTCCTTCACCGGAGCCATGAACAAAGAGCGGACCGGAAAGGGAATCTTTGTTCACCTGGACGATTCCTCTGTCTGGGAGGTCACCGAAGACTCTTATATCACCTCCCTGGACAATGCCTTAAAAGACTGCGGCAACATCCATTCCAACGGCCACACGGTATATTATGACGCCTCCCACATGGACAACAAATGGCTGGAGGGCCAGAGCATGGCATTGCCCGGAGACGGCCTTTTGGCCCCCACGCCTCAATAAAACTGCGCCGTCTCACCCTTCCACGATCAGATATTTACCATCAGGCAGGAGGAAGACTTCGCTGGCTTCCTCCAACTCCTCGTCCGACATGCCGTCCACGTCCGTGCCATTTTCCTCAAAATAGCTCCGCACCTGATCCAGCGAATCCACAACCATGGCCATACAGTCCTCCAAAAAGGCTTCCGCCTCCGCCAGACTGTCCGCCACCGGCTCGTCAAACAGCTGCCCCTGGTTTTTTAGAAACGTCAACAGGCATTCTTCGCTATACTCGTTCATAATCTTACATCCTCCCATCTCGAATTATTTCAGCAATTCTTCTGCCAATAAAAGCAATTCTTCCGGTTTCTGAATAATATTTTTTGCCCCGTTTTCTTCCAGTTCCTTCCGCTCCCGAAACCCCCAGGTCACGCCCACCGTGCGCATGCCCGCCCGATTTCCGGTAAGCATATCCGTGTCCGTGTCTCCCACATACAGGCAGTCGCCGCAAAAGACGCCCAGCTTTTTTGCCAGCCAGAGGGCACAGGCGGGATCCGGCTTGGGTTTAAACTTTTCTGTCTGCCCCTGGATTCGGTCAAAATATCCCTCGCCAAACAGCGTTTCTGACACCTGCACGGCCTGGGTGTGGGGCTTATTGGACAACACGGCGAGACAAAAGCCCATTTTCTTTAGCTTCGCCAGGGTGTCCGTTATGCCCGGATACGGCTTCACATGGTAAAGCGGTTCCTGCGCCAGCCATTGGCGCACCAACGGGATTCCCGCTTCCAGGCATCGCCCATCCGCATCTCCGGCCCGGCGCAAAGCCCTCAAAAAAGCTGTGTTCAGCCCGTCCCCGGCATAATATTTATACTCATTTACCGGCCGCCCGCCGTACCCGAAATGCTCCAGCCCCCGGTTCACCGCCCGCGCGATGGACTCCACGGTGTCCGCCAAAGTACCGTCCAGATCAAAAATACAGGCTTTCTTCATCTCATAGGACGCCTCCTCCTTCTTTCGTATCCCTATCACACCTGTAGTATACATGGATAAACCTCCCACTGCAAGAGTTTTTCGCATCCGCGTCTCGTTGACAAGCCCCCGTTTCCGTGATAAATTACAAGAAAGAATCCTGTGCAAACAAACTTAAAGGAGGCGCCCGCCATGAAACCAACTGCCAAAATCCTGTTCACCGACCTAGACAACACGCTTTTAAACCGTCAAAAGCAGATCACGCGCTCAAACTGCCAGGCCATCCGCAAGGCGGTCCACCAGGGCCACCGGATTGTCCTTTGCACCGGCCGCCCGCTTTTAGGAACCCTGCCCCTGATTGAAAAGCTTTTCCTGACGCAGCCCGGCTGCTACGCCATCGCCTACAACGGGGGCCTCATCTACGATTGTTTTGAGAAACGGATTATTTTCCAGAAAACGCTCCCCCTCCCCTATGTAAAATACATATTTGAGAAATCCCGGCAATATGATTTATTCTGCCAGACATATTCCCATGACTATTTGCTGGCCCCCGGCCCCTCCCCGGCCCTGGATGCCTATCTTTCCAGAAATAAAATGCCTTTTCGGATTATCCCGGCTCTGCCGGATTCCCTGAATGAAGAGCCTTCCAAGGTTCTGGTCATCGGGCTTGACGCCCCTGAAAAATTAAGCGCCTACCAGGCCGCCCTTAAGGAATGGGCCGCGGATAAAGTGTCCGTCTTTTATTCCAACCCTTCCTATCTGGAGCACGTGCCCCTGGGCGTATCCAAAGGAGCCGCCATAAAATGGCTCTGCCGCTGCCTGGACATTCCCCTGTCGCGCACCATCGCCATCGGAGACGCGCAAAACGACATTCCCATGCTGCAGACGGCCCAGATTGGCGTAGCCATGGCGAACGCCGTCCCTGCGTGCAAAGCCGCCGCCGACTGCGTGACCGAAAACGACTGCGACCACAGCGGAGTGGCCGAAGCCATCCGTAAATTTTTGACGGAATCCCTGTAAAGTAAAAAAGCCCTGGAGGAACAGCCTGCATCCATCAGGTTGTCGCACTCCAGAGCTTATATGTAACCGCCGCCTTCGGCAACTATTCTTTGTCTTCCACCTCGCGAATTTCCAAAACTTCCATTGGACATGCTTTTACGCAAATGCCGCAGGCAATACATTTTCCAGCCACTTCTTTGTCTTCCGCCTTCACGATCAGGCCGAACGGACATGCTTCCACGCATTTTCCGCATCCCGTACATTTCTTCTTATCAATGGTGTAAACGCCCTTTTTATTCTGGGTAATTGCGCCAGCTTCACAGGCTTCCGCACATTTTCCACACTGGGGACATGCCACCGGCTTGGGTTCGCCGTCTTTCTTTGCGCCAATCTTCAAATAAGCGACAGTTGTATCGTCCCTCTTAAAATAAGCAGATGCACAAGCTACCTGGCACTGAAGACAAGCCATACATTGATCTTTTTTTGCTACAACTAATTTTTTCATTACTATCCTCCCTGGATTTATTTATCTGTTTGATATTTTTTATTATAAAGGATTCTTTTCCATTCTTCAATAAAAATATGACAAAAAATTTTATTAGATTCTTTTCCCGCAAAAGAACCAGACTGCGTCCGGCAAAAAAACCCTCGCGCCAAAAGGCCCGAAGCGGCTTTACGCGCCGGACGCGGGCCGCTTAAAATGCCCGTCTTTTCAGGCTTTCGGCAGCTTAAAGGAGCTTTTTAAGGACACAATCCGGTTAAACACAAGCGCGCCTTCCCTGGAATCCCTGGCATCCACACAGTAGTATCCGTTTCTCACAAACTGAAAGCTCTCGTACGGTTTTGCCTGGGCAAGGGCCGGCTCCAGATACGCCCGCTTCACGGTCAGGGAATTGGGGTTTAAGTTCAGCGTGCCGTCCTCGTTGTACACGCCCTTTTCCTCGTCGATGATATTTTCGTACAAACGGACTTCCGCCTGCACAGCCGCCTGCGCCGCCACCCAGTGGATGGTCCCCTTGACCTTCCGCCCGTTAAAACCGCTTCCGCACTTCGTCTCCGGATCATAAGTGCAGTGGACTTCCGTCACCTGCCCGTTTTCATCCTTTACGAAGCTTACGCATTTTACAAAATATGCCTGCATCAGGCGCACTTCATTGCCCGGGAACAGCCGAAAATATTTCTTAGGCGGATTTTCCATAAAATCCTCCCGCTCGATATAAAGCTCCCGGCCAAAAAGAATCTTCCGGCTGCCCAGCTCTTCATTTTCCAGGTTATTGGCCGCCTCCAGCTCTTCGGTCTGACCTTCCGGGTAGTTATCGATGATCAGCTTGATGGGATCCAGAACAGCCATCATGCGGCTTCTCTTTAACTTCAGGTCTTCCCGGACACAGTATTCCAGCATGGCGTAATCCGCGGAACTCTGCGCTTTGGACACGCCGCACAGATCCACGAATCTCTGGATGGATTCCGGCGTGAAGCCTCTGCGGCGCAAAGCGGCAATGGAAACCAGCCTGGGGTCGTCCCAGCCGTCCACAATGCCGTCTTCCACCAGTTTCTTAATGTATCTTTTTCCCGTAACGACATTCGTTAAATATAATTTGGCAAACTCTATCTGTCTGGGAGGCTGCTCGAATCCAACTTCACGGACAACCCAGTCATACAGCGGCCGGTGGTCCTCAAACTCCAGGGTACAGATGGAGTGCGTCACACCCTCGAACGCATCTTCCAGCGGATGGGCAAAATCATACATGGGATAGATGCACCACGCATCCCCCGTGTTGTGGTGATGCATGTGAGCCACCCGGTAGATGACCGGATCCCGCATGTTCATATTAGACGACGCCATGTCGATTTTCGCCCGCAGAACCTTGGCGCCATCCGCCACTTTCCCCTCCCGCATTTCCTCAAATAACTGTAAATTCTCCTCCACGCTCCTGTCCCGGTAAGGGCTCTCGCGGCCAGGCTCCGTCAAAGTTCCCCGGTATTCCCGAATCTGCTTTGCCGTCAGGTCGCATACGTAGGCCTTTCCCTTTTTAATCAGCGACACGGCGGCCTCATACATTTTTTCAAAATAATCCGAGGCGAAATAAAGCCGGTCCTCCCAGTCCGCTCCCAGCCACTGAATGTCCTCCTTGATGGATTCCACGAACTCTGCCTTTTCTTTTGTTGGATTAGTGTCGTCAAAACGCATGTTAAACTTGCCGCCATATTTCCTGGCGATTCCGTAATTTAACAAAATCGACTTGGCATGGCCGATGTGCAGATAGCCGTTGGGCTCCGGCGGAAAACGGGTGCACACATGATCGTACACGCCTTCGTCCAGATCCTTGTCAATCATCTGCTCAATAAAATTTTTGGATGTGGTTTCCTGTTCCATGAATCACTCTCTCCTCCTCATCTGTCAATTACGCTTAAATCTTCATCCCCCTGCAGCCGAAATGAATAATAGTTGGTCTTCGGCGAGGCATAATTTTTTTTGCCGCTGCGCAGATTGGCCGTCACATACACATAATATTTCCGGTTCTGGCGTAAGCCCGGGATGTATGCCTTCCCCTGGGCGACCGTCATGACCTTTTTAAATCCCTGGGAAGGGTTCTCCGACATATAGACTGTATAACTGATCGCTCCCATCACATCCGCCCAGCGCGTTTCGACCACGCAGCGGCTGGCCCATTTGAATTTTACCCGGGGCTGCTGGGCAATATACGTATAGGACGCGGGTCCGTAAATATTTTTCTTCCCTATAGAAAAATAGCCCCGGATGCGCACCCGGTAAAACTCGCCGGCGGGAAGCCCCGTCACCGTCACGCTGGCCTTCCCTTCTGCTTTGCAGCGCTTCACAAAGCCTCCGGACAAATCCGTCACGTATAATTCATAGCCTTTGGCGCTCTCGGCCGCATTCCAGTAGAGCTTCATGGACTTGGACGTGGCAAAACTTTTCTGGCCGCGCAAAGAAATCTTCCCGGGCAGCGTGCGGCAGTCTGTCCAACAGACATCCTCCCCCTTTCTGCCGTTTGAATCATAGGGCACAAGCCGAACGTGATAAATCCGCCCGGCTTTGGGCAGCTTCAGCAAAGCCACGCAGTTTTCCCTGGAAGCCTTTACCTCTTTCAGATAATGATATGTCCTCTCCGACGGAAATTTATAATAAATTTTATAGGAAGCCGCTTTATCCTGCCTCTTCCACGACAAATCTGCCGTATTGCCCGACGCGCCCGTCTGGCGAACCGCCGAGGCCGACACAGGAGTCGCCATAAACAGCAGACACACAAGAAACGCCACTCCCGCCAGCAGGCGTCTGAAATTTTTCATAGACATCCTCCTTTTTTCTGCCCTATTGTAACACACTCCGCCAAAAAAAGCCATATCTGTAAAAACTGCCTATTGAACTGGCCCCCCGCAATCATGTATACTTTTATGGACTGACATTCATTGATGAAACGAGGCGCAATCCATGAACAAAAACGATTACACCCCCTACAGCGACGAATCGCTGATCCAAAAGCTGCGGGACGGCGAAAAAGAAGTCCTGGACCATCTGCTGGAAAAATACAAGGGAATCGTCCGCAAAAAAGCGCGCGCCATGTATCTGATCGGCGGCGAAACCGACGACTTAATCCAGGAAGGCATGCTGGGGCTTTTCAAAGCCATCCAGGATTACCGCCCGGATAAAGACACTTATTTCAGCACTTTTGCAAATTTATGCATTGAACGGCAGATGTACAACGCCATCCAGGGCTCCAACCGGCAAAAGCACCAGCCGCTGAACTCCTATGTGTCCTTGAGCGAGGAGATGGCCGACGAAAGCATTTTCGACAACCTGCTGATCAGCAACCCGGAGTCTATTATCATAGACCAGGAAACGGCCCTGGACATGGAGCGGCGCATCCACCAGGTTTTAAGCCCCTTTGAAAACCATGTGCTGGACAGCTACATGCGGGGCCGCAATTACCTGCAGATTGCGGAGGAATTTGAAAAAAGCCCCAAATCCATCGACAACGCCCTCCAGCGCATCCGCAAGAAAGTCCGCAATATTATTGCCGAAACGTTTCCCGATTAAAGCACGCTTGAAAACCCATTCATGCCATCCGAAACGCCACGCGCCCGCAGCCTATCGCTCTTCCAACGCCCGGTCATAATACTCCTTGGTCTTGGAATCAAAAGCCACTAGAATAACTTCACGGACAATCGATGCGCGTTCCTTAAAATCCCGCACCGCTTTCACCGCGATTTTGGAAGCCTTCTCCAGCGGAAAACGGTACACGCCTGTGCTGATGGAGGGAAAAGCCACCGTCTCGCATTCATGGGCCTCGGCCAACTCCAGGCAATTTCGGTAACAGGCGGCCAACAGCTCCCCTTCCCCGTCGCCGCCTCCACGCCAGATGGGTCCCGGCGTGTGAATCACAAACTTGGCCGGCAGGTCATATCCCCAAGTGATTACGGCCTGACCGGTTTCGCAGCCGTTGAACTTGCGGCACGCCTCCAGTAACTTAGGGCCCGCCGCCCGATGAATCGCGCCGTCTACGCCACCTCCGCCCAGCAGCGACGTGTTTGCTGCATTCACAATGGCGTCGCACTCCATTTTTGTAATGTCTCCAAGCATCGTTTTGATTTCCATATAATAAATCTCCTTCCTTAACATTTACATAGATAATCGCGAAACGCCTCTTTCGATAATCAGATTCGCAATCATCCATTTATTTACATTGTGTCAGCCCTTTTGGCCGCGTATCTTTTCACAAACGGCACTCACATATCCATCGTAATGAATCCACTTCTTCAGCAGTTCAATTAAGATGGAAATTCCCATGGATATGGAAAATAAAACGGCCACAATCAAACAAAAATTTCTGAAACTGTAGATAAATTCTTCAAAGAAAACATACCGGATAAAAGAATGCACCAAGAAAATGTTCATGGAATGTTTTCCACAGAAAAAAAGGAAATTCTGAAGCCCTGGCAACCGCACCAGGTATTTCCTGCAGTAACAGATGAAAATAAGCGGCGCAAGCCCTGTGTGATATTCCCAAATCACATCTCTTGGAAACTGCACCCACAGAACAACGCTGCCAATCAGCAATGCATGATACACAAGAAACTGCATCCAAAAATCCAGATGCTTATTCCGGGAAATTTTTATAGCGCACAATTTGGCGAAAACATCATACTGAGCAAAAAGCATCCCCAATAACAGGGGAAAAACGAAGGTAATGGCTGTCGTTCCGCCCGGATATACATTTCCCGACACGCTCCTTGGGAGAAACGCGACGGCCATGAAAAGCGTTGTATACCCCAGCTTCTGCGTCCATTTTAGAAACACCGGGTAAAGCACGATATAGACAATCGCCGCACTCATGTACCACCATGTGCTCACCAGTGTGGGACACTCCAGCAGATTCGCCAGCCCCAGAAAATCAATCAAAGCATAGACAACGCCCCGGATTGTCCCCTGTTCAAAGTAAATCTGCGCCGGATAGCCCACATAAATCTGCGTTGCCACAAAGACCAACACATAGATAAACCAAAATCCGCTTAATGTCTTAATCAAGCGTTCATAGACCCACCGCTCCGTAGACTTTGCGTCCGCGCATCGATTCCGCGCCGATAAATAAAGGCCGTATCCCGTAATAAAGGCAAATATAGACACACAAATTTTCATATAATCACTTACATTTACCACAAATTCCATATCAAACGGCCGAAAATCGACTATATAATCCTCAAACCTGTCCTTGCTCCTGTAACAATGATGAAACATCATAATCAGTATGGCGATCCCTTTCATGCACATGGAATCTCGCTTGGAAAAAGACCCTGACACTTTCCCTACCCCCTCCGTGAATACTTCCAGTTTAAACGATAGCCCGCAAGAAAGCAAGCATTCACTGCAAAATTCCCAAAGAACAGTGGACACAACCAGTGAAAGAATGGTATGATTACAGGAAATAAAGGAAGGTATGCCGCAGATGAAAGCGGTAGCATAATAAACTATGGCAAATTACGAAAACGGCCTGGAAACTAAAACCAGAATCATCGATGCTTGCAAGGAATTGTTCTATTCAAAAGGCTTTAAAAAGACAACATTCAAAGACATCGGCCAACTGGCGGATGTAAACCAAGGGCTGATTGTCTACTATTATAAGACAAAAAACATTTTGGCCAACACAATCTTTCAGGATGTCATGACTGACATGATGAAACAGATTAAACTATCTTTCCCAAAAGAAGACACGCTAACGCAGTTCTTTATCTCGGATTTTTTGTATTTCCGACTTTTATATGAAGACGAATCTTTCCGGGATTTTATAGAGTCCTGCTGTTCCAACGGCGCCCTGACCAAAAATTCCACCTGTTTTCATGAAGAGTACAGGAAACAGTACAACGAAATTATCAATTATTTTGACGATGAATTCATCTCCGACAATGTTCTAAAAGGAGGGCTCATTGCCGTTTTCGACGGGATGAAGGATATTTACTCTCTTTATGTGTGTGAAAATTTTAAAAACATGGAGCTTGACGTGGCCACCACCAATTACATAACCATCTACTGCCATTTGATGAACATTCCCTCCAATATATACGGAGCCAAAATGTTTCAGGCGCAGCTTTTGTCCAACCGGCTAAAAGCTTCTGTCGAAAACTTTAACTTCTCTATTTATTAACAACAAAACAGGTCCTTTCTATGTGGCGGATAAGAAAACCGCCGGCAAATGAAAACCAACACATTTGCCGGCGGTCTTTTTGTGCCCCTTTCTTTGTGAAAATCATCTAATTTAATCTCCTTTATTTCGTCTATTTTGATTAAATTCAACATGCCTGTTGACAAATCGGACGGTCCAGTGTATTATGTATACATAATTTTATTTATACATAATATTGACTATACATAAATACAAAGGGGGATAAAAAATTTATGGCAAAATATGAATTTCAAGAAAAGGAACTGCAGACAAACAAAACAAGGGTGGTATTCGGATGTGAAATGACCGATTATGACACGCCTATTACGCCGCTTAAAAACCTGCTGCTGTCACTAAAAGGCGAGCCCGTCTGGCTTCCCTCCACTTTTGACATCGGATATTTGTACCCGCTGTGCGTGCCGGATAACCCGGCAAAGGGAAATGTGTCGGACGCAAAACTGCCGCCGGAACAACTGGGCGGCAAAGATATGTTCGGCGTGGAATGGGAATATGTGCCGGAAGTGGGCGGCTCCACCACACGGCCTGGCCATGCGCTCTTTGACGACGCCAACGACTGGCGCGACAAAGTGGTTTTCCCCACCAAGGAAGTGATTGACTCCTGGGACTGGGAAGGCGCAAAAGAAAACGCCAAGACGGTCATGCGGGAAAAAGATTTCTGGGAAGTGGTGATCTGCACCGGATTTTTTGAAAGACTGATTTCCTTCATGGACTTTGAGGACGCGTCCATCGCCATGATTGACGAAGACCAGCAGGATGCGGTAAAAGATTTGTTCGACAGGCTGGCTGACTTATATATTATGCTGATCGAAAAATATCTGGATATATTCGGCGATAAAATCGACGGCGTATGCCTCCACGATGACTGGGGCCACCAGCAGGGCATTCTGCTGTCCATCGACACCATTCGGGAAATGGTTGTGCCTTACATGCAGAAGGTGACTGACTTCATCCACTCCAAAGGACTGGTGACCGAATGCCATAGCTGCGGAAAAGTGGACTTGCTGATTCCATTATACATAGAAGCCGGATTCCAGATGCTGGAATGCCAGTATATCCTTGATTTTGACACGTTAGTTCCGAAATACGGCGACCGGCTGATGATGCATGTAACGCCGGATCATGTGCCGGCTCCGGATGCGCCAAAAGAAGAACATATCCTATGCGCGCGGGCATTCGTGGACCGCATGATAGCATATGGCCATCCTTTCCTGATGGACAACTATTATGCGCCTTATCCGCTGACCAAAGCCTTCAACGACGAAGTTTACCGCTATTCCAGGGAACGCCTGTCCAAATAGCTTTAGAAGGAGCGCAGTGGTATGAGCAAGAAAAAAAAGAAAATCCGCTGGCAGACGCTGCTTCCGCCCTGGATTATCATCCTGGCCATGCTGGTGATTAATCTGACCAACTACGACGTTTTCGTGGCAATGATGGACAGCGTCATTAACTGGATACTGAAAAAATTTGCCTGGATGCTGAACTCTGTTTCACTTACTGCGCTGATTGTAGTCTTGACCGCTTATGTTTCACCCATAAGCAATGTCCGGTTCGGCGGTTCCCAGGCAAAGCCAATGATCAAATATACCAGCTATATCTGGATTGTGCTCTGCACCATTATGGGGGCCGGCCTGATGCTGTGGGCCTGCGCGGAGCCCATCATCCACATACATAAACCGCCGGCCAATGTCACCGCCGGACCGCTTTCCGGAGAAGCCATCCTCTGGGCCATGGAAAATATCTTTCTGGAATGGACCTTCACGCCCATGGCTATTTACGCTTTAGGCGCATTGCTGTTCGCTTTCGTCTTTTATAACATGAAAGAATCCTTTTCCATCGGCTCCATGCTGGTTCCTATTTTCGGCGACAAAGTAACCGGCCGATGGCGAACGGCGCTGGACGGCGTCTGTCTGTTCTGCATCTGCCTGGGAATGGCTGCCAGCCTGGGAAGCGGCATCCTCTTGATTGTAGAGGGAATCGTTCGGATAACCAAAGGGGCGGTAACCGCCGGCGCCATAAGCTGGAGCGTCTGCGGCATCGTGATTATTATCTGTTTCGTCCTCTCCGCATCCAGCGGACTAAAAAAGGGCATGAAACATTTATCGGCCATTAATTCCTGGTTTTATTTGATACTTGGAATCTTTATTTTCCTGGCAGGCCCCACCGCGTACATTCTGAACCTTTGCACGGAAAGCTTTGGCGCCTATATCAGTGACTTTTTTAAACTGAGCCTGTGGACCTCCACTTCCTGGGGCGACGGCTGGTCCCTGTGGTGGCCGCAGTTCTACTGGTGCGTCTGGCTTGCCTGGATGCCGATCTCCGCAATCTTTCTGGGCAAAATATCCAGAGGATACACGGTGAGAGAGACTTTAAACGCCATATTTATAATTCCATCCCTGTTCAGCATCGTCTGGATGGCGCTGTTTTCCGGGACCTCCATCCAATTTGAGCTGGACGGCCTGAACATACAGGAGGCCATGGATGAAAGCGGAATCGCCGCCGCCGTTTACAAAGTATTGGAAAATATGCCTTTTTCTGCAATCATCATACCGCTTTTTTTGCTGACGGCGTTCATCTCCTACGTGACGACTGCCGACTCCAACACTAACGCCATCGCCAATCTGTGCACCAGCGGCCTCACCGAAGACGATGCCGAATCCCCCATCAGCCTGAAGGTATTCTGGGGATTTACCATCGGCGCATTGTGTTTAATCATGCTGACGACCTTTGACATTGACGGCATGAAAATGCTGGCCGACATCGGCGGCTTCTTTGCCGGATTCCTGATGCTCCTTTTCATCGCCTCCACCGTGGCCGTCATCCGAAACCCGGCAAAATACGACCGCCACAAAAACGATTACGATTCAAAAGGAAAACCCATCCCTTCCGCCCGGCTGCCCCTGGAAGAAGACCAGCCGGAAGAGAAAAGCCAATAAAAGGAGAATGAAAAATGAAAGTTGAAATGTCGAAAACGAAACGAACGCTCTGTCTGGTTGCGCTGATGCTGACCAACCTGGCAGTGATGAATGACCTGGTTGTCATTCCTGTAATCTCAAACCTTTACCAGGAGTTTGGAAACCACATGGGTCTGGTAAATTACATCGTCTCCGGTCCGGCCCTGGTCATTGTGCTGGCTTCTCTGCTGGCCAGCTTCCTGTGTAAGAAACTGGACAAAAAGCTGGTTCTGATTGTAGGCGCCATATTCTTCGCCGTGGGCGCGCTTCTGGGCGTTCTTGTGGTAAATCCTTATTACATGGCGTTTATGAGAACCCTGGTGGGAATTGGCGCAGGCATCGAGCAGGTGGTGGCCGTCTCCATGATCGCCGACGTATACGAAGATGAAAACGAACGGGCGAAAGCCACCGGCTACTACAACGCGACCATGAGTTTTGTAGGAATCGCTTACAGCTATCTTGCAGGAATTCTGGCCAACTCAGGCGCATGGAAAAACGCGTATCTGTGCTACTGGGCCGTTATCCCCATGCTGATATTTTTGTTCCTTTTCGTTCCTTCCGTCAAACCGGACAGAAACGCCGAAGCAAACAGCCGTGAGAAGAAAGAGCCCCTTGGATTCTACTTCTGGGCGTTGGAAGTCTCCTGGTTCCTGGCTAATCTCCTATTTGGCGCCACAGTGCTTTACTATGTGTCCAGCTACATTGCGGAAAATCAATTGGGCGACGTGGCCTTCACCGGAACCGCCACCAGCGTAAAACAAATTGTGGGATTTATCCTCTGCCTGTTTTTCGGCGGAATTTACAGCGTGTTAAAACGCAATACCATAACCGTTTCTTATTTCATTGCAGCCATCACCTTAATTATTATGGTGGCGTCACCCTCTAAACTGTGCGCCGTCGTAATTGCGACCATCTGCGGCTGTTGTTATAAAGTGGTATTTTCCTATATGTACGCCCATGGATTCACCTTGGTCCCGGCCTCCCGCATCGACGACTCGGTGGGAATCACCACAGCCATTTATGGAATCGGAACTTTTTTCAGCTCCTATTTCGCCACCTGGCTGATGCACGTGATGAAAACAGATCGGGTAACCGAAACCTGGAAAATCGCCGCAGTTTTATTCGCCGTCCTGGGCATTGCCGAAATATTTTTGACCATATCTGAAAGAAAAAATAAAAATAAATAAACGTTATCACACTGTTTTGGGTTGGCTAGCCAGAACAGTTTGATATATAGGAACTATTAACTGTATGGATACGAAATATAAATGAACCGCTCACACAAATAAATCCTCCGGGATTGGAACATCTTATATTTTCTATCCATACTCCTCCCTAAAAAAACAAAAGTAAGGAGAATTTCAAATGAAAACAAGTAAGATCGTAAAACAAACCGCTCAATATGAAATGCTAAACAAAGAACAATGCCGTGAAATCGCAGCGGCGGCTTTCCGGATTCTTGGACGCACCGGCTGCGTCATCCAAAACGCCGAGGCAAGACAGCTCCTAAAAGACGCAGGCTGCACCGTTGAAGGGGAAAAAGTATGGATTCCGGAACATCTAATCCGCTGGGCGCTGGACGCCGCCCCCAAATCCATCACCCTTTACAATCGGGATGGAGAACCCGCCGTGCGTCTGGAACCCCACGAATCCAACTTCGGCCCTGTAACCAGCACCTGTGACATCGTGGATGTCCGTACAGGCAAACGCCGGGAAACGGTCAAAAAAGATCTGGAAGAGGCGGCCATTCTGATTGACTCCCTGGAAAACATCGGCTGGTGCACCGACTGCGTCACGTTAAACGACGTGGACGACAAATACGATGACATCGAAGAAGTGCATACGCTGCTGGAATACAGCCGCAAGCCTTTCTGGTACTACGCCAAGAGCCTGAACTCTCTGAAAACAGAACTGGAAATGTTCTTTGCAGTGGCAGGCGGCGAGGACGCATACCGCCGCAAACCATTTACCGTCAACCTGATCTGCCCGCTGGACGCTCTGCGTCATTCCGATAACGGCATGGCACAGGTTATGGCCTGCGCAAAAGCCGGCGCTCCCGTGGTATACATTCCCGGAACGGAATTCGGTCTGACCGCTCCCGCTACCATGGCCGGCTGCATTGCCGCCGGCATCGCGGATCTGCTTCCCGGCGTTGTGGTCAGCCAACTGGCCTGCAAAGGCGCGCCTTTCATTGCCGCCTGCTTCCGCAATAATGTGGACTTTGCCACTATGAAGCTGAATCATTCCCGTCCGGAAATGATTGCCGCCAACTGCGCAACGGCCGACGTATGGAGATATCTGGGCCTTCCCTTCTGCTGCAATATGGCAAATACCGACAACGGCGACTTCGGTCCCCAGTCCGCTTTCGAGAAAACCGCCCAGTATTACAGCGTTCTCTTGGCCGGAATCAACATGGCCTACGGCGTTGGCTGCTATGAGGAAGGCATGATGCTGCGTTTCTCCGACTGGATTTTCTCCAATGAAATCATCGGCTATCTGAAGAACTTGGTCTGCGGCATCGAAGTAAGCGACGAAGAGCTGGCCGAAGATTTAATCGACGAAATCGGACCCGGCGGCACATACATCCTGGAAGAGCATACCGCTGAACATGTGCGCGACTTCTGGAACCCCAGCGTCCTGATTCCCAAGAAAATGGGCGAGGGCAAAGATCTGGAAGAACGCCTAGCGAAAGCGGCCCTGGAAATCATCGAAAAAGGCCCGCAGCACAAACTCTCTGACGATAAAAAGGAAGCCATTGACGCCATCATGAACCGCGTCATCGCAGAAAACAAATAACGCCCTGTCCAAAACGCTAACCTACACAGACTGATAGGCATTGGCCAAATAGAACGGCCTCTGTTTATCAGTCTTTTTCATCGCGTCTTTTCAATGCGCAGATTTTAGAATTATTTATCATTGTCTATGGTAAATACCGACAATTTTATGTATAATAAAAAGGTGCATACCGTTAAAATCATAATTCAAAAAATACGGAAGGCATTCATTATTAACAAACCTAAAAGCAATAAGGGGAATCTGCCATGTGTGAAAAACGCAAAATGCTGATTGTCGATGATCTTGACATCGACAGAGACATCCTAAAAGAATTATTTGAAAACGAATTTGACATACTGGAGGCTGCAAACGGGCAGGAAGGCATTGATTTCATCAAACAATACGGAAATCAAATCAGCGTCGTCCTTCTGGATATCCATATGCCCGTAATGTCCGGAATCGATGTATTGAAATACCGCAATACAGATCCCGCGTTCACCGGCATCCCGGTAATCGTTATTACCATAAATGATGACACAAAAACTCAGATGGAAACATTCCGCCTGGGCGCCACCGACTATATCACAAAGCCTTTCATGGAGGACATTATCCGGTACCGCATCAACAACGTCCTCTCCACCCGCCAGGTGGAGGAAGTGGTGCGGGAGCGGGAAAACCTGCGCGTAAAGGCGGAGCTGGATCTTATGACCGGCCTGCATAACAAGGTCACCGCGCAGCATCTCATATCCAGTATGCTGGCCGACAACCACACCCTTTGCGCCATGTTGGTGGTAGACATTGATGATTTCAAGCAGGTCAACGACGTGCAGGGCCATCTGGCCGGCGACCGCATTATCTGTATGATTGCCAAGCTGCTGGCCGAGCATTTCCGGAAAACCGACGTGGTGGGCAGAATCGGCGGTGACGAATTTCTTGTCTTTATGCAGGATCTTCCCTCAGCGGACCTGGCCAGAAAGAAGGCCAGCAATTTTTCAAACCTGTTAAAATACACCTCCGACGCCACACCCCCGGCCAACATATCCGTCAGCATCGGCCTGGCCATATCCGAAAAACGCCCTTACACATACGAAGAGCTGTTCAAACAGGCCGATCAGGCCCTTTACAACGCCAAACGAAACGGCAAAGGCCAGTACGCAGAATATGGCGTTGAAAAACCTCCGAAGAATTTTGACAAAGAGACTTTTGCCAGCCTCCTTTTAAGCAAAAGCCGAAAAGTGCGCAGCGCCATCAACATGATCAGCGAAAACACCCATTTGCTGACAATCCTTTCCCCAAAAGAGGCAGATTACTTTAAGGAAGAATTTACGGGCAAAATCCATCTCATATTTATAGATCTCTCCACAGAATCCGAAAACGAAAGCGCCTTAATCGCTCAGATGCTGCAGATTGACTGGCTGCAGGGCATCCCCTTCATCGCCATATGCAAAGAAGGAAACATCCGGCAGTACTCCGCCGCCATCCAAAGAGGGGCGGCCGACATACTCCCCGCCCCCATTGACACAGCGTTTGCCAAACGGCGGGTGGCCGAGTTCTGCCATATTGAAAACAATTCATAAAAAGACATCTTGAGAGTGCGCTTTTTGGCGCACTCTATTCTTCTTCCAGACGCGCTTCATCCTTCTTATATTTCTTGCGGTTCAAAACATCGTAAATACAAGGCACGATGTACAGCGTCAGCAGCGTGCCGTACAAGAGACCGCCGATGGTGACAATGGCCATGGGCTGTACCATGTCCGCACCCATCCCCATGCCCATCGCCATGGTGGAAAGCCCCAAAATCGTAGTCAGCGCAGTCATAACCACCGGACGCAGCCTGGATTTTCCCGCCTGCACAATGGCCTCTGCCTTCTCCATGCCTTCCTGGCGAAGCTGGTTCATATAATCCACCAGCACAATTCCGTTGTTAACGATAATTCCCGCCAGCATCACAAAGCCAATCATGGCGATCACGCTGACCTCGTTTCCAGTCAGATACAAGGCCAAAAAGCCTCCGGTAAACGCCAGTGGAATGGTAAACATAACGATAAACGGCGACAAAAGGGACTGAAACTGAGCCACCATAATCAGATACATGAATACCACCGCCAGCGCAAGCATCAGCACAAGCTGCCCCATGGCATCCTGTATGGTTTCGTTTTCCCCCTCCATTTTCAGGTCGTATCCCTTGGGAAGCTTAAAATCTTTTAACGCATCTTCCACATCCGCGCTGACCAGGCCAATGTTGTACCCGGTTTCCAGCTCTGCAGTCACAGAGATATACCGCGCCTGGGCATCCCTGCGGATGGACTGGGGCGTTACCGCTTCCTCAAAAGAGGCGATTGTTTTTAAACGCACCTTCTTTTTCTCGCCCTGGCTGTCCGTATACTCCAGCCGCATATTTTCCAGATCCGCTTTTGTGAGATTTTCATCCGTATCCGCTTTTACATAGACCTGATAATCCTTTTCTTCTGTGGACAGCGTGGTGGCCGAAGACGCTTCCGCCAGATGCTTCTGCACTTCCTGGAACACCTGCGCCACGGTCAGGCCGTGGCCCATGGCCTTTCCTTTATCCACCATCACCCGCAGTTCCCGGTCTGCTTCCTCCGTCCCGTCGGAAACATGGATGGCCCCGGGAACGTCCTCTATAATAGTCGCCGCCTTCGCCGCCAGTTCCTGCAGCTTATCCAGATCCCGGCCGGAAATCTGCACCTGAATGCCGCTGCTGCCCAATGCGCTCATATCCATGCTGGAGGTCTCCACATCCACCTGGCAGTCAATGGATTTAGTCCTCTTTCGGATTTCCCGCTCCAGCTTCTCATTTCCCCACTGCCGGTCTTCTTTCAGCACGAGATACATAGACACCGTATCCTGGGCGCCTCCACCCATCATGGCGGACATCATGCCGCCCCCAGCCATGGCGCCGATGGACTCAATGTCCGGGATGTCTTCCAGGCTGGCGATTACCTGATCCGCCGCTTTTGTCAGATCCTGAAAGTTCTGATCCCGCTCCACGCTCACCGTCACGCTCACCTGGGTACTCTCCATCTCCGGCATAAACGCCGTGCCGAGGGAAAAAGACGCCGTCATACTCAGCGCCAGCGCCGCCACGCCCAGCAGCAGCACAATATACTTAAACCGCAGAGAAAACCGCAGCGTTTTGGCATAAGCCTCCTGAATCTTCACCAGAATCCTTGCCGGACGCGCCTGCGTGTTTCGCAGAAGGCCTGCGGACATCATCGGCACCAGCGTAAGCGCCACCGCCAAACTAGCCAGCAATGAATATGCAATCGTCAATCCCATATCTACAAACAGCTGACGGGTCAAGCCTTCCGTGAACACAATCGGCGCAAATACGCAGACGGTGGTCAGCGTGGATGCCGTAATCGCCCCGGCCACCTGGGAAGCGCCGGCCACCGCGGCTTTTTTTGCCGGCACGCCCTCGCCCCGCATCCGGTAAATATTTTCAATCACCACGATGGAATTATCCACCAGCATCCCGACGCCCAGCGCCAGACCGGACAGGGAAATAATATTCAGGGTCACGCCGCTGAAGTACATCAGGGTCAGGGCAGTCACCACGCTGATGGGTATAGAGCAGGCGATCACAAACGTAGGACGAACGTCCTTCAAAAACAAAAGCAGTATCAGAACGGCCAGCACGGCCCCGAATACCATATTCTGCAGCACGGAATTCACCACCAGATCAATGTAAATGCCCTGATCCATCAGCACGGACACGCCCAGCTGCTCGTATGAGTCCTTCAACTCCTCAAACCGCTCCAGTATCCGGTCTGTCACGTCTCCGGTGGAATAGCCAGTCTGCTTCTCAATGGAGAGCATCACCCCAGGATTTCCGTTGAGATTGGCGTAAACCTCACTGGAGTTGTTGCGGACGGCCACTTCCGCCACTTCCGACAGGCGAATGGACTCTAAGCCCTCCAGATCCATATCCAGAATCACCAGATCCTGAAGGCTCTTCACATCCTGCAGCTTATCCCCCACGCGCACCAAGTATTTTTCTCTGTCTTCGCCCACGTATCCCGCAGGCATGGAAAAGTTCTCGGCAGCCAGAATACCTTTCACCATATCCACGGTGATAATCCCATCCAGCCGGCTTTTCTCCAGCGCCTCTTTGCGGGCGTCCGAGAGCTGTTCTTTCCCGTCGTCCAGCTGCGCCTGGGCAGACTCCATCTGCGACGCGCCCATGTCAATCTTCGACTGGGCAATGCTCATCTCCACAGAGGCCAGGACTTGCTGCGCGTTTAGCTGGGAAATACCGTCGGAAATGCCGCTTTGCCCGGCCTCTATCTGCTCTTTGGCCGCCTGAAGCTGCCGCCTGCCCGCATCCAGCTGGGCCTGGCCCTCTTCTATCTTCTCCTTGCCGGCCTCTATCTGCGAAAGTCCTTTTTTCGCCTCTTTGATCTGAGCTTTAACCTTCTGAAGCCCTTCCTCCGGGGAATCCGCACCCAAAGTCTTCAAAATCGTCTCCAGAGACGTCCGGGATTCCTCCAGTTTTTCATCGATTTCCTGAATCCCCTTCTCCATCAGCTCCCGGCTGCTTAAAAGCTTTGCTTCCTGTTCCTTTAGCTGCTGATTATCTGGATCCAACTGAAGCGCCGCCTGGATCTGGGCCAATGCGCCGTCCGCCTCAGCCATTTTCCCTTCCAGCTCCGCCTTCTTCTCCTCCATGCCGCTGATGGCGGAAGGGAGCTGCTCCAGGGCGGAACGCGCCTGTTCCAGCTGGTCCAATCCTTTCTCGACCTCCTCCTCATTGGCATACAGAGATTCCCGGCTGCTGTCCAGCTCTTCTTGTTTCTCCTCCAGAAGCTTCTGATTCTTCTCCAGCTCCCGCTTTCCTTCCAGCAGCTGCGCCTGGGCTTCATTTAACTGGGCCGCCCCCTGGCCGATCTGCTCTGCCGCCTGCTGCTTTCCGACTTCCAGATCACTTTTCCCGGCCTCCAGCTCCTCCCGGTTGGCGTCCAGCTCACTCTGGGCGTCCGTCAGCTCCTGCTCCTTCTCGGAAAATGTCCCGTACAGCGCGTCTTTCACCTGCCGGTTCATGGCGTCTATTTTATCTTCCCGGATCAGCACATCCACGTTTTCTTCAATCGTGCCTGTGGCCGTGACGCCCGCAACGCCGGCAACGCTTTCCAGCTCCGGCTCCACATGACTGGCCACAAAATCCGTCACCTCGGCGTCTTCCATCCCTTCTATTTCCACAGCCGCCACCATAACCGGCATCATGTCCGGATTTAGCTTCATGATCATGGATTTTCCCACTGAATCGTCCCAATAAGAACTGATCTGATCCAGATTTTCACGCATCTCAATAGTGGCCGAATCCATATTGGCCGTCTCCTCAAATTCCAGGATAACCAGCGAAACATTTTCCTGGGAAATAGAGCTGACATTCTCAATGCTGGTCACGGTGGCCATGGACTGTTCGATGGGCTTGGTCACAACCATTTCCACCGTCTCCGGACTGGCCCCCTGGTATGTAGTCATCACGATGGCATAGGGCAGATTCATGCTGGGCAGCAGATCCGTATTCATCTTCGTAAAAGAAACGCTGCCCAAAATCAATACCAATGCCACCGCCACCACAACGGTGTACGGCTTCTTCACACTGAAACGCGCAATCATTTTTTGCCTCTCCCTCCCGCCCCGTCTGCCGGCAAATCTTTAAAAATCTGCCTGGGACGCAGTTTTTTCACACAGGCCGCGCCCATAGAGTCCTCCATGGCCCGCACATATTCTTCATATGACAGCTTCCCGTCAGACGACAAAAGCTCAAAATCTGTGCCATAGACGTGGGCGTAAATCCCTGTCTCCTTCACATAATTGCGCAGATAGAAGTCCTTTCTCTTCTGGCGTTCCACGGCATTCTCCGCCTGGGGATCCTCCACTTCGATTTCCAGAATCATACGCCCTTTGCCGTAACGGCGCAGCAGCATTTCCAGCGCCCTGCCTCCATAGCCGCAGTTTCTAAGGGACGGGGAAATGGCGAAATAATCCAGCAGCGCAGCTTCGCCGGCCAGAAGGACAATCGCCAGCCCTACGAACCGTTCCCCATCCAGAATCGCCAGCATATCCATTTTCCCGGCCCGAACCAGTTCTTCCATAAAGTCAAGCGGCTTTCGCTCCTGACTGGGAAAAGCCGTCTCATATAGTTTCACAAATTCCCCTTTGTCTTTCCGGTTTCCTATATCCTCCAACTGCATATGGCCATCACAACTCCTTTTCCCGCATACGCCCGCAACCAAGCGTTCTACCATAAATGAAATCTGTGCAGGCGCATTTGGCATACTCGATTTTACGCCACCTGACCGGCGGCGGACTTTTACAGTAATTATATACAACATCCATCCATATTTCAAGTTCCTTATTCCTTCGTCTTTATTTTAAATACCATATAGACAATTCCCGTAACGTCCGCCAGAATCCATCCCACCGGAATCGCCCACCAGATTCCCAGCACGCCAATCCCAGGCACAGGCGCCAAAAGATAGGCCAGAACAACCCGGGTCCCCAGCGAAATCACCGTCAGCGCCAACGACATTCCCGGTTTTTGGATTCCCCGGTAAAACGCATACAGCAAAAACAAAATCCCAATTCCGCAGTAAAAGGCGCCTTCCACCCGCAAATATCCCACTCCAATCCCAATGATCTCCGTCTCTGTTGGCGAGACGAACAGCATCATTAAATATTTAGCAAATCCAAAGACCAGCGCGGACGCTGCCAGACAAAAGGTTATGGAAATGGCCATGGCCCGAACGGCTCCCTGCCGCACCCGGCTGTACTTTCCGGCGCCGTAATTCTGGGATATATAAAGAGAAAACGCATTTCCAAATTCCTGGGCCGGCATATAGGCGAAGGAATCGATTTTCACCGCGGCCGTAAACGCCGCCATGACCGCCACGCCAAAGCTGTTCACCAATCCCTGGATCAACAGAATCCCAAAATTCATCACCGACTGCTGCGCGGACGCCGCCAGGGAAAACCGCACAATCTCCCGAACCGTGGCCCGCCGCTCTTCTTTCGCCTCATCTCTTTGCCGCCAGGCTTCCTTTAAAAGAGGCGCCTTTTTCCATGTATAAACACCGATTCCCACCCCTGAAATCATTTGGGAAAAAACCGTCGCGGCTGCGGCGCCGCCGATTCCCCAGCGGAAAACTACCACGAACAGAAGATCCAACGCCACATTAAAGACGGAAGCGCCGCCCAGAAAATACAGAGGAACCACCGAATTGCCCAGCGCACGCAGCAAATACGCAAAGTAATTATATAAGAAAATGAAGAAAATCCCAGCGAAAATAATCAGCACGTACAGACGCATCTGTCCCATAATTTCCTCCGGAATCTGCAGAAGCCTCAGTATGGGATTCACGAAAATAAAAGCCAGCGCGTCCACCAACACAGTCACGCCGCCCACCAGGCCAAACGCCGCGCGCACGCAGCCCCGCATTTTCTCAAAGTCTTTCTTCCCATAATAGAACGAAAACACCGACCCGCTTCCCATACACAGGCCGATCAATATGGATGTGAGAAACGTCATCAGGGTATAGGCCGTCCCCACAGCGGCCATAGCTTTTGCTCCGAGAAATTTTCCCACAATCAACGTGTCCGCAATATTATAAAATTGCTGCAAAAGATTTCCCGCAATCATCGGCCCCGCAAATAAAATCATGGTTTTCGCCACATTTCCCGTCGTCAAATCCTGATTCATAGCACATCCTTTCCACGCAACTATCGCTTGTATTCCCGCCATTTTATATGTATAATCATTGTAACTATTCAGTAGGTGTTGTCCCGCGAGGCGTTTTGCCACAAAATGTGGCAAAATCCCGAGACATACGGCAAAAATCCCATCGCCGAAGGCGATTTCCAATGGATTTTTGCTCGTAACTGTGAAGGTACTGAACAGTTACTAATCATTAACAAATATATTTCCCGGAGGTGACCCATTTCGATGCAGTCTTACATCAAAACCATTGAAGACCTGTCCTTAAACGCCTGGCCTTCCCACCAGCTGCAGATTTACGACGGCTGGCTGCTGCGTTTTTCTTATTTTTATACCCACCGCACCAATTCTGTAGAGCAGATTGGCGCTTCTTCCATTCCTCTGGAGGAAAAAATCCCTTACTGCGAAAGCATTTACAGCCATTGGGGCACCCCCTGCATTTTCAAAATCACGCCGCTTGTAGACGCACAGTTTGACAGCCTTCTGGCCCGGCGGGGATACCAGATTGCCCACCCCACAGAGGTGAAGGTGCAGGATCTGGCCGGCTTTTCCATGGAGCCGGACGTCCATGTGGATCTGGAAAAAGACATCAGCTGGGAATGGCTGGACGCTTTATTTTCCTTAAAAGGAACCACCAGCCGCATCCATCGCAAAATCGTCCCCACCATGTACGCGGCCATCCCCAAGGACACCATCGCGGCCACGGTCATCCGGGACGATCGCATCGTGGCCATCGGGCTGGGAATCCTGGACCGGGACCACATCGGGCTGTATGCCATCCATGTGGACCCTTTTTACCGCCGGCAGCATTTGGCCCGCTCCATCTGCATCCGCATTTTAAACGAAGGAATCCGCCAGGGCGCCCGCCACGCGTATCTGCAGGTCGTCCCCAACAACATATCCGCCAAGAACCTGTACAGCAGTCTGGGATTCCAGGATTTCTATCCTTACTGGTTCCGCCTAAAACGAATATAGCGCCCGCGCGGTCAGTGGCTTTCCAGCCCTACAATCTCCTCCATAGGTATGCTCCGTCCATCCTGCATGACCAGCGCCTGCCCATAGACATCAATCTTTTTCACACGGCCGGTGACTGTAACGTAAGCGCCGCCGCTTTTTCTTGGATCCGGCTGAAAATACGTGACGGCCGCTTCCGGGTTGATGGATATCCGCGCCTGAATCGCCTGCAGCGCTTCATCCAGACGAACCTTCGCGTCCTCCGAAAGCTCCATTCTCGCATCCGTCTGCCGGGCCGTCTTCTCAATGGCCGCCGCGAAACCGGACAGGGCCGAAAATGGGGCAAACTGCGCCGCCCGGTCGATTTGGGGCATATGGGGCCGAAACGGCGAAACCGGATGCGGTAAATGAATAATATCGTCATATCTGTTTAAACTCATGCCTTATGACCTCCAATCCTCTCATTCCTTTCCATGGCCATGGCTCCCTCTTCCAGGCTCATCCCCTTTAAAATCGCGTTTTTCCCGAATTTTTTCTTGATATCCAAAACCGCCTTTTGAAGCTTCCTTTCCCGCTCCAAATCTGCTTCTTTTTTTTGCCGCGCTTCATAATCCGTAAATAAATCCAGCTGCTCAAAGGAGTCCTTTTTTTGCGCCTCGCTTTCCTTCACTGCGTGGCCGGCTGTGATGGAAATCCTGCGCACTAGAAGATTTTTGTTCACAATGCGCCCGTACAGCTCCATGGCCGCGTGGACGATCTCTTTGGCCGAGGACGTGGGGCGCTCCAGATTCATTGTGCCATGGGCGTGCCTGGGAATCTTGCGCCCATACGCGTCGGTGGCGACCGGCCCCCTGTAGCATTTGCGAATCTCCGGATCCATCAGGTTCTCTATGTCGTAGCCAACCGTCAGCACAATCTGGCTGGCCGCCAGCCCCTTTTCCAGCAAATCCAGCGCCAGAAAATCCGCCATCTCCCGCACGATCAGCCTCGCCTTTTCAAATTCATAAGGATGCGGCAGAACCTGTCCGGAGCACAGACTGTTGGACTCGGGCTTGTAGGCTTTCACATCGGCGATGGTGCAGGGCTCCCATCCCCACGCGTGGTCAATCAGAAGTTCCGCGTTCACGCCGAACAGCTTGTACAGCAGCCCTTCATTATAATAGTCGGTGGATTTTCCAATGGAACACCTGGCCACATCCCCCATGGTCAACAGCCCGTTTTCCTCAAGCTTCCGGGCGTAGCCCCTGCCCACGCGCCAGAAATCCGTCAGTGGGCGGTGAGTCCACAAAAGACGGCGGTACGTCATCTCGTTTAACTGCGCGATCCGCACCCCATCTCCATCCGGCGCAATCCGCTTGGCCACCATATCCATGGCGATTTTGCACAGATAAAGGTTCGTTCCGATCCCCGCCGTGGCCGTGATCCCGGTGTCCTGCGCCACTTCCCGTATAATCTTCGCGGCCAGCTCCCGGGCCGTCAGCCCATACAGCTCCAGATAGCCTGTGATGTCCATAAATGCCTCATCAACGGAGTAAACATGCATATCCTCCGGGGCCACGTATTTCAGATAAATACGATAAATTCTCGCACTGTACTCTATATAGACGGACATACGCGGCGGGGCCGTGATATAAGAAGCCAGGAGCTCCGGAGAAGATTCCAGCTCATCCGCGTCACAGGATTCACCTGTAAAAACATGCCCCGGCGCCCGCTCTCGCCGCCTATCGTTCACCTCTTTCATCCGCTGCGCCACTTCAAACAGCCTGGGACGCCCCGGAATCCCATAAGCTTTCAGAGAAGGCGACACTGCCAGACAGATGGTTTTCTCGGTTCGGCTGGCGTCGGCGACCACAAGATTCGTGGACAACGGATCCAATCCTCTTTCGACGCACTCCACAGAAGCGTAAAAAGACTTTAAATCAATGGCAATATACGTGCGATTCTCCTGCGTCAATTTCCATACCCCCTTACCAGAACATTTTATCGGAACTTATGTTTCTTTTCAACCCCCAAAATATAGAAAAATTATAAAATTATTGTAAAAATCAAGAAAAAACTGCACAGCAAATTTCCTATAAGACAAGAAAGAATCCTGCGCGGCAGGATTCTCCGCCTGCGGCGGGCTGCATCTGGCAGCATGGGAGATTCCATCGGAATTTCCTATAAGATAAAAAAAGAATGCCGCGCAGGTTCCCCCACACGGCAGTTTTATCTTAAGAATCAGAATCCTCTTCTGTTTTTTTCATATCTTCCAGGCTATGCCCCAGCGTCATCACCGCAGAGGACGACACAGTGTACACGACTTCCTCTTCCCCTTCTTTTTGCAGATAATATTCATCGCCTGTGCTGTCTCCTACATAAAACGTCCGCTCTTCCCCGTCTTTTGACTCCAGCGTCACCGTATAAGCAGGCTCTTTCAGTCCATAATCCTCCAGCGCGTCGATCTCCTCCATTTTCCGGGAGGCCGTAAGTGAGGCGAAAGCGTCTACAATTTCATTAGGATACGTCTGCTCCAGCTCTGTTTTTTTGTCATCTGTGCAGACCCATTCATCCTCTTTTTTCTCAAAATGCAGCGGCTCCTGCTCTGCAGATTCATAGGAAAACGCGGTAATCTCTCCCAGATCCGCTACCTGGATGACCTGGCTCTCCTCCTGGGCTTTTTCCTCCTCCTGCGCCTTTTTGTTTCCAAAGGACAGGACCACATAAATCACCGCCAGCGCCGCCAGGATAACCGCCAGAACCAACATCTGTTTTTTCTTCATATTCCGCCACCTATGCCTTTCTGCGCCGCAGCCAGGTCACAAACCCAAAGCCCAGCACAATAACCGGAATGCCAAAGATTACCAGAAGGCTGAACAGACCTGGATACTGAACGGTATTGTAAGTGACCTCCAAACTCTTCGGCTCTATGGAAATGCTTGTGTCCTCTCCGAAATTGGCCCCCACCGCATTCATAAACAGCGTCAGGTTTTCCAGTGTGGAGAACGTATCCGTCACATTGCCGTCAATCATCGAACCCGCGCCGAAGACCGTCAGGCGGCTTTCCAGACCCTCGGCCTCCTTTTCATCCCCGTCTTCTTCCTGATTTTGGGAAACGCTGTTGGACGATATGGACTCTGTGGCGCAGGCGCCCAGCACATAAGTCCCCTGCTTCTCGTTTTCATCCGTGACTGCGTAGCCCTCTGCGGAGGTGTTCATAAAGGCATCCAATGTTATACCCTCCCGCGCAGGCTCCGTCTGGGTAAATCCCTGAGCGTTGATCAGCAGAACCATCTCACTGGAAATCCCTTTGGCGTAATCTTCTCCCAAAGTCAGTTCCGGGAAAATATAATAGGGGTTTTGCTGATAGCTGCGCTGCATATCCGCCACATAGCCATCCTCTTTTTCCAGGCCGTATTCCTTAAAAACAGCATCCAGATTCGGCGTGCCCTTTTTGGCTTCGCCCAGAAACACCATTGCCTTGCCGCCCTGGCGCAAATAATCCAAAATTCCTTTTTGTTCATCTTCCGTTATGTCGGAGGACGCGCCGTTCATAATGAAAAGCTCACACTCCTGGGGAATAGACGGATTCATCAGAAGATTCCACTCTGTCAGGGTATAATTGGCTTTTTCCAGAAGGCCCTGCACGGAATCGGAAAAAGCCTCCTCCCCGTGGCCGGTGGAATAATAAATCTGCCGGCTTTTATCGCTGGTCACATAATTCACCGCCGCCGTCAGCTGGCCTTCCCCATCGAAAGCCGTCTCCTGCATAGAGCCTGTGGTGTAATAAGACATCTGGTCATAGGTGATGATTTCCCCAAAAGAAACCACTCGCTGCTTATCGGTCTTCTCGCAGGAAACCACCAGGCTTTCTGCCTGGGCATCGTACTTGGACAGCGCGGACGGATGCTGCACCGGGTCAATCCATTCCAGCGAAATTTTCGAGGACAGCCCGGCATATTTTTCCACAAAGTTCCGTATTCTTTTATCTGCCTGGTCCTTTTGAGCCAAAACCGTAATGGTCACCGGATCTTTCAGATTCTTGACCAGCTTGCGGCTGACATCCGTAATCTCATAAATCTTGTTATCGCTTAAATCCACGCTGCGCACATTCTCGGGGAGCTGACCTACAATCAAATTCGCCACGATTACGATGGCCGTCACCAGCGCAATCGCCCCCAGGCTGTAAGACCCGTACCTAGATGACACACTGAAAAACGCCCGTTTAAACTTCTGTTTCATGTCTGCTTTCCCCTCCTAACTCCACCGTCTTCTCTGAATTGTCTGTATGGTCAAAAAAACAAACAGCGCAATGACTGACACAACTAAAAACAGACTGCCCACATCCAAAAGCCGGTCATTGACAATGCTGGTAAATCCATTGGACAGGGAAATTTTCTCCAGCGCGTCCGGCAACAGCCGTTCCATCCAGGACGGACGCGCAAAATAGACAATCAGCCCTGCCGCCACGCCCGCAATCTCCAAAATGGCCGCCAAAATCCAGTTCTTCGCCATCTGGTAAACCACAAAGGCCAGCAAACTCCATAAAAGCAATACGCCCGCCAGATTTCCTATTGCATTCGTGGGCAGAAAATCCAAAAGCCCGTTCCACAGATACAAAACCAACAAAACGCCAAATGTGCTGATGGCCGCGATAATCTGACTCTCCGTCAGGGAAGACAAAAACATCCCAACGGCAATGTATGCGCAGCCCAGCAGAAAATACGCCAAAATGGCAAAATAATCTACCTTAAAATAGGCCTGCCCCGATGCCTTAATCATCAGAGGAAACAGACAGAAGATCAGATTGGGAATGGCGAAAACCGTGACCATGGCCAGATATTTTCCCCACACAATCTGCCCCAAGCTAACCGGCGCCGTCAGCAAAAGCTGATCCGTCTTGCTGCGCCTTTCTTCCGAAAAACTTTTCATGGTCAGAATGGGAATGGCGATCAGCAAGATGAAAAGCCCGCCTGAAAGCGTATAGGAAAAATAGGGATACCCCATATTCAGGTTGTACGCCATAAAATAAATGCCTATAAAAGCCACCAGAAAAGCAATGAACACATATCCGATCATGGAATAAAAATACGATTTCAGTTCACGTTTATAAATCCCCTTCATGGCCTGCATCCCCCTTCTCCTCTGAAATTTCCGGCACTGTCCCTTCTGACGCCGCCTCTTTTGGCACATCCCCGGATTCACTCTGGGTCAGCTCCAAAAATACATCTTCCAGCGTAGCCTTGGAAAGTTGCATACGATAGATCGGACATTTCTTTTCGGCAAACGCAAAAAAAAGCTCTTCGCGAATCTCTCTGTGATCCGCCGCCTGTATCTGTATGCCAAGAATGCCGCCGCCCCGATCCTCGAACTTCAGCTCTTTTATACCCTCAATTTGTTTTAAAATACCTTCCGCCTGGCTGCGGCTGCCTTTCACATCCACTTCCAGCGTCTCCTCGCCTTCAATCAGGCGTTCCAGACGATCCGGCGTATCGCTGGCCACCAGCTTTCCTTTGGAGATAATCAGTACATAATCGCAGACCTCCCGCACTTCAGCCAGAATATGGGAACTTAAGATAACCGTGTGATCTTTAGCCAGCTCCCGGATCAGCTGACGGATCTCTATAATCTGCTTGGGATCCAGGCCTACGGTGGGCTCATCTAGGATAATAATCTCGGGAAATCCCAAGACCGCCTGGGCCAGCCCCACCCGCTGCTTATAGCCTTTGGACAGATTGCGGATCAGGCGACGCTCTACGTCTTTTAATTTCACCATCTCCATGACCCGTTCTACCTGCGCGGAAATCTCTGCCCGCTTCACCTTTTTCAGCTCCGCGGCGAAAGTCAGGTATTCCGCCACAGTCATATCCGTGTAAAGGGGCGGAATTTCCGGCAGATATCCGATCAGCTTTTTCGCCTCCTCTGGCTCCTTTAGCATATTGTGGCCATTTACCAGGACTTCCCCTTCGGTGGCACCCAGATATCCCGTCATAATATTCATGGTCGTAGACTTGCCTGCGCCGTTGGGGCCGAGGAATCCGTAAATCTGCCCTTTCTCCACTGCAAAACTCAGATGATCCACGGCCAGATGACTGCCATACCTTTTCACCAGGTTTCTGACTTCAATCAACTTCACTACCTCCTGTCTTTCCGGGGATTTCCATGTCCATCGTCAACGCCTGCCGCCGGCGCTTTCTCGCACGCCCGGAATACTCGAAATCACATACATATTATCATAGAAAAAATTTGTGTTCATTGTGTGTTTCTTCTGTGTATAAAAGGAAAAAAATAACTAACCCCTTTTTCCCTTCTGCCAGATTTCTTCCAGAGCCTCTTTGTATTTTCTGGACACTGCGCCCGGATTCCTGCGCAGTAAGCGAATAGAACGAAGGTACTGTTTGCTCCTTACCTGCCCCATCTTCTGCTGCTGACGTCCCAGACTTTCCTGAAGCTTTCTCATCTCTTTGCTTAACTTATCAAGCTCCTCCCGAATGCCGTGAGCCGCCCCTTCCGACTTATCCCTGGCACGCTCCAAATACTCACCCAGCGTGTCAGAGAGCTCCTGCATCAGATTTTCCGCAGACAGCCGTTCGCCCACCGTCTTCTTAAATTCCTCCGCTTTCTTTCTGCGTTCCTGCACATCCGCGTCAATGACGGCCGCAATCACATCCATCCGCTTCTGGATGCGTTTCAGTTCCTGGTGGCTCTCGGTAATCCGCTCTATGATTTCACGCAGATCCATGGCCTCATTAAAGGACTGGGTGGCGTCTACGGCAAACGCCAGCGCCAGCGCAAACGCCAATACTTCGGCCACATTGGCCTGCATTCCCAGAACCGCCAGCTCCACCGGCGCGTGGACGTAGCGGATAAGCAGCACAGAAAATGCACCCCACGCCAGTGAAGCGATCAGGCAGATATGCCCGTTCACATTCAAAAATTTTCCCGTATAATCCCAATATCTGACCTTGAAAATCCGCTCCATCACAACGCCAGTGACATACTCCAAAAGCGTGGCGCCCGCCATGCCAAAGACATACACAAGAACCAAATTGTCCCGCACCGGAATCGCCGCAAACAAAACGGCAATGGCCCCAAACCCGTAAATGGGAATCAGCGGCCCGTGAAGGAACCCCCGATTCACCCACTTACCTCCTTTTACTGATACATAACAGGACTCCCAGATCCACCCGAAAAAACAGTAGATAAAAAAGAAAAGAATCCATTGAAAAAATTGATACTGGTACATACAAATTCCCCTTTTTGCTCACCCACATCCAACGACTGGCGTTATCCTTCGATCGTCACTTTCCTCCGTTTCTCCTGCGGCGTATAGTTTTTCGAGATTCCATCGTCCTCATAAAATACATACTCCACCGGTCCATCTCCAAAACAGATCCATTCATAAGAAACGCCCTCCATGTCCGCCGTGGATTTCAGACTGTCATCCAGAACCGCCAGCGGCAGCGCGTGGCCTTTTTTCACAAAAAATATCATCTCATCCAGGGCCGCATCCACATAGTGATGTCCTTTTTCCAACGGCTCACAGGTTTTCTCCTCCAGCGACTTCATCCGCACCAGCAGCATATCCTCTGGCAGATACACATACCTGCCCGTGGCATTCTGGGTATAAACCGGCGCGGCCATAATGCTCTCACCCACCATCACCTGATCTTCCACCTTCGCCGCGTGAGCGTCCTGGGGGTAATCGAAGGCCAGCGGCCTAAAATACATTTCATCGCACAGCGCGGCCTTCATATATTCGCTATATATATAAGGAAGAAGCCCATACCGGATGCGGACCATATTGCGAAAGCCTTCCTGATTTTCAAACTGATAGACCTCCTGCCGCCGCGTCCCCAGAGCCGCGTGATTCCGCATCAGAGGCGTAAAAACGCCAAACTGCAGCCAGCGCATCATCAAATCCTCCGTCGCGTCACTGCCAAATCCCCCCAGATCGGAGCCTGTATATAAAATCCCGCACATATTTAAGGCGGGCATCTGCTGAACGCTCAACAAAAGATGACTCCACCAGGATTTGTTATCGCCGGTCCAGATGCCGCCGTAGCGGTGCATGCCGATATAAGACGAGCGGGAAAACAAAAGGATTCTCTGGTCGGGCGCGATCTTGTCAAACGCCTCTGACGCCGCCTTGGTCATATTGTAGCCATATATATTGTGCACTTTATCGTGGCGCACCCGCACCCCATCCATATCATGGTAAAAGCTCCTGTAATCCTCGGGGCTGTTGGACAATCCCAGCACAATATCCCTCATATGGAAAAATTCATGCAGATCCATATTTTTGCCCTTCATGGACAGGATCTCCTCCATAACTTTCTCCATGCGCTTTTCAGAATAAAAAATAGCCGGCTCGTTCATATCGTTCCAGAATCCGTCAATCCCCTGCTCCATCAGCCATCTGTATTTCCCGCCGAACCATTCCCGGGCCTTTGCGTTTAACATATCGGGAAAATGCACCTTCCCCGGCCATACGGCCCCCACAAAGTCCCTGCCATCTGCATCTTTGCAGAAATACCCCTTTTCAACGCCTTCTTCATAAATCGGATAGCCCTTCTCAATCTTCACGCCAGCATCGATAATGGGAACCAGATGGATGCCCTCCTCTTTCATCTCAGACGCCAGGCCAGCGAAGTCAGAGAATTTCTCCGGATCCACCGTAAAGTCCTTATAATTTTCCATATAATCAATGTCCAGATAAACGGCATCCAGCGGAATCCCCCGCTTACGATGGCCGCTGACGACTTCCCGCACATCCGCTTCATTGATATAGCCCCAACGGGACTGCTGATATCCAAACGCCCATTTCGGCGCAATGTAGCTGCGCCCGATCAGCTTGCGAAACTGCTTCGCAATGTCCTTTAAGCTTTTGCCCTCGATAAAATAAATCGTGCAGTCCGGACCCGCCGTAATTTCCATTCGATCCAGCTTCGTCTCCCCCACATCAAAAACCACTTTGCCCGGATCGTCCACAAAAACCCCGAAGGAAGGCTGGTTTTTCCGGCTGAGAATCAGAAAATTATAGCCTCCGTAGAGAGAATGCCTGTCCTCCGTGTGCACCGCGTCATCCAGAGCGTCACTGATATAAGTGAATCCGCGTTTATTCATCCCGCGCATCTGCTCCCCCAGCCCGTAGACCACATCCTCTCCATCCATATGACAGGACAGACAAACGCCCGTCTGCATCTTCCTAATATGCATCCATTGGGACTCCTGCCCGCTCTCTTGAATCTGCATTACAACGGCCCCTGTCTCTATTGGATTTCCAAAAACATATTTACGAATCATCTGTTTTCTCCTTTCCCGCCTATTTGTTTCGCTTAGTTTCGTTAATGCTATATTAACTCTTATTTTCCATATTGTAAAGCCCTTTTTTCCATATCTTGATTTTTTTCTTTTGGTTTAGTATAATAAATAATATCTCATTTTTGCACAGGAGGGCCCCTATGCCGACCATCAACGATATAGCCGCCAAATTAGGCGTTTCTAAAAGCACGGTTTCCAAAGCGCTGAACAACGCGGAAGACATCAGCCAGTCTCTCCGGAAAAAAATTCTGGAAACGGCTGTCGAAATTGGATATGAAAAGAAACGGATTCGGAAAAATACCCCAAAAAAGCTCTGCATTCTGGTGGAAAACATAGATTACAAAAACCCTTCCGGATTCGGGCACGATCTGATCATTGGATTTGAGCAGATGGCCGTTCCCGCCGGCTGGGAGGTGGACCTTGTCGTCATGTCGCCGGAAAAACAATCCCAGACATCCTACGACACTTTTATGCTGGGACATCAGTATGAAGGCGCGTTTATCCTGGGATTTTCCCTGCCGGACCCATGGATGCAGGACCTAAAGACAGCCCGAACGCCCGCCGTTCTCTACGACAATTATATACTGGAAAACCCACTGGTGGCCTATGTTGGGGTCAACAGCGACGAAGGATTCCACATGGCTGTCTCGCATCTGAAGAAGCTGGGACATCGCCGCATCGGATACCTGGGCTGCAATATGGACTCCCAGATTAGCCGGGAGCGCTACCAGGCGTACCTGCGCGCCATAGAACTCCATGAACTGGATATGAACATGGATCTGGTGGGTCACTCTCCATTCATTTCAAAATGCATCCAGGAATATCTGCCCCTTTTACTGAAAAGGCAGGCCACCGCCATCTTATGTGAACACGATCAGTTGGCAAACGCCGTCTTAATTCACTGCGCGGAACTGGGACTTCGAATACCAAAAGACATCAGCGTTATCGGTTTTGACGACGCGGCTTTCAGCGCATACACCAGCCCGCCCCTCACCACGATCCGGCAAAACCAAAACGCTCTTGGACGCTGCGGTTATTATGCGCTCACCAGCCTTTTAGACAACACTTTTATCAGCTCTTTGCTTCTAAGAGCTGAATTAATTGAACGGGATTCCACCGGACCGGCCAGGCGCTTCCCATCCTGAACCGAGTTTTCGGTCTCTGTCCCAACAATGGCGCTGTGAAAGAAAGGCCGCAGCGCCCGCCGTTTCCTACCTGTTTGAAAAAAACTCTCCATAGTCAAACATTTTCATACACAGATGATGCGCAATCAGCATCAAATTATCAATGATAATCTCAATGTCCGAGTCCCCCTTCTCGCTGTACAGTCTCTCGCACAGACGCATATTCGCGGCCACAACCTCATGATACGCCCTGCCGCAAGTTTTATCTTCCTCAAATTCGTTTTCCACATACATACTCTCCTCCAGCGGATAAGACTCCAAATCCCGCAAGCCATTCATAAGTTCATAGATCCTTTCTTTCAGTTCCTGACGTTCTTTTTCTCTCATTCCTAAGTCCTTTCTTCCGGCAAATAAACGGTCATTCCAGCCGCATTCCCCGCACATAAATTTTTACCGCCTGTTTCTGCTGATCCGTCAATGAATCCCATATCTGCAAAACTTTCCTTTGCTCTTCCGTAATATCAAGAACCCTCCCATCGCTGGAAAAAAATTGTGCCATCGTAATTCCCAGGCCATCACAGATTTTATCCAAAGTGAAAAAAGACGGAGCGCTTCTTCTCTTCATTAAATTTGACAAAGAAGATTGACTGATACCTGACTTTTTAGAAAGCGCATACATCGACATTTTCTTTTTCTCGCACAGCTGTTTTATACGGTTTGTAATATACTTTTCATCTATCAAGCAACATGCACCTCAATTCTGATATATACTTTATATTTTACCCATGATGAGCGCTAAATATTAGCTTTTAGATTTAGAAGTATATCACTTTATAATTGAGTAGTATTCAATGTACTACCTACATTTACGATTTGCAGGTTTTATTCATAATTTTAATTCTTGCATAACACGCCTCGATCTGCTATACTAAAGCAGGAAATAAATAGGCGTTTGCCTGTGATTTTGCAGGCGAAGCAGACAGTTCGCAATCCATCCTGTCTTAAAACAAAACTAGGAACAACAGACGCTTTTTGCGTGTTTTAAAAGGATGCGTAGCAAACATTTTGAATCCAAACACGCCGGGAGGTGTCTTTTCTTTGTGAAAAAATGCAACTTTACAGCTTCCGCGCGCAACACTATTTTAGAATAAGGAGGCAGCAATCCAAATGAATCTTGAAAATCTGTCCAAGACACAGAAACTTACCATTTCCGGCCTTATGATGGCTCTGTACATCGTGGCCTTGTATGCCACGCAGAGCTTTTCGTTCGGCCCTTACCAGATCCGCATCGCCACATCGCTTTATGCCGTCAGCTATCTGTGCCCGTTTCTGATCATCCCCATGGGACTGGCGAATCTGACCGCCAATTTTCTCTTTGGCGGACTGGGCATACTGGACATTGTGGGGGGCGGCATCGTGGGAATCCTCACCACATCCCTCATCGTGCTGATCCGGCGGCTGCACGCGCCTACGCCGCTGATCGCCCTTCCCATCATCGCAGTTCCCGGCCTGGGCGTGGCAATCTGGCTCTCGTATCTGCTGCAGATTCCTTACGGGCCTCTGGCTTTAAGTCTGTGCATCGGACAGGCCGTTCCCGGGCTGTGCGGCGCGCTGCTGGTGAAAGTTCTGCACCGGATCTTTTATGAAAGGAGCGTTCAGGCATGAATAATGACAATAAAGAAAGATTCCAGGGCATCAGCCTGCTGGGAAATCAGAAAACCTGCTATCCCAAGGACTATGACCCGAATATTTTAGAGACATTCCCCAACAAACATCCAGACAACGACTACTTCGTAAAATTCAACTGTCCGGAATTTACCAGTCTTTGCCCTATGACGGGGCAGCCGGACTTCGCCACCGTTTACATTTCCTATGTCCCCGGACAAAAGATGGTGGAGAGCAAGTCTCTGAAATTATATCTGTTCAGCTTCCGCAACCACGGGGATTTCCACGAAGACTGCGTGAACATTATTATGAGAGACCTGATTCGGCTGATGTCGCCCAAGTACATAGAAGTCTGGGGAAAATTCACGCCCCGGGGCGGCATTTCCATCGACCCCTACTGCAATTACGGCCAGCCAGGCACCCCCTGGGAACAGGTGGCCTGGAACCGGCTCGCCAACCATGACCTGTATCCGGAGAAGGTGGACAATCGCTAGAGTATGCATTGCATGGCCGGGCAGGCGCATCGAAGCATCAAATGCCTGTTTGGCCATATGTACTTATAGACAAAACGAAATTCTTCTGCCTGAAATGGCACGATTATTGAAAATGATGAAAATTGGTAAACAAGACAGATGCGGCATAGTTCATGCGCACTTTTTTGGAATGATGTGATTATAGTACATTTGTTTTGATTTGTCAACCCCCAAAAAAGCGAAGCCTGGAAAATTTGTAACTATTCAGCCTGCGACTGCGCAGTCAGCAGCCAGCAATGTAAAACGGCCAAGAATCCGCCTCTTTGCCGCAGGCAAACTTCTAAGGAGGCGGATTCTGTAACTATGAAGCCGCAGGCTGAATAGTTACGAAAATTTTCCGAGGGTTTGCTTTTCTTGTATCTCAAATCCGATCGCTATAAGGCAAAGATTTTATATAATTTTCCATATATGCAAAATCTGGCATTCCATCTTCCTTGCTCGGTAATTTTATTGCCGTTTCCTTCATTTTTTCTACCGTCCATTTTCTTCCATAACCAAAACGGTATTTATTCGCTTTAATCACAGTCACAAGAAACATTGCGATATATTTGTTCATTTCCCAGAAATCTTTTGCATATAAAATATTTATATCATCCGATGCCCAAAACGGCTCTGATTGATAAAATGACTCCCCAACACTCCCATTATAGTTTATAGTAATACAATTGGGTTGCCAAAAATAATCTGTTTCTATCTTTTCCCGCACACCATTATTTTCACTGATTGCCCCCAAATAATTGACATTCCCTGGGATCATATCCGCTTTTGTCAACCGTTTTCCTTTGGAAAAATTAAAAAGACTTTCCAAACTGTATTCTTTCCAAGATTTCATATATAAAGTTAGCTGCTTATTTTTTATTTTCGTCCTGATGAGGTTATAGTGTAACGATTTCATAAATTTTTCCATAAATCCCCAGTCTGGAGCGCCTTCATCATTTACGGGCAATTCAACACTAAAATCCGATTTTATATGCCTGTTCAATTCTCTGCCAAATGCCCGAAATTTATTTTTTACCTCGAATTTTATTATTTGACATAAATATAATTTTGATAAATATGAAACATTTTCCTTAAATCGAATAACCGCAATATTTTGCGCTGTATAAAAAGGTTTTTCTTGGTAAAATGTTGCGCCAATACTTCCGCCTAATGCGATTGTTAAGCAACCAGCGGGATAAGGTTCTTTATTATTTATTCTGTCAACCTTTGCAGACACTCCATTATTCAAGGCAGTTCTGGAAATAAAATAAACCGACGGGGATTCAAAAGTCATATTTTGCAAATCAAACTTATTTCCATAAGTTATGTCCACAATGTCGTTTAATAAAAACACCTTATTCTTCATAGACATCTCCATTTTTCACCAAATACGCCAGATAATCATTAACCGTCTGCTGAAAATCATCTTGTGTTAATTTAGAATAATCTGTCTGCATATACGCTTCGCATAACCATTCATCCTCATACCCAACGCAATGCCTTGCAGACAAACCGTCAACGACATCTCTGTTTCTGTACAGTTTCAACCATTCTTTTTCAATACTTTCCCATTTTCCAAATACATCAATCCTCCCTAATTTTTTGCGCTTAACAAATCCGTCGTCTTTGCAATAACCAAAAAACGTCTCCTGTGTGCTGTCATGGGGCTTATGGGCTGTCCAGACCATAACGCATACATTTGTCCCGGTCGGATAAAAATATCATCCGGCATTGAAAAAACCGCTTTTAACGTATTTTTCTTCATTAAACGTTCTCGAACATCTTTAAATTTCGTGCCTATTGCGCAACTCATTGGAACAACGACAACTCCCGTTCCACCCAATGCAATAATTTCCAATAAATGTTCGACAAATTCCAGTTCAACAACATCTTTTTGTGAGTATGGCGGATTGATTAATCCAATATTAATATTTTTACTTTTTAACTCTTCTGTAATTTTTTTATTAAAACAGTCTCCTTTATAAATATTAGACTTTCCATCTTTGCGGATAATCATATTCGCAACCGCCAATGTATAAAGCCCATCATCAAATTCAACGCCATATAATCCATTTTGACGAATATTCTCAACCTCATCCGGATTTGCATTTTCAAACATTTTACTCATGGCGGTTACAAGAAAAGAACCCGATCCACAGCATATGTCCACCACCCGGCTGTTTTTATTTACTTCGGCAAGATCACACATGAATTCCGTCAGATGCTGGGGCGTCAACACAATCCCCAATCCGCTTCCATCGCCGCCGGAATATTTTATAAACTCATGGTAAAACACTCCTAAAGCATCCACTGTGCTATCCGCATAATCCATCATCGGTTTAATTTTCATTTCCAACTGTTCAATATACCATGCACCAGTTTACAACTTTTTGAATTTTGAAAAATAAAAATACAAACTCAGTCTCTT
>CAYOWU010000010.1:0-66461 GCA_964407765.1 uncultured Lachnospiraceae bacterium
GTATCCGTATCGCCTATTGAAACAACAATATCAGGTGGACTTATGACAGAAATAATTCAAAGAAATAAGGAGTTAGTTGCCGAGAACCTTATTTTAGAGGTTGGCAGCAATATGACAATGGAGAGCCGCCTGAAAGTATGGTGGAACATATTTCATGAAGAATACGATAAAGATGAGAATAATATGTATTCAGCATATGCAAAATCTATTTTGTTGAACTGGACAAATAGAATTATGTTTGCGAATACAATAAAGAAATACCATAATTGTGCTTATAAGATAGATAGAATTGACAGAACATCCACACCATCAGATGGGAATGCAATCATAGATGAGATCGCAGAACAAGGAGATTTTTATAATGTATTTAAGAAATTGGAGTACAATGAGATTGTGCCAGAAGATACATGGATAGATATTGTGGATTATAATCAATTTCTGGTTGAAAGCAAGATAGAAAAAATTGATCAGGCAGTTTTACAAGAAATATTAGAAAAGACAGTTAATACAGCAAAAAGAGAAATAAGAGGGCAATATGCAACTTCTTATTGTTTAGCGGATTTGCTTTGTCAGATTACGGTTAATGATTGGAACGGTGAATGTGCAGATTTGTGTGCAGGAACAGGCACAATTGCAAGGGCAGTCATTAAAAATAAAATGCAGAGGCTGCGTGATTCGGAAGTGGCATTTACAACTACATGGATATCTGATAAATACGCATATCCACTGCAAATTGCCAATATTGCAGTGACGAATATGGAGGCGTTGAATATTCCATTAAACATATTTCAGTCGGATGTATTCGATGTAAGGAGCGGAGATAAAATAGAGATAAAAAGCCCGATCGATGGTAGCGGAATTGAAAAAGAGCTCCCTGCTTTTAAAACAATAATTTCTAATTTGCCATTTATTCAATATAATAAAATAGCGGCAGATGAGATGGCGCATATAAGGGAGTATAGACGGAATATAAAAGACAGCACAGGCATAGAATTTACTTTGGGAAAGACGGATTTATATAATTACCTGCCATTCAAATTACATGAATTATTAGAAAATAATGGAAGATTAGGAATTATTTTATCAAATTCATGGTTAGGCACGGATATTGGTAAGAAGTTTTTTGACGCATTGCAATATTACTACTATATTCATGCGGTTGTAATAAGTGGTTATGGACGTTGGTTTAAAAATGCAGATGTTGTTACAACTTTGTTGATATTGCAGAAAAAAGAGATTTCAATGCCAGATCTAAGTTCAAAGGTAAATTTTTGGATGCTGAATAAGGATTTGGAGCAAATGAATGACGGTGAGAAGGAAATAATCGTAAATAGTATTGTGCTTGGAGAAGAAATTGACAATGCAGTGGCTTCTGTTAAAGATTATTCTATTGAAACGATTAAGAAAATTACATGTAAAGGAATAACCTTAAATGCTTTATTTCATGATGTATTATGGATTAATCAGTTGTCAGAATGCTTGATTTCGATTGAAAAATTTCTTACGGTAAAAAGAGGCGAGCGCAGAGGTTGGAACGCTTTATTTTATCCGCCGGAAAATAGTGGAATTGAGAGCGAATACATAAAACCAGCTCTTAAAAATCCGGCGTCATTAAAATCCTATATAGCTCAGACGGATAGGGTTGCATTTTGCTGCCATAAATCAAAAGACGAACTACGTCAGTTAGGGCATACGGGAACTTTAAGTTGGATTGAAAAATTTGAAAATATTAGAAATGGAACGGGCAAATTATTGCCAGAAGCGTTAAAGCGTTCGGGATGCTTCTGGTATGAAATGGACGATGCAACGAAAGCGGATTTTGTGACTGCGCTTAATCCGGACAAGCGATTATTTGTATCAGAGTTTAACAAAAGTACATTTGTTGATCAGAGATTTACAAGAATGATAATAAAGGATACAAATATTCCTAAAGATTTGATACATGCATTATTGAATTCTTTATTTGGCATGTTTGCAATTGAGGCGATTGGTTTTGGGAGAGGGTTAGGCGTTTTGGATGCGAGCAGCACAAAATTAAGGGGTATGTATATGATAAATCCGGAAATCATATCAAGCGCAGATGCTGTGGAGATTACGGAATTGTTTGACAAAATCAAAAACCGCGATGTTATGGATACGGAAGATGAGTTAAAAGATAAAGACAGGGAGAAATTTGATCGTAAGATTTTACTGGCAATAGGACACGAAGAATTATATGATGCAATAAAAAATTCCTTATTGTCAATGCAATATACGCGGCATACGGTTAAATAAGGGGTTGAACGAAGGGGAGTAGCTTTGGAACAGTTGTCTGCGCATTTTGGGGCGTCGTGAAGATTCTTTTTACTGAATTTCTGTGACTTTTAGCCATATTGTGTTAAAATAAAAGAAAGAGTAAAAAGAATGGGGCTTATGACCAGACAATGGATCTGCCTGGGAAATAAGCGGTATGGACGGAAAGGATTTCGGGGATTGCGTATGCGGATATTATTGAAAAACGGAACAGTTGTGAATGTATTTACGGGCGAACTGGAACAGGCGCATGTGCTGATGGAAGACGGCAAAATCATCGGTGTGGGGCAGGTTTACGGCGATGGAGACGCGGATGAGACGCGGGATGTGCGGGGGAAGTATATTTGTCCCGGTTTCATGGATGGGCATATCCATATTGAGAGCACGATGCTCACGCCGGCGGAGTTTGCTCGCGCGGTGGCGCCGCACGGGACGGTTTCGGCAGTGGCGGATCCCCATGAGATTGCAAATGTCTGCGGGGAGGCGGGCATCCGCTATATGCTGGAGGCCAGCGAAAATATTCCGCTGACTGTTTACATTATGCTGCCGTCCTGCGTGCCGGCCACCTGTTTTGATGAGTCCGGAGCTGTTCTGACGGCAGAGGATCTGGAGCCGTTTTATGCTCATCCCCGTGTGCTGGGGCTGGCGGAAGTGATGGATTATCCCGGCGTAATCCGAAGGGATGAGAAGGTCATGGAGAAGATCCATGCCGCTCGGCGGCGCGGGCGGACGGTCAACGGTCATGCGCCGCTTCTTTCCGGAAAAGATCTGGACCGATATATTTCCGCAGGCATTGGCGACGACCACGAGTGTTCATCGGCGGAGGAGGCCATGGAGCGCATCCGAAAAGGGCAGCGGGTGATGATTCGCCAGGGCACGGCAGCGCGGAATCTGCAGGCGCTGCTGCCGCTGTTCGAGGAGCCATATGCGCACCGCTGTCTGCTGGTCAGCGACGATAAGCATCCGGCGGATTTGCTGCAGGCAGGGCATATAGACGACACAATCCGTCAGGCGGCGGCCGCCGGGAAAAATCCCATTACCGGCATTCGCATGGCTACGCTGTGGGCGGCGGAATGTTTTGGACTGAAAGGAGTGGGGGCCATCGCGCCGGGATACGCGGCGGACATACTGACGCTGGATGATTTGGATACGGTGAAAATCTGCGATGTATACCGGGGCGGTAAACGAATCGTGGAAAATGGCCGGCTGACGATCGACGTGGAATCATCTGTCTGTCCAGAGCTTGAGAAAGCGGTTCGCAGTTCCTTTCATCTGGAACGGCTGACAGAAGAGAATTTTCATATAAAAAGCGCTGGCGCCCGAAAATGCCGCGTCATACGTCTGATGAAGCATCAGCTGCTCACGGAGGAATGGGCGGCGGACATTGACTTTGAGCGGGATAACGGCATTGATTTGAAACGGGATATTCTGAAGATTGCGGTGGCGGAGCGGCACAGGAATACAGGGCACAGAGGCGTGGGGTTTATCTGCGGAACGGGCATGAAGCGGGGGGCCGTCGCGTCTTCAGTGTCCCACGACTCCCACAATCTGATTCTCATCGGAACAAATGAAAGAGACATGGCGGTTGCCGGGAACCGCGTCCGCGAAATGGGCGGCGGCTGCGTGGCTGCGCAGGGCGGAGAGATTCTGGCGGAAATGCCCCTGCCCATTTCCGGAGTGATGTCGGACGCTTCGGCGGTTGTGGTGGCTAAGCAGAATGAGCGGCTGCGCCAGAGCATCCACGAGCTTGGCGTTCCCCGGGATCTGGAGCTGTTTATGTCCATGGCCTTCGTCAGCCTGCCGGTGATTCCCCATATAAAGATGACCACAAAAGGGCTGGTGGATGTGGATGCTCAGCGGCTTGTCCCCCTGATTTATGACGGGGATGAATCCTGAAAGATCTGCGCCCAGCTTTCGGCCAGTCGCTCCAGAGAATAGGCGGCGTTGGCGGGACTGGTGGAGGGCAGGGCGATGATGTCCATGCAGGTCTGGGGCTTTTGGTATTTATCGTACAGCCTCTGCGCTGCTTTCCCGTTGGCGTAGATCCGCGTGATGGGGCTGCCTGCCAATACCCTGGACAGGTCGCTGGGAATCACGTTTTTGATGCTGCTGTCGCTGGAGCCGGCGATTTCGCAGCTGGCAATCACGTCCCATAGGGCGATGCCGTTTTTCAGCAGCAGGTCTTTTTTCTCGGGGATGGTTGTGGGGACGGGCCGGCCACACAGCAGGGCTAGCAGTCTCCAGAAACGGTTCTGGGGATGGCCGTAGTAAAAGTGCGTTTCTCTGGATTTTACGGAAGGGAACGTGCCCAGGATCAGAACCCGGGAGTTTTTGTCGTAGACAGGGGCAAATTCATGGCGTTCCAATGTGCGATCCATTTATATCTCCTTTCCTTAAATAACGCGAACTGAATTTTAAAAGGGCCGGGGAAGCCTGCAGTTCCCCAGCCCTTTTGGCGTTTTTTCAGAAAAAAGAGAAGCCGTTATGGCTTCCCGGTAACGGCCTCTCTTTCCAATCTCGTTTAATCCTGAATATAGGGCATGATTGCCATATGGCGTGCGCGCTTAATGGCCACTGTCAAAGCCCTTTGATGTTTTGCGCAGTTTCCGGTGATTCTTCTGGGGAGGATTTTTCCTCTCTCAGATACGTATTTTTTCAGCTTGTTAGCGTCTTTATAGCTGATCCCGTTGTTTTCCCTGCCACAAAATACACATACTTTTCTTCTTCTGCGGCCTCCCCTTTTCTTATAGGGAGAGTCCGGTCTGTTTCCTCTATCGTAAGCCATTGGTATACCTCCTTTAACTAAATGGCAGTTCTTCGTCGATTCCGTCCGGAATGTTCATGAAACCATCGGCGGACGCCGCGCTGGGCGTGGGCATATCGGCCATGGGCATGGACTGGGGAGCGCTGGAGCCGGCATTCGCGTTTGCCGCCGCGTATCCCTGACTGGCTGCCTTGCTTTCTGCAAATTCCTGTTCTTCCACTACCACTTCCGTGGTGTAAACCTTCTGTCCTTCACGGTTGGTATAGCTTCCCGTCTGAATCCTTCCGCATATGGTGATGCGGATTCCTTTATGAAAATATCTCTCTGCAAACTCTGCAGTTCTTCCGAAAGACACGCAGTTGATAAAATCGGCTGTGGCTTCCCCGTCTCTTTTGAAGCGGCGATCCACCGCCAGGGTGTATCTGGCGATCGCCAGCGCATTTTCACCGGCTGAATAGCGCACTTCCGGATCTCTGGTTAAACGCCCCATGAGAATTACTTTATTCATGCATTATACCTCTTTAAACTATTCTAATGGCGCTTTCTCTTCGGCGGGTTCTTCAGCGGCAGCTTCGTCGGCTTTCGGCTGTTCCATGGCAGCCTCATCGGTCTGGTTGACGATCAGGTATCTGAGTACGTTGTCCATAATGTGCATATGGCTTTCCAATTCAACAGGGCAGGTGGGTTCGGCTTCAAAATGTACGAAATAGTAGTAGCCTTCGTGCATCTTCTGAATCTCGTAGGCTAATCTCTTCTTGCCCCACTCTTCTACATCTGAAATTACTCCGCCATAACGGGTCACGTAGCCTTTGGCCTTCTCTAAGGTGGCTTCGCGCACTTCGTCCTCGACTTTGGCGTTCAGTACCAATGCTAATTCATACTTCTTCATGTGTTTCCTCCTTTTGGTCTGTTGGCCCCTTATCCTCCATTAAGGAACAAGGATCTCGTTTTCGCCGGCGTATGGCTTGCCTGCAAAACGTGTATTCACGAGATTATATTCTAACATATTATGCATATTTTGTAAAGGCTTTTGTTGGACAAATTTGAGGGACGGTAACTATTCAGCCTGCGACTGCGCACTTGCTGCGCAGTCAGCAGCCAACAATGTAAAACGGCCAAGAATCCGCCTCTTTGCCGCAGGCAAACTTCTAATGAGGCGGATTCTGTAACTATGAAGCCGCAGGCTGAATAGTTACGAGGGACGGAAATTTATATTATAGTATCTTTTCCATTCCGATTTTTTGCATTTTAAGACCAAGTTTCTCATAAAATTTAACAGCGTCCGCATTATCCGCCCATACGTTAAGCGTTACATTGTAATATCCATGCTGTTTGGCATAATCTAAAACATATTCATACAGCGCTCTGCCGATGTGCGCATTACGGGCGGCTTCATCAACGCATAAATCATCAATATAGAGGGTTTTTATGTCTGTTAAAGAATGGTCGTTGATATGTTGCTGATGTATGCAAAAAATATAACCTAAGATACTCCCTGACTTTTCTGCAACAAAGACAGGTCTATTGTCATCTGCAATAATTATTTTCAACTGGCTGTCATCATATTTTTTTGACCCCGCCTTAAATAAATCGGGACGTGCGTCACTATGCACTTTATGGACCACATAAAGCAATTTGCTGATAGCGTTTATGTCCGACTCGGCTGCGCGTCGTATGCTTACTTGTTCCATGGCTTCCTCCTGTTCAACGGTTCTGTTACAATATATTTTTATCAATTTTCCATTAAACTTCTTCCGATCTTCGTTTCGCCGTGATGTACTCTCGGGATTTTTTGCGCCTGTTTTACGCTCTTAGGAAACTGGACAAATTTATTTGCGATACCGCGATACGGCCTCCACGATTCCCTCTGCCCTGATTTTTTCCATGGTCAGCAGTGTGCCGTGAAGCTTCTCGTTTAACGGAATGCAGGGGTGGGATTTTACCGAGGCTTCCGCGATGTCCAGGACAATGACATTGATGTTCTGCTTCCCGATTTTTTTGGCGGATTCCAGCGCCTCATCGAAGGGCTCGTCGTTGATGCATTTGCGGCTGGTGGCTTTGCCGTCCGACACGAGAACGATGGTGGGCCGGGCATCCGGCTCCCGGGTCAGGAGCGTCATAACTGTCTCGTATGCCAGGTCAAGCCCGGCGGCCAGCGGCGTGGTGCCTCCGGTGGGCAGCTCTTCCAGTTTCTTCTGGGCCAGCTCCACGCTTCCGGTGAATCCCAGGAGCAGCTCGGCCTTTCCCCGCCGGAACGCAATCATGCCCACCCGGTCCCGTTTCTGGTAGGAAACGTTCAGAAGGGAGAGGATGGCCGCCTTCACTTCCCGCATCCGTTGGTTGGCGTTCATGGAGGAGGAAGCGTCCACCACGAAAAGGATGCAGCCGCCGGAGCGTTTTTCACGGATTTTCACGCGCATGTCGCTTTTGTCGATGGCAATGGCGCGGTCTTCTTTGTCCCGGATGTGCTGGAAGGGCGCCGCCGCCCGCAGTGTGGCGTCGAAAGCTAAGTCGGTGACTTTTTCTTCGCCGGCCAGACGGTAGCGGACGTATCGTCCCTGCTGGTTGGGGGAAATGGCGTTTCGCCTGCGGCCGGAGCTTTTGCCCAAGGCCATTTTGTAAATTTCCTCCTGCCATTTTGCGATGTGGAAAATCTCTCCAGGCGCCACGATTTCGTCTTGTCCGGGAAGGGATTTTCGCTGTTCGTCGCTGTCGGTGGGAAAATTCTCCGATTGGCTGAAGTCCTGGGAGGAGCCAATCAGGTTTCCTTCCTCTGGGCCGTTTAAGGGGCTTGGATTTAAGGGGAGGGCGCCGCTGGGGTCTTTAAATTCAAAGTTTTGCCGGGGTTTCTTTTCTTTTGGCTGTTTATCCTCTTTTTGATTCGGATCTTCCATTTCCGGACTCTGGTTGTTTCCGTCCGACTTTTGCGGTTTTGGCTTTTGGGGGGAGGCGGCAGGCGCCGTCTGGGCGTCGTTTTGGGCGGAGGCTTCTTCTGGCTCCTGGTCAGAAAGCGGCGGCTCCCCGTCGTTTTCCGGATTGTCGGAAGCGTCACCTGGGCCGTCCAGATTCAGGGTGAACTGTTTCATTCGGTGGGGAAGCGCATAGATGGAAGCGTCTGTGATGTCCTCCGCGGTGAGGTTGGTTCGCGCGTCCAGCGCGGCTATGGCCCGGGCCGTCTCGATCACGGCCAGTTCCCCCCGATGACCCACGCAGTTTGCCTGGCTGCTTAGGTAGGCGGCGAACAAAAGGTTATCTCGGGTGATTTCTACCTTTGGCAAAAAGGTGCGGGCGGTTTGAATTTTTTCTGAGAGGGCACGGGTCTCTTCCCGGTATTGTCCGATGAATTCCAGAGGATTGTCCTCAAACGCCAGCCGACGGCGCATGATCTCCACCCGGAGGGACAGATCCGTCTCCCCTTCGGCTTCCACGTAGAGGCCGAAGCGATCCAAAAACTGGCTTCTGAGCTGTCCTTCCTCCTGATTCATGCTGCCGATAAGGATGAAATCGCTGGCGTGGGAGCAGGAAATTCCTTCCCGCTCCACGATATTTAATTTTGTGCCGGATGTTTCCAGGAGCACGTCCACGATATAGTCGCTGAGCAGATTCACCTCGTCCACGTAGAGGATGTTTTCGTGGGCGTCCTTTAAAAGCCCCGCATCCAGCGCGTTTTCGCCGCCCTTCATGGCCTTCTGGAAGTCGATGGCGCCCACCAGCCGGTCCTCGGTGATATTTAAGGGCAGCTCGATGAGCTTTTTATCTTTGCAGAGGACGGCCATGCCCCGCACAAGGGTGGATTTGGCCGTTCCCTTTTCACCGGCAATCAGAACGCCTCCGATGGCCGGGTTTACCAGATTCCAAATCAGCGCGTTTTTTATTTTTTCCTGTCCCAGTACCGCGGTAAAGGGAAAGATGGATTTTCGCATACTCATAAGATTTCCTTAATCATGGATAAGTCAAAGGAGGCTTCCTCGAAGGGCTTGCGGCGCATCCGGTGGGGCAGGGCAAGCTGGGCCGCCGCAAGGACGTCTTCCTGTTCCACCTGGTTGCGCTGGTTGTAAGCGGCCAGCGTTATGGCTGTTTTTAACATGACGATGTCCGCCCGGTGTCCGTCCACGTCCAGTTTGATGCAGATTTTTGCAATCAGCTCCAGGATTTCGTGGGAATACGTGATATCTTTTAGGCGCGCCTTGGCCTGCAGGATTCGCTCCTGGAGCTCCTGCTGCAGCGGTTCGTATTCCTGGAAAAATTCTTCCGGGCGGTCTTCGTATTTCAGCCGTTCTTCCAGGACTTTCACCCGGCTTTCCACGCCCCGTTCGCCGGTCACTGTCACAGACAGGCCGAAGCGGTCGATGAGCTGGGGCCGCAGGTCGCCTTCCTCGGGGTTCATGGTGCCCACCAGGATAAAATCCGCCGGGTGGGTGAAGGATACGCCTTCCCGCTCCACGGTGTTTACGCCCATGGCCGCGGAGTCCAAAAGCACGTCCACCACATGGTCGTCCAGCAGATTCACCTCATCCACGTAGAGGATGTTCCGGTTAGCCCGGGCCAGGATGCCGGATTCAAACTTCTTCTCGCCGGTTTTTATGGCGTGCTCAATGTCCAGAGTCCCCACCACCCGGTCTTCGGTGGCGCTGACCGGCAGGTCCACCACCTGCATGGGCGCCTGGATTGTCACCGGCTTTTCGCCCTGTTTCATTTTTGCCAGGCATTCTTGGCACAGGTGCGCTTCGTCTTCGGGGTCGCAGTTGAACCGGCAGCCCTTTACCTGACTGCGCAAAGGCAATAGTTCGGCCAGGGCTCTTACAGCTGTGGATTTGGCCGTTCCCTTTTCCCCCTGGATGAGCACGCCGCCCAGACGGGGGTTGATGACATTTAAAATAAGGGCAGTTTTCATATCTTCCTGCCCAACAATGGCGGTAAAACAATATCCTCTTTTTTGTTCCATAATCTCCTCCGAAAGAATGAATTTGAATTTAAAATTGTAACTGTTCAGTACCTTCACAGTTACGGGCAAAAATCCATTGGAGATCGCCTTCGGCGATGGGATTTTTGCCGTATGTCTCGGGATTTTGCCGCATTTTGCGGCAAAACACCTCGAGGGACAGTGTCTGCTGAATAATTACTTAAAATTTATGTAAAATGCCGCAATATTTTTTTCGGGATTATTATAACAAATGGCACAGGGCATGTCAATTGAAGGACTGTCCTCGCATGGTTGGATCTTCTTTCCTTTTTGTTGTCTGCGGCGGGGCGGCGGCCCTGCAACAATCACTTGAAAAAGCCCTCGGTTTGGGTGTATAATGATAGACATACGTGAAATGTAAAATACAGTTATAAATGGATACAGGAAAGGTGGGGAAGATGAGCTTTCGTATAAACAGTGTGACCAGCAACGGGACCGTTTACGCAAAAGAGCAGACATCGGCCGACAGTGTTTCCTCTGAGAAAAGCAGCTCTTTCGGAAATATTCTGGCCCGGGCCATCCAGCGCTGCTTTGGGGATTCCATTGCCAGTTACGAGGAGGCGCAGGAGGCCAAAGAAAAGGCGGCCGATCAGCAGACGGCGTCGTCCGGCGGCGCGCCTGCCAATTTTCAGATGTCGGAGAGCATGGACGCGATTTTTCAGGAGGCGGCCAATACATACGGCGTGTCTGTGAATTTGCTGAAAGCGGTGGGCATGGCCGAATCGAACTTTAATCCCAACGCCCAATCCGGCGCGGGGGCCCAGGGCGTTATGCAGCTGATGCCGGCCACGGCGGCCAGCCTGGGCGTGACCAATTCCTTTGACGCACGGCAGAACATCATGGGCGGCGCCAAACTGCTGGCGCAGAATCTGGCCACATACGGCGGAAACATAGACCTGGCGCTGGCGGCGTATAATGCCGGGCCGGGAAACGTGGCGGCCTACGGCGGGGTTCCGCCTTTTGCGGAGACGCAGAATTACGTAGCGAAAGTAAAGCAGTTCATGGGAACGGAGCTGACGACGGGACAGACGGTGCAGACCGTGCGTGCGGCGGCGCCCAGCGCCCAGGCGTCCGGTGAAAGCGGCGCGGAGGAAAAGACGAAGGATACAGGGATGAATTTCCTGGCGGATGCCGTGGACCGCGTGCGGGTGCAGACAAAAACGATATGAAAAAATATTGGCGGATATTTGGCGCGTTTTTTTTGGCGCTTGCGCTCGGCGGCTGCGGCGGCGGGAAGGCGGATGCGCCTGAGCGGGCAGAGCCGGTAGAGACAAAAAAGATGGAAGAGGCTGTGAAGGAGACTGAACAGGCGAAAACTGCAAAGGACTCCAGAGAAGCCGTGTATCTTGGCGTGGAAAATTACGGCGCCAGCGAAACGAATAAAGAGCATATGGATGATTTTCGCTACCGTTTTGAACGAGACGGGCGGGAAGAGATTTTATCCATAGACGGCGGCGCTTTGGATGCGCAGGGGAATTGCGCCTATCCCATCCAGAATGTTTTAAAAGAGGGCTATTCCTATGAAATCACCGTGTCGGACAATGTGGTGACGGCGGCGCGGGAGATTGCCGCGGATGCGGAAGCTTCCTATGAGCCGCCGGTGAGCGGCGTCCCCGGGGTGAAGACGCTGAAGAATTTTCTCTCCACGGCGCTGGCCCCGGTGGGCACGGCTCTTTATATTTACGGCGGAGGCTGGGACTGGCAGGATGCGGGCGCTTCCATTCAGGCCAGGACCATCGGCGTATCGCCGGACTGGGTGCGTTTTTTTGACGCGCAGGATGAGAATTACACATATCGGGATAAGGATGGGAACGAGGCCAATCGGGATGACGCGGCCAGCTACTATCCTTATGGCGGCTACAACGAATACTATTATGCCGGGCTGGACTGCTCCGGGTATCTGGGCTGGGCGCTTTACAATACTTTCGAGAGCGAGAGCGGAAAAGACGGCTATGTGATGCCAGCATCCCAGATGGCGAAATATCTGGCGGACGCGGGCTGGGGCCATTGGAATCATAACGCGGGTGGCGGCAGCGCGGATATGAAGACAGGCGACATTATGAGCATGGATGGCCATGTGTGGATTTCCCTGGGGACCTGCGCGGACGGCAGTGTGGTCATCGTTCATTGTGCGCCTACGGACAGCCACAGCGGACAGCCCGGCGGCGGCGTGCAGATTGGCGCGATCGGAGCGGACGAAAGCTGTGAGGCCTACCGTCTGGCAGACTCCTATATGACGAAATATTATCCCGCCTGGCGCAGCCGTTACGATACGGCTCTGAAAAAACGGGAGGAGTATTTCTCCTTTACGAATGATGCGGCTGGGAATTTTTCCTGGGAAGTGGCGGATGAGAACGCGCCTATGGCCGATCCGGAAGGGATGCAGCGAATGTCTCCGGCGGAGGCGCTGACGGAGCTGTTTGGCACGGCGCCGGATAGACTGTAGCAATAAAAAGAAGCAGACTGCGTAATGTTAGTCTGCTTCTTTTTTATTATTTTTGTAACTATTCAGTAGGTGTTGTCCCGCGAGGCGTTTTGCCACAAAATGTGGCAAAAATCCCATCGACGAAGGCGATTTCCAATAGATTTTTGCTCGTAACTGTGAAGGTACTGAACAGTTACATATTTTTAATATTTAGAAAAATCATCCTGGAAATGGATCTCGCCGACTTGATTTCTTATATCCGGGCTGAGGCTGGACTCAAGATCGGGGTCCATATCCATATCTGCATCTGAACTGGGAGCCGGAGCATCCCAATGGCTGCTGATCGGCGCGCTTGGCTCCGCTTTCGGCAGAGGAGCGGCGGATGGCTTAAAGGATGGCTTTGAAACGGGAGCCGGTTTGTGGTGATGAACGGGAGTCGCGTCCATCTTGCCCATGCCACCTTCGGAATCCTCGCGGAAAGTGAAACGGGAGAGCAGGTTATTCAGAAGACGGGCCTGTCCGGAAAGCTCTTCACTGGCCGCCGCGCTTTGTTCAGCCGTGGCGGAGTTCGTCTGCACCACGCTGGCGATCTGGTCAATGCCCACGGTAATCTGGGAAATGGACTCGGCCTGAGACGTGGATGCTTTTGATATATTGTTGATGATATCCACCACTTCTTCCGAATCGGATACAACTTCTTGTACGGAGGCGGCTGTCTCGCTGGCAATCTTCGTGCCGTTTTCCACGGCCTGGATGGCGCTTTCGATCAAAGCGGTTGTATTGTTGGCCGCTTCCGCGCTTTTGCCCGCCAGGCTGCGCACTTCGTCGGCGACTACGGCAAAGCCTTTTCCGGCTGCGCCTGCCCGTGCGGCTTCCACAGCGGCGTTCAGAGCCAGGATATTGGTCTGGAATGCAATGTCTTCAATGGTTTTGATGATCTTGCCGATCTCGTTGGACGCCGCGCTGATCTTGTCCATGGCCTGGATCATCTGCGTCATCTGGGCGTTGCTCTCGCTTAACTTCTCACCCATACGGTTGGCGCGCATACTGGCGTCCGCCGCGCTCTGGGCGTTGCTGTTGACATTTTGAGAAATGCCGTTAATGGTGGCTGCCAATTCCTCCACAGAGCTTGCCTGCTCCGTGGCGCCCTGGGACAATGCCTGGGAACCGTCGGAAACCTGATCGGCGCTGGAGTCTACCTGCACAGTGGCTAGACTGATCTTGGTAAGCGTGTCATTCAGGCTGTGGGCAATGTCCCGCAAAGATTCCAGCAGGGGAGCGAAGTCGCCCTGGTACAGTTCATGGCAGGAACTATGTACGTCAAAGTTGCCTTTGGCCATGCCGCGCAGGATCTGATCTTCGTCCTGAATAATCGTTTGAAGGGATTCCATAATGGTCTGAGTGGAATTGGCCAGTATTTCCGTCTCGTCATGATTTTTCACGGCGGGCACCGGAGATTTCAGATCCCCTTTTGACAAACGCGCCAGACGATCCGCGCACTCGCGAATGGGATTGGCGATGTTCCGGGACACTCTGCTGGAAATGATGACGGAGAAAATGGCCGCAATGATGATGACGGTCACGATTAACGCAGTCACCCGGGAAGACACTTTGGATAATTCACCGCTTCTTGCTGCGGCAGTCTCCGCTTTGGAATCCATAATGGTGGACAGGTTGGCGTATGCTTTTTCGTAGAGAGGGTCAACTTCTTCCCGGCACTGGTTGAATAATGCTTCCATGTCGCGTCCAGTGGCGGTTTTGGCCTGCTCCGTGTATTGATTGACGGCTGACTGGTATTCTTTTAAATTAATCTTCCATTCGTCAAAGGCGTCTTTGCTTGCCTGGGTGTTTAAGGTCGGCTCCACCCGGTCTATATAATTGGCGGTATTGGTAAAATTCTCTTTTAACTCCGCTTCCAGCTGCGCAACTGTATTCGGGTCAGAGGAGTTGACCATATCATGGAGAATCCGGCGTGTGGCGGTAAAGGACACGGCTCCGTACCCCAGATCGCCCAAAGGTATTCCGAAATTATGCAGAGCGAACGAGTAAGTGGAGTTCACATACTGCGTGCACGCCAGGCCGGCAATGCCGGATATGGTGGCCATAAGGGTGACCAACAGAAAAGCGACGATTAGTTTTTTCTTGAGGTGCATTTTTTTTAACATAGTTTATACCTGCCTTTATATAAGATTTGATATTTATTATGAAAGTCCTGGCAAATGGCGAAACGGCGGGCGGCCATTCGGACATCTGACGGGCTAACCTGTATAAATAAGCAAATGGGACTTAAAGCCCGAATTGCGCATAGGAATGTGTTCGTGGAAGCGCAAAAAAACGCAAAACACCCCCATCTTACATATACAGTAATTATATCGACAGAAAATAAAAAAAATTAAGGGTTTTCAAAAAAATATATATCTATTATAATGGCATAAATCAGGTATTTGTAAAGGGCGTTTTGCAACTGCCTAATTATCGCTAAATATGGAAAGGACTGGAATGCGCGATGGTTTTGACGTGGATTGGAGATGTGCGGCCGCTGCTTGAAGAGCCCTGCTACCGGGAATACTGGCGGCAGACGCCGCGGTTCCGGCAGGAGAAGGCGGACCGATGCCGCTTCCCCCTGGGGCGGGCGCAGAGCGTGGGGGTCTGGGTTTTGTGGCAGCGGGCCAGAACGCGGCTGGGACTGCCCCAGGAGGCGGTTTTTAATCTGTCCCATTCCGGCTTTTATGCCCTGTGTTCGGTGGAGACGGAAACGGACAGCTCCGTTTTGGTGGGGTGTGACGTGGAGCGGATTTCCGTTTACCGAAAGCGGGTTGCCGAGAGGTTTTTCTGCCCGGAGGAATACGATTTCATCCAGGCGCAAAAGGACCCGGAAGCGCGCCGCCGGATGTTTTTCCGCTACTGGACGCTGAAGGAGAGTTTCATAAAAGCCACCCGTCAGGGCATGGGCATGGCGCTTGATTGCTTTTCTTTTCGGGTGGAGGAGGGGGCGCATCCGGCATTGGAAAAATGTCCGGCCCCATACCAGGCGGAAAATTTTTCTTTTCGGGAATTTGCGTTGGAGGGATACCGGGCGGCGGTCTGTTCTACGGATTCCAAAATCGATGCGTGTCTGCAGTGGGTGCGTTTCTGAAACGCGTTTAAGATTTGTCCTTCAGACATTGGTCTTCTTTGATTTCCACCAGTATAATATCCTCGCCTATTTGGCAAATGCAGTTCCAGGGTATTACGTATTCGCTGTCCCGTCCCAGAAAGCCGCAGATGCGCCCCGGACCGGGCAGGATCAGCGCGGTGAGATTTCCGTTTTTGGGGTTGAACTCCACATCAATGGGGCAGCCCAGGCTTTTGCAGGTGCAGGTGTTAATGACTTCTTTTTGCTTTAATTCGCACAGCCGCATATGAAAAATCCTTTTTTATTATCATATGGGGCCGGCGAAAAAAAATTACAGGGGGTGGAGCATGAGGTGTCCTTTTTGTAACCAGGAGAATACCAGAGTGGTGGATTCCAGGCCGGTGGAGGAAAATAATTCCATACGCCGCCGGAGGCTTTGCGACGCGTGCGGCAAGCGGTTCACCACCTATGAGAAGGTGGAGACGATTCCGCTGATTGTGATTAAGAAAGATATGAGCCGGGAGCAGTATAACCGGGCGAAGGTGGAGGATGGCGTGCTGCGCGCCTGCTATAAGCGTCCCATTTCTGTGGAGGAGCTGGATGAGGCGATTGACGTAATTGAGACGCGGATTTTCAATGAGGGCGAGCGGGAGATTCCCAGCGCCCGCATTGGGGAAATTGTGATGGAACAGCTGAAAACGCTGGACGGGGTGGCGTATGTGCGGTTTGCTTCTGTGTACAGAGAATTTAAAGACGTAAATACATTTATGGATGAATTAAAGAAAATCCTGGAGTGACGGGCAGAAAAAAAGGCGTCCCCTTTTGCTTTTTCCAAAGCGGCGGGGGATGCCTTTTCTTTTTCTAGTGTGCGCCGGACGCGCGGATGACGGTCCAGATGGTTTTCCCGATGATTTTTATGTCCTGCCATACCGACCAGTTGTCTATGTACTGCAGATCCAGCTTCACCACCTCGTCAAAGTCCGTAATGTCGCTGCGGCCGCTGACCTGCCACAGTCCGGTGATGCCGGGCTTTAGGCTCAGCCGCCGTTTCTGCTCGTTGGTGTAGTGGAGGAATTCGTCCTCGGTGGGCGGGCGGGTGCCCACCAGGCTCATGTCGCCTTTTAGCACGTTGAAGAACTGGGGGAATTCGTCGATGCTGGTGCGGCGGATGAACGCGCCCACTTTCGTGACCCGAGGGTCGTTGGTCATTTTAAACATCTGCCCGTTCATCTCGTTTTGTTCCATCAGTTCTTTTTTCCGCTCCTCCGCGTCCATGTACATGGAGCGGAATTTGTAGATTTTAAACCGCCGACCGTTTTTCCCGATGCGGACCTGGGAAAAGAAAACGGGCCCCGGAGATTCCAGGAAAATCAGCGGCCCGATGAGGACGGTCAGGATGGCGGTGATGAATAGCCCCACGACGCTGCCGATGATGTCCATGCCCCGTTTCATAAACAGAGAAGCGCTGTCGAACATATTTGTGCTGTAGGTGAGAACGGAATGGCTGCCGAACTCCCGCAGGGCCTTTTCCCGGGTTTTCAGTCCGAAGGTCTGGATGTTCACATTGACTACGATTCCCATATGCTGCAGCGTCAGGATGATGTCTTCGATTTCGTGGACCGGGTAATTGTCCACGCTGATGAATGCTTCGTCGATGGCGCCCTGACGTATGTAGTCGTACATATCGGCCCGGTCGGCCACGACGATTTTCTTGAATTTCTTGGGCAGGGAGCTTTGCCGGCCGTCCAGCAGAACCATGCCTACCAGACTGTAGTCCGCGGGCACGGAGGCGGTCAGGTCCTGATACGTCCCCTGGGCCATATCCAGGGTGGTCAGGATGAGAAAACGCCTGGCGAATTTTTCCACGGAATAATACTGCCGCAGCAGCTTCTTGTAGAGACAGCGGAAAAAGGACATCAGCGTCACGTCGGCGACGAAAATCCAGCCGAAAAACATACGGGAGTAATCGCCGGCGATGTGCAGAAAATACAGGACCAGAGCCAGAACCACGGCCAGGATGCAGTTCATCTGGAACGCCAGCAGGATTTCCTTCCCATAGCTTCGCTTTAGCAGGTTTTCCAGGCAGCCGGTCTGCAGCGCCACGCAGACATACACCAGAAGAAGGCATACGATGCCGATCCGGTAAAACTGCTCGTCCAAAATCCCCTCCAGGCTGCCAAAGCGCATGTAATACCCGATGATATAGGAAAGTATTAGGGACAGTATATCCAATACTGCCAGTCCAGGTGTGCTTTCATACTTTTTTTTCATTTCGATCGCTCACATTCTTGACAATTTCCTCCGCATCCGCCACAATATTCGCATAGAGGAGGGCCTGTCCATGGTTACCATAAGTGTGTGTATGATTGTAAAAAATGAAGAAAAACATCTGGCGAGATGCTTAGATTCCCTGCAGGGGCTATGGGATGAGCTGATCATCGTAGACACTGGCTCTGTCGACGGTACAAAAAAAGTGGCGGCAGACTATACCAGCCGCATTTACGATTACCAGTGGAGGGATGATTTCGCCCATGCCCGAAACTACGCATTTTCCCTGGCGCAGTGCGATTATATCTACGCGCCGGACGCCGATGAGGCGCTGGACGAAGCCAATCGCCAGAAGTTTCTGCAATTAAAACAAACGCTGCTGCCGGAAATTGAGATTGTGCAGATGGTCTATGTGAATCGGCACAATTTCAAGACAACGGAGAATTTTGAAAAGGATCTCCGCCCCAAGCTTTTTAAGCGGCTGCGCACGTTTGAGTGGATCGACCCGGTGCACGAGACGGTGCGTCTTACGCCCATTGTCTACGACAGCGATATTGAGATTCTCCATCTTCCGGACGGCAGCCACGCCGGACGGGACTTGGCTCTTTTGCGGGCGGCCGTAAAAAGGGGCGCGCGCCTGTCCAAGCGGCTCCACAATATGTACGCCCGGGAACTTTTTATGGCCGGAACTGCCCGGGACTTTCAGGAAGCGGAAGGCTTTTTCTCGAATTCCCTGCAGGATTCGGCCCGCAGCCAGGAGGAGCATATGGAGGCGCTGTGCGTGCTGGCCCGGGCCAGCCGCCTGCAAAAAAATTACGTGCAATTTCTCAGCCTGTGTTTAAACGGCATAGCCGCAGACCCCTGCGCGGAGCTGTGCCTGGAGGCCGGCGACTATTACTTGGCTGTACAGGATTATGCGAACGCCAGGGACTGGTACGAAAACGCCCAAAACGCTCCGGCCATTCTGGATCTCCGCTGCCGGGAGAAGTTCCCCGCCGGGAGGCTGAAAAAGCTTTCATGCATCGGATTCTAACACATTGCGTCCGGAGTTTCAATATGAGACGATTCCCATTATTTTGCCATAATCTTCTGTCTTATCCCGCATGATATGAAATCCCCGCGCAAGCTCTTCCAGCGGGAAATCGTGCGAAATCAGCGCCCCAGGGGCGATTCGCCCTTCGGCCAGTCGTTTCAGCGCGTAATGCCAGTCGTCGTCCGGGTCGTGGGTGAAAGTGGAATTCCACGTGCCGGTGACGGTCAGCTGGTTGCGCAGAATTTTCCAGTAGACCTGTCGGTCCATGCGGATGTCGCCGTAGGGGTTGCCCACCAGGATAATTTTCCCGCCGGGTGCAGTAAATTCCACGGCCTGGGATAAGGTTTCGTTTTTGCCCACGCATTCAAAGAAAACATCGGCGCCGGCGCCGCCGGTTTGCTGCAGAAGCCATTTTTCCGGGCGCTGCTGGCGGATGTCGCAGTAGCAGTCTTCGGGCAGGCCCATTTTCAGTACGGACTGCCGCTGAAATTCCTTGTTGCCCATGGCCAGAATTTTTTCAAATCCGGCTTCCTTCAGAAATAGGACGACCAGCAGGCCGATGGCGCCCAGTCCGCAGACGGCCACGGCGTCGGAAGGGTTTATTTTCACCCGCCGGATGGCGTGGACGGCCACGGCCATGGGCTCCAGCATGGCCGCTTCCCGGAAGGAAACGCCTTCGGGCAGTTCAATCAGATTGTCGGCGGGGACGGCTGCATATTGGGCGAAGCCGCCGTTTCTGCGGGAACCCAGGTAGCTGTAGTTCCGGCACATTTCATACTGGCCCTTCCGGCAGGGGGCGCAGCGGCGGCAGGGAATCAGCGGAAAGACGCCTGCCCGCCTGCCCAGCCACCGGGAATCCACGCAGTCCCCCGTCTCGATTACGGTCCCGGCAAATTCGTGTCCCGGAATCAATGGGTAGGAATAGGCCCCGGTCCGGTAAATTCTTGGTATATCCGAGCCGCATATGCCGGCGGCCCGCACAGCCACCAGCGCTTCGCCCTCTCCAAGAGTCGGCCTGGCCGCGTCTTCCAGCCCAAAGTCGCCGATGCCGTGTAATACAAATGCTTTCATATGCCGTCTCCTATGATTTTCTGAAATCGTTTCAAATCTGCTTTTGTGGTGATTTTAAAGTTGTTTTCGTCCCCTTCGATCATGGCGATATCCATGCCGGCTAAGATGGCCGGTTCTGTGGAGCCGTTGATCTTTAAGATTTCATCCGGCAGCAGCCGCAGATTGGCTTCATAATAAGCTTTCAGCCGGAAGCCTTCCGGCGCCTGTCCGGCAAAGATTTTCTCCCGGTTCAAAAGAGAGGATACGGTCTGTCCGTCCTCGCTTAGATACACGGTATCCTTCATGGGCAGGACGGGAATCACGCCGTCGCGGTCCTCGGAGGCGCGCAGGCAGCGGGAAATCATCTCCGCAGACAAAAGAGGCCGGGCGGCGTCGTGCACCAGCACAAAATCCTGGTCATGGGCGTACAGGCGTATATCTTCCAGTCCGGAAAGAATCGACATCTGCCGGTTCTTCCCGGGCTGGGAAAATCCCCGGAACTTCCCGGCCGGGTCGTCGTCGGCCAGACAGTTTTCGATGCATTTTCGCCAGAGCGGGTCGGCCACAATCTGTATGCCGTCGATGCCGTCGTGGCCGGACAGACTTCTTATGCAGTAGGAAATAATGGGCCGCCCGTTCACCTCGATGTATTGTTTTGGAATGCGTGAGGCCATTCTTGCGCCTGTGCCTCCGGACAGAATCAATGCAACATTCATGAGGACAGCCTCCTAAAAACGCAGTTCCCGAATATTCTGCAGCGTCTCGCCATAGGGCTTGTCTTTGCCGAATAAAAGTGTGGTTCCCAGCACAAAGCCCTGCACGCCCTTGGGCGCGTATTCCAGGATTTTGTCCGCGCTGCACGCGCCGTCCCAGTAGATTTCAAAATCCATGTCCTCTTTCATGGCCAGCAGTTTCGTGATTTTCTTTCCCACGTAGGGCAGGTACATCTGACCGGCGTTGCCTGGGTTCACAGACATGACCAGCACCTTTTTTACAATCCGGAGCATCTCCATAACCGTCTCCACGGAAGTCCCCGGATTGATGGCGATGCCTGGGATCATGCCTGCGTTGATGATGCTCTGCAGGGTGGTGGAAGGGTGGTATTCCGCCTCGGGATGTATGTAAACGGTGTCTCCGGGCCGCAGGCAGCTTAAGAACAGGCCAATGTGGTTGTTGGGGTGCTCAATCATCAGATGCACGTCCATGGGCTTGGACGTGGCCCCCGCGATATAGCGCATGTCGTTTAAAGACATGGCGAAATTCGGCACATAACGTCCGTCCATAATGTCAATATGAAAGGAGTCGATGCCGCCGTCTTCCAGGTTTCGGACCTCTTTTTCCAGGTTGCCGTAATCCGCGCACATCATCGATGCCATTAATTCAAACTTCATGATGCAAGTCCTTCGCTTTCCAGTTCTAATTTGTCCAATGGTTTTTTGATTATCCAGATTATTATAGCATGAACCGCAGGCGCCTTCAATGGAAAAAAGATTTGCGTCGGCGGGGAATCTGTGTTATGCTGTAGATGATTGAAAAGCTGCTTTCAAACTTTGGTTATGAAATGAGCATTTTCCAAACACAGGAGAGGGGTGGAAAGATGAGGATATAATCTGCTTTTACAACATGAAACGTTTGTTTGCGGCAAAGCGCGGAAGCGGCGCCGTTTTTCATGTTGCCAAAAAGCGGATGATGTTCTCATCACCCCCCTCTTTTTTGATGCCCGAAAAGGGCGGTTTGCAGTGGTTCAGATTGAAAGGGGTGTGGGCGGGCGCACCGCTGTTTGGCGGCATATGCGATTGGAGGGATGTATATGGCGCAGATTCAAGCTGCGGGCCTGACATTTTGTTATGAGGGAAGCTTTGACAATATTTTTGAGGACGCCTCTTTTTCCATAGACACGGACTGGAAACTGGGGTTCATCGGGAGAAACGGTAAGGGGAAGACCACCTTTTTGCGGCTTTTGCTGGGAAAATACGCCTACGCCGGGTCCATTTCGGCGCCGGTTGCCTTTGACTATTTCCCGTATCCGGTTTCAGAAAGGCAGCTGGGCTTGTGCGCCTGGGAGCTTATGGAGGAGCTAAAGCCCGGCTGTTTGGAATGGAGGGTCATCTGCGAGCTGGGGAAATTAAACGCCCCGGCCGAGCTTCTTTACCGGCCCTTTGGGACATTGAGCCACGGGGAGCGGACGAAGACGCTGCTGGCGATTTTGTTTTCCGGGGAAAATGATTTTCTGCTGATTGACGAGCCCACCAACCATCTGGACGGGGAGGCTCGTGAGAATGTGAAGGAATATCTGAAGGGAAAAAAGGGGTTCATCCTGGTGTCCCACGACCGGGATTTGCTGGATGCCTGCGTGGACCATATTCTGGCTCTGAACCGGAAATCCATCGAAGTGCAGAGCGGCAATTTCTCCAGCTGGTGGGAAAATAAAACCCGCCGGGATCGTTTTCTTCAGATGGAAAATGAAAAGCATCTGCGGGAGATTGCCTCTTTGAAGCGGGCGGCAGACCAGAGCGGCCGCTGGGCGCAGAAAAATGAGGATAAAAAAATCGGTTTTGACCCCATAAAAGAGCACGACCGCAGCGTCGGCACGCGGGCCTATATCGGCGGCAAGACCAAAAAGATGCAAAAGAGGGTCAAACATTATGAGAAACGCATAGAGCGGGAGATTGAAGCCAAAGAGGGCCTGCTGGAAGACATTGAAAATCCGGTTCAGTTAAAATTAAATCCGCTTGCTTACCGAAAAGACCGGCTGCTCTGCTGCAAAGACCTGTCCCTGGGGTACGGCGGCGGAGCTGTCCTGCGGGATTTTACCTTTGAGCTAAAACGCCAGGAGCGCGTGTTCCTCCACGGGAAAAACGGCTGCGGCAAATCCACGCTGCTTAAAGCGCTGCTGGCGGCCGGCGGCCAGCTTCAGGGGGAAGGGCCCTGCGTTGCTGCGGGGGAGCTGAAAATGGGTGCGGGCCTTAAGATTTCCTATGTCAGCCAGGATACCGGGTTTCTGAGAGGGGGAATCCGGGAGTTTTGCCAGAAGAGAGGGTTGGACGAGGGGCTTTTTTGTGCGCTTTTGCGGCAGCTGGGCTTGGAGCGGGCGCAGTTTGCCAGGGACATGGCAAAATTTTCCGAAGGACAGAAGAAAAAAGCCTTGGTCGCGGCCAGCCTTATGACGCCGGCCCATCTGTACATCTGGGATGAGCCGCTGAACTATATGGACGTGTTCTCGCGGATGCAGATCGAAGAATTGCTGCTTAAGTACGCGCCCACCATGATTCTGGTGGACCACGACGCGCGGTTTCGGCAGCGGACGGCCACGCGCGTCGTGGAGTTATAAGCAATTGGACAGGAGGCCATGCCATATCCGCAGATGAGATGACCGGCCAGCCGGATCGGTTTCTTTGAAGCAAGCATCCTGTGGTTTATTGAGCAATACAATTTTATGGTAAAGCCCTTCAAATGGACTTATAAGGATGCGCCTTTGGCGGCATAATATTACTCAATTATTAATGCAACGATGCAGTAGTTGGTGGCAGGCGTAGTGTTCGCGGCATTTTATATGATCCCTAAGTGCGGTCATGGGCAGGAAGAAGTAAAGCGGAGTCTCTAAGACTCCGCTTTGGTCCTTCTCAAAAGCAGTCCCGGATTTTCCTGTATACTGCCTTGCATTTGTGTCCAAACGTCCGTTTTACGACCCGGAAGATTCCCCACATACCTGATTCCACATCCCAGGCAAAACTGCCTGAACGGTACAGGTAATCTCCCGGACACCCGGCGCCGTCCTTGAGCTCTATGTCGAACTTATTGCCGATACTGATTCCGCCCTGCAGGGGAATAATCCTGGAAAATGGATCCCGCTGCTGTTCCCGCCATAAATGATCGTGAATCGCGATCGACGTATTCCTGGGCTTATCCGCAGGCATCACCGCCCGAAAGACCACCCGGTCCCCGGGATATGCCTTCCATATTGGAGTTGCCGGATCTCCGTGCACTTTGCTGCTGAACACCTTCCATGTCCTTGGATCTTTCGCGAGCCGGTTGGCAAACCGTTCGGAACGGTAATTGTAACCTTTTTCTCCCGTATCCTCCGCATCCACCGGTTCCCCATTATCCTCAAGCGCAGTCTGGATCAGATTCCCTCTTTTGTCAAGCAGACGGATTCCGTTTTGGATAAACAGGACATATTCCCGGAAATTCTCTACCCCCGGCGCCGTAATGACTGCCTGCTCTGCAAAGCTGTCTTTTTTCCTGGTAAAATTGCGGTACCACTGCGCACCCGCCGGCTCCACGATCACCGCGCCGAAAAGGCCATGGTAGCGATGGTTCCGCATATCGCCAAAGGACTGTATGATACAGGCGCCGTATTCCTGATCCGCATGCCAGAGATACCGTTTGCTCTCGCCAACCCCTACCGTCTGCTCCATCTCATTGTACCCTACATTGATGCCGGAATCGCAGACCGGATCGTACTGCAAAAACTGCGGATTCAAAGAAACCCTCATGGATGGCGTGTATTCTTTATCCAAAGGAACCCTCGGATAGGAAAAATACGGGATCGGGTGAGCGGGGTCCCATGCATTGTGCAGCGTGACTTCTATCCAGTCGCCTGCATTTGCCCGAAGGATCAATGGCTTCGGCATACATTTTCCCGCCAGCACATTCTCCACATCCTCCAGGGGAACAAATACCAGGCCGTTTGGATCATGGTCCCCGTATCGATTGTAGATCAGTTTCTTCTGTACGGCCACAACCTCATAACGCCTGATCACGTCTTCTTTTGACGGACAGGGCAAAAGCGGATGGATCATGCCCCTCCCCTGACATAGTGGCTTTAAGTGTTTCCTATATCTTCTGTGCACGCGTATAATTCCCCACAGCCCAAGCCATGCATCGTCGATTCCGCCGAAATAATAGAGATAGTCTCCGGCGCCATATTTTTCTGTCACATTCAGATTAAAGGCTTCTGACACCCCCAGTGTCTGGGAGGCAGCCAGGGGCGACTTTATGTCTGCCGGCTCCTTCCGCCAGGACATCCCGGCAATATTAAAGGAATGCTGTTCCTCATGCGCCCCGTCGATCAGGCGGAACATCAGCTCATCTCCCGGATAGGTTTCAAAAATCGGCGTTGCCGGATCGCCGTGTACAAAGGAACTGAAAAGATATGCCGGGTCCTCCCTTTTGCGGAGCCGTTCCCGCATTGGTTCTGCCCGGTAGTTGATCCCCATAACGCCCGGATCGTCATGGGACCCGGGAACCTCCGGCGGATTCAGCGGATTGCCCTTTCTGTCAAAAAGGAACGAGAAATCATGGACAAACAAAGCGAATTCCCTAAAAGAGGAGCCGTTCCTCCTCCGGATGATCGCCCGCGTCCCAAAACGCAGTTCTTTTCCATTCTGCGGGTTATGGAATGTAGCGCCGGCCTCTTCAATGATCAGCGCTCCGAACAGTCCATGCTGCTGGTGGACATTGGCGAACAGATGGTCATGGAAGAATACCGTCCGCAGCTCCTCGTTCGCAAAAAAGCGTTCAATTAATGTCTCATACCTCCGCGCCCCCGCGATGTTATTCCATCCGTTGGCCGCTCCGTCTGATACAATGGTGTCAAATTTCACCAAATGCAGGTGATGGCCTACGATATCCGTTCTGGTCCTGAGCTGGAACGGACTGCCCTCGATAAATTCCGGCAGAAGGTTCGTGGTGCGCAACTCAATGCAATCCCCCGCATTTGCGCGGATGACCAATGGCTCTACCTTGATCTCCTGTTTTTCCACCTTGCGGATATAACATTCCAAACCTCCGTGCCGCTCCAGCTCTTCCTTGAGGACGAAAAAGCGTCCCTGCGGATCGTGCCAGCCGTAGCGGTTATAGGTGACTTTCGCCTGCACCATAGCAATCTCAAATACTTTTATATGCTTATCCGCATGGCATGGACAGGTATCCGTATATAAAGCGCCGGGCGCTGCGTCTTCTACAAAGTTGGCGCGCTCAAGCGGGGTTGGCTTATTGGTCGCCTCCCCATTGGGCCGCAATACCCCAAGCGGCGGCTGCAATGGTCTTTCTCCGAATTTGCCTTCTATAAAATTCGGGTAACCCGGATGCATTTTATCCTTCTTCGGCGGCCGCTCTCTGTCTTTCAGCGGCATAAGAGGCCGGATCGGCGTCCCATCCGGCAGTTTTCCCGTTCCATCCTGCAGCCGGTCATAAATCCTCCACAAAGTCCACATCCCATCTATAAAATGCGGATAAAGATGGCAGTGGAAGATCACATCCCCGATCACCCGGTTCAGGCTCCCGGCTCCGTATAAAATATCCAGCGTATAGCATTCCTGCGGACTGATGCTAATGGAATCCAGGATCGTTGAGACTGGATTATCCGGCTCCAGCCTCCACTGATGGTTGTGGAGATGAAAAACATGAGTTTCCTTTACCCCGCCATGGAGCAGCCGGATCTTGACCGGGTCGCCCACGTAAGCAAAAAGCAGCGGCGGCGCCGGATCTCCATATACCCAGGAACTCATGGATACATCCTCCGCAGAGTCAGCGGGGTCATGTGTATGCGGCATCCGGTTTCGCATGGGCTCGGAGCGGTAACTGATCGCCGTTGTGGACGATGGGAGTCCGGTATGGGGGTCCACTGGCTGTTCGCCTTCTTTATTCAGGATCTCCAGCTCATCATGGAAGAAAATGCTGTATTCCCTGAAAGCCGGCTTCCCGGGCTGATAGATATCCGCCATCAACCCGCTTTTCAGCTCATCCCCGGTTTCCGGGTCCAGCCACCTGGCCTCCGGCGCTTCTACAATGACAGCTCCAAACAGGCCATGGATGTTGGTGGCGTCCTCTGTGCTCCTGGGGTCCGCCATGTCGTTGAACAGGAATACGCCCTCTTTGTCCGCATACCAGGTATACCAGATCTCCCGGTTCGTAGTGCTGTCGTTGTTGTATCCCACGCTGCTTCCGTCCGAAGCGTTTACATCATAAGACAGCCCCTGGACGTGGATGGACAGCCTGCGTCGCAGATGATTGCGAAACCGCACCTTCACCGTATCGCCCAGATTGACCCGGATCACCAGCGGGCGGACTTCCTCGTAGGGCTGCGGTATATCCATTTTAAATCTTTCCAGCGCTTTTCGCTTAATCCTCTCGGCATCCTCCTCCAGTACGTAGAGCAGACCGTCTGGGTCATAATCTCCATATTTGTTATACACAATGGGAATCTGTATCGCTTCAATATGAAAAGTCCTCACATTTCCCGTCTTGGGATATTTACATAATTCCATATCAACCCCTGCCTTTCTGTGCATGTTCCAGTATCCGCAGGTAGTGATTGGCCTCACGGAGCACATGGTCCGCCAGAAGCGGAAGAATGATGGAGCGGATTCCACAGCCCGTAATCCCTTCCGTTCCCGCCGTCTTAAACTGCTGATACTTTTGGGTTGTCTGCAGGGTTTTTACAGTCAGAGCGTTCATCATCCGCCCATCCTGCTCCCTTGCCTCTTTCAAAAGACGACAATAGTCTTCAGCAAATCCATTGGCCGTTTCCATCAATTCACATTCCGTCGGATCCAGCAGCCCCCGGATGAACTCGGCATGTTCCATCATAATCTGGTTCCAGAATATTTCCAGATTTCTTAAATCCGGTATGGAGATTCTCCCTCTCCTCTCAAGCTCTGAAATCGTCTGACGGTACAATTTCGCTTCCCGCAGAATGTGCTCAATCAGCAGCGGATAGTTTGTCGTATAAAGCCTGCACCCGGTCATTTCCTTAAGGACTTCTTCCTTAAACGCAATCAGTCCATTCAGGCTTTTTAGCATTTGCCGGTTCAGCATCCTTACTTTGGAGAGCATTTCCCGATTTACCATAACGCAGTTTCCGGCGCGAAGCCGTTCTTCCGCCTCGGTGATCTTCACATCGATCGGGATCCCTGTCAGATCCCTTGTCTGGCATTCCGCTTTCTGCGTAAATTCCGTCACTATTTCCCCGGAGCTTAAAACCGACCTGCCCACGATGCCGTCCGCGAGCTTTACCGTCTTTCTAAGGCCGTCTTCAAATTCTTCCCTAAACCGATCTGCCCGCTGTATAAATCCTATTTCCTTTGCAGGAAATCCGGTGAGCAGGAATAAGGAATGTTCCTTCATGATTCTTCCGAAAAAAAGATGCGTTTCTAACGATAAAGTTACATATTCTTTCATATCTTCGCATACCTTTATAATTTAGATTTCTTTATACTATATGCAAAGGACACAAAAACGAGCTAGATAAAACCCTAATGAGCGGTTATAATATAGGACTCTGGCGCTTTGTCTACAGTCTAGAACATACATATGTCCACGATTAAACTGCTGAAACAGGGCTGGCTGTCGCCTGTATGCTTGATATAAAAATTTATGAAACTGGCCGCAAGGTCGCTAACAAAGGCTTTGACTCCATTGATATCGAATAGATAGGCCCACATCAGGGATGCTCATAAAAGGTTTTAAACTTTGAGCGATAATTTTTCTGCAGTTCCTTAGAGGGTGTTTGAAAACTGCTTTCTGCAAGATGTATTTCACAATTTGTACCCATAGGGCATTGTAATGGAAGATCTGTTCCGCATGAGGGCGGCGTACCCATAAAGGGCATCGTATAGCGGGCTACGGCAACCGAATAAGGGGCAGATATACCGCAAAGTGGGGTGCAGTAAAATCAAGACATGAGAAGGTTTGGTAACTTGGCGCCATAAGTGAGGAGGGTTTTGCCATGGTCTGCGGGCGCTGCTCAGGATACATGAACCGTTACCGAGGCATACCGTCTTTGGAAGTATCAGGAATGTCAAAGCGAGTTGTAAGATTTCTGAAATGTGGTATAATCCAATTAAGAAAAGGAGTCCTCAATGAACGATACCAAGATACAGCGGCATCCAGGCTTCGTAGCCGCGATGGATCTGGAACTCAAAGACTACAGGGATGACCTGGTCTTTGAAAAAGAATATAACCTGAATACAAAGCCTTTAGAGATAGACCTCCTGATCATAAAGAAAGAGGCTTCGGTCCATATCTCCAATGAGATCGGACGTTTCTTCAGAGGGCATAACATACTGGAGTATAAGTGTCCAGATGATCACCTGGATATTGATACATCCGTGAGTCAAAGCCTGCAGGGCTCTTCCAGTATTTTAAGGAACATGGGTACTCTGTATCCAACCCCTGCAGCGGCATTTACTACATAGAAGGGCCTTTCCCTTTCCCGGCACAGATCGTTGCCACAGGCGAGTTGGAAAGAAAATCCCATACCTGGCTCAAAGCGTTATCCAAAAAGTTGGATAAAGAGTCCCTCCGGGACCTGCTGGAGAAAATCAGCCAGATAACAGAAAGGAACGACCGGGAAATGGCCAATTCTATCTTGGAAGTGAGTATCGGAGCAAACCGCCAGATAATTGAAGGATTGAGGGGAGATGATGATATGTTTGAAGCATTGATGGAGATCATGGAACCTAAGATTGATGAAATACGAAAAGAGGGGATTCAGGGCACTGTAGATGTCCTACGCAAATTAAAACATAAAGATACTGAGATAAAATCAGCAATCATGGAACAATACCAGCTTACCGAGGAAGAGGCATCTGGATATCTTCGCTCCTGAATTTTTCACCTTATCTAAGAAACTGTGCATAAACTGTATAAGAGATATACGTTGTTTATGGATAAAAATTTCAAGAAACGTATAGAAACACTTACATCTTAATGATGCACAGTTCCTTAAAAGGAAAAAATCAGAAGAATAAGCGGTGCAAATAAAAGGGCCGCGTAGGGGCGCCATTTTGTTCATCCATACGCGGCTTTTTTAGTCAGTTAAATTCATGGATTGTGCACAAGGGTTCCAGGTTCTTCTGGATGCGCCGCGTGGCGCCGTATTTCAGCAGCGCGGCGGAGTTGATAATCACCAGCACGGAGCCGGCGTTGTGCACCAGGGCGCCCACAATGGGATTTAGGATGCCGGCAATGGCTAGGATGATGGCCAGGAAGTTCAGCCCCATAGAGAAGGCCAGGTTGCATTTGATGGTGAGCATCATCCTCTGGGATAAGGCGAACAAATGGGGCAGCTCTCTGATTTCGTCGTCCACCAGCGCGATGTCCGCTGCCTCGATGGCGATGTCGCTGCCGATGCCGCCCATGGCAATCCCCACATTTGCTTTTTTCAGCGCGGGCGCGTCGTTTACTCCGTCGCCGATCATGCAGATGGAACAGTGGCCGTCCTGGCAGGCGCCGATCCATTTCAGCTTATCTTCCGGCAGGCAGCTGGCGTGGACTTCCCGAATGGAAAGCCGCTGGGCGATGGTCTGGGCGGCTGTGCTGCTGTCGCCGGTCAGCAGCACGGGCTCTGCCTGGAGCGCCTTTAATTTCCGGATCATATCCCGGCTTTGCGCCCGAACCGTGTCGGACAGCGCGAGAAAACCGATGGGAAGGCCGTCCGCCGCAAGGTAGGTGACGGCGCAGCCCTGCCGGATATAAGATTCCGCCTGCGATAGGATTTCCTCGGATAAAGAAATATTCTGCTCTTCTAACAGTTCCTGGTTTCCGGCCAGGATTTTTTGCGTCTGAACCACGGCGGTTACGCCCCGGCCCGGCATCATGGCAAACTGGCCGGCGGGCAGGATTTTTTCGGAAAACTGCTCTTTGTAGCTGCGCACAATGGATTTTCCCAGCGGGTGCTCCGAGAACTGCTCGGCGGAGGCGGCTACAGCGTAGACCTCCTCTTCCGTGAAATCGGCGGAAAGGCTTTTTACGGCGGTCACGCGGGGCGTTCCGTAGGTGAGCGTGCCGGTTTTGTCAAAGGCGATTTTTTTAACGGAGGCCAACCGTTCCAGCGCGTCGCCTTCACGGACAAGGAATCCATGTTTCGTGGCGTTTCCGATGGCGGCCATAATCGCGGTGGGCGTGGCGAGAACCAGCGCACAGGGGCAGAACACCACCAAAATAGTCACGGCCCGGATGATCTGCCCAGAGATGAGCCAGGTGAGCAGCGCGGCGGACAGGGCGATGACCACAATCCAGGTGGCCCATCGGTCGGCGGTTCCCACGATTTTGGCCTTTCCCGCGTCGGCGGACTGCACAAGTCGCACCATCCGCTGGAAAGAGCTGTCCTCGCCCACTTTTTCAGCCTTCATGTCAAAGGAGCCGAACTGATTTACCGTGCCGCTGGACACTTCGTCCCCGGCGGTTTTGTCCACCGGGAGGGATTCTCCGGTTAAGACCGCCTGGTTGATGGAGGTCTGTCCCGAGAGAATCACCCCGTCCACAGGAATTGTCTCGCCAGGCAGCACCCGCAGGATGTCGCCGACTTTCACCTGGCTGGCAGGGATGGTTTTTTCTCCCGCATCGTCAATGATGCGTGCCTGCTGCGGCGTCAGATGCACCAGTTTTTCAATGCCGGCCCGCGCCCGGGATACGGTCAGGTCCTCCAGCAGCGCGCCGACCTGCATAATAAGGGCCACTTCACCGGCGGCGAAATACTCCCCGATGCACACGGAAGCGATGAGCGCCAGCGACACCAGCACATCCGCTTTTATATCGAAGGAAGTAATCAGGCCGATGACGGCTTCTAAAAGAATGGGAGCGCCGCAGAGAACGATGGCGACCCAGGCTGCGTCAAAAGGCAGCGGGAGCCAGTCAAAAAGGCTGCCAAGCAGCGCCAGGCCGGAAATGGCCAGCAGAGCGATGTCCTTTTTCGTACCGCCCAGTTCCAGGAGATGCTCCAGTTTTTCTAAAATTTTTTTCATAAGATCCCCTCCTCAACTCAATATACATGTTATACATGTACGGGTATATGTATATTATACCCATAGGGGTATAGGCTGTCAAGAGGGAAAACAAAAATCTTATGGGAAAAGAAAACGGCAGGCGATTTATGGTTCGCTTGCCGTTTTGCACACGGTTATTTAGCCGCCGGATATTCATTGCAGAGCAGGCGGTAGGGCGGCTCGTCTTCCTCGATGGCCGGGAAGCGGCCGATTTCCTTATTGGAAAAGTAATTGTCGTTGTCGTCGTCGTTGCACATGGACACTTCCCCCAACAGAACTGGGCCGCCAAAAGCAGGCACGATGAAGTCATGGTACATGTAGGGGGTGATGGTGATGCTCTGGCCGGGCCGCAGGCGCACTTTCGTGCCGGCAGGAACCGTCTCGGTCTTTCCGTCGCAGTGGATGGTCACGTCCGTGTCCAGCATTTTTTCATCGGGAGTCCCGTTGTACACGGTGATGTAGACATCGTTTCCGCCCCGGTTGATGATGTCTTCCATTTTGCTTACATGGAAATGCATGGCCGCGGTCTGCCCCTCGTAAAGCATCAGCAATTTTTCCGCGTAGGGCTTTTTGTATTTTTCCGGCATTTTCTGGTTTCCGTTGCGGATGGTGAACAAGGAGAATCCGATTTCGTCAAACTTGCCCAGGCCAAAGTCTGTAATGTCCCAGCCCAGCTTGTTGTCCCGGATTTCGTCGTACTCATGTCCTGCGTCCTGCCAATCCTTTGGCGTCCAGGCGGCAAACGGCGGCATTTCAAATCCATGTTTTTGAATTAGTTTTTCCATATCTTTGATTACTTGGTTGATTCTTGAGCGTTTCATTTGGGCAGCCCTCCTTCTGGCGAATAAATGTGCTTCTTTCAATAAGTATACCATAGGAGCGGCAAAGCTTACAACTTGGAAAAATTCTTTTATAAATGAGAAATGTTCTCAATTAGTTTATTGACAGAGGATTTTTTCGGCGCTAAACTATATACTCGTTAGGAACGACTAACTAGAACCTTTACGGGATGGCACAGACATGAAAAATATCCAAAAAGCAATTCCCATACTGGCGCCGGTTCTGGCGGCGAGTGCGGTGTCATGGGGCGCGGCGGCGTCTCTGGGCCGTTACGTCCAGCCGGTTTACGGGGCAGACGAATTTCAGATTGCCCAGCGCGAGGAGCGACAGTCCACGGCGGAGCCCGTCCGGGAGGATTTTTCCGACAAAGAGCCGAAGGCGCCGGGCGATGAACAAAAACCAAAGAAAGAGGAAACAGCGGCGCAGGGAAGCTTTGACCTGGCTGACGGCGACTACCAGGGCACGGGAACGGGTTTTCGCGGCCCGGTGAAGGTGGCGGTGAACATTCAGAAGAAAAGGATTGCGGCCATCGACGTGCTCAGCCACTTGGATGACGAAGCTTTTTTCAGCCGCGCCAAAGAAGGTGTGATCGGGGAAATCCTGTCTGCCCAGAGCCTGGAAGTGGACGCGGTGTCCGGAGCCACCTACAGCTCCAACGGGATTTTATCAGCGGTGAAAAACGCGCTGCGCAAAGGGAAAGAAGACTCGGTGAATCAGGCTGCCGGCACGCCCGCGCCTGTATCCGTCGGCCAGGGAAACTTTGACGTGGCCGACGGCACATACCAGGGAACCGGGCAGGGGTTTCGAGGCGACGTGAAGGTTTCCGTGGCCGTGCAGAGCAAGACCATTCGTTCGGTGGATGTGCTCAGTCATTCCGATGATGAATCCTTTTTCAACCGCGCCAAGGAAGGCATAATCGGAAAAATTTTGTCTGCCCAGAGCCTGGAAGTGGACGCGGTGTCCGGGGCTACCTACAGCTCCAGGGGAATCCTGGGCGGGGTGAAAAATGCGCTGACCGGACAGGCTGCCGGCGTATCCGATTCGCCTGGGGAAAATCCAACGCCGGCGCCCCAGCAAAGTCCCGCCGCCTTGGAGCCTGCGGAAGACGCCGAGGCGTACAAGGACGGCTCCTATACGGGCGAGGGCACAGGCTTTGGCGGAGAGCTGACTGTGCGGGTGAAGATATCCGGCGGTAAAATCAAAAGCATAAAGATTCTAAAACACAGCGACCAAGAGGCGTACGTTCAGAAAGCGTCGTCGATTCTTCAGAGCATTGTAAAAAAACAGGGGACCAACGTGGACGCAGTGTCCGGGGCTACCTACAGCTCGGCGGGAATCCTGCAGGCGGTGCGGGACGCGCTTTCTAAGGCGGCGGTTTCCCAGGACAAAAAGCCCGCCGTGCCCAAGAAAACCCCAAAGCCGGAAAAAACGCCGACCCCGGCTCCTGTGGCGCCGTCCGGAAAATTTCCCTATCCGGACGGACTTTACCAGGGCGTGGGGGAGGGCTTTGGCGGGGACGTTAAGGTTGTGGTGGCCATCCAGAATAAGACCATCCGGGACATCCAGGTTGCCAGTCACGAAGGGGAGGACGAGACGTTTTTTAACCGGGCAAAGGCGGTGATTGCGCAGGTTCTGCAAAGGCAGGACATAAAAGTGGACGCGGTGTCCGGGGCCACCTACAGCTCCAGGGGCATTCTGGAAGGAATCGCCCAGGCCATTGAGGCTGCAAAAAAAGCCGCGGCGGGCGCCGCGCCTGCGCCCAAGCCCACAGAAACGCCCAACCCCACAGAGGCGCCCAAGCCTACGGCCAATCCAATTCCGTCCGAGACGCCCGTCCCCGAAACGCCCGGGGCCACGCTCTACATGGACGGCGAATACACAGCATCGGCGCTTTGCGTCCCCGACGCGTACGAAGATTTCGACCCGTACAATCTGACGCTGACGCTGAAGCTGCAGGGTGATCAAATCATGGCGGTCGAAAACATTTCCGGGGACGGCGGCTGGGAAAATGACGCATACATCCGGCGGGCAGCCAACGGAACCTCCAAATATCCGGGCGTGGTCAGCCAGATCCTGGAAAGGAACAGCGTGGAGGGCGTGGACGCGGTGTCCCACGCCACCTGTTCCTCCCAGTCCATCCTGGAAGCGTGCAGACAGGCCTTGGAGGCGGCGAAAAAACAGCCGGAAAACGGAGGCGAGGAAGGAAGATGAAAGGATTTTGGGTGAAAACCGCCAGCCTTGCGGCGATTGTATGCATCCTGCTTCAGTACAATGCCGTTTTAAAGGGACGGGAACGGGAAGAATCCCTGGCCCGGCTTGCGGCGCAGACGGAGGCGCTGGAACAATATATCCAGACAGTCCAGCAAGCGGCCCCGGCAAAAAGCGGTGAAAGCGGCGCCGACGAGGAAGGCGGCGCATACGCGGACGGGGAGTGGGAGGGCCAGGACCAGGGCTTCGGCGGCGAGATTTCCCTAAAAGTGAAAATCGAGAACGGGGAAATCTCGGATGTGGCGATTACGTCTGCCGAGAAGGAAGACCCGGCGTATCTTGAGATGGCCAAATCCCTGCTTCCCGCCATGGTAAAAGCCCAGTCCGCAGACGTGGACGCGGCGACTGGCGCCACATTCAGCTCAGAGGGAATAAAAAAAGCCGCGGCGCAGGCGCTTCAAAAGGCGGAAAAATAATATGAAAAAGCGAAAGAAGAAAATATATGCCCGAATGCGGGCGGCCATTCAGCTATTTTGTTTTTTGTTCTTTTCCGCGGCGTACACGGCGGCCTTTGGCGGGGTCAAATACATTGCCGCGCAGCTGGGCGCCGGGGAGAGAATCCAGTGGACGGCATTTGTGGCGGCGCTGGCGGGCCTGTGCGGATTCACCATCGTATTCGGAAGGTTTTTCTGTGGATTCGCCTGCGCCTTCGGAAGCCTGGGCGATGGCCTGTACGCATCCTTCCAGTGGATCTGCAAAAAATGTAAAAAAAAGCCGGTAAAACTAAGCGAAGGGCTCTGCGAATGGCTTTCCGCAGTAAAATATCTGGTTCTGGCGGGTATCGCGGTCTTAAGCTTCCTTGGGATTTACCCCAGGCTGCGTGGCATAAGCCCCTGGGACGTTTTTTCCATGCTCCATGCCGGGAACCTCCGGCTGGAAGGCTACATGCCCGGAGCGGCGCTGCTGGCCCTGATTGTGGTGGGCATGTGCGTGCAGGAACGGTTTTTCTGCCGGTTTTTGTGTCCCCTGGGCGCGGTTTTTTCCATGCTGCCGGCATTGCCCGTTTTCGCGCTGCACAGAAGACGCGAGGACTGTCTGAAAGGCTGCTCCGGGTGCGTGCGCAGATGCCCGGCCCATATAGAGCTTCCCGAGGACGGCTCTTACGAGGCGGCCGGGGACTGCTTCCAGTGCCAGAAATGCATAGGCACGTGCCCCAGGGAAAACATCCACTGCGGGTACAAAAAGCTTCGGGGAAACGAGGCGCTGTTTACCCTGTTTCGGGCCGGGGCGTTGTTCGCGGTTTTGGTATGGATTTGCTAGGAATGAGTTAGTTACGGCTAATCCATTTGTTCAGAAAGTCTAATAGACAATAAAATTTTTAGTTGTCCGTTACTATAGAAAGCAAGGAGGAAAAAAGGTATGAGAAGAAAAGATTTGTGGAAGCGAATTTTGGCGGAAGCGCTGGCGCTGTCCATGGCCGCCGGGGTGTGTCTGCCCGGGACGGCTGTCTGGGCCGCCCAGGAGAAGGAAGAAATGGCCGTGCAGCAGTCTGTGGAAGAGGAGGGGGCGCCGGCGGATGGCGATTTTGAGCAGGCGCTTTTTGGCGGCAGCGTGTCTATGGATGAGCAGCCAGACTCCGACGAACTTTCTTTCATGAAAGAAAATCAGGCCCAAACGGGCGGCGACCTCCAGGCGCTGGAAAACGCCGTTGCTCAGGCGAAAGCGCTGGATGAGGACCTTTATAGGCCCCAAAGCTGGGCCGCTTTCCGAGAGGCGCTTACAAAAAGCCAGGAAGTTCTGGACGCGGCCTCCCAGGAAAATATAGCTTTTTCCCAGGAAGAGACCGACGAGGCGCAGACGCGGCGGAACGCCGTCGTGACCCAGGCGGAATCTGACGAGGCGCTGGCGCAGCTAAGCGGCGCCATGGCCCGCTTGGAAAAAGCTTACGTGCTGATGAACATTCCATACGATGATTTTTATAAGGCGGAAGTGAAAAATGACGTGCAGGTGGACGCTTTCACCTCGGCGACCCTGAACAAATCCAGAACTAACAGCTCCGCCATGGCGCAGGGCTCCTACCATGTGGATCCCAATGGCACAGACGTCACCGGAGTCACCTATCCGGTGAAGCTGGGCGACGACGTGAGCCTGGAAGCTTACAAGAAAGTTTTGCCTACAGATTCGGTGAGCATAACCGTGAGCAACCGGGGGCAGACAAGCACAACCTCCTATAATGGAGCGGATGCCCTTTTTGAAAATCCCAGTTATGCTTACTACGAACTGGAGGAAGCGCCCGCGTATTATAAAGAAGCGACCATGGGCGCCGACGGGAAACTTACATTCGGAAAAGCCACAGGCGCCCGCACTGTCCGCGACGGCGTGACAGCGGAGCTGATGACCCAAACCGGCTACGGTGATTACCAGATGAACCTGGACGGCCTTGACCTGGGCGGCGCCAAAGTCTACGGCATTGTCCTGGAGACGAAGGAAGGCCATGGCTACGGCCTGCGCCATGTGGAAAATATCTGGAGGCAGACTCAGCTGGCCTGGTGCACAGGATTTACCGAGAAAGTCCACAACTGCCCCACATCCTCAGCCCATTACGCTCAGATAATGGGGGAAACTATCCAAAAGGCCGTGTACTACACCAGCGGCGGAATCCTGGAAATCCCGTTGAGTGAGTATGTGCCAGTGAAATTTTCCCATACGCTGGAGGTGAAAAACACCGCCGCGACTGCGGGATCCGCTTCCGTGAAACTGACCGGACTTCCGGCAGACTTCCAGCCCCAGTACAGCGTGGCCGGGCTGAACGTGCAGGCATCCGACAGCCAACTGAAATTTACCGCTGAAGACGGCGGGAAAGCGGTGAAAGGCAAATACACGCTGGCAGTGGAAGACAGGACAGGACGTTACGCGCCGCTTTATACAGATTTTGAGCTGTACACAGAAAATATGCCGGCCATTTATGTTCCGGCTCAAAAAGCGCTGATCGCGGCCCAGGGCAGCGAGGAGGATTTCGCGGATTATCTGAAAAATATTGCGTCCGTTGCCGTGGATGGCGAAAGCTATGCGGCTTCCGGACGGGGCAGTGTGTCCATCGTCGGTGAAAACGGCGTTTTAAAGACAGATGCGCAGCCGCTGGCAGACAAAGAAAAATGCGATATATGCATTTACGCCACCGGCTACCAGCCGCTGGAATTTACCTATCCCCAGGCAGACACATCAGAGCTGCAGGCGGCCATCGCGGCGGCGGAAAAGGTGAAAAAAGACGACTACACAGCAAAGAGCTACGCGAAGGCGGAAGCGGCGCTGAAAACGGCAAAAGAAGCGCTGGCAAGGCCGGGGACGCAGACGGCGGCGGACAATGCGGCCAGACAGCTAAATGAGGCGGTAAAAGCCCTGGTGAAAAAACAGGCGTCAAAGCCGGCGCGCCCCAAAAAGGGAACTGTTTCTACCTATGATAAAGTAAAATACCAAATCATGGGCTCCAATACAGCCGAAGCCCTGCAGGCGGCAAACAAATCCCTCACGTCCGCGAAGATTCCGGCGGCGATTACTGTCAACGGATACAGCTTCAAAGTCACGGCCATCGCTGACAAAGCATTTTCCGGCTGCGGCAAATTAAAGACTGTGGAAATTGCGGCCAATGTAACCTCCGTTGGAAACGACGCGTTTGCCGGCTGCAAAGCCTTAAGCTCCATCAAAGGGATGGCAAAGGCAAAAACCATCGGAAGCCGCGCCTTCTACGGCTGCATGGCCCTGAAGAAAGTGAATCTGACCTCCGCCGCCCTGACGAAAATCGGCGCGTCCGCCTTCCAGGGCTGCACGGCGCTTACAAGTTTCACAGCTAATTCCACGCAGTTGTCCGCCATCGGCAAGAACGCTTTCTATGGAGATGGCAAGCTTGCGTCGGTTTCCCTGAAGACCGGCAAGCTGACAAAAGCGAAGGTAGGCGCCCAGGCATTTAAGAAAATCAAAAGCGCCTGCACGTTCAAAGTTCCGGCAAAGAAAACGGCCGCCTATAAGGCGATTTTCCAGGCCAAAGGCGCAGGGAAGAAAATAAAGGTGAAAAAACTATAAATATAGAAAGAACAGCGCAAAAGATGCAGGAAGCGTAAGGCTTTCCTGCGTCTTTTGCGCTGTATTTGAAAATTATATGCCGGGTTCTTTTTTTAGCTCTTTGACCAGGCTTACGCCAATCAGGATCAGAATAAACAGATACGGGAAGGCGATTACAATGGAGACGGTCTGTATTACGGAGATTCCGCCGGAGAGAATCAGCGCAAAGGCCACCACGGCCATCAAAACGCCCCAGAATATTTTCCGGTGGTTGGGCGGGTCTAATTGCCCGTCGGAGGTGAGCATGGCCAGCACAAAGGTTGCGGAGTTGGCCGAAGTTACGAAGAACGTGATCAGCAAAGTCAGGGCGATTAAGGACAAAACGATGCCAAAGCGATACTGGTCAAACACGTGGAAAAGCGCGGTCTGCGGGGCGGCCGCAAGCTCGGCCAGTTTTTCGGTGGAAAAACTTCCGGCGGCGTGCAGGGAAATTCCGCCGAAGATGGAAAACCATACCGTGGACACGGCGGTGGGAACGATGATCACGCCCAGGACAAATTCCCGGATGGTGCGTCCCCGTGAAATCCGGGCGATGAACACGCCCACAAAAGGCGCCCAGGACAGCCACCAGGCCCAGTAAAAGACCCGCCAGTCCTGAATCCACTGGCCGTCTCCCTGGGAAGACAGCCGCAGACTGTCCGGAATCAGATACGTCAGGTAATCCAAAAGCCCCCGCGCCTGCACGCCCAGGATTTTCAAAGTGGGTCCGATGAGAAAGGCCGCGACCATCAGCAAAATGAACAGCGCCATATTCAGATCGGACAGCCGTTTGATTCCCTTTCCCACGCCGCTTACGGCGCTTGTCAGATAAAGAATGCTGATCAGCACGATAATCACAACCCAGGTGATGACGCAGTTGGGAATGGAGAAAAGGTATTCCAGGCCGCTGCTGATCTGCAGGCAGCCCATCCCAAAGGATGTGGCCACGCCGGTCACGGTAAGCGCTGTGGTGAATATATCCACGGATTTTCCGGGCAGTCCGGCGGCGCGTTTTTCCCCGAACAGGGGCTTTAAAAGGCTGCTGGCCAGCGAGGAGGCGTTTTTGCGAAACTGAAAATACGCCAGGCCAAGCCCCATAACCGCGTAGCAGGCCCAGGGATGCAGCCCCCAGTGCATGAAGCAGGAGCGTATGGCAAACCGGGCCGCTTCCTCGGTCTGGGGTTCAATGCCCTTCATGGGGGCGGCGTAGTGGGACAAAGGCTCGGCCACGCCCCAGAAGACCAGGCCGATGCCCATGCCGGCGCCAAAAAGCATGGCGAACCAGGACAGATTGCTGTATTCCGGTTTTTCCCCGTCCGCGCCCAGGCGGATTTTCCCAAACCGGCTGAAAGCCAGCGCCAGCGAGAAAATCACAAACAGAAGCATAACGCCCAGGTACAGCCAGGAGAATTTCCGCTTCAAAATTCCCATCAGCGCGTTGGCCATCCATGTAAAGGATTCCCGGGCGACGATGCCCCAGAGGGCGATGGCGACTGCGATGGCGGCTGAAAACAGAAAGACCGTATTCGTGGTTTTTTTCTTTTTTTCCATTCGATCACCTCCTCTACAGGGAAGCGCTGCTTTTTTCTTTTCTTCTTTTCAAAATCAGTGAGGCGATGACGCCCAGCGCCGCCCATACTGTAAGCCAGATCAGCATCATATTAAAACCTGTCTCGATTTTGCCCAGATTTTCCCCATAGTGGATGAAGCGGCTGATTACCGGGGATACGAATATGTCCGGCGTCAGGGCGATCAGGGAAATCACGCCGGTGGCCATGCCTGTGGACGCCACCGGGATGCCCGCGTCGCCCAGAATGGACCAGTATGTAGCCTTGATTACGTTGACCAGATAAGAAAGTATAATCGTAATGCCGATACACACAAATGTCAGCGTCAGATTTCCGGTGAGAAAAATGCCGGCCGCCGCTATGGCCGAGAGCAGGAAGACAGTCATCATGCCTTTGCCCTTGGTTTTGAACTTATCAATGATGAATCCGCCGGACAGCCCCGCCACAAAGACGATGATGTAGCTGCGGACGATGGAAAGGGCGCTGGATAATCCGGCAGAAATATGCAGAACCCGGGTGCAGTAAGTGCCGATGTAGCCGTTGGCGGTATTCCAGATGGTGTACCCGCATAGAATCACGAAAATGCAGATCCAGGTGGAAGAGCTCAACAGGGTCTGGATAATGGAGCCGCTTTTCTTTTCTTCTTCGGCCGCAGCTGTGTCCGCGCCGCCTGCCTGGTCAAAGTCCGGCACCAGGAAAATCACCGCCGCCAGCAAAAGCGCGAAGATGCCCACATTGATCCAGAGAAGCGCGCGGAAACCTGCGGCCTGGGTGGCGAACAGCCCCATGGCGCCCAGGCACACGAAAGCGGCAATGGTCTGGCCGATGCCCCGCAGCCCTTCGCTGAGGCCAAAGATGCGGCCCTGCTCTTCTTCAGAGCCAAGCTGGCGGACCGCCTTTAGGTAAGGCGACCAGAATGTGCCCACGCTGAAAATTCCATACAGCGCGTGGATGACAAGCAAGGCGGTAAAACCTGGATACATAGAATACCAGACGGTGGTCAGGCACATGCCCAGCGTGGAGATGATTAACAGTTTCTTGGTGTTGAATTTTTCAGCCAGTATGCCGCTGGGCACATAACAGGCCACATTAAATACGCCGTAAATGCTGCCGATGGTTCCCAGCTGCACATCGGTGACGCCCAGAGCCTCCAGCATCTGGTCGTAGAAAGAGAACCGCAGCAGCGGAGTCAAATACACCATGCCGGCGATCAAACTTAAAATAACCAATACAAGACTTCTCTTCTTACCATTCATAGAAAAAATCCTTTCCTTTTGTAAAATGTTTGTCACTGTCTTAAATAAGAAAAATCAGCCCTATTAAAGTTATCGAAGATAACCAATCAAAATGCGACCCCGAAGTCTGCATCGCGTATAATTGAATGGAAACCGTAGTTTTCTGGCCGATTTTCCGCGAAGCGCTCATTGATTATACCGTTATTCTTATTTTATTATAGGTAATTTTCTGAAATCTGTCAATATAAATTCGATTTTAGTCGAAAAAATATATTGACAATGATAACCAATAGATATATAATACGGTTATCATAAATACCGTTATTCAAGTTTTTGATTTATTTTTTTTGAAAAAGAGGAGGATATCATTATGCAAAGGTACCAATTAATATCACAGAGCGAACTGGAGCAGATTCACGAAAATTCCCTGCGGATTATGGAAAACGTGGGAATTATCATGACCTACGAACCCGCCCTGGAAATTCTGAAGAAGCATGGCGTGAAAGTGGACGGCAAGAAAGCGTTCTTCCCCCGTGCGCTGGTGGAGGAATCCATCAAGAACGCGCCTTCTTCCTATACGATTTACGCAAGAGATCCCAAAAAGAATGTGGAAATCAGCACAGAGAAGACAGCCTATGCGGGTCCTTACGGCTCCCCGTTCGTAACCGATTTGGACAACGGCCGCCGGGACGGAACTCTGGACGATTTCATTAAAATTGTGAAAATCTGCGACCGTCTGGAAAACATCGACATCCAGAGCCATATTTCCTGTGAACCCACAGACGTTCCAGAAAACAAGCGTCCCACCACGATGGTTTACAATACTTTAAAGTACAGCGACAAACCTTTGATGGGAAGCATCTACGGTTACGAGAACGCCAAACAGTGTATTGAGATGGCGGCGATTCCGTTCGGCGGCTTAAGCGCCATCAAGGAAAAACCGGTGATGGCTTCCATCCCCTGCACCCTGACGCCATTAAGTTACGATGATAACCAGTTGGGCGCCATTATGGCCTATGCGGAGTTTGGCCAGCCCCAGTTGATTAACTCCCTTTCCATGGCGGGCATGACCACCCCGGCGACGCTGGCAGGTCTGGTTTCTCTTCAGAATGCGGAAGTTCTGGCGGGAATCGTGCTGGCCCAGTGCGTGAACCCGGGAACGCCGGTTGTTTACTCTGCTTCCGGCTCCAACGTGGATATGAGCAGCGGCTCCCTGACCATTGGCTCACCGGAAGACGCGGTTGTTTCCTTGTTAAACGGACAGCTGGCGAAATATTATCAGATCCCCTGCCGTATCAGCGGCGCTCTGTCTGACTCCAAGATGATGGATTCCCAGGCTGCATATGAGTCCGCCATTACCCTGCTGATGGCCCAGATGGCCGGCGGAAACTTCATCCTGCACAGCGCGGGCATCATCGAGACGTACAACTGCACTTCCTTCGAGAAATTGATTGTGGATAACGAAATCATCGGCTACTGCAAGCGCATCAACCAGGGCGTGGATATCAACGAGGAGACGCTTGCCTATGACGTAATCAAAGAAGTGGGCCCCGGCGGCGTATTCCTGACTCACGACCACACGGTGGAGAACTTCCGCGATGAGTTCTATTTCCCGACCTTAAGCAACAAGAAATCCTATGAACAGTGGGTGGAGGACGGCTCCCTGCCCATTGAGAAAGTGGCCAACGCCAAATGGAAAGCGATTCTAGAATCCTACGGCGAACCCACCCTGCCTGCAGACATAGACGCGGATTTAAGAAAATACATGGAGAATTTGTAAAAGATTTCTCAACTGGTTATATATAGATGGCGATTAATTATCGCCATCTGCGCCGAGCGCGGCCGCTTTGCGGCATATACATATTCGTGCGAGCGTGCATCCCCCGGAGGGTCTATATATCTGGCAATTATTTAATGCCGGATATATAGAAACAATATAGAAAATCTGAATCAAAGAAGGATTTGCGTCGGGCAAGTCCTTTTTTGCGTCGGATTTTATAAAAAACACTTGATTTTGCCGTCAGAAAAGGACTATAATTTGTTTGCAAAATATACATATAAATAAGGAACGAAAAATTGTGAGCAAAAAAAATGAATTAATTGTGACAACGTATGAGCTGCTGAAGATGGACAACCCAGACAATCTGACCATACGTTCCATAGCGACGGCCTGCAACTGCACCAGCACCGTTATCTATAAGCATTTTGACGATCTGGATCATCTGATCCGTTTTGCGTCTGTGCGGTTTTTGGAAAATTATATTATCGACATTCAGAAGATCACCAATGAGAATTCCGACGCGCTGGACATGCTGGTGACCATGTGGGAAGTGTTTGCCAAATACGCTTTTCAGAATGTGGAAGTGTTTGAGGGGCTTTTCTGGGGGAAATATAAGCAAAATCTGGGGGACACGATCTTTGAATATTACCAGCTTTTTCCTGATGGGTGGAAGAATCTGGACGGTCTGTTTACCACAGTCTTTTTTAACAGCGATCTCCGGGAGCGCAACCACATCATGGTCCACCGGGCGGCGGTCACCGGGTATTTTTCCCTGGATGAGTCGCGCCTTCTAAGCGATATGGAGTGCAGCCTGTTCCACGGGCTTTTGATGGAATACCGGGAGAAGTACAGACTTCCCGGGAAAGCCCAGGAGGGCGCGGATTATTTTATGAAGGCGTTGCACTCGCTGCACGATCATTATAGAATCAAAAAGTAGTGTAATTAATTTAGGTTAAAAAAGGCTTGTAGAAAGAATGTTTAGGGGATTTTTATGGTTATGGGTATGCATATTGAAATAAAATATTTTTAAATACATTTTAAAGGTTTTCTTATATATTTTTTTAGATGATGAAAGGAAAGGGAAAAAGAGTTATGGAAGATACGATTGTAACTGTTGGGGTAATAATTATGTTTTATTTTATGTTTAGAAGTATACGTATTCATTCAAGAAATGAAAGAGAAGAGACTAAAATTTGTCAAAATTGCGGAATGAAAATACCCTATAATGCAAATGTGTGCCCATTTTGCAGATGTAATCCAGGATCTGATTGGCGGGCGGAAGGGCGATTGATGAAAAAAAGTCCTGAAGCAAAATTTATGAAATTTATCTTTAAAATGTTGTTTGTGGTCTGTATTATTATATTTATTTTATGTATAGTTTATAAGTAAATTATGATTGATTTTATGGTGTTTACAAGGGATTATTTGGAAACATATCAATATTAGTAAAATATATTATGATATTTGGCGTGCCTCCCCCTTCTTACAATTCAGGTGCATAGTTATTATAAAGTAAATTGGATAGGATGGGTATATTTAAAAATTTTTGTTTCATGTGTGTACGTTTTTGGAGTATTAAAAAATTTACATAATATTTGGAAGGCGTAGCCTCGTATACGCTTTTGACTATGCCTTCCCTTTTTGACAAGTTTTACAAAACATTTTTTATGGATTGGATTATTATATACAATTCCTGTTAAGTGATGTTTACAAATTCATTATTTGTGTCTTTGATGAAGTATTTTTTAAACTACATAGAAATCCATCCAAACACATTTGCAATGGAGCTGATCAGGATGATCACGATGCAAATGGGAGCCAGATATTTTATAAATAAATCATACATTTTTCTGCGTTTAAAGTCCGAAGACTGCAGAACTTCCTGAGCGATTCTGTCAATCCCGGCCACGCGGGTAATCAAAAGGCAGGTGGACAGCGCGGCCAGGGGCATCATGAGGGAATTTGTCAAAAAGTCAAAGAAGTCCAAAATCGACATTCCAAGCAAAGAGACAAAATCCAACGCGCCGAATCCGAGGGCGGAAACCAGCCCGAACAGCAGGATGATGGCGCCCATCAGAAGCGCGGATCTGTGGCGGCTCCATCCCAGCTGGTCCTCGAAGGTGGAAACGCCGGATTCCGCCAGGGAGATGGCGCTGGTCAGCGCGGCCAGCAGCACCAGCAGGAAAAACAGGATGCCTGCGCCGCCTCCGAATCCCATGCTGGCGAATACCTTCGGTATGGTGATGAACATCAGGGAAGGGCCCGCTTTTAACGTATCCGGGTTGCCGCCGGAAAAGGCGAAGACCGCCGGGATAATCATCAGCCCGGCCAGCATGGCGATTCCCGTGTCGAAAATCTCCACCTGCGCCGTGGATTTCTCAATATCCACATCTTTCTTCAGATAAGATCCATATGTGTACAAAATTCCCATGGCGATGGAGAGGGAATAGAACATCTGTCCCATGGCGGTGACCACGGTCATCCAGGAGAAGTTCCGGAAATTGGGAATCAGGAAATATTTCACCCCTTCCAGCGCGCCTGGTCTGGTCACAGAGTAGCCCGCCACGAAGATCGCTAAGATCACCAGCAGCGGCATCATCACTTTGGAAACCCGTTCCACCCCCTGTTTCACGCCGGCGAAGAGAACGGCCACGACAAGCAGGCTGAAAAATAAAAACCAGCCGCCGGCCTGGAAGCCGTCCGCGATAAAATGGGAAAAATATTCGTCCCCGGCCAGGGCTTTCGTGCTGCCCCGCAGGTATTCAAACAGATATTTGGTTACCCATCCACCAATGACGCTGTAATAGGGAACGATCAGCATAGGAATCACCGCATTGATCCAGCCGCCGAATTTGAATAGCGGGCTTTGGCCAAACGCCGCGAAAGCACCCACCGGACTTCTCTTGGTCATGCGCCCCAGGGCCGTTTCGGACACGATTAACGTGTAGCCGAAGGTCAGCATCAGAATCAGGTATACCAAAAGGAAAATACCGCCTCCATATTTGGCCGCCAGGTAGGGAAACCGCCAGATGTTCCCCAGGCCCACGGCCGAGCCGGCGACCGCCAGCACATACCCCAGTTTTCCCGAAAAGGAGCTGCGGGATTTGCCGCCAGGCAGGGAAGATGCGGTATTCTCAGCTTCTTTCATTTTCTTGTTTACCTCCTACAAATGAATATTTTATGTGACATTTCTTTCCTTATCATATCATTATTCGCATATACAATCAATCTTTTCGGGTGGAAACGCATTTTTTCCTGTATTGCTCGCCCCAGTGCTTCATCGCATCCAGCACCGGTTCCAGGCTTTCACCCAGCTTGGTAAGCGTATATTCCACCTTTGGCGGGACTTCCGGATAAACGGTGCGGATCAGCAGGCCGTTTTCTTCCATTGTCCGCAGCTGTGAAGTCAGGACTTTCTGGGAAATAGAGCCGATGGACCTCTTCAGCTCGCTGAAGCGTTTCGTGCCGGGAAGCAGGTCCCGGAGGATCAGAACCGTCCATTTATTGCCCATCAGCATGAGCGTTATTTCCACGGGGCATTCGGGTAAATCTTTTTTAAGTGTCTGCTTATTCATAGTTCTCCTTTTGAAACTTTATAGTTTCTTTTTGAAACTATGTTACTTTGAGGTTTCTTCTTTACAAAATATACTTATTAATGTATTCTAACATTGTGTTTTCCGAACGTCAAGAGAGTTGGAATGCACATAAGAGAAAAATAGGTAATTGCGAAACTGTTATTTCATATCTTCCGTTTGTTCAAAATAAACAAAACGGAGCTCAAAACCGTTTCTGATTCGCTCCTTATTTGTTTATTTTGCCCAAACTCGAATGACTGAAAAGGGCGTTTCGCAATTGCCTAAAGAGAAAAAAGGTGAGAGGAGAAATGCAAATGAAAAAAATTATCCCATTAACGCTGGCGGCATTTTTATCATTTATGCTGATCGGATGCGCAGGCGGCAAAACAGATGCGCAATCGGAGGCGGACGGCGCGGCAAAGGAGGCGGACGAACCATTGACAGTGGCCATGGAACTTGCCTACCCGCCATTTGAGGCAAAGGATGACGCCGGGGAGCCGGCGGGGGTCAGTGCGGACTTAATGAAAGCGTTTGGAGAATACGTGGGGCGTCCGATTCGGATTGAAAATACGGCGTGGGACGGTCTGATACCCGCCCTGCAGACAGGGGCGGCGGATCTTGTGATTTCCTCCATGACCATCACCGAGGAGCGAAAAGAGCAGGTGGATTTTTCCGACCCTTACGCAAACGCGCTTCTGGCAATCCTGGCAAATGCTGATTCGGACATTGCATCCATAGACGATCTGAACCAGGAGGGGAGGACAGTCGCCGTGAAATCCGGTTCCACAGGACACATGTATGCGGAAAAGAATCTGACAAAGGCAAAGGTTCTGGCCATGCCGGATGAGAGCGCCTGCGTGACGGAAGTGTCCCAGGGCCGGGCGGATGGATTTATCTATGACCAGCTGACTATTTATCGGAACTGGCAGAACAACCCGGATTCCACAAGCGCGGTCTTTATCCCATTCCAGGAACCGGAACAGTGGGGGATCGCCGTGAAAAAAGGCAATCAGGAGCTGCTGGACCAGCTCAACGCGTTTCTGGCGGATTATAAGGAAAAGGGCGGCTACGAAGAACTGACCAAGAAGCATTTGGCCCAGGAGAAGAAAGCCTTTGAGGAGCTTGGCTTTCAATGGTTTTTTGACATGGAGGAATAGACGGGAATACATATGAAAAGATTGCGGAAGTTATTTTGGATAACGGAAAAGGAGAGGGCGGGCATGGCGGCGGTTTTGCTGAATCTGCTGTTGGTGGCGTTTCTCTGGGTGACGCTGTTTTGGATTTCGCTGCATGCCATTCAGGTGCGGCTTGACTTTTCGTTTCTCGGACAGTTCCGGATTCGCGTGTGGGATGGGTTTCTTGTGACGCTGAAGCTTGGCCTTTTTAGTCTGGCGCTGAGCTTTGCCATCGGCGTGTGCAGCGCGGCCGGCCAGAGCTCTTCCCTGCTGTTTGTGAGGTATTTTTGCAATGTTTATGTGAAATTTATCCGGGGAACGCCGCTGATTATGCAGATTTATCTTTTTTTCTATATCGTAGGCACTGCCTGGGGCGTGGAAAACCGTTTTGCGGCGGGGGTCATGATCCTGTCTGTTTTTGAGGGCGCATACATTGCGGAAATTATTCGCGGAAGCCTGCTGTCTATCGAAAACTCCCAGTTGGAAGCGGCCCGGGCGGTTGGATTCACCCGCGGCCAGACGGTGCGCTATGTGATCCTGCCGCAGATGGCGGCGCGGACGCTCCCGGCGCTTACGGGGCAGTTCGCCTCCATTATCAAAGATTCGTCGCTGCTGTCCATGATCGCGGTCATTGAGCTGACGCAGACCATGCGGGAGATCAGCGCGGTAAACTTCCGTTTGTTTGAATGTTATCTGTTTTTGGGAGCGCTTTATCTGTGTCTGACGCTGCCCATTTCTCTGATCAGCGAATGGCTGGAAAGGAAATTTTGTTATGAAAATTGAGTTTCAGAATCTTTCCAAACAGTTTGAGCCGGGGCGTCCGGTTCTGCGGCCCATGGATTTCTCGGACGAAGTGCGCACGCTGGCGGTCATCGGGCCTTCCGGCGGCGGAAAGTCCACGCTTTTGCGGATTCTCGGCGGGCTGACGGCGCCCACGGCAGGCGTTTTGCGGGTAGATGGAGAAGAGGTGGAGGCGAATGAGGCGTTTTTGCAGAAATATCGCCGGAAGCTGGGATTTGTTTTTCAGCAGGGCGGATTGTTTCAGCATATGAACGCGCGGGCGAATATTGCGGTTCCTCTGGAGAAAGTCCATAGATTTTCCCATGAAGAGGCGTGCGCGCGGGCCATGGAGCTGCTTGCGCGGTTCGGATTAAAAGACGACTGGAAAAAGAAGCCGGCCGAGCTTTCCGGAGGGCAGCGGCAGCGGGTGGCGATTGCCCGGGCCATAGCGGCCAAGCCCCGTCTGCTTTTGCTGGACGAGCCCACCAGCGCATTGGACCCGGAGTACACCACGGAAGTGCTGGATATCATCCACGAACTGAAAAAGGAAGGGATGGATTTTATCATCGTGACCCATGAAATGGGATTCGCCCGCCATGCCTGCGACAAGGTGGCGTTTCTGTGCGAAGGGGCGCTGATGGAATACGGCGAAAGCGAGCGGATTTTCACCCAGCCGAAGACAGAAAAGCTGCGGCGGTTTCTGGGAAAACTGCTGGAATGGAATGTATAGGAGAGAAAAGCGATGGCGATAGCGATTTTATACGAATCAGGGGAATGGTCGGACTATGCATTGAGGGACAATATCCGCGCTTTGGGAGAGGAGGCATTCTTGATAAATCTGGAAAAGGAAATTCCCTATGACGCGCTTAAAAACTGCCGCCTGGCGGTCAGCCGGATTTTTGCGAGCGCGCAGTTTCGCGGGCATGGGAGGAGTCTTGAGGCGATGGAAGAGGTGCATGCCTTTTTGGCGCGGCAGGGGATTCCCCTGGTGAATTCCTATCAGGCCCATCAATATGAGATAAGCAAGGAGCTGTCCACGAAAACCCTGGAAAAACATGGCATCCCCGTGCCGAAGGTTTACGGCGCTTTTTATAAGGAAGAGGTTTATCGGCTGCCCCTCATCTATCCGCTGGTCCTGAAGCCGGATTGCGGAGGCCGGACAAACGACACTTATATTGTAAAAGACGCCGGGGAGCTGCCGCGGATTGTGCCGAAGCTTCGCGACATCAAGATGCTGGCGGAGGAATATCTGGAGCCGGTTTACGGGTATCTGACCCGGATAGAAGCGATTGGGGGCCGGTGTCGTTTGATTGTGAAGCGCAGCGTGACGGAGAACGGACTGTCCGCGTATCGATTTGGCTCTCTTTATGAACGCTACGACGATTGTCCCGAGAGCATTCGGCAGACGGCCGTGCAGGCTATGGAGCTGTTGGAAATTGAGATGGGGAGCCTGGACGTGATTGAGACGGAGGGCGGGTTTTATATCATTGACGTCAATGCGGTTTCCAATGTGTCGGAAGACAACACGGAGACATTTCAGTTTGATCTTATGAAGGAAATGGCGGAATATATTGTACATAGGGAGGAATTACGATGACGATTCAGGAAATTTACGAATATTTTGACAGGATAGGCTGCTGCACATTTGCCACCATTGGCGGAGAATATCCGGAGACGCGGATTGCGCATTTTCTTGTCTATGACGACGAGGGCATTTATTTTATGACCATGAACACAAAGCCGTTCTATAAACAGCTGAAAACTACGGGAAAGCTTTCGGTCTGCGGCTTGTATGCCAGGTCGCAGGTGGATGCAACCAGCGATGGGAAACCGGAATTTGACCCGGGCTATTTCATCCGGCTCACCGGCGACGTGCGGGAAGTGACCATAGATGAGATAAAGGCCAAAAACAATCCGGCGTTTGACTACTGCATCTACGATAACCAGCGCTATCCGTCCATGACGGCTTTTGTCCTGTTCCGGGCAAAAGGCGAAATCTTCGATTACGATTTTGCCAAAGAAAACAGAGATCATAAGCTGGAGCGGGTGAGATTTTCCTATGGCGGATTTGAATATGAAAAGCCGGGACTGACCATCACCGACAGATGCACGGGCTGCGGCGAATGCATCAAGACCTGCAGTTATTCGGCCATTTATGAGGAGGGCGATCGGTATAAAATCAACGGGGGACGCTGCGATGAATGCGGAAACTGCGTGATCGCCTGTCCGGTGGATGCGGTGGAGCATAAAGGGGTATAGCGGTGAATTCTGTTCCCGCTAAACCGGCCTTCTGAAGCGGCCGCTTTTTGAGAAATCCTTTTTCTGCCAACGTTTTTATGTTGGCAGAAATTTTTGCCGTTCGGTTCTTCTTTCTTGTTCGGTCAAAGCGCAGTATTCCTCTGATTTGCGCCCATTGTTTTTTCATTCTGCAGCTCTGACGCTGTCCACTGGGATGGCCGAATAAATATTCCACAGACACATCAAAAGTTCTGGCTGTTCGTTTCAAGGTATCGGCATTAGGCGTGGCGTCACCATTCTTCCAACGGGAAATGTCGTGCCTTGTAATTAATAATTTTTCCGCAATTTTAAAAGGGTATCTTTCGGGGAATGAATTCAGATTTGTTAAGATTTCGTTTAGGAAGGGTTAAGGTTTCCATAGGATAATAGTCTCATCAAAAAATAAAACGAGCGGAAAGGGGAATATGTTATGATGAGAAAAATTATGGTAATCTGTTTGACGGGTATGTTGGCAGTGGGAATGACGGCTTGCGGAGGAAAAAGTCAAAAGTCAACCGGACAGTCGTCGAAGACTTCCAGCACAAGTCAGAAATCAGGAACCGCAGGGACAACGCAGAAATCCAGCAGCACAGGGACGGCGCAGAAATCTGAGAGTGCAGGAACAACCCAGAAATCCAGCGGCACAGGAACGGCGCAGAAATCTGAGAGTGCAGGGACAACGCAAAAATCCGGCAGTACAGGAACGCCCCAGAAATCCGGCAGTGTCGGGACGGCGCAGAAGTCTGTCAGCGCAGGGCAGTAAGTTTCGGAAAAAGCCATGGAAAAGCGGGTTGACAGATGGAAAAGACGGATGATGGCAGGTCTGCTGCTGACCTGCCTGATGTTTTGCGCGTTGTTGTTTAAAGCGTATCTGGACGGCAAATTTTATTCGGCCCAGAGCCTGCAGCAGTACATTGCGGGATTTGGACTGCTGGCGCCGTTTATTCTGACGGTCGTCCAGGCGGCGCAGGTGGTTTTTCCTATTTTGCCAGGCTTTTTGGGGTGTGTGGCAGGGGCCGCCCTGTTCGGATGGATGGGCGGTTTCTTGTGCAACTACATTGGCATATCGGCAGGCTCGCTGCTGGCCTTCCTGCTTGCGAGAAGGTATGGGAAAGGATTGGTTGGCGCGCTTTTTCCGGGAAGACGGTATGAGAAATGGTCTTCATGGATGGCTAAAAGCAAATCTTATACGGCGGTGTTGTTTTTAAGCATGATCCTGCCGCTGTTTCCGGATGATTTCTTTTGTTATCTTACCGGACTGACCAAAATGAGTGTGCGCAAATTTGCCGCAATTATTGTATTGGGGAAACCGTGGTGTATCCTTGCTTACAGCATTTTGTTTTCAGCGGCGTAAAATCTATGAAAGGCGGAGAGAAAATGGGGGAAAAGAAGCGTTTGTGCGGTTATTACAACTATACCGTGGCATTGACGTATCTGGGGATGCTGGCAGGTTTCACCGGGATTTTGTATGCAGTGGAAGGCGCCTATGGACAGGCGGTAATCTGCCTGATGACGGCGGGACTTTGCGATATGTTCGACGGCGCTGTGGCTGCCACCAGACAGAGGGATGAAAGGGAAAAACGTTTTGGCGTTCAGATTGATTCCATGAGTGATTTAATCTGTTTTGGCGTCCTTCCGGCGGTGCTGGTCTATCGGATAAGCGGGGAAACTTATGTGGCGTTTTTGGCGGGGAGCCTGTACGTGCTGTGCGCGCTGATCCGGCTGGCGTTTTTTAATGTGCTGGAGGAAGAGCGGCAACGGGAGACGGACGGCCCCAGGCAGTGGTATCTGGGAGTTCCCGTCACGTCGGCGGCGCTGGTTGTTCCCGCGCTTTTTGTGGCGGCGGACAGCCGCGGAGGAAAACTCTGGTTTCCGGGGCTGCTGCTTGTGCTGGCCGTTTTGTTTCTGCTGCCGGTTAAGATTCAGAAACCATATTTGGCGGGAAAAATCGGAATAGTGTTTACGGGAGTTGTGGAATTTGTTATTCTATTTATTGGATTGGCGATGGAAGTATGACAAAATTAGCGCTGTGGTTTTTGTATAAAACGCCGTTGGGCCGCGTGGTCTTGCTGGCGCTGACCCGGCCTGCCATCTCCAGGTGGGCGGGGGTTTTTCTGGACTCGCGGCTGTCCGGCTGGCTGGCGCCTTTGTTTATCCGAAAATATAAATTGGATATGGCGGAATACGACGGGAAAAGGTATCGTTCTTTCAACGATTTTTTCACAAGAAAGCGGTGCAACGAGAATGTAGACATTATGCCGGATCATCTGATCAGCCCCTGCGACGGCTATCTGCGCGTGTGCCCGGTCAGCGCAGGCCAAATCTACCGAATCAAAAATGTAGAATATCATTTAGAGGAATTGCTGCAAAGCCGCAATCTGGCCAAACGGTTCGCGGGCGGCGTCTGTCTGATTTTCCGTCTGACTCCCCAGGATTATCACCGCTATTGTTATGCGTGCAGCGGCCAAACGGTTCAGTGGAGGGCAATACCGGGGAAGCTCCACTGCGTGCGTCCCATTGCTTGCGCCGCCCGTCCGGTTTTTGTCGAAAACAGCCGGGAATTTACAGAGATTCAGACGCAGTGTTTTGGGCGCATCATTCAGATGGAAGTGGGGGCGCTGCTGGTAGGGAAAATTCATAATCACAGCCGGAGCGGTCCGGCTTTACAGGGAGAGGAAAAGGGTTATTTTGCATTCGGCGGGTCAACCATAGTGGTCTTGGCGGAAAAGGGCAGACTGGTTGTGAGCGAAAACATTTGGAATAATATGGCGCAGGACCGAGAAACGAGAGTTCGTCTGGGAGAAATGGTTGGGATTTTGCAGCGGAAAGGAGCAAAAACATAAGGATGAGCAAAGAACAAGTGTTGATTGTGGAAGATGACGCGGACATCCGCGAGGGCGTGCGTATTCTTCTGGAAAGCGAAGATTATGAGGTGCGGGAGGCGGAAAATGGAAGGGCCGGGCTTGAGATGTTAAATGAGAAAACGGACCTGGTCATTCTGGATGTGATGATGCCGGGTATGTCAGGCCTTCGAACCTGCGAAGAAATACGGAAAGTTTCCAATGTTCCTGTGCTGTTTCTGACGGCCAAGGCGCAGGAATCCGATAAGCTGATTGGGCTGATGGCGGGCGGCGACGACTATCTGACCAAACCGTTTTCCTACGCAGAGCTTTTGGCCAGAGTGAAGGCGCTTCTGCGCCGGTACAAAATCTATATGGGCCGAGAATCTTCTGTTCCGGAAAAGAGGGAGCCCTATCTGGAGATGGAGGGCGTCCGCATACACGAGTCCTTCAATGAAGTCTATGTAAATGGCGTGGAAAAGGACATGTCCGACATTGAATATCATATCTTGCTGCTGATGATGCAGCATCCCAGGAAAATATTTTCCACGCAGAATCTCTATGAAAGCGTCTGGGAGGAGCCTTATTTCTATTCCTGCAACGGCACAGTTATGGTCCACATCCGGAAGCTGCGGGTGAAAATCGAAAAAGACCCGAAAAATCCAAAGTACATCAAGACGGTGTGGGGGAAGGGGTACAAATTTGACGCGGGTAATTAGCAGAAAAGACTCTCTATATCTCCAACTTCTGAAACTGCTCATCGGGGCTGCAGCGGCGGCTTTTCTTATCTTCTTGGCGCTGAATCGTGCAGGAGAATACGTGATTGACAACTACTATTATAACTCCGATTATGTGCGGCGAAAGGATGAGGAATATGTGGAAAAGCTGCAGCAATACATCGACAAATTCGATCTCCATTCCGGAAATGCGGATCAGATAAATTCCTGGGTGAAAGAGCAAAAAGTGATTTTTCCCCGTATCTACAAAGACGGCATCTTGATCTTCGATGCAGAATATCCGGATCAGGAATTACAGGATGAAGGCATCGCCATGGCCATGTATGAATGGGAGAATTATTACACGGTTTCATTTTCCGACGGAGACGCGCAGATAAATATTTTTGGTGTATATACATATCAATTTTATACATATGCCCATACAGCGGAATTGCTGTTTTCTTTTCTTTTTTTCCTGGCTTTCGTCCTTTTGGGAATTCGCGCAAAAATGAAATATATTCTATTGCTCAGTCATGAAATCGAGATATTGGAGGGCGGCAGCCTGGACTATGAAATAACCGTGAAGGGCAAGGACGAGCTGGCAGCGCTGGCGGAAGGGCTCAACGGTATGCGTCTATCCCTGGGCGCTTTGATGGAAAAAGAAACGCAGATGATGCAGGAAAATCAGAAAATTGTCACGGAGATGTCCCACGACTTAAGAACGCCGGTCACGTCCATAATGCTTTATACGGAAATCCTGAAAAAGGGCAAATATAAAGATGAAGAGCGGCTAAAGGAATACATTGGAAAAATAGAGCGGAAAGCCTGCCGCATGAAACAGTTAACCGATCATTTGTTTGCGTATTCCCTGGTGGCGGGGGAATCGGAAGTTGTGCTGGAAGAGGCGGAAACCTTTGAAACTCTGTTTTACGATTTCTTCTCTGAGACATGCAGCTACCTGGAACAAAAGGGTTTTCAGGTAGAATTTAAGGTCCAGTGGATGGAGGGGAAAATCCGGATTCATACAAATTACGTTACCCGAATTATGGATAATATTACCTCTAATATTATAAAATACGCCGACGTAAAAAAACATGTTTTGATTCGCTCGGCGTACAGAGATGGCATGGCCGGATTTTCCTTTGAAAACGCAGTCAGTCATACAGATGAAAAGCCGGAGAGCACATGCGTGGGAATTCAGAGTGTGAAGAACATGATGGCGAAAATGGGCGGAGACTGTAGGGTCTGGCAGAGAAAGGAATGGTTTGGGATAGAGATTCTCTTTCCGCTTTTGGAGGACAGGTAAACGGAGATTTGGCGGAGGCGGCAAAATGAATATTCAGTTAAAACGGACGAAAAAAGAAGACTTTGAGATATTCAAAAAAGATGTAAAAGATATTTTTTCATTGGCGGTTATAGAAGAATTTGGAAGCTGTGAAAACGGTGGGCCAATTTCGGAAGAAGACTTGGAGGAATCCCTGTACGCGCCTCAGTCGGTTGTCTATGATATTTTATGGGATGAAAAAAAGGCCGGAGGAATCGTATTGAATATTGATGAAAAGAGCGGGCGAAATGAGGTGGCCCTCTTTTTCATTTATCCGAATTTTCATAGTAAGGGGATCGGATCTTCTGTCTGGAAATTGGTTGAGAAAACATATCCTGAAACAAAAGTCTGGGAACTGGTCACGCCATATTTTGAAAAGAGAAATATCCATTTCTATGTAAACAAATGTGGATTTCACATTGTGGAATTTTTTTGCAAATGCCACCGGGACTCCGATGGCATGGAGCAGGGAGAGGAATTTAAAGAGGAGTATTTCCGCTTTGAAAAGAGGATGAATAGAGGCGGTCAGAAGAGTGGATTTGTGTGAAAAAATATTTACGTTTGTGAAGGAAAGGCATGGCGCAAAGCCGGAATTTTCTTGGAAAAGGAACCTCGCATCGGCGGCGGTGAATGAAGATAAAAGTTAGAATTTAGTGGAGATGGCGCATAGATGAACAATTTATTTATTCAGAAAATAGGGATAGATTGGGCAGAGATTTCCCATGGCAGTTATCTGCGTGCGATTGAGGCGCTTCAGGGGATGGAAGAGCTGGCCTTTACTTGTCCGGTCACGTTTTTTGTGGGGGAAAACGGAACGGGGAAATCCACGCTGCTGGAGGCGATTGCGGTGGCTTATGGCTTTAATCCGGAGGGCGGCACGAGGAATTACAGTTTTTCCACTTATGATTCCCACTCGGAGCTTTGCGGGGCGCTGCGCATCGGGAAAGGCTGCCGGAAAGTCAAATGGGGGTATTTCTTGCGGGCGGAGAGCTTCTACAATGTGGCGACGAAGGAAGAGGAATATGCGTCGGACCCTTTTGGACGCGCCATACCGGAAGAGCTGCACCGTAAGTCCCACGGAGAGAGCTTTCTGGCTGTAGTGCAGAGACATTTCCGGCCGGATGGGGTGTATATTTTGGATGAGCCGGAAGCGGCGCTGTCTGTGCAGAGACAGCTGACGCTGCTGGTGGAGATTTACCGGCTGGCCAATCAGGGGGCGCAGTTTTTTATAGCCAGTCATTCCCCTATTCTGCTGGGGTTTCCGGAGGCGGAAATCCTGTCTTTTGATGAAGGGCGGATTCATGCGGTGGAGTATGAGGAAACGGAAAGCTACCGGGTGACGGAGCTTTTTATCAACAACCGGGAATATCTGTTGGAGCGGCTGCTGCGTTTGCAATAAACGCCGGAGGCGGTTTTTTCAGATATGCCTTCAGAGCATAGCGTGAAATATAAAACTGGCATTGGACATATGGAGCGAATGCATGTATAATAAATGCATGGACGCGAATGGATTTTCAGGCGCGCGAAAGGAGAAAGGGGTTCATATGGAAAAAGCGAAAGTATATTTTACCAAGAAGATTACGCCGGAAGCGGTTATCGAAATGTATAAGGCGCTGGGGAAAGAACTTCCGGGGAAAGTGGCGGTGAAGGTGCATTCCGGTGAAAAAGGCAACCAGAATTATCTGCATCCGGAGTTTATGCGCCCCATGGTGGAGGCGGTAAACGGCACGGTGGTGGAGTGCAACACGGCTTACGACGGGGAGCGAAATTCCACCGAGAAGCATCATCGGCTTCTGCAGGAGCATGGCTGGACGAAGTATTTCCAGGTGGATCTGATGGATGCCGAGGGGCCGGATCTGGAGCTGGCAATCCCCAACGGGAAAGTGATTAAGAAGAACTTTGTGGGAAAAAACATCGCCAATTACGATTCCATGCTGGTGCTGTCTCATTTTAAGGGCCATCCGATGGGAGGCTACGGCGGCGCGCTCAAGCAGCTGGCCATCGGCTGCGCTTCCACGGAAGGGAAATCACTGATCCACTCCGGCGGCTTTACCAACGACCAGACCATTGTCTGGGATCATGTGGCGGAACAGGACGCATTCTGCGAGGCCATGGCGGACGCGGCCGGCAGTATCATGGAATACTTCAAAGGAAACGCGGCGTTTGTAAATATGGTCTGCAATCTGTCGGTGGACTGCGACTGCTGCGCGGTGGCGGAAGATCCCTGCATGAAGGACATCGGAATTTTGTCCTCCCTGGACCCGGTGGCGCTGGACCAGGCGTGCATGGATCTGATTTACCAGTCCGACGATCCGGGACGGGATCATTTCATCGAGCGGGTGGAATCCCGCCATGGAACCCATACCATTGACGCGGCGGCCAAATTGGGCTACGGCACAAAGGAATACGAGCTGATCTGCGTAGACTGACGGAGGAAGCGGCCATGAATAAAATCGGATTTGGATTTTTAAGATTGCCGGGTTCCCAGGCGGGGGACGACTGCATTGACTGGCCGCTGCTGAACCGGATGGTGGATATGTTTTTGGAAAAGGGCGGCGTCTATTTTGACGCCGCCTATACATATCTGAATGGCAGGAGCGAGACGGCCATCCGGGAGGCAGTGGTGAAACGGCATCCCAGGGAGAAATTTCAGATAGCGGACAAGCTGCCCTCCTGGAAAGTGACTTCCCATCGGGAATGCTATTCTTATTTTGAGGAGCAGTTGGACAGATGCGGTGTGGATTTTTTTGATGTATATCTGCTGCACTGGCTCAATGGGGAAAACTATAGAATATGCCAGCAAAACGATGAATTTGCGTTTTTGCGCAAGATGAAAGAGGCGGGAAAGGCGAGGAAAATCGGTTTTTCCTATCATGACGGTCCTGAGCTTTTGGAGGAGATATTGAATGCGCACCCGGAAGTGGACGTTGTGCAGCTGCAGATTAATTATCTGGACTGGGAAAGCGAAGTCATCCAATCGGGCAAATGCTATGAGGTTGCGGCAAAACATGGGAAATCCATTGTAGTCATGGAGCCGGTCAAAGGCGGCGCGCTGGCGGATATTCCGGCGGAGGCCAAGGCTGTTTTGACCGGGATTCACAAAGATTGGAGCGCCGCGTCGTGGGCCGTCCGTTTTGCGCAGTCGCTGGAGCGGGTGGATGTGGTCTTAAGCGGAATGAACGCCATGGAGCAGCTGCTGGATAACATGCAGGATGCGCCGCCGCTTACACAGCGGGAGCGGGAGGCCATTGAACAGGTGGGGGAGATCATCCGGCGGCAGACGGCGATTCCCTGTACAGGCTGCCGCTACTGTGCACAGGACTGTCCCCAAAACATTCCAATCTGGGAGTGTTTCCGCATGTACAACGAATATCGGCGTTATCCCCAGGAGGACTGGAAAATCCAGCCGATGTATGACGCGCTGGCAAAAAATCACGGGAGAGCCTCCGACTGCGCAAAGTGCAAGAATTGTGAAAAAAACTGCCCCCAGCATCTTGAAATAGCAAAATGCCTGGAGGCAGTCGCGGAAGCGTTTGGCTGACGTTTTATTACTCTTCCCGATCCCAGATGTCCCGCCAGTCTTCGGCGCTTTCCCACAGGAAAACCTGCCCTTTTAGCAGGCGGAAATTCCGGTCCGCTTTTCTAAGAGTTTCCATCTCTTCATCGGTGAGGAAATCTTCGGTGACGCATTTGAGATTTCCCACGTATTCGTTTTCAAATACAGAGAACGGGATGGGAACCTGTCCTCTTTGCACGGCCCATTTCACGCAGACAGTGGCCGGATGGCAGTTGTGGGCTTTGGCGATTTCCACAAGCTCCGGCATTTCAAAGGTAACCAGGTCGCCGGGCGCCGTATCCCGCTCGGGGCGGCAGGGTGAGCCCATGGGGCTGTAGGCGATGGGAAGGATGTCGTGCGCTTTGCAGTAGTCGAATAGCTTTGGCTGCTGGAAGGTGGGGTTGATTTCCACTTCCAGAACCACCGGCTTAATCCGGCAAAGAGGCAGAATCTGCTCCATTTTCGTGATGGTCACGTTGGACATGCCAAGGCCCCGCACCAGCCCCATATCCACCAGTTTTTCCATCTGGCGCCATACGCCCATGTATTCTTCCAGCGAGAAGGGGACATGGTTGGGATCTCTGCCTTCCAGGTGGGCGCCTGGCTCGTGGTGGTTGGGGAAGGGCCAGTGAACCATGTAAATGTCCGCGTAATCAAGCTGCAGATCCCGCAGGCTCTGGGCGCAGGCCACCAGCACGTCGCCCCGGCCGTGCATATTGTTCCAGACTTTTGTCATGATGGTCAGCTCTTCCCGCTGCACAAGCCCTTCTTTAAAGGCGCGGGCGTAGACCTTTCCGATTTCCTTTTCATTTCCGTAAGCGGCCGCGCCGTCGAAAAGGCGGTAGCCGGCCTGGATGGCTCCGTACACGGCGTTTGAAACCTGTTCGGAGTCGTATTTGTCATTTCCGAAAGTGCCCATCCCGATGCCGGGAATCACCATGCCGTTGCTTAATTTTCTCTGGGGAACCAGAGCTGGGTTGATTTTTTCCATAATGCACTCCTTTTTAAAATTGGGTTTCCAGTGTATAATAGCTTTTCAGGCATTGATAGCCCGCTTCAAACAAGCGTTTCTGTCGGTCGTAGATTTCTTTGTTCTGCAAATTTGGCCGGAATGTGTTTTCTTTTTTTACAAATTGGCTGACCACGGAAAAATCATCGAACGCGCCCACGCCTACGCCTGCAATCACGGCGGCGGCGATGGAAGTGGCGCTCTCCACATGGTCCAGCCGGTGAAGACGCACGCCCAGCACGTCTGCCAGAATCTGCGCCAGCGCGTCGCCCTTTGCGCCGCCGCCGGTGAGGGTCAGTTCCGCGATGGGCGCCCGTTCTTCCTGGGCGCGCAGGATCAGGTCCAGATTCATGGCCACGCCTTCTAAGACGGCCCGGACGTAATCGCCCTTTTGGTGCTCCATCTTAATGCCCAGGAAGCTGCCGGAGGTGTCCGGGTTCCAGCGGGGGCTTCGCTCGCCCAGTAGGTAGGGCAGGAAGATCAGGCCCTTTGCGCCGGCGGGAGAGTTTAACGCCAGCCGGTTCATAATTTCGTAAACGGGTTTGCCGGTTTCTTTGGCAAACCTTTCTTCTTCCTGACAAAATGTGTTGCGGATGTAAGAGTAGGAGCTGCCAGCCGCCTGCATGGTTCCGCAGGGCATGTATTTTCCCGGAATCACGTGGCCGAAGCAGATCAGCGTCTTGTCCCTGTCCAGAAATACCTCGTCGGACGTTCCGGCAATCCAGGCGGAGGTGCCGAAAGATAAAAACATCTGTCCGTTTTCGATGCTTCCCGCGCCCAGGGCGGAACAGGCGCCGTCACCGCCGCCGCAGACGACTTTTGTACCCGGACTGAGTCCCAGGGCTTTGGCGGATTCTTTTGTAAGGGTTCCGATGATGTCGGTGGACGCGTGGAGCCGGGGCAGCTTTTCATATTCGATTTGGGCGGCTTTTAGGATTTCCCGGGACCAGCGGGAATTTCGCAGGTCGAATGCGTCGGTGCCGGAAGCCTCTGAATAGTCCGTCACGAATTCGCCGGTGAGGCGGCAGATGATGTAGTCTTTCGCAAGAAGCATCTTATAAGTCTTTTCGTAAATCTCCGGCTCATGGTCGCGAATCCACATGAGTTTCTCGATGCTGTAGCTGGCGCTGGCCCGGTGCCCATTTAGTTCGTACATGCGGTCGAATCCAATCCGCTCTTCAAGCTGCTCGGCCTGGCGCTGGGCGCGCAGGTCAGCCCAGATCATGGCGGGGCGTAAGGCTTTGCCCGCCCGGTCCACGACCACACACGCCTGCATCTGGGAGGAGAAGGATATGCCCAAGACATCGGCGGGATCGATTCCCTCCACGATTTTCTTTGTGGCCTCGCAGACGGCGTTCCACCAGTCTTCGGGATTTTGTTCCGCGTAGTTTTTGTTAAAAAAAAGCACATCGTAGGGCTTGGTGTGGCTTTTGATGAGTTTCCCTTCCGTGGAAAAAAGGGAGGCTTTGTTGCTGGAAGTGCCCAGATCGTGCGCAATCAGATATTTTTTCACAGTCGGTATTCCTTTCTTCTTATTTTCCCGGAACCACAATGTATTTTCCCAGGGCCTTAAGCGCCGGGTCGCGCAGCGCGTCTTCCAACTGGCCAAGGCCGATGACCGGGCAAACCATGGATTGTACGTCCAGGTGGCCGGAGTCGATGAGATCCAGCGCTCTTTGCTGGGTGCAGGGATTAATAAAAGAGCCCATGACCGTCAGCTCCTTCTGGAAAATCTCGAAGGGGCGCAGCCGCATCTGCGCGTCCGGGTGGGTCAGGCCGTACAGCATAACCGTGCCTTTTCGGCCGGCCAGGTCTACGGCCTGTTCCATGGTCTGGGGAAGGCCGACGCATTCGATGACCGTGTGAATCCAGGTCATGCCCGCCTCCGAAAGCGCCTTTTTCGCGTCTTCATGCAGCGGGTCAACGCAGACGTCCGCGCCCAGTTTTCTCCCCATTTCCCGTTTTTTCTCCGCGGGTTCTAGAAGCGCGACTTTTGCGGCGCCTGCCAGTCGGGCCAGCTGGAGCATTAAAAGGCCAATCATGCCGCCGCCGATGATGACGACCTGCTGTCCGGGGGAAATCCGGCACAGGTCAATGCCGTGGAGGCTGCAGGCGGTCGGCTCCGTCATGGCGCCCTGCTCAAAAGTCGTGTTGGCGCCTAAAGCGTAAATCTGCTTTTCGTCCACAGCGCAGTATTCGGCGAATCCGCCGTTTACCGTGGTTCCGTAGCCAACCATATTTTCACAGAAATGCACCTGTCCGTTCCGGCAGGGATCGCAGAGGCCGCAGTAGAGGTTGGGATCGATGCAGACCCGGTCGCCTTTTTTGAATCTTTTCATGGCGGCTCCGGTTTCCACGATCACGCCCGAAAATTCATGGCCCAGAATCGTGGGAGGAGTTACCGCGGCGGCTCCCTTGCCGCCTTCGTAAATGTGTATGTCCGTGCCGCATACGCCGCAGGCTTTCACCTGGATCAGCGCCTCCGTGGGTCCTGGTTTTGGAACTTCTGTTTCTTCTATTCGCAAATCATGTTTGCCGTAAAAAACAGCGCTTTTCATCTATCTTCTACCTCCTTATTGCTTACTGTGAAAGTCCGCCGCCGCGCCGATTAGGCGGCATGCATGCGGGTTTGTTATCGGATTCTCTGGCATTATCTTACTATAAGAAACTAAATTTGTAAATAGAAAAACTAAAAATCTTTCGTACGAAACTAAATTTATTGACATAACAATCATCCTGTGCTAATATGGGCGTATCAGAAACAAGGGAGGATACCCATGAAAGAACGGCGCGTTGCGATTCTGGAATATGTGACACAGCATGGAAAAACCCCGGTGAATGTCCTGGCGGAGTATCTTCATGTTTCAAAAGTGACCGTACGAAAAGACCTGGAATATCTGTCGGAGCGGGGGATTCTGAAAAGGGAAAGAGGCTACGCCGTTCCCAACAGTCCGGGGGACATCAATTACCGGATGGCTTTTCATATGGATACGAAGCAGCGGATTGCCCGGGCGGCGGCATCCTGTGTCCAGGATGGGGAGACGTTGATTATCGAGTCCGGCTCCACCTGCGCTCTGTTCGCTGAAGAGCTGGCCAGGACCAAAAACAATATCACAATCATTACCAATTCCATGTATCTGGCCGGCTACGTGGGTGCGTATGGCAATATACAGCTGATTTTACTGGGTGGAACCCTGCAGCCCCATACCCAGTCGCTGGTGGGGCCGCTGACCAAGAATGCCATCGCGTCCTTTCATGTGGATAAGATTTTTACCGGCACGGACGGGTATTCCCGCGACTATGGCTTCACAGGGGAGGACTTGATCCGCTCGGACACCTTAAGCGCGCTGATCGCCTGCGCCAACCATACGTATGTGCTGGCGGGCTCCGAGAAATTCAGCCAGCCCGGGTCTGTTTATTTTCTGAAACTGGAAGACGTATATCAGATTATTACAGACGACGGAATTTCGCTTTCGGAGAAAGAATTTCTGGAAAAACAGGGAATTACGGTTACGATAGCCTGACTTATGCAGACAATTGCGAAACTCTTATCGCCTACTCCAAGTTTGTTCAAGATGGATAAAACGGAGCCCAAGACTGTTTTGCCTATCTTTCCCAAACTCTGTTTGTCCAAAAGGGCGTTTCGCATTTACCTTATCTTTATATACAGGAGGTTTTTAGATTATGAAATATTTATTAGACACGGCCAATCTGGCTGACATCCGGCGTTTTTGCGACATTTTTCCCATTGCGGGCGTGACGTCCAATCCTTCTATTGTGAAAAAGGAGGGAAAAATCGACTTTTTTGCCCATATGAACGAGATTCGCGCCGTCATCGGGCCGGACAGGCCGCTGCACATCCAGGTGACGGCTCTGGATACGGAAGGGATGCTGCGGGACGCGGAGACGCTTTTGAAGAAAATAGACGCCAACGTTTACGTGAAGATTCCGGTGACGATGGAGGGCATCCGCGCCATCAAACGCCTGAAAGCCCAGGGCGTGCGCGTGACCGGAACGGCCATTTACAGCGCCCAGCAGGGTTTTCTGGCCATGGAAGCCGGCGCGGACTGCATTGCGCCGTATTTTAACCGCATGGAGAACATGGGGTGCAATTCCGATGAAATCATCGCGGCGCTGGCGGAAATGATTCGGCTCTACGATTATCCCACGGAAATTTTGGCGGCCAGCTTCAAAAACGCCGGACAGGTGGACCGTGCCTTCCTGGCCGGCGCGCAGACAGCCACCATGGACCCGTCTATACTGGAAGCGGTGCTGACCCAGCCGCATATTATGCAGGCGGTGGCCGGATTCGACGCGGACTGGAAAGCTGTTTTCGGGGAAAAGACATTGGCGGAGCTGTAGAAAGCCGCATCGGTGGGGAGGAAATGAAATGAAGCGTATATACATGGACCATGCGGCGACGACCCGGGTTTCAGACGGAGCGCTGCAGGAGATGCTTCCATATTTTTGTGAAGAATATGGCAACCCATCGGCTGTCTACAGCTATGGTCAGGTGGGAAAGAACACAATCGAAAAGTGCCGGGAGCGAGTCGCCAAATCCATTGGCGCCCTGCGCACGGAGATCTATTTCACCTCCGGCGGCACAGAAAGCAATAACTGGGTGATTCAGAGTGTGTGCAGGAGCAGAAAAGATAAAGGAAAGCACATCATTTCCACCGCGATTGAGCATAACGCGGTCAGAAGAACCCTGGAATTTATGGAGGAAGAGGGATTCGAGGTGACGTATCTCATCCCGGATGAGCGCGGCCAGATTTCGGCCAAGCAGTTGGAAGACGCAATCCGCGAAGACACCGTATTCATCACGATTATGCTTGCCAATAACGTGGTTGGAACCATCTTGAATATCCGGGAACTGGCGGGCGTTGCCCGTAAAAAACGCATTCTTTTTCACACAGACGCGATTCAGGCGGTGGGGCATATCCCCGTAAATGTGCGGGAGCTGGGCGTGGATTTTCTATCCATATCCGCCCACAAATTCAACGGCCCCAAAGGCGTGGGCGCGCTGTTTTGCAGGCTGCCCAACCGTCTGAAGCCACTGCTGGCAGGCGGCGGACAGGAAAAAGAGGGGCGTTCCGGGACGGAGAATGTTCCGGGCGTGGTAGGCATGGCAAAGGCGCTGGAGGAGGCGGTGGAACAGCTGCCCCGGAGCATGGAATATCTGAATGGCCTGAAAGCTTACCTGATGGAAAAGGTGGAGAAGATTCCGGGCATGCATATCACGGGAGACGAGGAGAAGTGTTTGCCGGGATTTTGTTCCTTTGTGGTGGAAGGAATTCCCCAGGGCGTTTTGCTGGTAAACGCTATGAACGAAAAGGGCGTGTGCGTCAGTTCAGGCTCTGCCTGCTCTGCGTCGTCCAAAGAGGCGTCCCATGTGCTGATGGCGCTGGGATATAATAAGAAACTGGTCAATAACGGCCTGCGCATCACTTTGGGCATGGACAATTCCCGAAAGGACGTGGATTATGCGGTAGAGGCGTTGACTGAAGCCATAGCCATTATAAGGACGGAACAGGTTTCCCGCGCGCCCCGGCTGGAGGGGCGAGTGAAGGAAATAGCTTCGGACGGGTGATTCAGTTTATATATACCAAAAAGCGTATTATTATAAAAAAGAGATATAGGGAAAGCAAAAGGCATGTGCAGGGTCAGAGTATATGCCTTTTCTTTTTGTTAAATGTCCAGCGATCCGACTATATCCGGGAAATGGATAAGAAAGTCAACCATTTGTTTCCGTATTTTGAATAAGATTTTTCTTGATAAATGTGAATTATATTGTAAAGA
>CAYOWU010000011.1:0-62529 GCA_964407765.1 uncultured Lachnospiraceae bacterium
AACAGGCCATCGAGATGGCTAATATTTACAGCGGCATTTTAAGCAGTATGATGGGCACGTTCGCCTCCGTCATATCCAACAACCTGAACATCGTCATGAAATTTCTGGCGACGGTGACCATTGTCATGTCCATTCCCACTATGATTTTCAGCGCATACGGAATGAATGTGAACCTGAAAGGAATGCCTTTTGCGGCAAACCAATGGGGGTTTTTGATTGTCATCTGCATTTCGCTGGTTATAAGCCTGATCGTGACGGTTATTTTCTCCAAGAAAAAGCTGTTTTGAAATGGAATCGCGATTGCGAGATAAAGGAGGTCTATGAAACTAATTACGAAGTTAGAACAGAAATTTGGCAGATATGGGATTCATAATCTGACGATTTATATCATCATCTGTTATGCGGTGGGGTATGCGCTGCAGTTGCTCCAACCCCATATGTTAAATTATCTGACGTTGGATCCGGGGCTGATTCTCCACGGGCAGGCATGGCGGATTTTCACATGGGTTCTGGTTCCGCCCGAGAGTCTGGATATTTTTACCATTATCATGCTGTATTTTTATTACTCCATCGGCGCGACGCTGGAGAGAACCTGGGGGACCTTCCGGTACACGCTTTATATTTTCAGCGGACTGATTTTCACGGTGATCGGCGCATTTATCCTGTATTTTATGACGGGGGAGCTGTATACGATGACCAACCTTGGAATGGCTTTTTCTACTTATTATATAAGCACTTCCATTTTGCTGGCTTTTGCGGCCACGTATCCGGATATGCAGGTGCTGTTCTGGTTTATTTTCCCGCTGAAGGTGAAGTGGCTGGGGATTTTGTACGGGGCGCAGATTCTCTACCAGATTGTGAACTGTCTGCGTTCGGGGGTATGGTTTCTGGCCATTCCCATTGCCGCCTCCCTGCTGAATTTTGTGATATTCTTTTTTTCCACCAGGAATATGGCCAGGTTTAATCCCAGGGAAGTGAAACGCCGCAGGAATTACCAGAAGGCGGTGAACCCCGCGCGGGCGAAGAACGGTATGGTCACGAAGCATAAGTGCGCGGTATGCGGGCAGACGGAGCAGGATAATCCGGATTTGGAGTTTCGGTTCTGTTCCAGGTGCAATGGAAATTATGAATATTGTCAGAATCATCTTTTTACCCATACGCATGTGAAATAGGAGGATACGGTAAATGAAACGGACGAAAATTATCTGCACAATGGGCCCGTCCACCAGGGATAGGGAAATTGTGAAGGCTCTGATAGAAAACGGCATGGACATAGCCAGGTTTAATTTCTCCCATGGCACCCATGAGGAGCAGAAAAAGCAGATTGACCTGGTGAAGGAAGTGCGCGAAAAGACAGGCGTTCCGGTGGCGCTGCTTCTGGACACCAAAGGCCCGGAGATTCGCACAGGCCTGCTGGAAGACGGCAAAAAAGTGACGCTAGTCGAGGGGCAGGCCTTTACGCTGACTACCCAGGAGATCGTTGGGGATTCCAAGAGGGCGTCTGTCACCTATCCAGGGCTTCCCGGGGACGTGGCGCCCGGCGCGAAAATCTTAATCGACGACGGCCTTTTGGAGCTGCAAGTGACTGCAGTGACCGCCACGGAAATTGCCTGCCGGGTGTTAAACGGCGGCGAGCTGGGCGAGAGAAAGGGCGTGAATGTGCCCAATGTGAAGGTGGGCCTTCCGGGTATTACGGATAAGGACCGGGAAGACATTCTTTTTGGGATTGCCCAGGGATTTGACTATATCGCCGCTTCTTTTGTGCGAAACGGTGAGGTGATTCGGGAAATCCGGCAATTCCTGGACAGCCACGGCGGCCAGGAAATTGACATTATAGCCAAGATTGAAAACGCGGAGGGCATTGACAATATAGATGAAATCATTGAGGAGTCCGACGGGGTGATGGTGGCCCGGGGCGACATGGGCGTGGAAGTGCCTGCCTATAAGGTTCCCCACCGCCAAAAAATGATTATCCGCAAATGCAACGAGCGTTATGTGCCCGTGATCACGGCCACCCAGATGCTGGATTCCATGATGCGCAATCCCCGGCCCACCCGTGCGGAAGCCACCGACGTGGCCAACGCCATCTACGACGGCACTGACGTGATTATGCTGTCCGGTGAGACGGCCGCCGGGAAATATCCGGTGGAATCCTTAAAAATGATGGTGGAAATCGCGGAAAATTCAGAGAAGCACATGAGAAACGATAAATTTATCGACCACCGCCGGATGGACCAGCAGGAATCCGTGTCCAGCGCGGTGGGCTATGCGGCCGTTCTCTGCGTGAAAAACCTGCGGGCGGACGCCATTGTGGCGCCGACCATGAGCGGAAAGACGGCGCGGCTGATTTCCAGCTTCCGGCCGAAGGTACCCATCTACGCGGTGACGCCCAGCGATGCGGTGCGGCACAAATTACAGCTCTACTGGGGCATCACGTCCTTAAAAGGCAAGGAGCGCAGCACAACGGAGCATATCATTAAGGACGCTGCCAGGACGGTGACGGAGATGGGGCTGGCCAAAACGGGGGATGTGCTGGTATTTACCGCCGGGGACCCGGTTACAAACGCCACCACCCGGGAGGGCGCTTCCACCAATATGCTGCAAATTATAGAGGTTAAAGATTGAAGACGAAAGAGGAGATGACTTATGCAGAAAAAACCTTTTGTGTCCCTGGAGAAAATCCGGGAAATTGTGAAAGAATACCCCACTCCTTTTCATATTTATGATGAAAAGGGAATCCGCCGAAATGTGGAGGCTTTGCACAAGGCCTTTGCCTGGAACCCGGGATTCAGGGAATACTTTGCGGTAAAGGCGACGCCCAACCCCTATTTGATTCAGATCCTTCAGGAATATGGCTGCGGCTGTGACTGTTCGTCTCTGACGGAGCTGATGCTGGCCAAGGCAGTGGGCTGCGGCCCGGGGGACATTATGTTTTCCTCCAACGTGACGCCGGCAGAGGAATACGCCTACGCCCATCGGGAACAGGCCATTATCAATCTGGATGACATTACCCACATTGATTTCCTGGAAAAGACCATCGGTTCCATACCGAAGACCATCAGCTGCCGTTATAATCCGGGCGGACTGTTTAAAATCAGCAATGACATTATGGATAATCCGGGGGATTCCAAATACGGCATGACTACGGAACAATTATTCGAGGCGTTTCGCATTTTAAAAGGAAAGGGCGCCCAGGAATTCGGCATTCACGCGTTTTTGGCCAGCAACACGGTGACCAACGAATATTATCCCATGCTGGCGAAGATTCTCTTTGAGATGGCGGTGAAGCTGCAGCAGGAGACGGGCTGTCATATTGCCTTTATTAATCTTTCCGGCGGCATCGGCATACCGTACTATCCGGACCAGGAGCCCAATGACATCATGGCCATCGGCGAAGGCGTGCGCCAGGTTTACGAGGAAGTCCTAACGCCGGCTGGTATGGGCGACGTGGCCATCTATGCGGAGTTGGGCCGCTATATGATGGGGCCGTACGGAGGGCTGGTGACCCAGGCCATTCACGAGAAACATATCCACAAGGAGTACATCGGATGCGACGCCTGCGCGGTAAATCTGATGCGTCCGGCCATGTACGGCGCCTATCACCACATCACGGTGTTGGGAAAGGAAGAGGAGCCCTGCGTGAAAACCTATGACATAACAGGCTCCCTGTGCGAGAACAACGACAAATTCGCCATCGACCGGAAGATGCCCAAAATAGAGATCGGAGACTATCTGTTTATCCATGATACGGGCGCCCATGGATTTTCCATGGGGTATAATTACAATGGAAAGTTGCGCTCCGCGGAAATTCTCCTGAAAGAAGACGGCTCCTGGCAGCTGATCCGCAGGGCGGAGACGCCGAAGGATTATTTTGCCACGTTTGACGGGTTTCCTGTTTATGAGAAATTGACGGAAGACTGAGATTTTGAAACCACCCTTGCGCTTTTTTGAAAGTGACAGGGTGGTTTTAGAGCTTTATTCCTGGATGGATAATTTTTCTCTCCACTTTGCTTCCTTAAAACCGGTCAGCGCAAAATCATCTCCAACCAAAACCGGACGTTTCACCAGCATCCCGTCGGTGGCCAGCAGGGAATATTGTTCGTCTTCGGACATATTCGCCAGCTTATCTTTCAGGCCCATCTCCCGGTAAAGCGCGCCGCTGGTATTGAAAAAACTTTTAAGGGGCAGGCCGCTTTTTTGATGCCATTCCTTTAATTCCTCGGCGGTGGGGTTGTCCTCCTTTATATGGCGGCTTTCGCATTCCACCCCGTGGTCGGCCAGCCATTTTTTCGCTTTTTTGCATGTGGTGCATTTGGGATATTCGACAAATAACATACGCATTCCTCCAAAAAATATTTTCTTGGAATTATAGCACACGAAGGTTGTCAATTCAAGAATGGAAAAATAAAGAAAAATTAAATATTTCGTAAAAAAAATGTAAAACTCTTGTGCTTGGATTTGGTTCTATGTTATAGTATATGCAGACAGGCAGTTGCAAAACTAATAGATAAAACGGAGTCCGAGATTATCTATTTTACCCAACCCCTGGCTATTGAAAGGGGCGTTTCGCAATCGCCTATCAAATAAACCATAGAGAGGTAAAGGTTTGTATGAGGAAGCGAGACGGAAAAATTTTGGCGGCCTTGCTGATTTTGTGCTTTATGCTGATAAACGGATCCCTATCTGTTTATGCCGTTGATGATAAACAGGGGGAGGCTCCTGACTATATTTTGGGAAGGCCTATGACTGAAGAAGAAGTCCGGAAGCAGGAGGCCATGGTCCCGGAGCTTCACGAGATGCCTGCGCCGGATGAGGCGGAGCCGATCCTGAATCGAGAGAGCCGGGCCGGGGCTTCACACCAGGGCGTGGAACGTTTTGATCTGCGGGAGCAGGGGCTGGTTACCTCTGTGAAAAATCAGGTAATAGGAGGGCCGTGTTGGACTTTTCCGGCGATGGCCCTGGCGGAATCGTCGCTGCTGCGGCAGGGCGCGCCCGCGGATGTGGATTTTTCAGAGGAGCATCTGGCTTATTTTTTCTACAACCGCACAGACGATCCATTGGGAAACACGGCTGGAGACCGGAATATTATCAACTGGGCCGAACATAATTATAAAAGCATTGGGGGGAATTTGCAGCTCGCCAGCAAGTTTTTGTCCACCTGGTCCGGCGTGGCGTGGGAAGACGCGGCGCCATATTTGGGAAACATAACTTCTCAGTTGGATCCTGCTCTGGCCTATTTATCGGAAATGCATCTGCAAAATGCCTATTTCATCAACGCGTCGGCAGAGGAGATCAAGGAAGCGCTGTACGTCAGTCGGCAGCCGGTGGGGGTTAATTATAATCATCAAGGAAGCTATTACAATGCCAGCACAGGCGCTTACAGTTGTCCGGAATCCAGGAGCATTAACCATGCAGTTACCATTGTTGGATGGGACGATACATATAAGAAGGAAAACTTTTCCCCTGCCAGCCAGGTGGCCCAGGACGGGGCCTGGATTGTGAAGAACAGCTGGGGGCCGGATTCCGGGGATCATGGATACATTTATATTTCTTATGAGGATAGAAATCTGTCTGGGTGCGTGTCCGCCTGCTTTGAGTCTGCGGATAATTACGACCATAATTACCAGTACGACGGCTCTTCCGGAAGCAGTTCGGCAGCGGTTCCTCCGGGAGCCTCTCATGCCAATGTTTTTCAGGCGAAAGGCAATCCGTCCGGCGGCGAGGCGTTAAAGGCGGTGGGCATTCTCCTAGGTTCTGCAAATGTGGATCTGTCGGTGGATGTGTATACCGATTTGGAAAATCCGGCGGATCCCACAAGCGGCGCACACGTCGTTGAAAATCAGCCGGCATCCACCAGTTACGCCGGATATTATACGTTTCCTTTGGAGCGGGAGGCGCTCCTGCGGGAAGGCAGCTATTTCAGCGTGATTTTCACCAACCGCAGCGACGAATCCAAGTCATTTAACATTGAGACCAGCGTAAACAGCGGCTGGATCAGCTTTGAGGCCGACGTACAGCCAGGGCAGTCCTTTTACCGGCCGGCCGGGGAAGGAAAAAGCTGGCAGGACATGGCCGGCCATTATCTGCAGAGCGGAAAATGGGCAAACGCCCGGATAAAAGCCTATACGTCGGATGCGCCAAGTCCGGAGCCGACGGAGAGTCCGAAGCCGACGCCGAGTCCAGAGCCATCGGAGAGTCCCAAACCGACGGAGAGTCCAGAACCAACAGCGAGTCCAGAGCCATCGGAGAGTCCCAAACCGACGGAGAGTCCAGAACCAACAGCGAGTCCGGAGCCGTCGGAGAGCTCTAAACCGACGGAGAGTCCAGAACCAACAGCGAGTCCGAAGCCGACAGCGAGTCCCAAACCAGCAGAGAGCCCAGAGCCGTCAGAAAGTCCGAAGCCAACGACGACAGAGAGTCCCAAACCGACAGAGGGCCTCAAGCCGACGGCAACTCCGAAACCGACAGTCACTCCATGGAAGGAGCCGGATTTGGGAAAAGTTTCCATTCGTAAGGTGACTCCTGCGGTGAATGCCGTGACTCTCAAATGGCAAAAGACGGCGGGCGCGGATTCCTATCAGGTGGAGCGCGCGGCGCCGGGGAAGAAGTGGACTCGTTTGGGGACTACAGCCAAGACAACCTATGTGGACCGGAAGCTTGTGAGCGCTTCGGCGTACCGTTATCGGGTGCGCGCGGTGAAGAAAAAGGGCGCGTCCGCCCGTTACGGCGCATACAGCAGCGTCTGGAAAACGCTGACCAAGCCGAAGGCGCCAACTTCCGTGACTATGCGAACCGTTGGCCAGCCTTCCAAAAACGGCAAGGCAAAGCTGACATTGAAAGTCCGTCCGAAGGTGACGGCGTATTATATCTATCAATATAACAGGTCGGCCAAGAAGTATCGGGTAGCTTATAAAATTCAGGGAAATAAGGTTTACAGGTATCAAAAGAATCGAAAAAAATATATTAAAATCGGCACAGTGAAGAAATCCGGAGGAAAAATAAGTTGTCTGCTGACCAATATCAACATGAATGTCTACGCCAGACAATATTTTAGGGTGAAAACTTACGTAAAAAAATCCGGCTATGGCCAGCGTTACAGCAATTACAGCAAAAGAATTACATTAAAAAGATGAGGCTGCCAGAATTTTTAGGATTGTTGCCAGCCGCTAAATGTGTTAAAATAGCCCAAATAGCTTATAAAGATATTTTAGAAAGGACGGTAAAGTACAATGACAACAGAGAGAGTCTATAATTTTTCAGCGGGACCGGCGACGCTTCCAGAGGAAGTTTTAAAAGAAGCGGCGGAGGAAATGCTGAACTATCGGGGAAGCGGCATGTCTGTTATGGAGATGAGCCACCGCTCCAAAGCGTTTGATCAGATCATTAAGGAAGCAGAAAAAGATTTGCGGGAGTTGATGAACATCCCGGATAATTATAAAGTATTATTCCTTCAGGGGGGCGCTTCCCAGCAGTTCGCCATGATTCCGATGAATCTGATGAAAAACAAAGTGGCGGATTACATCATCACCGGACAGTGGGCCAAGAAAGCCTGGAAAGAGGCGTGCAAATTTGGAAAGGCCAACGTAGTGGCTTCCTCAGAGGATAAGACTTTTTCTTATATACCGGATTGCTCCGATCTGCCCATAAGCGAAGATGCGGACTATGTGTACATTTGTGAGAATAATACTATTTACGGCACCAAATTTAAAAAGCTGCCCAACACAAAGGGGAAAACCCTGGTGGCGGACGTATCCTCCTGTTTCCTGTCGGAGCCGGTGGATGTGACGAAATACGGCATCATTTACGGCGGCGTGCAGAAGAACATCGGTCCCGCAGGCATGGTCATCGTGATCATCCGGGAAGACCTGATTACGGAAGACGTGCTGCCGCAGACGCCGGCGATGCTTACATACAAAACTCATGCGGACGCGGAATCCCTTTATAATACGCCCAACTGCTACTGCATTTACATGTGCGGGAAGGTCTTCAAATGGCTGAAGAAAATGGGCGGCCTGGAGGCTATGAAAGAGCACAACGAGAAAAAGGCGAAAATTTTATACGATTATCTGGACGAGAGCAAGATGTTCCGCGGCACCGTGGTTCCGGAAGACCGTTCCTTGATGAACGTGCCTTTTGTAATCGGAGACGACGAGCTGGAGAAGAAATTCATCAAGGAATCCGCTGAGGCGGGATTTGAGAATCTGAAAGGCCATCGCACTGTGGGCGGCATGCGGGCCAGCATTTACAATGCCATGCCCATTGAAGGCGTGGAAGCTCTGGTGAAATTCATGAAAGAATTTGAGAGCAAGAATTCATAAAAAATTTTAGGAGAAAACTATGGCAATATTTCGACCATTTCGGGCGATCCGTCCCCAGGCTGCGCTGGCAGACCGGGTGGCGGCCCTGCCGTATGATGTAATGAACAGCCAGGAAGCCAGGGAGGAAGCGAAGGATAATCCTTATTCCTTCCTCCACGTGGATAAGGCGGAGATCGATCTGGACCCTTCTGTGGATCTCTATGACAGCCAAGTGTATGAGAAAGCGGCGGAGAATCTTTCACGGATGGAGAAGGATGGGGTTTACATACAGGATAAAACCCCCTGTTTTTATATTTATCAGCAGGAGATGGACGGGCGCGTGCAGACAGGAATTGTGGGCTGCGCGGCCATCGACGATTATCTGAACAATCACATTAAGAAACACGAATTTACTCGGGCGGACAAAGAGGCGGACCGTATCCGCCATGTGGATGTCTGCGATGCCAATACAGGCCCGATTTTCCTTACATACAGGGCAGTTGCCCAGATCTCCCAGCGGGTGGAGCGCTGGATTGGAGAACATGCGCCGGTCTATGACTTTGTGGCGGCGGACGGCATCGGACACCGGGTATGGACAGTGGACAGCTCCGAGGAAATCGCGGCTCTTGAGGCGGCCTTTGGCCAGGTTCCTGATTTTTACATTGCAGACGGACACCACCGGACGGCCTCCGCCGTGAAAGTGGGGCAGAAGCGCAGGCAAGATCATCCGGATTACACCGGAGAAGAAGAATTTAATTATTTTCTGGCCGTGCTGTTCCCGGACGCGGAGCTTAAGATTCTCGACTATAACCGGGTTGTGCATGATTTAAATGGCATGAGTAAAGAAGAATTTCTGGAGAAGCTTGGCAAAGTATATGAGATTCAGAAAGCGGACAAACAGCGCCGGCCCCAGGAAAAACACACAATGGGCATGTATATGGATGGGCAGTGGTATCTCTGCCGCGCCAGAGAGGGCAGTTATCCCGCCGAAGATCCGGTGGGGCAGCTGGATGTTTCCATTTTGCAAAACCAGGTTCTCATGCCGCTTCTTGGCATTGACGACCCCAGAACCAGCAGCCGGATTGATTTTGTAGGCGGCATCCGGGGACTGGGAGAGCTGGAGAAAATGGTGGACGGCGGGATGGCCGTGGCATTCGCCATGTATCCCACTGGACTGGATGATCTGATGAGCATCGCGGACAATGACTGCATTATGCCTCCAAAGTCTACATGGTTTGAGCCAAAACTGCGCAGTGGGATTTTCGTCCATCGGTTAAAATAAGCGGAGGAAGCGCATGGATTTCGGAGGGCTGCGCATAGAGGGCAGGAAGATACAGTTTATCCGGGAAGGAAGAGAACGCTCGCTCTTATGCAGAGATGTCGTCTGGGCATATCAAAAAGAGTCCAAAACAGAGGCCGGGCGCAGTGAAGTGACGCTTCATGCGCGTTCAAAAGAAAAATATTCGTTTCAGATGTCCGAGACCCAGGCGCAGGCATTTTTGGAGGCCTTGAAAAATCAAAATCCCCGGCTGACGGTCGGCTGCTCCCAGGACGGGGGGCGGCTGCCCCTGAACAGTCTGGACAACATCCGGGATCTGGGAACGATACGGACGACGGACGGCAAATATATTTTGCCAGGCCGTCTTCTGCGCGGCGGAGACCTGTATCACGCTTCTTACAAGGACCAGAATTATCTGTGGAAAATCTACAATCTGAAAAAAGTCATAGATCTCCGAACGGATCGGGAGAGGGAGGAGCGGCCGGATACGGTCATCCATGGGGCGGAGTATGTGGCCCTTCCCGTCCTGGACGAAAAAACTGTGTTCTGGGAGGAAAATATGCTGGGCTTTTTTGCCCATTTTCAGGGAAACGCCGAGGCGTATATGCTGCAGTTTTATGAAAAACTGGCGCTGGACCGTCGGGCGCAGAAAGTCTACGGGGATTTTTTTCAGCTTTTAAAGCATCACAGTGAGGGTGCGGCGTTGTGGCACTGCGGCGTGGGCAAGGACCGGGCCGGCATGGCTACCGCGCTTTTGCTGTACATATTGGGGGCGTCCAAACAGGATATCCTGGAAGATTATATGCGTTCGGAAGAGCTTCTGCGAAAGGATGCGGATGCGGCTCTTCGCCTGCTGGATAACCGGGGGCTTCCCAGCCGGGCGCTGAAAAATGCGGAGACGATGCTTGCCGCCAGGGAGCTTTATATACAGCATGCTTTTGATAAAATATTAGAAAAGTACAAAACCATGGATAAGTATATGAAGAGAGCCATCGGTCTGACGGCCTTTGATATGAATTTCTTAAAAGATCGGTACTTATTATAAAATATTGCAGCTGTTTCTAAAAAGGAATAGTTGCAATATTTTATTTACTTTAGAAAGATTTCAGAATTAGGACACGTCCCATTCACATTTATTTGTTAGAGTAATAAATGTGAAAAACAAACATAGAATATCTCTTGGGGAGTAAATCAAAAGTCATAGGACGTTAAATACCCTCAGAATACGAAAATGGAGGTAATGAAGCATGAAGTACCTGACTTATTACGAAAATGGAGAAATCATATCTACAGAAGATTATAAAGAGGCCACAAAAAAGCTGGAGAGAAAAAATAAAAAAGAAGCCGTTCAGAAATTTATTCTTCATAAATTTATCTTTGCGTTCTGTCTGGACGAAGTGGAGGATCCGTCCCAGTATTCACTGTGCGAAAAGAGAGGGGAAAGCCTGGAAGTTTATCTGGAGAAGAAAAATGCGCAAGGGAACCTGATATGTAAACAGCGGGAAGAAATTACGGAGGAAGAGGGGCGGCGGATCCTGGCGGGAGAGCTGGCGTGGATGAAAGACGATGAGCGTCCGCTGGTGCGGGATTTCTATCTGCAGAGTATTTTAAACGGGCTGAGGTACAGCCATATGATGGAATTTGAAAGAGAAGTGTATCATTACGAAAAACAGGATTATGTGGTGTTTGACAAAGCCATCCGCCGCAAAGCGGAGCACAGTTTTCTGGAATGCCTGTTTGAAGATGATGTACAAGTCCGCGTGCGCCGGGCGAAAACGATTCCGCGATATATTTTAAATATGCTGGTGAACATCGAGCCGGCATCCGAGCAGTGGGCGTACGCTTAATCCATTGTATCCATAAGCGGCGGGGAATTGGACAAAGGTTCTTCCCGGTTGACAAACCGTCGATGGGGGCATATAATATTACCATCAAAACATATAAGATTAATAGGAAAGGCAGGGAAATACATTGGCGAAGGTTTACAAGAGCGTACTGGATCTGATTGGCAACACCCCGCTGCTGGAGGTTGTAAACATAGAAAAAGCGTTTGGTCTGGATGCGTTTGTTTTGGCTAAACTGGAATATCTGAACCCGGCCGGAAGCGTAAAGGACCGGACGGCGAAGGCAATGATCGAGGATGCGGAGCGAAGGGGCTTGTTAAAAGAAGGCTCTGTAATCATTGAACCTACTTCAGGAAACACTGGCATTGGCCTGGCCTCCATTGCGGCGGCAAAAGGGTATCGGATTATTTTGACCATGCCGGACGCCATGAGCGTGGAGAGGCGCAATATCCTGAAAGCGTACGGCGCGGAAGTTGTGCTGACGGACGGCGCAAAGGGAATGAAAGGAGCGATTGCCAAAGCGGACGAACTGGCAAAGGAGCTGTCTGGAAGCTTTATTGCCGGACAGTTTGTGAATCCGGCGAATCCGAAAATCCATGAAGAGACCACAGGCCCGGAGATTTGGCGGGATACAGACGGCCAGGTGGATATCTTTGTGGCGGGCGTGGGCACAGGCGGGACGCTCACAGGAGCCGGCGCATTTCTGCGTTCACAAAATCCAGAACTGGAGATTGTGGCCGTGGAGCCGGCCGGTTCTCCCGTCCTCTCAAAAGGGCAGGGCGGCCCCCATAAGATTCAGGGGATTGGCGCGGGATTCGTGCCGGAAGTTCTGGATGTTTCTTTATATAATGAAGTGATGGAAATTAAAAATGAAGACGCGTTTGAAACGGCGAGAATGCTTTCCCAAAAAGAGGGAATCCAGACGGGCATTTCTTCCGGGGCGGCGCTGTATGCGGCGATTCAGCTGGCCAGGCGTCCCGAAAACAGGGGAAAAACCATTGTGGCCGTGCTGCCCGACGCAGGGGACAGGTATTACTCTACGCCGCTGTTTGAGGAATAAGGTAAGAAAGTTCCTATAAAATAAACAAGGGAAAAGCCCATATTCCGGGCTTTTCTCACGTTTTGGCCTGTTTTAATGCCGTGTGCGCTTCTGATGTTCACGAATGCGCGCGGCGCCGCTGAGAATGGCTATGCCCATAAAAAGCGCAGGAACCGCAAAATCAATTTTGTAGGATTGCCTGGTTTCTGAAAGGGCGGATTTCGATGCCGTGGATGCGGAAATGGAAGGCCTGGATTTTGGCAACTGTGTGTGCTTGGAAACCACCTTTGTATTTTGGGTCGGTGCAGCATTGGCCGGGCGTTTAGGTTTTACGGTTGTCGGAGCATCTGCCGGTCTATCTTGGAGCGTTGCGGCAGCGCTTGCAGAGAATTGTGAAAAATTGTTTTTCAGGTCTTGGGAAGCGGAGTCAGGCGTGTGGACGTTGATGTCGGATGTTTCCTGGATCTGTGGCGATATTTCCATATTTTGGGGTTCCAGGGCGGATGAAGCGGCGGGCGAAGCTGAGTTTGTGTCTGTTTGCGGGGATTCGGATTCTTCGGGTGCGATTTCCTCGAGAATTTTTTCTTTTTGCACAGTTTCCGGTTGAGGAGCGGGTTCTTCGGAGACAGGGGCATCGATGCTGGCAGGTTCTTCCGGTGTGGGTGTGGGCGTTTCCAGAGTGAACCGGGTTACGTCGTAGGAAGTGGAAGAAACCTGCGTGATTTCCTCTGGCGCCAGGCCACTGGAATTGGGATCGGAGGAGGCTCGGTTGGGAAGCGTGGGCTGTTCCCGGATGACGGGTTCGGGCGTGCAGTCTGGTTCTTTGGCGCCGTCTTTTCGGATTTTCTGGTAGGTGGCCATATAAGCGGCGCATCCTGATACCGTCTCGGAAACCTGCGGCTCCCATCCTGCAAACTGATAGATATATTCCTCGTCTTCTCTTGGCTTTGGGTTTATAATGTCCGTTAATTTTTCACCATATACACAAATTCTGGAGTCCAGCAAGCTTCCGTCATAATCCATAAAATCAATGATATAACAGGGATTTTCAGAACTTTCCTCGAAAAAGTCATAAACGTCCATATGGCCCGTGCCGGCGTATACGGAAGTCGCAGCGGACAAGCAGACAGAGGCCGCCAGGAACAGCGTGAAACAGGTTTTTCTTTTGTTTTTCATGGTTTTCCTCTCTTTTTGATTTGAGTATTAGAAAATTGTGAAACACTCCTTTCAATAGCCGGAGTTTGGGAAAAATAGATAAATAAGGAGCGAATCAGAAACGGTTTTGAGCTCCGTTTTATCTATATTTGAACAAACGGAAGATTATGAAATAACAGTTTCGCAATTAACTATGATTTGAGTATATACCAGGCGAAATGAATTTACAACAATCTCTGCGAACATATTTAACAAAAATACTTTGGAATACGTACAAAAACTGTAGATAACGCCAGCGCAAGAGAAAGGCTTTGTCTGTCTACAGAAAGCAAACTCTTAAACTTCCATAAATTCGCTAGATATTGGTTGACAAGTTGAAAAGACAATATATAATGGGAATGTAGGGGAAAATCCTGTATACTTGGCTATCGCCGGATGGCGGTAGATGAGAGAAAATGGAGGAATTATTATGAAGAAAAAGTATTTATTGCTGATCAGCATACTGGTGGTCTGTTGTATGCTGGGCGGCTGTAAAAAGAAAAAGGATGCCGAGAAGGATTCTGTTTCTGAGGAGCCGACTATCATTACAAAAGATGACAGCGTATCCGACCAGGTGGTGGAAATGCAGCAGGGCAGTAATATAGATAAAAGCAAAATTACAAATATAATGGGAACGCAGACGGCGACGGCCAGCGATGTGGTGATTACAAACTTAACCGGGGACGATGTCAGCGCGTTTTACGCCCGTCCCTCCGGAGAAGAGGAGTGGGGCAATGATTATGTGGAAGGAAAATTTACGTTAAAAAATAATGACAGGGCCCTTTTCTATTACGAGAAAAATACTGAAGGCGGAACAGCAGTCACAAAATATGATCTGCGGGTATCTTTCACAGATGAAACGATGGACGACTGCTTTTTCCGGGAGCTGACCTTAAGCGATATTCAGGAGCTTTCATTGAATGTGGAGGATGGCGTGCCCTATGTGAAATATCAGAGTCTGTCAACGAAGCAGCAGGTTTCCACTTTGTCTGAGGCGAGAAAGCGGATGGGACTGCCGGAATCCAGCTCCAGTGGAAACAGCGCCGGGTCCGCCGGCGGACAGACGTCAACGGGAACAAGCCGCCCCAATGCAAATACAAATTCCAATGCAAACTCCAACGTGAATGGAAATACAGGAGCGGGAACGGACGCTTCGGCCACGGATCCGTCTCAGAGTCAGCCTTCTGACACAGATCCGTCCACAACGGTGCCTTCTGATACGGATCCGGGAAATACGCCTGACCCAGGCGGAAATGATGGAAATGGCGGGGAAGGTGGAGGCGATGTGATTCCTCCAGGATTGGATGACGGCCAGGGCGATGATATGCGCGGCACGGCCCAGGGATATGTGGGCCAGGATATGGATAATCTGGTGGGGGAGATCGGACCTGCCAACGCTACGGAAGACGGCACGGATGAGGCGACTGGAAACACCATCCATTACCACTATTATGATGGGTTTGCCGTTTCCACTACAGAAGATGCGGACGGCAATCAGACTGTAACCGGAATATGGTAAGGAAAGGGCGGAAGATGAAAAGGGTATTACTTAAGCTAAGCGGAGAAGCTCTGGCGGGAGATCAGAAGACGGGCTTTGATGAGAGCACCGTTATGGAAGTCGCCAGGCAGGTGAAGTCCATTGTGGAAGATGGAATCCAGGTGGCCATAGTCATTGGAGGCGGCAATTTTTGGAGGGGCAGATCCAGCGGGGCCATCGACCGTGTAAAAGCGGATCAGATTGGCATGATGGCTACGATTATGAACTGCATTTACGTATCGGAAATCTGTCGTCACGCAGGCCTTAAAACAGAGGTGTTTTCGCCGTTTGTCTGCGGTTCGTTTACCCGTCTTTTTTCCAAAGACGAGGCGGTTGCATGTCTGGAACAGGGAAAGGTTGCGTTTTTTGCCGGAGGCACAGGACACCCCTACTTCTCTACCGACACGACGACTGTGCTGCGCGCTGTGGAAATTGAGGCGGAGACAATTTTACTGGCAAAAGCGGTGGACGGGGTTTATGACAGCGATCCCAAGAGCAATCCCAACGCGAAAAAATATGACGAGATACACATTCAGGATATTGTTCACAAACAACTGGGAGTCATTGACCTGACGGCTTCGATTTTATGTATGGAAAACCATATGCCCATGCTGGTGTTTGGATTAAATGAAAAGGACAGCATTATCCATACGGCAAGAGGCGAATTTCACGGCACAAAAATAATTGTGTCCTGATGATGCAGCGGCTGCGTATGAAAAAATTTTGAGGGAGAATAACAAATGGATGAGAGAATTAAAAAGTATGATGAAAAAATGACAAAGACCATGAACAATCTGGAATCAGAGTACGCGTCGATCCGCGCGGGCCGGGCGAATCCCAGAGTGCTGGATCGCTTGAGCGTGGACTATTACGGGACGCCGACGCCAATCCAGCAGGTGGCCAACGTAAGCGTGCCGGAAGCCAGAATGATTCAGATTCAGCCATGGGAGCCGGATATGGTGAAGAAGATTGAAAAAGTTATCCTCACGTCTGATCTAGGGATTAACCCCACCAACGACGGAAAAACCATTCGGCTGGTGTTCCCGGAGCTGACGGAGGAGCGCAGAAAGGATCTGGTAAAAGATATTAAGAAACGCGGGGAAGCTGCGAAAGTGGCGCTTCGGAACATCCGCAGGGATGCCAACGACACTTTGAAGAAACTGGGCAAAGGGGATATTTCGGAAGACGAAATCAAGGAACTGGAAGAGCAAGTTCAGAAAATGACGGATCAATATGTGAAAAAAGTGGATGCCGCTGTGGAGGAAAAATCCAAAGAGATTATGACCGTATAGGCGGCCGTCGGCAAAACGAATAACAGGGGGCCTTGCGTGAGGCCCCTTTCATCAACCAAAGTTTGGGCAAAATAGATAAATAAGGAGCGAATCCCAAACGGTTTTGAGCTCCGTTTTATCTATTTTGAACAAACGGAAGATTATGAAATAACAGTTTCGCAATTACCTGGATTTATGGATTTTAGAGAGGAGACTTGTATGAATGTACCCAGGCATATCGCCATTATTCTGGATGGCAACGGCAGATGGGCGAAGAAGAAGGGAATGCCCCGCGGCTATGGGCATATAAAAGGCTGTGAAAATCTGGAAAAAGTCTGCGAATATGCCCGTGAACTGGGTGTGAAATATCTCACGGTATTTGCTTTTTCCACGGAAAACTGGAAGCGGTCCAAGGAGGAAGTGGAAGGACTGATGAAGCTTTTCCGGGATTATCTGAAAAAATGCATTAAGATTTCAAAGAAATGGCAGATGAAGGTGCGGGTGATTGGTGAGATTTCCGCGTTTGATTCGGATATTCAGGATAGTGTGCGCGCGCTGGAGGAATTTTCCGGCCAGTTTGAGGAGCTGCATTTTCAGCTTGCGCTAAATTACGGAAGCCGGGATGAGATCGTACGGGGCGTGAGGAATTTGCTGGCCAAGTGCCAGGCGGGGGAAATAAGCCCAGAAGACATAACGGAAGAGAGCTTTGGAAATTATCTGGATACGGCGGGGCTGCCGGATCCGGATTTACTGATTCGCACCAGCGGGGAGCTGCGGCTTTCCAATTTTCTTTTATGGCAGCTGGCCTATACGGAATTTTATTTTACCGATGTCCACTGGCCCGATTTCAACCGGGAGGAATTGGTCAAAGCTATTGAGCAATATAATAGAAGGGACAGAAGGTACGGAGGGATTCAGGTGAAGGAAAATGTTTAAGACGCGGCTGCTCAGCGGGATTGTTCTTGTGCTGGTTGTTTTCTTTCTCATATCCCGCGGAGGAATCATTTTGTTTGCCGCCGTGGCGGCGGTTTCCCTGATTGGCATGCGGGAGCTGTACCAGGCCGTGGGAGTCCATGCGGGCGCGTCCGGCAAAAAAAACATAGGCCTGCTGGAAATGGCCGGCTATGGAGGGGCTTTGCTGTATGACGCCGCTGTCTGGTTCGGCGTGCGGGAATACGGATTGTTTGCGTTGGTGGCGGCTTTGGCCGTGTTGATGTCCGTCTACGTTTTCACTTACCCGAAGTACCAGGCCAGCCAGGCAATGGCGGCTTTTTTTGGAGTGGCCTATGTGGCGGTCATGCTCTCCTGCATTTATCTGACGCGCCAGCTGGAAGGCGGATTTTACCACGTGTGGCTGATATTTTTGTGCTCCTGGGGATGCGACACCTGCGCTTACTGTGTGGGCGTGTTGTTTGGCCGGCACAAAATGGCTCCTGTGTTAAGTCCGAAGAAATCCGTTGAGGGCGCCGTAGGCGGCGTGGCGGGCGCCGCTTTGCTGGGAATTCTCTATGCCTGCCTGACCAAAGGCGGCGTGGCGGAATATGGCGTAATCTGCGCCGCCGGAGCGCTGCTTTCCATGGTGGGGGATCTGGCGGCTTCCGCCATCAAAAGGCAGACGGGCATCAAAGATTACGGAAAATTGATTCCGGGCCACGGCGGCATTTTGGATCGCTTTGACAGCGTAATTTTTACAGCGCCAGTGATTTATTTTCTGGTGACGTTTATGGCATGAGAAGGGAACGCATATGAAGAAGATTGGCATTTTAGGCTCTACCGGCTCCATTGGGACGCAGACGCTGCAGGTGGCCAGAAACAATGGGGACATCCAGGTCGTGGGCCTGGCGGCGGGCTCGAATATTCAGTTGTTGGAAAAACAGATTCGGGAATTTAAGCCGAAGATAGCGGCGGTAATGGACGAGGAGAAAGCCAGGGATCTGGCGGTGCGCGTGCAGGACTCCAACACAAAGGTGGCGCAGGGCATGGCCGGTATGCTGGAGCTGGCCGCCCTGGAGGAGATGGAGCTTTTGGTGACGGCGGTGGTGGGGATGATCGGCATCCGGCCCACCCTGGAGGCCATACGCGCCGGAAAAGACATTGCGCTGGCCAATAAGGAAACGCTGGTGACGGCGGGGCATCTAATTATGCCGCTGGCTCGGGAGCGCAAGGCATCCATCCTTCCAGTGGATAGCGAACACAGCGCGATTTTCCAGTGTCTTCACGGGGAGAATCCCCGAGGGTTTCGGAAAATTTTGCTGACCGCGTCCGGCGGACCTTTCCGAGGATATGACCGTGAACGGCTGGCCAACGTGACTCTGGAAGACACTCTAAAGCATCCCAACTGGGTCATGGGGAAAAAGATTACCGTGGATTCCGCCACGCTGGTCAATAAAGGGCTGGAAGTAATGGAAGCGTGCTGGCTGTTTCAGGCAAAGCTGGACCAGGTGCAGGTGCTGGTGCAGCCCCAGAGCGTCATTCATTCCATGGTGGAGATGGAAGACGGGGCGGTGTTGGCGCAACTGGGGACGCCGGATATGAAGCTGCCCATTCAGTATGCGCTGTATTATCCCAACCGCCGTTTTCTTCCGGGGGAGCGGCTGGATTTTTTTGCCATGAAAGAACTTACCTTTGAAAAGCCAGACATGGACGTTTTTCAGGGACTTTCCATGGCCATGGAGGCGGCCAGGGCAGGCGGCAGTATGCCTACGGTGTTCAATGCGGCCAATGAGCGGGCGGTCGGCAGATTTTTGCAGGGAAAAATCCGTTTTCTGGATATATACGACTGGATTCGCAGCGCCATGGACCGGCATCGTCCGGTGGAGCGCCCTTCGCTGGAAACAATTCTGGAAATTGAGGAAGAGACCAGTCAATGGTTGGAAAGCAGGTGATTATTTGAAAGTTCTTATTGCGGTGATTATTTTCAGCGTTTTGGTTTTATTTCACGAATTTGGGCATTTCCTCCTGGCGAAGAAAAACGGCATTGTGGTGCAGCAGTTTTCGCTGGGGATGGGGCCCACGCTTTTGAGCGCGCAGAGAGGAGAGACCCTTTACTGTCTGAAGCTTCTGCCCATCGGCGGTTCCTGCATGATGCTGGGGGAGGACGAGGACAGCCAGACGCCGGGGTCTTTTAACTCCGCCTCCATCTGGGGGCGGATTGCGGTGGTCGCCGCAGGCCCGATTTTCAATTTTATTATGGCGTTTATTCTCTCGGTGATCATCGTGGCCATGATGGGGTATGTGCCGGCAGAAGCGCTGGAAGTTCCCCAGGATTCGCCAGCTTACGCGGCCGGTCTGCGAAAAGGGGATCAGATCACAAGGTTTCAGGGCTATGCCATCGACATTGGGCAGGATCTGAACACTTGGCTGGCCCTGAACGAGCTGGAGGACGCGCCCATTGAGATGACGGTGAAACGGGACGGGAAAAAACAAAACATTTCTTACCAGCCGGAAATCACAGAGAAATATCTGATGGGCTTCAATCGAGGGGGCACAGAAAAACTGGAAGTGGCTTCGCTGATAAAGGGCATGCCCCTGGAGAAAGCCGGTGTGCAGGCGGGGGACGTGATTACTGAGATTAACGGCACGGCCATTGATACCCAGGAGGATTACGAGACGTATGTGCAGAAGCATCCTCTGGAAAACAAACCGCTGGACATTACCTATGAACACAACGGAAAAAGCCAGAAAATTACAGTGACGCCCGCCAGCCGCACCCAGGCGTCGCTGGGCTTTCGTTATAACATGGGGCGGGAAAAGGCATCTTCCTGGAATGTGCTGAAATATGCCACGCTGGAAGTGAAGTATTGGATTCGCACAACGGTGGTAAGTCTGGGAAAACTGTTCACTGGCCAGTTTGGCATCCGGGATTTGTCCGGGCCGGTAGGCGTGGTGGACGTGATTGGCGACACGTACGAGGCGGCAAAACCGGAAGGCGGCATGGTCGTATGGGCCAGTATGCTGAATATTGCGGTGCTTTTGTCGGCCAACCTAGGCGTGATGAATCTTCTTCCTATTCCTGCGCTGGATGGGGGCCGCCTGGTTTTTCTGATCCTGGAAGCCATCCGCAGAAAACCGGTGAACCGGCAGGCGGAGGCCATGATCCATATGGCGGGCTTTGTGCTGCTGATGGCGCTGATGTTTGTGGTGATGTATCACGATATTGTGAAATTGTTTTAGAGTAGGGAAATGACGCGCTCACCTGACGGGAGGATGCCGGTTTGCAAAAACATTTTGTGGGGCATCTTTCTGGCGGGTGAGTTTTCGTTTTTTGCAAAGCACGTTTTGTATTCCGATGACATATATTAATATAACATCAATTAGATTCGGGCGCGTGCGCCCAATAAGAGGTTTGGATGAATAACGATATGCGCATTATGCAAAGCGATCAGACTGACAAGGGAAAGCTGCAGATTCATGTGCAGTCCACGGTTCGCAATGTTCCCATCAAAGACGCGCGGATACAGGTGTCTTATACGGGGAATCCTACGCAGATTTTGGAGGAAATCACCACAGATGATTCCGGGCAGAGTCCTTTTCTGGAGCTTCCGGCGCCGCCGCTGGAGTACAGTCTGGAGCCGGGAGAAATTCAGCCCTATTCGGAGTATACGCTGAATGTGACCGCACCGGGCTATACGCCTTTTGACATCAGCGGCGTGGAGATTTTGCCCACAGCCACGGCTTTGCAGAATGTCCGTCTGGAACCCCAGGAGGCCGGGGAGCAGATCGACAATCTGGTAATTCCGGCTCACACGCTTTATGGGGATTATCCGCCCAAGATACCGGAGGATGAGATTAAGTCTATGGATGAGACCGGGGAAATCGTGCTCAGCCGGGTGGTGACGCCGGAATACGTGGTGGTTCATGACGGAGTGCCGTCGGACAATACGGCCAGGGATTATTATGTGCGCTACAAGGATTATATCAAAAATGTGGCTTCCAGCGAGATTTACGCCACTTGGCCGGCGGATACCATCCGGGCAAATGTGCTGGCGATTATGTCTTTTACCCTCAACCGCGTGTACACAGAGTGGTACAGGAACAAGGGCTACGATTTTACCATCACGTCCTCTACGGCCTTTGACCACAAATGGATACCGGACCGAAATATTTTTACAAGCATTTCCCAGATTGTGGACGAATTATTCACCAATTATCTGTCTCGGCCCAACGTGCGCCAGCCTATTTTGACCCAATACTGCGACGGCCAGCGGGTGAGCTGCCCCAACTGGATGAGCCAGTGGGGATCCAAGTATCTGGGGGATCGGAATTATTCGGCCATTGAAATCCTGCGGTATTACTATGGGGATTCCCTGTACATCAACACGGCGGAGGAGATTTCCGGGATTCCCGCTTCTTGGCCCCGTTACGATCTGGATATCGGCGCTTCCGGCCAGAAGGTGACCCAGATTCAGGAGCAGCTGGACGCCATTGCCCAGGTGTACACGGCCATTCCCATGGAACCGATCACCGGATATTACGACGAGGCCACCAAGGAAGCCGTACGCGCGTTCCAGCGGGTTTTCGGGCTTCCCCAGTCCGGGATTATAGATTATGTCACCTGGTACAAAATCCAGGAGATTTACGTGGGAATTACCCGCATAGCGGAATTAACATAACGGAAAGGGCGTTGGAAAACCATTGTTGTTTCAAAAGAAAAAAATATTCGCCGCGCTGCTTCTCTTGCTGGTTTTTGCGGGCTGTTTTGCGGGTTATGGGCAGTTTGTGAAAAGCCAAAAGGAGCAGGCGGCAAGAAAACAAGAGGAGCTTCGCCGGGAGGCTAAAGAGGAAGCAGAGCGGCTTCGCAGGCAGAAGACCAAGAAGATTACCGATGAGGCCAAAAAGATCGGCCAGGCGCTTTCGCAGGCGGGGGCGGAGGAAGCTGTTTTGGCGGATGCGCATCAGGCGGCGGAGGCGGCCCGGCAGGCGAAAAGACAGATAAAGCAGTTCCGGAAGGATTATGGGCAGGAAGAGGAGGCGTTTACCAGAGAGGCGTATGCCATCCTGGAAGAAACTTCTTCGCTTGCGCAGTCGATTTTGCAGATGGAAAAGGCAAAGGAGCGGCTTGCGCAGCTTTACGATGAGAAGGATGATTCTGTTGCCATGAACACGGCCAAAAACAACCGGATTTTCCGGGAAGCCCAAAGGCTGATCTGGCAGATGCCGGAGTCATACCCGAAGATGCAGGAAGCCTTCCAGACAGTCATCGACCGGATTTCGGGGGAGTGGGATTATGTGAACGATCCGTGGCATTACGAAACCAGCACCCTAAAGGTGAGCGTGGAGAAGCGGGAAACGTCTTACACCCGCTACTGGGTCTGCCATGTGCAGACCTTCACCCCGGCGCAGCTTTGCTCCGCTTTGTGCGGCGGTACGTATGGAAATCCGCGCACAACTACGTCGGAGGAAATGGCCGCCCATAACGGGGTTATCGGCGTAAACGGCAGCGGATTTTCCTACGAAAGCGGGGAGCCGGCGCCAGGCAAAACTATGATTAAGGGTGGAAAAATCTATAAAAATCTGCCCTCCAACGGCAACATCATGTGCGTCACCGGCGATGGCGGAATGTTCACGGCGGCGGCCGGGCTCACGGCCAGGCAGCTGCAAAAAAGGAACGTGAAAGATACATACTGTTTTGGTCCCACCTTGGCAGAGGGAGGCGAAAAATACCCCATTTCCGGGGATTTCCAGCAGGCCTACCGGTACCAGCGGACGGCCGTGGGCATGGTAAATCCGGGGGAATACTACCTGGTGACGGTGCAGGGAAACGGCGCCGGGGGCTCCAAGGGCATGACCTATGAAGAGCTGCAGAAGGTTTTTCTGGATCTGGGCTGTGATTACGCCTACAATCTGGACGGCGGAGGCTCTGTCACGCTGGTGTTTAAAGGCCGGATTCTGAACGACCTCACCGACGCGGCGGGAGAGCGGCCCTGTGGGGATATATTGTATTTCATCGATGCAGGGGACGGACAGGAAGGGGAGGAAATCATTGTCCATGAGGAGGAGGCCATGCTGCTGCCCTGAAGATGCTTGTGAATGCCGATTGCTTTTTCATGCGCTTTCCATTATAATATTTTATGTATAAAACAGATTTATCTTATGAAAGCGAAAGGATTTCAGGAGGGTAGCATGGGGAATCAGGATTGGAACCAATTGGGCAATGACATTAAAAATATGGTGCAGGACGCCATCAATTCCCAGGATTTTAGCAAGCTCAACCAGGGGATTAACCGCGCCATCAACGGGGCGGTGGACGGTCTGGGCAATCTCTTAAACAACGGGCAGGCGGGCGGCCACTGGGAGATCCGGGACGATGGACAACCCCGTCCGGGACAGTCTTTTTCCGGGCAGAGGAATCAGAGCTGGGCGCGGCAGGGTCCCCGATTCAACGACCAGCGGATCAACCAGCCGGCTGTCCGGGGGAAAAAGTTTCTTCCTCCGGGGCCTTATAAAAATGTCTCCGGCATGTCGGCGGCGGGCTATGTCATGGCCATTTTGGGCGGCGTGCCGGCGGCGGGGTCAGCTGTGGCCCTGTTCGTCTGCCTGACAGTCGCCCTGCTGTATCCGGCCGTTTCAGACAGCGCGGCCGTGGGCCTGAAAATTGCCAACAGTATTTTATTTGGCTCCACGCTGGCGTTTGGCGCACTCTTTTTTGGCGGAATAAAAAAAATCGGCATTGTCAGGCGGTTTCGCCGGTATGTGAACTGTATCCGGGGAAGGGGTTACTGCCAGCTGGAGGAGCTCTCCCGCAGCTTGGGAAAGCCTCTGCCTTTTATCAAAAAGGACGTAAAAAAGATGCTGCACAAGGGAATGTTTTTGGAAGGCCATCTGGACAGCCAGGAGACCTGCCTGATCGCCACCAATCAGGCGTATGATCAGTATAAGACGGCCCAGAGGCAGCTGGAGGAGCGCCAGGAGAGGGCGGCCCGGCCAGAGCCGGAGAAGAAGACCGACGATGTGCCGGCAGAGGTTCGCGAGCTTTTGGCCGACGGCGGCGCCTATCTGGATCACATCCGCAAATGCAATGACCTGATTCCCGGGCAGGAGATTTCCGGCAAAATATCCAGGATGGAGCTGATTGTGCAGAATATTTTCCGGCGGGTAAAAGCCCACCCGGAAGTGGCGCCAGAGCTGAAGAAGATGATGGAATACTACCTTCCTACCACTGTAAAATTACTGGAAGCCTATGCGGAACTGGATGCCCAGCCGGTGCAGGGGGAAAATATCGTCAATTCCAAACGGGAGATTGAGGACACGCTGGACACGCTTAATGAGGCGTTTGAAAAGCTGCTGGATTCCATTTTCAAGGATACGGCGTGGGATGTGTCCACAGACATTTCTGTGCTCCAGACGCTGCTGGCGCAGGAAGGACTGATCGGGGACGAATTTAAAATGAAATAAAATGCATAATTGCGAAACTGCTTTCAAGTGTCACAAGCTTGGTCAAAATAAAAAACGAAGTTCAAAAGCGTTTTGACGAATTCTGGTTATTGAAAGGGTGTTTTGCAATTTCCTATAGGATAAAATGAAATGTAAGGAGAAATCATATGAGTGACGAGATGAACGGGCTGCAGGCTTTTCAGGAGGAGATTCCGGTTCCCACGCTGACGCTGGAGCCAAAACTGCAGCCGAAAGAGACTTTGGAAGAGAAAAAAGAACCCCAGGAGCCGGCCATGCCCAAGATTGAGGAGCCGAAACTTACGCCCCAGGAGCAGAAAATGGTGGACGATTTTGCCAACCAGATTGACCTGACCAACAGCAGCCTGATTTTGCAGTACGGCGCAGGCGCACAGAAGAAGATGGCGGATTTTTCCGAGGCAGCGCTGGCGAACGTGCAGACCCAGGAGCTGGGGGAGGCCGGGGAGCTGATTACCGGGCTGGTAAAAGAGCTGAGAGGCTTCGAGAATCCGGAGGAGGAAAAGGGGTTTTTCGGTTTTTTTAAGAAGAATGCCAACAAAATCAACGCCATGAAGGCCAAGTACGACAAGGCGGAAGTGAACGTGAACCGGATTGTGGAGTCCCTTCAGCAGCATCAGGTTCGCCTGATGAAGGACACAGCCACGCTGGACAAGATGTACGCGCTGAATTTAAGCTATTTCAAGGAGCTGTCCATGTACATTCTGGCCGGCAAAAAGAAGCTTCAGCAAGTGCGGGAAACTCAGTTAAAGGAATTGATGGATAAAGCGCAGGCCAGCGGCCTTCCCGAGGACGCCCAGGCGGCCAGGGATTTGGACAGCATGTGCAACCGTTTTGAGAAGAAGCTGCACGACCTGGATCTGACCCGAATGATTTCCATCCAGACCGCGCCTCAGATTCGGCTGGTGCAGAATAACGACACATTGATGGTGGAGAAAATCCAGTCCACGCTGGTGAACACCATTCCCCTTTGGAAAAGCCAGATGGCGCTGGCACTGGGTATTGCCCATTCCACCGAGGCGGCCAGGGCTCAGCGGGCGGTGACGGACATGACCAACGAGCTTCTCCGGAAAAATGCGGACACCCTGAAAATGGCCACTCTGGAGACGGCTAAGGAGTCCGAGCGGGGCATCGTGGACATGGAAACCCTGAAGCATACCAATGAATCGCTGATTCAGACACTGGACGAAGTGCTGCGCATTCAAAAGGAAGGCCATCAGAAGCGGCAGGAGGCAGAGGCGCAGATGCAGCAGATGGAGGCGGAATTAAAGAGCAAGCTTCTGGAAATTCAGCGTTGACGCGAAGCTTCCTTCAAAAGTGGCGAGTTTGGGCAAAAAGAGGCGTTTCGCAAATGCCGGATAAAAACAGGCAAGGAGGAGGCAAGTCATGCACCGGGACCATACAAAAGTCGTAACAATCGGAAACTGTAAAATCGGCGGCGGAAATCCCATTTTAATCCAGTCCATGACCAATACAAAGACGGAGGATGTGCAGGCCACCGTGGCGCAGATTCTGGAGCTGGAAGAGGCGGGCTGCCAGATTGTCCGCTGCACGGTCCCCACTGGGGAGGCCGCCCTGGCTCTGAAGGAAATCAAAAAACAAATTCACATTCCGCTGGTGGCGGACATTCATTTCGACTACCGTATGGCCATCGCTGCCATGGAAAACGGGGCGGACAAAATCCGCATCAATCCCGGAAATATTGGAGGCGGGGATCGGATACGGGCTGTTGTGAAGACAGCCAAAGAGCGGGCCATACCCATACGGGTGGGAGTCAACAGCGGCTCTCTGGAAAAAGAGCTTTTGGAGAAATACAAAGGCGTGACGGCCAAGGGACTGGTCGAAAGCGCCCTAGAGAAAGTGCGCATAATTGAAGAGTGGGATTACGACAATCTGGTGATCAGCATCAAGTCCTCCGACGTAAATATGTGCGTGGCGGCCTATGAGCTGCTGGCGGCGCAGACGGACTATCCCCTGCACATTGGAATCACCGAGGCCGGGACGCTGTTTTCCGGGAATATCAAGTCTGCCGTGGGGCTTGGCATCCTTCTTTATCAGGGCATCGGCGACACGCTGCGGGTGTCCCTGACCGGACCGCCGGTGGAGGAAATCCGGTCGGCCAAGGCGATTTTGCGAAGTCTGGGCCTGCGTCGTCAGGGAGTGGAAGTGATTTCCTGCCCTACCTGCGGGCGCACGCAGATTGATCTGATCGGCCTGGCCAACCAGGTGGAGGAGATGGCGGAGCGATACGCCGAGAAACATCCCAACGTCCATTTGAAGCTGGCCGTCATGGGCTGTCCGGTCAATGGTCCTGGGGAAGCTCGGGAGGCGGATCTGGGCGTCGCCGGGGGCAAAGGCGTGGGGCTTTTGTTCAGAAAGGGCGAGATCGTGCGAAAAGCGCCGGAGGAAGAGCTGCTGTCCTGCCTTCAGGAAGAATTGCTGCGCTGGGAAGGGTAAGACGAAGATGGAAAAGAAATTTTTTGACGTATTTCCCAATCTGCAAGTAGATGAGGAGATGAGAGGATGGCTGAACGACGCGGCCGTCACCCGCGTGACCTGCAATTCAAAGCGCACCTGGCTGCGGGTTTATCTGGTCTGCGACCGCTGGATTCATAAAAAATACATTTTCCAGGCAGAAGAGGAAATACGCCGTCAGTTTTTCGGGCAGCTCAATCTGCAGGTGAAAATCATCGAGCGGTTCCTTTTATCCAAGCAGTACACGCCGGAGAACTTTATGGAGGCGTACCGGCCCAGCATGTTGGAGGAATTGAAGGCTTACAACCAACTGGAGCACAATTTATTTATGGGCGCCCGGATGGAATTTCCCCAGGCCCACAGCCTGAGGCTTCTGATTCCTGATTCCATGATTGCAAGGCAGCGCGGGGAAGTGTTGGTGGAATATCTGGAAAAGGTCTTCTGCGAGCGCTGCGGCATGGATTTGAAGGTGGAGACTCAGTTCGTGGCCCATTCGGAGAGCAAATATCGGAAAAACGCCGAGAAGAAGCTGGAACAGGAAGTGGAGCAGGCGCTGCAGCAGGCATCCTTGGGCGGTTCGGATGCAGCGGATGCGAAAACGTCAAAATCTGTTTCATCCGGCCAGGGAAATCCGGCCCGCCCGGCTTTTTCCGGCAAATCCGCCAAAAACGCGTATCAGACGCTCAAACGTTCCGGGAATCCGGATCTGGTCTACGGCAGGGATTTTGAGGGGGAGGCCATGGCCCTGGACGCCATCGTCGGCGAGATGGGCGAGGTGATTATCCGTGGCAAGGTGATTTCCATGGACGAGCGGGAAATCCGAAACGAGAAGACCATCCTGATTTTCGCTGTCACGGATTTTACCGACAGCATTGTGGTGAAAATGTTTCTGGAAAACGCCCAGGTTCCGGAAATCAAGGAATCCATCAAGAAGGGCGCGTTTCTGAAAATCAAGGGCGTTACGTCCATCGACCGTTTCGACGGGGAGCTGACGATCGGCTCGGTGCGGGGCGTGAAAAAAATCGGGGACTTCACCGCCAAGCGCATGGACACAAGCCCGGAAAAGCGGGTGGAGCTTCACTGCCACACCAAGATGAGCGATATGGACGGGGTGACGGACGCCAGGGATCTGGTCAAAAGGGCTTACGAATGGGGCCACCGCGCCATTGCCATCACAGATCACGGGGTGGTGCAGGCCTTCCCGGAAGCCCACCACTGCTTCGACGCCTGGGGCGGATGCGTGCCGCCGGACGCGGATTTTAAAGTGATTTACGGCATGGAAGCCTATCTGGTGGACGATGTCAAGGGGATGGTGCAAAATGACAAAGGGCAAAGGCTGACCGATCATTTCGTGGTGTTCGACCTGGAAACCACTGGCTTCAGCCCCATCGCCAACCGGATTATCGAGATCGGCGCGGTGCGGGTGGAGGGCGGGAAAATCGTTGACCGTTTTTCTACGTTCGTCAATCCCAAAACGCCCATTCCCTACCGGATCGAGCAGCTGACGGGCATCAATGATTCCATGGTGATAGACGCGCCGGAGATCGGGGAGATTTTGCCGAAATTCCTGGAATTTTGCCAGGGGGCGGCGTTGGTGGCCCACAATGCCTCCTTTGACGTGGGGTTTGTGGAGCAGAATTGTCAGCAGCTGGGGCTGCCCTTTGATTTCACGTCGGTGGACACCGTGGGCATGGCCCGGTTTTTGCTGCCAGCCTTAAACCGTTTCAAACTGGACACGGTGGCCAAGGCTTTGCAGATTCCCCTTTATAACCATCACCGCGCCGTGGACGATGCGGGCTGCACGGCGGAGATTTTTGTGAAGTTTGTGGAAATGTGCCGGGAGCGGGAGATTTATGACCTGGAGCAGTTAAATGTCCAGGGAAGCGTGTCGGAGAGCCAGGTGAAGAAGCTGCCCACCCACCACGCGATTATCCTGGCCACCTGCGAGACAGGCCGGGTGAACCTCTATAAACTGGTGTCCCTGTCCCACCTGAAATATTACCACCGCTGTCCTAGAGTGCCCAAAAGCGTGTTCTTAAAGCATCGGGAAGGGCTTTTAATCGGCAGCGCCTGCGAGGCGGGAGAGCTGTATCAGGCGGTTTTAAACGACGCGCCGGCTCCGGAAATCGCCAGGCTTGTTTCCTTTTACGACTATCTGGAAATCCAGCCCCTGGGGAATAATAAGTTTATGATCGCCAGTGACAAGACAGAAGTCCATTCCATGGAAGACCTGATGGAGATCAACCGGAAGATTGTCCGACTGGGGGAGCAGTTTCACAAGCCGGTGGTGGCCACCTGCGACGTGCATTTCATGGATCCGGAGGATGAGGTTTACCGGCGGATCATCATGGCGGGCAAGGGTTTTGGCGACGCGGACGAGCAGGCGCCCCTTTACCTGCGCACCACCGAGGAAATGCTGGAGGAATTCCGGTACCTGGGCGACGAGAAAGCGGAGGAAGTGGTGATCGTGAATCCCAACAAGATTGCGGACATGTGCGAGAAGATTTCGCCCATTCATCCCGATAAATTTCCCCCGGTCATCGAGGACTCGGATAAGAACCTGCGGGAAATCTGTCTGCAGAAAGCCCACGAAATCTATGGGGATCCGCTGCCGGAAATTGTGGAAAACCGTCTGGAAAAAGAGCTTCACTCCATCATTTCCAACGGCTATGCGGTGATGTACATCATCGCTCAGAAGCTGGTATGGAAGTCCAACGAGGACGGCTACCTGGTGGGGTCCCGGGGGTCGGTGGGTTCTTCCCTGGCGGCCACTATGGCCGGCATCACCGAGGTGAATCCGCTGCCGCCCCATTATTACTGTAAGAACTGCCATTACAGTGACTTCGACTCCCCGGAGGTGAAGGCCTTTGTGGGCCGGGTGGGGTGCGACATGCCGGATAAAATCTGCCCCAACTGCGGCCAGCCGCTGAAGAAGGAGGGCTTCGACATTCCCTTTGAGACGTTTCTGGGATTTAAGGGGGACAAGGAGCCGGATATCGATCTGAATTTCTCCGGGGAGTACCAGGGAGTGGCCCACCGCTACACGGAGGAGATTTTTGGAAAAGGCCAGACCTTCAAAGCAGGAACTATCGGCACCCTGGCGGAGAAGACGGCGTTTGGCTATGTGAAAAACTATTTTGAGGAAAAAGGCATACGAAAGCGCAACTGCGAAATCACTCGGATTGTCCAGGGCTGCACGGGAATCCGCCGGACCACCGGCCAGCATCCCGGCGGGATTATCGTGCTTCCATTGGGAGAGGAAATCGAGAAATTCACGCCAGTGCAGCATCCGGCCAACGACGTGAACTCGGACATCGTTACCACCCATTTTGATTACCATTCCATCGACGGCAATTTGCTGAAGCTGGATATTCTGGGCCACGACGATCCTACCATGATTCGTATGCTGGAGGATCTGACGGGAACCAATGCCAGGGAAATCCCGCTGGACCAGCCAGATGTAATGTCCCTGTTTTCCAGCACAGAGGCGCTGGGAATTTCGCCGGAGGACATTGGCGGCTGCCCGCTGGGGGCCCTCGGCATCCCGGAGTTTGGCACGGAGTTTGTCATCCAGATGCTTTTAGACACTAAGCCTGCCTGTTTTTCCGATCTGATTCGGATTTCCGGCCTGTCCCACGGAACCAACGTGTGGCTGGGAAACGCCCAGGTTTTGATTCAGGAGGGAAAGGCTACCATCTCCACGGCCATCTGCACCCGCGACGACATCATGACTTACCTGATCAACCAGGGCGTAGAGAGCAGCCAGGCGTTTACCATCATGGAGAGCGTACGGAAAGGAAAGGGACTGAAACCAGAATGGGAGGAGATCATGAAGGAGAATAACGTGCCGGACTGGTATATCTGGTCCTGCAAGCAGATCTCCTACATGTTCCCCAAGGCCCACGCGGCGGCCTACGTGATGATGGCCTACCGGATCGCCTGGTATAAGATTTTCCATCCGCTGGCCTACTACGCGGCCTTTTTCAGCATCCGCGCCACGTCCTTTTCCTATGAGCTGATGTGCCAGGGAAAGGAAAAGTTGGAATACCACATGCAGGAATTTAAGAAACGGGGGGACGCGCTGACCAAGAAGGAGCAGGATACCCTAAAAGACATGCGAATTGTGCAGGAAATGTACGCCCGGGGATTTTCCTTCGTGCCCATTGACATTTACCAGTCAAAGGCCCACCGGTTCCGCATCGTGGACGGGAAGCTGATGCCGTCCCTAGACTGCATCGAAGGCCTGGGGGACAAGGCGGCGGACGCGGTGGTGGAAGCGGCCGGGGAGGGGAAATTCCTTTCCATCGACGATTTCCGCCAGCGCACCAAGGTGAGCAAGACGGTGATTGAACTGATGGAGAGCATGCGCCTATTCGGAGACATTCCCCAGTCCAACCAGATTTCCTTGTTTGATATTTTTATGTAAGCGATTGCGAAACTGCTATTTTATGTTTCGAGTTTGGACAAAATAAACAAAATGGAGCTCAAAACCGTTTTGAATTCACTCCTTATTTGTTTATTTTGTCCAAACTCTGGTTACTGAGAGGGGCATTTCGCAAATACCTAAATATTTTTATGTATAGAGAGGAGGCAGCATGAAAAAAGAAGAATTAAAGTATTTGCAGCGTTTGGCGGAGCTTTACCCGACCATCGCCCAGACGGCCACGGAGATTATCAACCTGCAGTCCATCTTGAACCTGCCCAAGGGCACGGAGCATTTCCTCACGGACCTGCACGGGGAGTACGAGGCGTTTTCACATGTGCTCAGAAATGGCTCCGGGGCCATTCGCCACAAAATCGACGATGTGTTCGGGCATACGTTAAGCACGGCGGATAAGAAATCCATCGCCACCCTGATTTATTATCCCAAGGAGAAGATGGAATTGGTAAAAAAGGAAGAGGAGGACATGGAGAATTGGTATAAAATCACCCTCTACCGCCTCATTGAAATCTGCAAGACGGTGGCTTCCAAATACACCCGCTCCAAAGTGCGCAAAGCCCTGCCCAGCCAGTTCGCCTACGTCATCGAAGAGCTGATTACGGAGAAAAAGGAAGTGGTGGACAAGGAAGATTACTATGACTCCATCGTCACCACCATCATCGACATCCGCAAGGCGGAGGACTTCATCATCGCCATGGCGGAGCTGATCCAGCGGCTGGTCATCGATCATCTCCATGTGCTGGGGGACATTTATGACCGGGGGCCGGCGCCCCATTTCATTATGGACAAGCTGATGAGCTACCATTCCCTGGACATCCAGTGGGGCAATCACGACATTGTGTGGATGGGCGCTGCGGCCGGACAGCTCTCCTGCATCGCCACCATCGTGCGCATCAGCGCCCGGTACGGAAATCTGGACATTCTGGAAGACGGCTACGGCATCAACCTGCTGCCTCTGGCCACTTTCTCCATGGCCACCTATGGAGATGACCCCTGCGCTTGTTTTAAAATCAAGGGAAGCGGCAGCGAGAGGCAGGAAGAGGCCAAACTGAATATGCAGATGCACAAAGCCATCTCCATCATCCAGTTCAAGCTGGAAGGCCAGCTGATTGCCAGAAGGCCCTCGTTTCAGATGGAGGACCGCCGCCTGCTGCACCGGATTGATTACGAGCGGGGCGTTCTGAAAATGAACGGGAAGGAATATCCCCTTCTGGACACGAATTTCCCCACCATCGATCCCAAGAACCCCTACGCCCTGTCCCCGGAAGAGGCGGAGGTGATGGAGCGTCTGCAGTCGGCCTTTGTGAAATGTGAGAAGATGCAGCAGCATATGATGCTGCTTTTAAACAAAGGAAGTTTATACAAAGTATTTAACGGGAACCTGATGTATCATGGCTGCGTGCCTTTAAATGCCGACGGAAGCTTAAAGGAAGCCCTTGTCTACGACAAATCCTATAAGGGCAGAGCGCTGTACGATGCGCTGGAGGTTTATGTGCGCAAGGGATTTTTCGCCCAGGATCCGGAGGAGAAGAAAAAAGGTGAGGACATCATGTGGTATATCTGGTGCGGCGCCAACTCGCCGCTGTTCGGCAAAGACAAGATGGCCACTTTCGAGCGGTATTTTCTGGCTGAAAAGGAAACCCATAAGGAGGTAAAGAACCCCTATTATAAATTCCTGGAGGATCCGGAGATTATGGACGAGATTTTGCTGGAATTCGGCCTTTCCGGCGAGGAAATCCATATCATTAACGGACATATGCCGGTGCATCATGCATCCGGGGAGAGTCCGGTGAAATGCGGAGGTAAGGTGCTGGTCATCGACGGCGGATTTTCCCGGGCTTATCAGAAAGAGACGGGAATTGCCGGCTATACGCTGATTTATAATTCCTTTGGGCTGCTTTTATCTGCCCACGAGCCTTTCACCACTGCGGAAGCGGCGGTGCAGGAAGAGGCGGACATCATATCTAAGCGGGTGGCCGTGAAGCTGACCCAGAGGCGCAAGCTGGTGGGGGACACGGACACGGGAAACGAGCTAAAGGAGCGCATTGAGGAGTTGAAACAGCTGCTGCAGGCCTATCGGGACGGCGTGATTATCGAAAAAATTTAGCAGGTTTGCACAAACTCTGGTTATCGAAAGGAGCATTTCGCAATTATTTAGAAAAAGTTTAAAGGAAGGAGGAGAAAAAATATGCTGCTTGTTACAAAAGATCAGATTGGGGACCGGAAACTGCAGGAGCTGGGCATTGCCAAGGGAAGCACCGTGCAGAGCGTGCATTTCGGAAAGGATTTTATGAACAGTTTGAAAACCTTGGTGGGCGGAGAGCTGACTTCCTATAACGAGATGATGGCCAATGCCCGCAGCATTTCCACCCAGCGGATGGAGGAAGACGCAGCGGCCATGGGCGCCGACGCGGTGGTGTGCGTCCGTTATGTGTCGGCGCAAGTGGCCCAGGGCGCTGCGGAGATTATGTGCTATGGCACGGCTGTGAAATATCTGGACTAATATTTTAGATTAAATCTGGAGGGGGCTTTTGAAGCTCCCTTTTTGATCCTTTTTTTCTGAAAGAAAATGACTTTTTGGGGGCCATATGGTATAATAATTTTATCAACGGGAAAAGGTTAATAGTTTAAATGGAAAAAAGGCAAGCAAAGGAAAAAAAAGTCCAGGGAATTTCTTCTATTATCCCAATTATATTGGTTTTCTGTATCTTAGGCGGCGTTGTATATTCCATTGCTGGGAAGATATCGTCGGAAATGTCCCAGTCTGCGGTCAACAATCTGGGAGAAAGCCTGAATTTGATTCAGAGTACCGTGGAGGTGATTTTACAAAAAGAGGCGGAATTTCAGAAGATGATGGCGGAGGAGCTGGCGGTGATGGATCGGCCGGAGGAATTTATCCGCTCTTACAGCAGGAACGGAACCATTATTAAAGTGTCCATGGTGAAGACCGGGGAGAAGGAGGGCTTTTCCAACACCGGGGAATCGTTTTCCGCAGAGGGGCTGGACTTTTCATCCGGAAGGACTGTGGACGGCATGCCTGTTTCCGGCTCTTATTTAAACAGCCTGGGGACCTGGGCGTATACCATGAAATGTCCGGTAGTCCGGGAAGGGCAGGAGATTGCGACGCTTTATGTAGAATATATCTACGATTCCTTTGACAAACCGCTGCCCAATAAATTTTACAACGGAAGCGCCACCATCTATCTGATGGACGGGCAGAGCGAGCGGTTCGTGTTAAAGCCCAAAAGGGCCGGGGAGCGGGAGGCAGGCCACATCAATTTGAAGGATTTTTTCCGGGCCAACCGTATTCTGGAAAAGGATATTCAGGAAAAAATTGCCAAGGGGATAAAGTCCGGGGAGAATGTGATGTTTTATCACGATATCCAGGAAAAAGAATCGCTGATCTATATGTGGGCGGTCAACGACGGGGCGATTTATCTCATCGGCTATGTGCCCATCGAGGCCATTCAGCAGGAAGGCAGGGCGGTTAATCAGAATATCTTTGCGGTAGTGGTTGTAATGCTGGTGGCGTTCATAATCTGCTGCGCTTTGTATTTCTTCGGCAGAAGGCAGCGGGAAAGATTCAGGAAGGAACAGGAACGGGAGCGGGAGGCGCTCAACAAGCAGCTTGCGGAGGCGTTGCAGACGGCGCAGATCGCCAGCCGGTCCAAGACCACCTTCCTTTCCAATATGTCCCATGACATCCGCACGCCCATGAACGCCATACTGGGGTTTACCGCGCTGCTGGCCAAGGATGCGGATAATCCGGGCAAGGTGCGGGAATATACAAGGAAAATCACTTCCTCTGGCCAGCACCTGCTCAGCCTGATCAACGATGTTTTGGACGTGTCTAAGATTGAGAGCGGAAAAGTCGTGCTCAACATGGAGGAATTTAACTTAAACGACATGGTGTCTTCGGTGGACGCCATTATCCGTCCGGCGGCCAAGGAAAAGAGCCAGAGTTTCGAGGTTTCGGTGACGGGCGTAAAGCATGAACGCCTGGTTGGCGACGAGACGCGGCTCAACCAGATTTTGATTAATTTGCTGTCCAACGCCGTAAAATATACCCAGGAAGGCGGAAATTTGTATTTTCGGATGATCGGGCTTCCGCAGCGTGCCAGTCAGTATGAGCGCATCCGGATTGAGGTAGAGGACAACGGCTATGGGATGGCGCCGGAATATCTGGAAATCCTTTTTGACGCATTTACCAGGGCGGAGAACAGCACCACCAACAAAGTCCAGGGCACCGGGCTTGGCATGGCGATTACGAAAAACATCGTGGAACTGATGGGCGGAACCATTGACGTATTAAGCGAGGTAAATAAGGGCACGCTTTTTACGGTGGAGCTGGAGCTTCGTATACCGGACGGCCAGGCGGACGAGCGGTTTTGGGAGGAAAGCGGCGTTTCCCGCATATTGGCGGCAGACAATGACAAAGACGTCTGCAAAAACATTCAGATGCTTATGGAAGACGCGGGCGTTGGCGTGGACACAGCCCAAAGCGGAGAAGAGGCCATTGACAAAGTGCGCCGGGGAGAATGTTACGATGTGGTTCTGCTGGACTGGCAGCTGCCGGATATGAGCGGCTTAGAGGCCGCCAGGCGGATGCGGGAGCTGTTTTTGGAGCATGCGCCGAGAGTCCTTTTGACCGCAGTCGATTGGGAGGAAATCGAAGGCGAGGCGGCTTGCGGGGCCATCGATGGATTTTTGGCCAAACCGTTTTTTATGTCCGCTTTTAAGGAAAAGCTTTTGGAGATGCAGGCGGGTCACGTTGAGGTTACGTTGGATCTGGACGAGACGGAAGAGCGCGCACTGGAGGGGAGGCATTTTCTGGTGGCGGAAGACAACGAGATCAACGCGGAAATCCTGGAGGAGCTTCTGGATGTGGAAGGAGCCACCTGCGAAATTGTCGAAAACGGCCAGTTGGTGACAGAGCGCTTCAGCCGGGCGGCCAAAGAAGAGTTCGACGCCATTTTGATGGATGTGCAGATGCCGGTGATGAACGGGTACGAGGCCACGCGGGTGATTCGCGCCATGGAGCGGGAAGATGCAGAGACTATTCCCATCATCGCCATGACCGCCAACGCCTTCGCGGAAGACGTAAAAGACGCTATGGACGCCGGAATGACCGCGCACATTGCCAAGCCTGTAGACATGAAATTATTAAAGAAAACCATTCATCTATATATATAAATTTTTTAATGAAATTGCGAAACTTTGGTCATTGAAAGGGATGTTTCGCAATCTCCGGATTTATTTTTATAAGGAGGGAATCGAAAAAATGAGAAAGAAGACCAGAAAGATGGGGGCGCTCCTGCTGGCCGGAGCAATGATTTTCACGGCCGCGTCCTGCGGCGGCCAGAAGCATATGTCCAATGAAAATCTGGCGGGCAGCGCGAAAGAGAACGAAAAAATCGTCAATCTGTTCGGGCCGATGGAAAAATCCGACCCGGATGCGGACAATACGGCGAGAACGGCCCATGAACAGACGGTGCTCATGGCGGAAAAAGAGCTGGGTACGTACATGGAATTTCGGACCTATACGGCGGAAGACTATCAGGATAAAACCTACGACGATGTGACGCTGGACCGGGCGCGCAACAATATGGATGACCTGTATCTGCTAAATCCGGATACCATCCAGATCCTTGGCCGGGAGGGACGGCTGGCGGATTTGTCCGGCCTGGACAGCGCCAAGAATCTGCGGGAGGTTGTGAGAACAGCCAATACGGTGGATGGAAAGCTGGTGGCCATTCCGCAGGAGGTGGTGGCCTACGGCCTGTTCGTAAACAAAGATATGTTCGACAAATACAAATTAAAGCTTCCCAACAACGAGGAGGAATTTTTGGCGTGCTGTGAGACATTTAAGGAAAAGGGCATTGAAACGCCCATAGGGGCCAACCGCTGGTGGCTGGAGTGTTTTGTCATTGCCCAGGCATATGCGGACATGTACAACGGAGGCGACACGGAAAAAGAAGTGGCGGCTTTAAACAGCGGAGAGGCGAAGCTTAGCGATTACATGCGTCCCGGCTTTGAGTTTTTGAAGGAGCTGATAGACCGAGGCTATGTGGATGCTGAGAAAGCGTATGTTTCCGAGGCCATTGAAGGCGAGAAGGAGGATTTTCTCGGCCAGAAAACGCCTATTGTCATGGCATACTGGGGAGCGGCCAATACGGATACAGCCTACGGAGATCCGGATTTTAACATGCAGGTGATCGGATTTCCCACCCACCTGGGGCAGATGCCGATTATTTCCATGTCCGGATACGGCGTAGGCCCGGAGGCGGAGAATTACGAGGATGCCATAAAGATGCTGGATATTATGCTCTCCGACGAGGCGCTTCAGGTATATTCCCAGGTCAACCAGGTGATTTCGCCGTCCAAGAATGTTGAGGTGGAATGCGTAGACGCGTTAAAGCCGCTCAACGATCGGATCAATGAAAATGTCTACGTGCTTGGATCCAATGCCAGCATGGAGGTGGAGCAGTGGGGGAACATCTGCCTGATCGTCCGGGAGCTTTTAAACGGCGCTTCCGTAGACGAGTGCATGGCGCAGTTCGATAAGCTGCAGGAAGAATCCATAAGTAAATAAAGATGCAAAAAAGGCATTCAACCACGCAGATAGTTGGATGCCTTTTTGCAGGAGCGGATTTTAAGAAAATCTTAAAAAAATTCCAACCATGGTTTTAAGAATCAGGCGCTATCCTTATTTTACAGAAAGGGGGGAACGAGATGGCGGGCATTCTGGTATGCGACGACGATCCGGAGATTGTGGAAGCCATTGAAATCTATTTGAAGCAGGAAGGCTATCAGGTGTTCCAGGCCCACGACGGCATGGAAGCTCTGAAAATACTCAAAGAGCAGGAGGTCCAGCTGATTATCATGGATATTATGATGCCAAAGCTGGACGGCATACGGGCCACTTTAAAGATTCGGGAATACAACGCGGTTCCCATCATTATCCTGTCGGCCAAGTCAGAAGACGCGGACAAAATCTTGGGGCTGAACATCGGGGCGGATGATTACCTGACCAAACCGTTTAATCCCCTGGAGCTGGTGGCCCGGGTGAAATCCCAGATCCGGCGCTACACCAAGCTGGGCGCCAGCCCGGATTTATCCAGGGCGGGGATTTACGGAACCGGCGGCCTGGTGATGGACGACGACCGCAAGGAAGTGACGCTGGACGGGCAGCTGATCCGGCTGACGCCCATTGAGTATCAGATTCTTCTGCTGCTGATGAAGAATAAAGGGCGGGTGTTTTCCACCAGCCAGATTTACGAATACATCTGGAAAGAGGAGGCCATCGGCGCGGAAAACACCGTGGCGGTTCACATCCGCCACATCCGGGAAAAAATCGAGATCAATCCCAAAGAACCCCGGTATCTGAAAGTGGTCTGGGGCGTGGGCTATAAAGTGGAAATCATTTAAAAGGGAGGCGGATTTTTATGAAAAAATGGTTGGAATCCCCCTGGGGAAAAGCACTGGGCGTGGCAGTGTCCTGTCTGGCCGCGGCGGGGATCGTAGTCAGTCTGTTGTGGATGCGGGCGGTTTCCGACGTGGACCCGACGGATCTGCTGCTGGACAATAAAGAGCAAAGTTACCTAAAAAGCGGGACCTTTCGCGGCCAGTTAAGGCAGCGGGTTATGCGCGAACTGGACTATTACGGGGAGGCGCAGGCGCTGGGCGGCTCCGGGGAGCTGAATAACGACACGCTGGTGGACGTGCTGGAATACGACGACCGGGGAAAAATCACCGGAAAGGACGTAAACGGCCTGACTTACACGCTGGGAGAACTGCTGGACTGGAAAAAAGAAAAATGGAACAAGGGCGACGGCCTCGCTAAAAATAAGATTCTGGTCTGCCAGCGCGTCGATGGCGACATTGATTATTTTTACGTGAAAGACCTGCGCAAGCGGCTTACGTCGGGAGAGCTGGCCTTTGAGTGGGATAACGAGGAACAAAAACAGGACCCTCAGGATGTGCTGAACGCCTTGGAAAATTCGGTGATAGAAGAGTATGCCTACAGTATCGATGAAGCCTATGGAGATTACGCCTATGAGGTTTCGGCGGACATTTTTCCGGACCGCATCGTGGATGCGGACAAAAATACGCTGTACTCCAGCTTCTGGCTCTACGAGGGAACTCAGTTGGATGAGCTGTACCAGCCCCAGGGCGCAAAAAGCCTGCTGGATGTCGCCGACGAGAAAGGCGGCGGTCTGGAGGATTATTTTTGTGCGCTGGAGAGAACCATCGACGGGATCGCCGGGCAGGTGGAATCCTTTGAAGCCTATCAGTACGAGCGCGCGCAGGACACCAATGCGCATTATCTCTACGTGGACCTGGACGAAAAGCGGGCCTATTCCAATAAAAAAGAATGGAAAAGTTTCGACGCCTGGAGAGAAAACCTGGACAAATTCCGCCAGCTGGGCAGCTATACAATTCTGACCAAGAGTCCCCAGGAATCGGACTTCGACAGCAATATGGACGGCAGCCGGGAGTTTTGGCAGCACTGCGTGGAAAACACGCTGGACGGCACGGCGCTTGGAAAGGGCAACTACGCCTTCGCCGTGGCCGTGGATTCCGATTTTCCCGTGGAGGACTGGCTGTACGAAGCGCGGGACGCCTTTGAGCGCAATACGTCCATTCTGAAAAAAGCCATCGGCGTGTGCGTCGCAGGCGTTCTTTTCTTCCTGGCGTCCTTTGTCTGGCTGACGCTCGCCGCCGGACGAGGCAGAAAAGACGGCCGGATCGCCCTGAACTTCTTCGACCGCTGGAAAACGGAGCCTGCGGCGGCGATGGTGATTATAGTTTGGGCTTGTCTGGCAGGGTTTTTCGTAGAAACCGGAATTTTAGGATCTTCCGTGATTTCCGAATATTTAAACGGCGGTTCCGTCACAGCCGTGCAGGTGCGGTTCTATACATGTGTGGCGGCGGCGCTTATGGCGGCGGCGGATTTATTTTTCCTGTGGGGCTATCTAAGCCTGGCGCGCCGGATTAAGGCGAAAACCCTCTGGAAAAACAGCCTTTTAAGAAAGCTGCTGTGCATAGGGAAAAACAGCCTTTGGAGGCGGGCAAAGGAAGCGTTTTTTGCGCTGAAAGACATTCCCAGGAAAATCATCGCGCTGGGCGGGTTTTTATTCATACAGATTTTCCTGACGCTGTGCCTGGGAAATTTTTCCTACGGAGGCGGATTCTTGTTTTTCTTACTGTTTCTGACCCAGGCGGCGGGCGTTGGATGGATTGTGAAAGTGGCAGTGGAATACCAGAAAATCCAAAAAGGCGTAAAAAGGATTGCCGGCGGGGACATCGCCTGGCAGATACCGGAACAGGGCCTGACCTTTGACCGGAAAAACTTCGTCCGGAACATCAACCGGATCGGGGCGGGCCTGGACAAAGCGGTGGACGAAAGCTTAAGAAGCGAGCGGATGAAGACGGAGCTGATTACCAACGTATCCCACGACATCAAAACGCCGCTGACCTCTATCATTAATTATGTGGATCTGTTAAAAAGAGAAGAGCTGGCCGACGAGAAGGTCCGGGGTTATCTGGACATTCTGGAAAAAAAGTCCCAGCAGCTAAAGACACTCACGGAAGATGTGGTGGAGGCTTCCAAGGCCAGCGCCGGGAATCTGAAGCTGGAGTATAAGGATCTCAATCTGGTGGAAATGGTCCTCCAGGCCAACGGAGAGTTCCAGGAGAAATTTGGCCAGCAGGATCTGGAGTTAATCCAGCGGCTTCCCGACAAACCGGCGGTGATCCGGGCGGACGGACGGCGAGTGTGGCGCATCCTGGAAAACATTTACCAGAACGTGTACAAATACGCCATGCCTCACACAAGGGTCTACGTGGAGCTGGAAGCTGATGGTTTGCAGGCGGTCTTCACCATGAAAAACATCTCCCGGGAACCCTTAAACATTTCTCCGGATGAGCTGACTGAGCGTTTTGTCCGGGGGGACCGCGCAAGGAACACCCAGGGCAGCGGCCTGGGGCTGTCCATAGCCAAAAGCCTGACCGAGCTGCAGGCGGGAGAATTTAAGCTGTATCTGGATGGGGATCTGTTTAAAGTATGGATTGCTTTTCCCATTCAGAGGGAGAGCGGCAGATGAGGTTTGATGATAAACCACATACTATTTTTTCGGAAATTTTTCAACAGCCGCATTGACTTTTTGGCGGATTCGAGGCATAATATAATTACTTAAATAAAATGTTTAAGAAAGTGTCAAGAAAATGTATGAAGGAGGGTCTGTTTAATGGAAGGTAAGATGAAAGTGGCAGTGATGCTGGGCATCGGAAAGATGGGGTTTGAAGAGAGGGATATCCCGACGCCTGCTGCTGACGAAGTGCTGGTAAAGCTGGATTACGTGGGCATTTGCGGTTCTGACCTGCATTATTATGAGACAGGCGCCATCGGGGATTATGTGGTGAAGCCTCCGTTTGTTCTGGGACATGAGCCCGGCGGAGTGGTTGTGGAAGTGGGCAAGGACGTGAAGCATCTGAAAGTGGGGGACCGGGTGGCCTTAGAGCCTGGGAAAACCTGCGGACAGTGCGAGTTCTGTAAGACAGGCAGATACAACCTCTGCCCGGATGTGGTCTTCTTCGCCACGCCTCCGGTGGACGGGGTATTTCAGGAGTATGTGGCCCACGAGGCCGGTCTGTGCTTCAAGCTTCCGGATAACGTGAGCACGCTGGAAGGGGCTCTCATCGAGCCGCTGGCTGTGGGATTCCACGCGGCGGTGCAGGGCGAGGCCCACGCAGGACAGACGGCGGTGGTTATGGGCTCTGGATGCATCGGTCTGGTGAGCATGATGGCCTTAAAAGCCATGGGCGTTTCCAGGGTTTACGTGGCGGACATCATGCAGAAGCGTCTGGACAAGGCCATGGAGCTGGGCGCCGACGGCGTAATCAACGGTAAAGAAAAAGATACGGTGGAAGAAGTGATGCGGCTCACCGACGGCAAAGGCTGTGACCTGGTCATTGAGACGGCGGGCACCCAGATCACTACGGTGCAGTCCATCCATATGGCCAAGAAAGGCTCCAACATCGTGCTGGTGGGCTACAGCGCCAGCGGCGAGATGACGCTTCCCATGAGTCTGTTTCTGGATAAAGAGCTGACCTTTAAGAGCGTGTTCCGCTATCGTCACATTTATCCTATGGCCATCGACGCAGTGGCGGCCGGAAAAGTGAACTTAAAGGGAATTGTCACAGACATCTTTGATCTGGATGACGTGCAGGAAGGCATGGACCGCAGCATTCATAACAAGGCGGACATTGTAAAAGGCGTGATCCGCATTTCCAAAGACGCCAAATAAGGTTTTGTAAAAATTTCAGGCCATCGAAAGGGAGCTTTTGCTCACTGTTTCGATGGCCTCTTTCGTTTTAATGGTTTTGCGGCGCCTACGCGCCAAACCGGCGCATCCGAATGGCGTAATAAATCAAAAAAGCCGTGCCGCTGAGCAGCCAGGTGACGGGGTAGCCGGCCATGATGGTGGAGATGTCCGGCCGCAGGGGCAGCGCCACCAGAACCCATCCGATTCGCAGCAGGCATACGCCGCAGACGGTGATGGCGGTGGGAATCAGTACGTCGCCGATGCCCCGCAGAGCGCCGGAGAGGATTTCCACCGGGGTGAAGAAAGCGTAAAAGGGCGCCAGTATGGCAATCATCCCGCAGCCGATTGCGATCACCGAACGGTCGGCGGTGAAGACGGAAAGAAGCGGCGACCGGAAGAGCAGGAACGTGGCGGAGATGAGAACCGAGGCGAAAATCTGCATGCCGGCGCAGATCCACACGCTTTTTTTGATTCGCGAATATTTTCCGGCACCGTAATTTTGCCCCACAAATGTGGTGATGGAGATGCCAAAGGCGCTGCTGATCATCCAGAAAATGGCGTCCAGTTTCCAAAAAGCGGCCCAGGCGGCCATGGCGTCCGTTCCAAAGCGGTTAATGGCGGTCTGGATGATAATGTTGGAGATGCTGTACATGGCGCTTTGCAGTCCGGTGGGCACGCCTATGTAGAGCTGGGAGCGCAGAATCCTTGGGGTAAACGAAATGCCCCGCAGGCGTAGGCAAAGCCCGTCTTCGGCGCCCGTCAAAGCCCGGGTGACCAAAAAAGCGCTGACCGCCTGGGACAGGACGGTGGCGATGGAGACTCCGGCAATGCCCATCTTACAGACAAGCACAAAGAACGCATCCAGCGCAATATTTAAAATACAGCATACAATCAGGTAGTACAGAGGCCGCCGGGAGTCGCCGGCCGCCCGCAGGATGCTGGAGCCTGTGTTGAAAATGAACACAAACAGGATGCCCACATAGTAAATGCGCAGGTACAGCACAGAACCTCCCATCAGTTCCTCCGGCGTGCGCATCCACCGCAGAAGCGTCGGGGCCAGAAGGATTCCAAGTGCGGTGATAATGAAGCTGGCGGCGATGGAAAAGGCGTAGGCCGTGTGCACGGCTTCTTTGACGCGTTCCTGGTCTCTGGCGCCCCAGAACTGAGAGACTACGACGGCGGCGCCGGAAGTCAGCCCGGTGAAAAACCCCACCACCAGATTCACCAGCTGTCCCGCCGAACCGCCTACGCTGGCCAGGGCCTCCTTGCCCACGAAACGGCCTACAATAATGGTGTCCACCGTGTTATAAAGCTGCTGAAAAAAAGTCCCCAGAACAATGGGGAAAAAGAAAATCAAAATTTGTTTCCAGATCACGCCTTCGGTAATCTGATTGCGGACCGTTTTCATTCGTCAGAACCTCCTTAATTTTATAGTAAATCTACATGCGCCCGCAGCCAGGCGCTTTGCCATAAATGAAAGCTGTGCGGGCGTATTTCGCATCCCCGGATGTCTGCCGTTTAATCGGCGGCGCTTTTATAGTAATACCATATATATCACAGACACAGGAAAAAAACAAGAGAAATTTCCAGGGATTGGTATATGGATAGGGCAGTGTCAAAGAGGACAACGCTTCACCATAAATGAAAACTTGAGCGGGCGTATTTGGCGTGCCTGAATGCATGCCGCCTTCACATAAAAAATTTAGCAGGTGTGTTCATTTTGCGGATTCTGTGATAGTATTTAAGAAAAACAGGAGATGCATATGGATAAGAAAGAGATTTTAGTCAATCATGGAACCAATTACAAGGAGATGACTCGGGAGCTTTTGGAGGCTTCGGATCTGATCGGGCGGATACCGGACCGCTCCTGCAAAGTGGGGATTAAGCCCAATCTGGTGTCCCCATCCAAGGCATCGCAAGGCGCCACCACCCACCCGGAGGTCGTGGCCGGGATCATTGAATATCTGCAGATGTACGGCGTGAAACGGATTGCGGTTATGGAGGGCGCCTGGGTGGGGGCAAAGACTTCCGAGGCGGCGCGGGTCTGCGGCTATGATGAGCTTTGCCGGCATTATCAGGTAGAATTTGTGGACGCGCAGAAGGATTCCTGGAAGAAAAAAGACTGCAGGGGCATGGAGCTGGCCGTGTGTGACTGCGCGGATTCGGTGGATTTTATGATTAATGCGCCGGTGTTGAAGGGCCACTGCCAGACCAAGATTACCTGCGCCCTGAAAAACATGAAAGGGCTGATTCCCAACGCGGAGAAACGGCGTTTCCATCAGATGGGCCTGCACCGTCCCATCGCCCATTTGGCGGCGGGAATCCGGCAGGATTTCATTGTGGTGGACCATATCTGCGGGGATCTGGACTTTGAGGACGGGGGCAATCCCGTGGTGCGAAACCAGATCTGGACGGCGGCGGACCCGGTGTTGGTGGATGCCTGGGTATGCCATATGATGGGATACGAAAAGAAGGATGTGCCGTATATCGGCATGGCGCAAGAGCTGGGCGCGGGCTGCGGCGACTGGACGCAGGCGCAGGTGCACGAGTACAAAGCGGGGGAGCTGTCGCAGGTGGATTTTCAGGACTTTTCCGTGCCCAAGAGCCGCAAAGTGGTGGAATTGCAGGATGCGGTGGAGGAAGTGGAGTCCTGCAGCGCCTGTTATGGGTATCTGCTCCCGGCGCTGGACCGTCTGCGGGAGGAAGGGCTGCTGGGCAAATTAGACACGAAGATCTGCATCGGTCAGGGGTATAAGAAGCAGTCCGGCAAGCTGGGAATCGGAAACTGCACCAGAGGATTTTCCCAAAATTTGCCCGGATGCCCGCCCATGCCCGATGAGATCTATGATTTTCTGAAAGAATATCTCCTTAAGCTTTAATATCCTTTTTCTTCAGCCAGGCCATGGGCAGCAGAATGAAAAGAAAAAGGAATCCCGCCACAGCGGCCAGGAAAGGAAGCGTCTGCCCTTTTAGCATATTTTCCGGGTGGTTGGCGTTCATGCCCAGCATCAGCAGCGCGTAAGGGGATAGAAAACCCAGTCCCTTGGCGGCCGCATAAACGCTGCCCACGCTGCCGATAAAAGCCAGGATAATGGGCGGAGTAAAGCTGGGGATGGCCATGGAGAGAAAGAGCTGAAACGCGACGACGGCGGTTCCGGCCAGCGTGCCCCGCAAAAGCCAGCTTAAGATTTCCACGGGCGCGGGGCCCTCCATGCCGATGCATTTCCCGCTGACCAAAAACAAAATCCCAACCCAGAGCTGGGTGATGACAAGGAAGCGCAAAGCCGCGGCAAATTTGGACAAAACCATGGCCCAGACGGGCACAGGCGCGGTCATCAGCGCGTTCCAGTTGTGGTTTCGGTGTTCCAGCCGCCACAGATAGGCGCAGCACAGCCCCATAAGAGGCGCGCTAAAAAAGTTGGCGTAGAACAGAGTTTCCTGGGTCCAGAGGTTGTGCCAGCCCGGCGTGAGGATTTCCAGATTCCCCAGGTAATTGAAGGTCCCCATGACGGCGGGAATCAGCGGGATTGCCAGGCAGGCCAGCCAGAGAATGGAATGTTTTAGTTTTTTATTTTCACTTCGGATGCATCGAATCAGCATGTCAGTCCTCCTTTCGCAAAAACAAAAGCTTTCCGATGATGTACACGCCCACGGTGGCCGCCAAAAATCCCAGGAAAAGGGCCGTGGGAAATTCCGTCGGGTAGAAACGCTGCTGTCGGGTCTCCCGGTTCCAGTCCATCCAAATGGGCGTAAACTGGCCGAAATAAGACCAGGGAATCAGCCGGGAGATCCCTTTGGGAAAAAACAAGGAGAACAGTCCGGCAAAAGAGCCGATCAGGCCCACCGCCAAGGGCGCCAGCTGGTTTTCCCACAGAAGGGACAGGGTCTGCTGTAAAAGGTAGACGAAGGCGCCGGCGGTGAAGATTCCTATAAAATGCAGCGGCAGCAGGCTGATTTTCAGTTTTTCCGTAAAATGAAAGTGAGCGCCGGCCACGAGAATGCCCGCCGTTTCCATGCAGGCGATGAAGAACAAGTGTTTTAAGCCCATCAGCAGCTTGCAGTCGTATAAGCGTCCTTTATTTTGGAGGGTGCACAGAAGTTTCAGCGTATTCCCTTTGATTTCCCAGTCGCACAGTCGGCTGGCGATGACCGCCAGGCCCAGAGGCAGCAAAGCAGTATTCAAAAGGGGCAGTTGGTAAAAAAGTCCGCTGTAGCCCTGGGCTAGATCCTGGGCGTCTGCGTGGCGGAAATTAAACGTGCCCCACAGACAGAGCAGCAGGCCCAAAGCGGCGGTGACGGCCCACACGTGTCTTCGGCGGGCCTTGATCTGTTCTGCCTGAAGCTGCCGGATCATAGGCTCACCTTCTTTCCGGTAAGCTTAAGGAAAATGTCTTCCAGGCTCACCTGGGGCGCTTCCGCCCGCAGGATTCCGATGCCTGCGTATACCAGAAGGCGTATGGCGCGGGTCACGCTCTGGTCGCTGGCGTCTTTTAGGATGATTTGCCCGTCCCTCTCGGCGGCGGCAATGCCTTTTCGCGTTAATTCGGCCAGGGCGGCGGCGTTGTCGGTGGAGCGGATGTGCAGTTGGAAGCGGCTGTGCTCATGCAGGGCGGCCAGGCGGTCCTGGAAAATCAGCTGTCCCTGGTCGATGATGCCCACGTGGGTGGCCATCTGGTCGATTTCGCTGAGCAGATGACTGGAAATCAGTACGGTTATGCCGGTTTTTTTGGGAAGGGAGACAATCAGCTCCCGTATTTCCTGAATGCCTGCAGGGTCCAGTCCATTGGTGGGTTCATCCAATAAAAGCAGGCGGGGACGTCCAAGCAGGGCGGCGGCCAGCCCCAGCCGCTGCTTCATGCCCAGGGAGTAATGGCTGGCTTTCTTGTGCTGCTGATTTTCCATGCGGACCAGGGCCAGGACCTGGTCGATTTCTTCTTTTGGCGCGTCTTTTAAGGTACAGACGATCTCCAGGTTTTCCCGCCCGGTCAGGTGCCCGTAGTAAGAGGGGGACTCGATGAGAGAGCCGGTGTTTTTTAAGATTTCCAGTCGGTTTTTGGCGGTTAAGGTCTTTCCCAAAATGCGGATGCGCCCCTGCAGCGGGTGAATCAGGCCCAGAAGCATTTTCAAAGTGGTGGACTTTCCCGCGCCGTTTGGCCCCAGAAAGCCGTAGACGCTGCCCTGGGGGACTTTCATGTCCAGCTCGTTTACAACGTTTTTTTTGCCGTAGCGCTTGGTGAGGGCTTCGGTTTCGATGATTGTTTCCATAGGTGCCTCCTTATGTGTTTTATTTTTATAGGTAATTGCGAAACGCCCTTTTCAGTCATCAGAGTTTGTTCAAAATAGACAAATAAGGAGCGAATCAAAAACGGTTTTGAGCTCCGTTTTGTCTATTTTAAACAAACAGAAGATATGAAATAACGGTTTCGCAATTGCCTATTTATTTTTAAGATGTAAAGAGTATACAAAAGGAAGCTTAAACCAGGCTGACGGCTGCCTTACATTTAGCTTAATTTTTTTCCAGCCTTGTCAAACTTGCGGTCAGCATATATACTGTTTGTAAAAAAGGGGGACAAGAAAAAATGAAGAGACGGATTTACATACTTTTCGCCTGTATGCTGGCGCTGTTTTTAACGGCCTGCGGCGCAGGCGCGTCGGCGGATTTGGGGCAATCCCAGCCTGCGGCGGCGCAGGAGGCCACACAAAGCGCTACGGAAGATGAGGATGTCGGCCTACCAAAGGATGGAACTTATGATTCCAAGGACGACGTGGCTTTATATCTGCATTTGTACGGCTGTCTGCCTGAGAATTTCATCACCAAAAAGGAGGCGCAGAAGCTGGGCTGGCAGGGAGGTTCGCTGGAGCCGTATGCGCCGGGAAAATGCATCGGCGGAAGCCATTTTGGAAATTACGAGGGGCTGCTTCCCGAGAAGGCCGGGCGGTCTTACCAGGAATGTGACATTGACACGCTGGGCGCGGACAGCCGGGGCGCCAAGCGGATTGTATACTCCAGCGACGGGCTGATTTATTATACGGAAGACCACTATAAAACTTTTACGCTTTTATACGGGGAGGATGACGGATGACGGAGGCATTGCTGGATGGGGAAAAAGTGCAGGATAAAGAGCGGCTTCACGGCTGGCTGTCCGAAAGCCTGGGCTTTCCGGACTGGTATGGAGGGAATCTGGATGCTTTATACGACTGTCTGACGGATTTGTCAGAGGACGTTCGGCTTACCATTGTCCATGAGGACAAGCTGCGGGAGGCTTTGGGGCCTTATGGGGACAGGCTGTTTCAGGTTCTTTCGCAGGCGGCCCGGGACAATCCGCGGTTTTGTCTGGCATTGCGGGAAGAAGAAGCTTAGGAGGCGCTGCAGATGGATTTATATGCATGTGAGATTTTGTTGGTGGATGACAACCGGGAACTGCAGGAGATGCTGCGGGAAATGCTGGAACGGGAAGGCTATCAGAAGCTTTGGCAGGCGTATTCCTGCCGGGAGGCCAGGGAGATGTTTGCCCGGCGGCGGCCCCATCTGGCCGTTCTGGATGTGATGCTGCCGGACGGGGACGGTTTTTCCCTATTCCGGGAATTTCGGGAGGGCAGCAGCGTTCCCATCCTGTTTTTGTCGGCCAGGGACGAGGACAACAACCGGCTGCTGGGGCTGGGCATGGGGGCGGACGATTACGTGACCAAGCCTTTTTTGCCCCAGGAATTGCTGCTGCGCATCCAGGCGGTTTTAAAGAGGGCCTATGTGTATCCGGCGCTGCAGACGCAGCAGAGCCAGACGGCGCAGGTGGGCCGCTACCGGGTGGATCTGCGCAACGCGACGGTGGAGAGGGACGGGCGGGAAGTCCGGCTGACGGCCAAGGAGCTGCTTTTATTTAAGAAGCTTTGGGCAAATCGGGGCAACATCGTCACCTTTGACGCGCTGTGCCAGGAAGTCTGGAACGACAACTATTACGGGTACGAAAATACTCTGATGGTGCATATCCGGCGGCTGCGGGAGAAAATCGAGGAGGACCCCTCTCATCCGCAGTGGATTCACACGGTCCGCGGCCTGGGATACCGGCTGGCGGCTGAGAAAAAGGATGGCCTATGAAGGGTCTGTTTAAAATCATACGCAGATATGTGCTGACGGCCATGCTGATTACTGCGCTGGCGCTGGCCTTTAATTTCGCTCTGTTTTGCCTGTGGGGCTCCCGGCTGGCGGATGACCGGCACGCTATTTCCGTTCGGCGCCAGATTGAGCTGATTGCGGATGAATTGGAGGAAACGAACGGCGGTTACCGCATGAGCGAAGAGGGCGTTCGCCTGCTTCAAGCGTCCGTCTTTCAGTGGGGAATGCTGGTGAAAGGCGACGGAGAAGTCGGCTGGACGTATAAGCTTCCGCCGGAAATTCCCCGAAGCTACACCATGGCGGATATGTCTGTGCTCAGCAAATGGTATCTGAAGGATTACCCGGTGTTCACCTGGACGTGCGGGGATGGCGTGCTGGTGATGGGCCAGGGAAAGGAAAGCGTGGCCCGGTTTAACATAGAATATTCCGTGCGGTTTTTGGACCACATGCCGGAGATTTTCTTTTCCACCGTGGTCTTGAATTTGCTGCTGGTTTTCCTGCTGGCGCTTTTCTTTGGCTATCGGTTCTATCGTTCCCTGCGGCCCGTCGCCCAGGGCATTGAACGGCTGTCCAACAACGAGGCAGTTTCTCTGCCGGAGAGCGGCATGGTGGGAGAGCTTTCCTGCCGGTTAAATCAAACTTCCCGGATTCTGGAGCGGCAGAACCGCCAGCTGGCCAGGCGGGACAATGCGCGCACCAACTGGATTGCGGGGGTTTCCCACGACATCCGCACGCCGCTGTCTTTGATTCTGGGCCACGCGGACAGCCTGGGGCGAAATCCGGCGCTGGATGAGAGCGGCCGCCGAAAGGCGCAGGCCATCAGCCGCCAGAGCATGTACATTAAGAAGTTAATCGAAGATCTGAACCTGACTTCCAAGCTGGAATACGACGCGCAGCCCCTGCGCATGGAAGAAATCCGTCCGGCGTCTTTTCTGCGCCAGATTGCGGCCGACTATTATAATGAAGGAATGCTGGGGGACTGCCAGCTGGACCTTGCGGTGGACGAGGACGTGGAACAGTCTCAGATCCAGGCGGACAGGGGTCTTTTGGCCCGCGCGTTTCAGAACCTGATCGGAAACAGCGTCCGGCATGCGCCGGGATGCCTTATCTGGATTCAGATGAAGCGGGAGGGAAGCTGGCTTAGCTTTTCGTTTCAGGATTCCGGGCCGGGGATTCCGCCGGAGGCGGCGGCCATCGCGGAGGGAAGGTCGGAAAATCCGAATATCCATGTGATGGGCCTGCGGGTAGTGCGCCAGATTGTCGCCGCTCATGGCGGACGCATGGAATTTGCGTTAAAAGACGGAAAACGGCTGGGGGTTCGCCTGCTTTTGCCCCTGGCCTTGGAGGAAAATGGTCATGCATGAGAGATTCTTAGGGCAGATTACGGATTTTATCTTTGTGGAAACGCCTTTAAAGCGCGCGGATATTATATTCGTGCCGGGAAACGGCTACCCTCAGATGGCGGAGCGGGCGGCTGAGCTGTGGAGAGAGGGGGTGGCGCCTTATGCGCTGCCCAGCGGCAAGTTCAGCATTTTGTCCGATGAATTTTCAGGCCCGCTGGATAAAAAGGAGCGCTACGGAGGCCGTTATGACACGGAATGGGATTTTTTGCGGGACGTGCTCATAAAAAACGGGGTGGAGGAATCGTGCATTTTAAGGGAGGATCGGGCGACTTACACCTATGAGAACGCCATCTATTCCAGAAAAGTTGTGGATGAAAAAGGGCTGAAAATCCGAAAAGCCATTCTCTGCTGTAAAAATTACCACGCCCGCCGCTGCCTGCTGTACTACCAGCTTTTATTTCCCCGGACAAAGTTCTACGTGGCGCCCTGCGAGGCGGATGGGATCAACCGGGAGAACTGGCATTGCCATGAGAAGGGAATTGCGGCGGTTCTGGGGGAAATGGAGCGCTGCGGGAGCCAGTTTCATCAGATTATAAAAGACCTGAAGGACTAATCCTCCAGGTCTTTTTCTGCGTTTGTGTCTTTATAGAAATTTTCCGGAATGAAGACGCGGACCTTTTCCACCCGGTTTTTGTCAATGCGCTCCACCAGAAAGCGGATGCCGTTTTCCAGGGTGACGGTCTGGCCTTCCGCCGGCAGGCTGTCGGCCTGTTCGATGATATACCCGCCGATGGAATCGTAATCTTCCGAATCCAGGTTCAGGTGAAGCTCCTCGTTCATATCGTCGATGCGGGCGGAACCCAGAACCAGATATTCCTCCTGGGGAACGATTTCCGTAATGTCCTCTTCTTCTTCCGTGTCATATTCATCGCGAATTTCGCCTACGATTTCCTCCAGAAGGTCCTCTAAAGACACCAGCCCCACGGTGGCCCCGTATTCGTCCAGCACAATGGCCAGATTATAGGAAGCTTCCCGCATTTCCAGAAGCAGGGAGACGGTGCTCTTATGTTCGTAGGTGAAATAAGCCTCCCGCAGATGTTCCCGGAGCACAAAGGACTGGCCGGGTTCCAGCAAAAGCAGATCTTTCATATTTATGATGCCAATCACGTTGTCGGTATTTTCCTCATAGACCGGAAAACGGGTGTGCATATCCTTTTGGAAAATCTCAATAAGCTCCGCGTAAGAGCTGTTCACGTCCACAAAAGTCATGTCAATGCGCGGCACCATCACATCCTTGGCCGAGGAATCCCCGAAGTCAAAAACGTTGTAGATCATCTGCTTCTCTTCGTTTTCGATTACGCCGTCCTGTTCGCTGACGTTTACAATGGTGCGCAGCTCGTGTTCAGTCATAGTGTTGGTTCTGGCGTTGGGGTCGATCCGAAGCAGCAGCATAAAGCCGGTGGCCAGACGCTCTACCAGAAAAACCACCGGGGTGAGCAAGACCATCAGGGAGTGAATAATCCGTCCGTAAGCCAGCGCGAATTTCTCCGCATGAAGGGTCGCCAGCGTCTTGGGGATGATTTCCCCCCAGATTAAAATGACCAAAGTCAAAATCCCGGTGCCCACGCCCACATAGATGTTGCCGAATCTGCGGATAACCAGGGACGTCATCAGGGATGAAGCGCAGATGTTCACAATGTTATTGCCAATGAGAACCGTGCTGAGCATTTTCCCGGATTGGTCGATGACTTTGAGGAGGGTTTGCGCTTTCTTGTTCCCCTGTTCTGCCAGGGATTGGATTTTTATCCGATTGACCGTTGTCATGGCGGTTTCCGCCGACGAAAAAAAGGCGGAAAGAAAGACAAGCGTCAAAAGCACGACAATCTGTATGCCGTCACTCGAGTCCAATTGTGTTCACTCCTTTTTCCAATGTTTGTTAAAAAAATTCCATGCGTTTGCGCCGCCTGCCCGTATTTTCACAAGGGCGGTTCAGAGGCGGCTGCTTAGAGAAATGATACATGATTTTCGGCGGAATTGCAAGCGTTACTGAAGGATTTCAGGAGGGTCTATGGAAAAAATATGAAAAGGGGCTGTCAAAAAAGAAAAGAATGTGATACAATATATTCGCTTAATGTTAGATTGGGGCAGATTCTGAAGAGGAATCGGAAAGAATCTTTTAACAGGTTGGATAATTTTGAGGTGGATTATGTCTAAAATAAAAAAGAAAATCAATCGTAAAGCAAGCAGAGTATGGCGTCACAGGAATCGGGTGAGAGTGGGCTGTGCGCTGCTGGCGTTTTCGCTGGCCGTTTTAAATCCGGGCATAGGCAGTGTTTATGCGGATGCAGACGCCGATGCGGGGAAGAAGACCGTGTCTGAGAATAAATCTAAGTCTGATAAAAAGAAGGGCGCCCAGGTCAAGTCTGACGAATCCGATTCTAAGAATAAATCCGATGTCCAGCAGCCGGCGGCTGACGTAAAGCCGGACGCGCCCCAGGAGCCGGCAGCGCAGCCTACACAGGAGCCGCAGAAGGCGCCGGAGGAGAAGGACATAAAGGAAGATGTTTCGCCGGCGGAGGATCAAGACGAAAAAACCGACCAGACGCCGGGGGACGACGCGGATGCGGCGGCAAAAAGCGAGGATGTCGACGAAGACTCCCAAGGCCCTGAAAAGGATGGGGATTCAGAAGAAGACCCGGATAAAAGCGAAGCCCAAGGAAGCGGGGCCGACGGTCAGACGGAAGGCGCGGGCCAAAGCAGCCCCACAGACGTTCCTCAGCAAAAAGACGAAAGCGCTCCAAGTTCGGGAAGCGAAGGCGCGGAGGCGACGCAGGCGCCAGAAGGCCCGGAAGGCGGCGCGGGAGAGGCTATGGAGTATGTCCCGGAGCAGGCAGAGCCGGTTCCTGTGGTGGGAGTCGTGGAAGGCGCTTCCACAATTATCGTAGGCGGTCTGGCTCCGTCTGTGCCGGAAGGGGATTCGGGCCAGGAGTCGGTGAATAAAGAAGCTGAGGCCGAGGAGGAAGTAAACCAAGAGCCCCAGAGCCGCGTTGCGGGAAGCACACCTTTGGTGGGCGGGGTCATTGCGGGCGAGACTCCGGCGGGGGGAAGCTCGGCAGGCGACAAAAAGGATAAGACAGTCGCCTCCGCGCCCAGGCCCACAGCCACTGCGGCGGCTACACGCAGCCCGTCCACAGTGACTCCGGCGCCCACGACGGCGGCTTTTCGGCAAGGGAATACGGCTGCCATGGACGATTCGGCGGATTCTTCGGTTGGGCAGAGCGCAGGCGGCTCACAGACCTATTCCGACGGGGGGCAGCAGGCGCCCGGGCAGCGGCTGGCCGGCGTGCTGACGGAGGATTCCACAAAGATCCTGCCGTTTGCGGTTGTGGGCGTGGCGGCTTTGGCGGCCATTATTGCCTTGGTGATTATTAAGAAGAAGCGGGCGAAAAAAGATTTATCCGACGGTTCAAAATAACAGGAATAAATATACGGCCGTCCCATATGATAGTATGGGAGGGTTGTATAATGAAAGCGAAAGCAATGTTAAAAGCCATGCTGTGCTCGTATACACTGACAGGCGCACTGCTGATGATTCTGGCGTTTTTATTATTTAAGATGGACTTAAGCGAGAAGGTCGTGGGCGTGGGCATTGTGGCGATCTATATCCTGTCCTGTTTTCTTGGCGGTCTGGTGATGGGCAAAAAGGCGAAGAGACAAAAATACATATGGGGCCTTATGGCAGGGGCGGGATATTTTCTGCTGCTGGTGGGCGTATCCTGTCTGGTGGAGCGGGGATTTCCCATGGATTTCGGCCATCTTCTGACCACGCTTGCCATGTGCACGGGAGGCGGCGCGCTGGGCGGCATGATCTCGTAAGAGTTCCGTAACAGTTCAGCCTTCCGGCTTTACTGTCACAAAAATATGCACACAAACTGCAAAAAACGCAGTTTGGCGCGTGGCTGTCTCGGGATCGTCTTGCAGGTGCAAGCCGACGCCTCGCGGGATAGCGCATGGCTGAACTGCTACAGAGTTCCCGCCAAGCTGTGAAAAAATACTTTAAAAAAGAGAGATCTTGTGATATAATGACGAAAAAATTTGCGGCCGTTTTTTTGCACGGAGCGCAACATAAAAAATGGAGGAAGATATGAAACATATTAAGACATTGAATACGGGAAAACTGCAGAACACAGTAAAAAAAGGAGGATGCGGAGAGTGCCAGACCTCCTGCCAGTCAGCATGTAAAACATCTTGCACGGTAGGAAACCAGAGCTGCGAAAACACAAAATAAAGCATAAGCTGTTCAATAGACAGGGAAGCCGCGGGGTAGAAGCCGCCGCTTCCCTGTATGTGGGCAGAGGAATAATAGCGAAAAAGGGGACGGAGGAAATATGCATGGGTTTGGTTCACCAGTATAGAAATAATGGTTACAATATTGTGCTGGATATCAACAGCAGTTCCATTCATGTGGTGGACGATATGGTATACGATATAATAGAGGCGATGGACCAGGGGATGGAGAAAAGCCGTATTCTTCAGAATCTGTCCGCCCGTTATGCGCCGGACCAGGCAGAGGAGGGCTATGCGGAGTGTGAAGAGTTAATCCGCGGCGGCCAGCTTTTTTCCAGAGATATTTACGAGGCCTGCCAGGAGGAGATCGAGGCTTTTTCCAAAAGAAAAACCGTGGTCAAAGCCCTCTGCCTGCACGTGGCCCATGCCTGCAACCTTTCCTGCAAATACTGTTTTGCCGAGGAAGGGGAGTATCACGGGCAGCGGGCGATGATGTCCGTCGAGGTGGGAAAAAAGGCGCTGGACTTTCTGGTGGAGAACTCCGGTTCGCGAAGGAATCTGGAGGTGGATTTTTTCGGCGGGGAGCCGCTGATGAACTGGCAGACGATAAAGGAGCTGGTGGCTTACGGGCGCAGCCTGGAGGAAAAAAACCAGAAGAAGTTCCGTTTTACTCTGACCACCAACGGCGTGCTGCTGGACGAGGAGAAGACGGATTTTCTGAACCGGGAGATGGCCAATGTGGTGCTAAGCCTGGACGGACGCCAAAAGGTGCATGATTTTATGCGTCCATTTCCGAGTGGCGCGGGAAGCTACCAGAATATAATTCCCAAATTCCAGGAGTTTGTAAAGAAGCGGGGGCAGAAGGACTATTACGTGCGGGGCACGTTCACCCGGCACAATCTGGACTTTGCCAAAGATGTGCTTCACATGGCGGACTTGGGCTTTCGCAAGCTGTCCATGGAACCGGTGGTGGCGCCAAAGGAAGCGGCGTATGCCCTGCGGGAAGAGGATCTGCCGGCCATTTTTGAACAGTACGATCTCTTGGCCCGGGAGATGTTAAAGCGGGAAAAGGAAGGCAGAGGCTTTCAGTTTTTCCATTTTATGCTGGATCTGTCCGGCGGGCCCTGCGTGTACAAAAGGCTTTCCGGCTGCGGCTCCGGCACGGAGTATCTGGCGGTGACGCCGTGGGGGGATCTGTATCCCTGCCATCAGTTTGTGGGAGAAGAGGATTTTCGGATGGGGACGGTCTTTGACGGCATCCAAAAACCCTGGATCCGGGATAGATTTTCAGCCAACAACGTTTACACAAAGCCGGCCTGCCGGGAATGCTTCGCGCGGTTTTTCTGCAGCGGCGGGTGCGCGGCGAACTCCCATAACTTTTACGGGGATATGGGACGGGCCTACGAGATCGGCTGCGCCATGGAGAAAAAGCGGGTGGAATGCGCGATTATGCTGAAAGCCGCGATGGAATAAATAGCCGCGATTTTGCGTTCGCGCAACATAGACCAAACGCTGGTTTATTGAAGAGGGCGTTTTGCATTTATCGAATCGCTTTGATTAGGTAATTGCGAAACCGTTATTCCAGTCCTTCCGTTTGTTCAAAATAAACAAAACGGAGCTCAAAACCGTTTTTAATTCGCTCCTTATTTGTTTATTTTGCCCAAACTCTGGTGACTGAAAAGGGCGTTTCGCAATCATCTATCGCCTTGATATATGAAAGGAGGAAATCATGAAAAAAAACAAAGGTATTGCTGTATTGCTTGTATCTGTGCTTATACTGGCATTTTTAGTTTTTACTGCCGCAGTGGGATTGGGGCCTACGGGCACTGGATCGGCGAAGAACATTAATCTGGGCCTGGACTTAAGCGGCGGCGTCAGCATCACGTATCAGACGGTGGACAAGAATCCGTCCCAGGATGATATGGACGACACGGTTTATAAGCTGCAGAAGCGTGTGGAGGAGTACAGCACGGAAGCTCAGGCGTATCAGGAGGGGGACAACCGCATCAATGTGGAGATCCCCGGCGTGACGGACGCCAACGCTATTTTGGAGGATTTGGGAAAGCCGGGTTCTCTGGTGTTTCAGGATGAGGACGGCAATGTGGTGCTGGAGGGCTCCGACATTGCATCCGCAGAGGGCGTGGTTGGCCAGGACGAAGCCACCAAGTCCAACGAGTATATCGTGACCCTGACTATGACGGACGAAGGCGCGCAGAAGTTTGCGGAAGCCACTGCCAACAATGTGGGCAAAATCATCAGCATTGTATACGACGGCGAGGAGATCAGCGCGCCCCAGGTAAGGCAGGCCATCACTGGCGGACAGGCGCAGATTGACGGTATGGAGTCCATTGAAGAGGCCAAGGAGCTGGCTTCCTTTATCCGCATCGGCGGTCTGAAGCTGGAGCTGCAGGAGCTTCGTTCCAACGTGGTGGCGGCGCAGCTGGGCGAAGAAGCCATTTCCACCAGTCTGATTGCGGCGGCTATCGGCCTTGTGCTTGTGATTTTATTTATGATCATCGCTTACCGCGTGCCAGGCGTGGTTGCCGGGCTGGCGCTTATCACCTACACCAGTCTGGTGCTGATTACGCTGAACGCCTTTGACATTACCCTTACGCTTCCGGGCGTGGCCGGCATTATCCTGGGCATCGGCATGGCCGTGGACGCCAACGTAATTATTTACGCCCGTATCAAAGAGGAGATCGCGGCGGGGATTTCCGTCCGCTCTTCCATTAGAAGCGGTTTCCAGAAAGCGTTTTCCGCCATTTTTGACGGCAACATCACCACATTGATTGCGTCTTTCGTGCTGATGTGGCTGGGTTCTGGCACGGTAAAAGGCTTTGCCTACACGCTGGCCATCGGCATCATTTTCTCTATGTTCACGGCGCTGGTTGTGTCCAGGCTTTTGATGAACGCGCTGTACGCGGTGGGCGTCCAGGATGAGAAATTCTACGGCCGTGCCAAAGAGAGAAAGACCATTGACTTTTTGGGCAAGAGAAAGATTTTCTTTATCGTATCCATCGTAGTAATGCTGTGCGTGCCCGTCGGCATGTTCGCCTTTAACGCGACAACGGGCAAGGCCCTGAACTACGGCCTGGATTTCCAGGGGGGAACTTCCACCAACGTGACGTTCAAGGAGGATATGAGTATTGACGAGATCGACTCGAAAGTAGTTCCCATCATTGAGAAAATCACCGGGGATAAGAACGTGCAGGCCACCAAGGTTGTGGACAGCAAGCAGGTGATTTTCAAGACCCAGGAGCTGGATCTGGAAACCCGAAACGAGCTGAACAAAGCTCTGGTGGATGAATTTGACGTGGACGAAGATTTGATTCAGGCGGAGAGCATTTCCTCCACCATCAGCAGCGAGATGCGAAGAGACGCGATTATCGCGGTTATCGTGGCTTCGATTTTCATGCTGATCTACATCTGGTTCCGGTTCAAAGACATCCGCTTCGCCGGAAGCGCGGTGCTGGCCCTTTTGCACGACGTGCTGTTCGTGCTGGCGTTCTACGTGCTGGTGCGCGTGTCCGTGGGTAATACGTTTATCGCGTGTATGCTGACGATTCTGGGTTACTCCATCAACGCGACCATCGTTATTTTCGACCGTATCCGTGAAAACCTTGGCGCGGGCGGAAGGAAACAGGATTTGAAGGAAGTAGTGAATGCCAGCATTACGCAGACGCTGACCCGAAGCATTTACACATCGCTGACCACGTTCATCATGGTGGCGCTGCTGTTCGTCATGGGCGTTTCCTCCATCCGGGAGTTTGCGGCCCCGCTGATGGTGGGCATCCTGTGCGGCGCCTACTCTTCTGTGTGCATCACAGGCGCCTTGTGGTATGTGATGAAGACCAGACAGATGAAAAAAGCGAATGGATGATTTATAAAAAAGGCAGGGGAGCATGGAGGCGCTTCCCTGTCCTTTGTTATTTCAAAAAGGAGATGAGGCGTATGGAAAAGTGGGTGGTGGCCGCCAAACGGGCGGATTTTTACGGAATCGGCCAGAAGTTCGGCATCGATCCGGTGATTGCCCGGATTATACGAAACCGGGATGTGATTGGGGAAGAGGACATTCGGATGTATTTACAGGGGACGGTGGGCGACATGCATTCGCCCTGGCTGTTAAAAGACATGGAGAAATCCGTCGCCATTATAATGGAAGGAATCCGCGCGCAAAAACGTATGCGGATCATCGGGGATTATGACATCGACGGCGTGTGCGCGTCCGCCGTGCTGTACAAAGGATTTCGCCGGATCGGCGCATGCGCGGACACATATATTCCCAACCGGGTGACGGACGGCTATGGCTTGAATCCCCATCTGATCGAGCAGGCGGGCGCGGACGGCATAGAGCTTTTGGTCACCTGCGACAACGGAATCGCCGCTTTTGACGAGGTGCGCCAGGCAAAAGAAATGGGCATGACGGTCATCGTCACCGACCACCACAACGTCCCCTACGAGGAGCATGAGGGGCGCCGCACAGCGAAAATCCCCCCGGCGGACGCGGTGATCAACCCCAAACAGGAAGACTGCGGCTATCCATTTTCGGAACTGTGCGGTGCGGCGGTGGCCTACAAGCTGATTGCCGCGCTCTACGAAAAATGCGGCGTTCCAAAAGAAGAGCTAAAAGAGCTGTTCGTGCTGGCGGCCATCGCCACGGTGGGGGACGTGATGGACTTACAGGGCGAAAACCGCATCTGGGTAAAAGAAGGATTAAAGCTTTTGCCCCAGACCGAAAATCCCGGGCTGCAGGCGCTGATGCGGGCCAATAACCTGCGGGATCAAGTGTCGGCCTATCACATCGGATTCGTGCTGGGGCCGTGCATCAACGCCAGTGGAAGATTGGACACGGCGCAGCGTTCCTTGAAGCTTCTGCTGGAGCCGGATGCCCGGCAGGCGGCTTCTCTGGCGGAAGACCTGGTGCACATGAACGAAAGCCGCAAAGCCATGACGGCGCAGCAGGTGGAAGCCGCCATAGAGCAGATCGAGCAGGGGGATTTGAAGGAAGACCGGGTGCTGGCGGTATATCTGCCCGAATGCCACGAAAGCCTGGCGGGAATCGTCGCCGGGCGCATCCGGGAGCGTTACTGCAGACCCACATTCATTCTGACCAAAAGTGAGCAGGGCGTCAAAGGCTCCGGCCGCTCCATTGAAGCCTATGCCATGTATGACGCGCTCACGTCCTGCAGCGACCTATTCACAAAATTCGGAGGGCACGCCATGGCCGCCGGGCTGTCCATGCCACCGGAAAATCTGGCCGCGTTTCGCCGCCGCCTAAACGAGAACTGCATGCTGACGGACGATGATATGATTCCCAAGTACGTAATCGACGTGCCCATGCCCATCAGCTATGTGACGGAAAAGCTGATTGGCCAGCTGGGTCTTTTAGAGCCTTTCGGAAAAGGAAACCCCAAGCCCTTGTTTGCCCAGAAGGACATCGCAGTGTCCGGGTTTTCCATTGTCGGGAAAAATAAAAACGTGGCTAAAATGACGCTCACCGACAAAAGCGGCGGTAGCCGGGAGGGCATTTATTTCGGGGATATGGAGACGGCAAAAGCGGCGCTGGCGCAAAGTAAATCCGTGTCGATTCTTTACTATCCGCAAATCAACGAATACCAGGGAAGAAAGAATATACAGATTGTGGTGCAAAGTATACGGTAAATTTATTTGTTTGCATTGATTCTTCAGAAAAAAAATGATATACTTTTCGGAACAGGAAAGGCGAAGACGCAGGTACATAGGAATGAAAAGTGCAGAGGTGATAGGATGGCGGAGCAGAAACTAATGGAATATATCAAAAGAGCCGATTCCAGGACGAAAGCGATGGCGGATTTTACCAGCCCGCAGGAATTGTACGACGAGCTGATAAAAGGCGTGAAAAAGTATCACCCATCTACGGATCTCTCGTTGATCCAAAAAGCGTACGACGCGGCATACAGCGCCCACGAGGGCCAGAAGCGCAAATCCGGAGAGCCCTACATTATCCATCCGCTTTGCGTGGCGATTATCCTGGCGGATCTGGAATTGGATAAGGAGACGATCGTGGCGGGGCTTCTTCACGATGCGGTGGAGGACACCTGGATGACCGTGGACGAGGTGGCCAAAGAGTTCGGAGAGGAAGTGGCGCTGCTGGTGGACGGGGTGACGAAGCTTGGCCAGCTTTCCTATTCGGCGGACAAAGTGGAGCTGCAGGCGGAGAATTTAAGGAAAATGTTCCTGGCCATGGCCAAAGACATCCGGGTCATTCTCATTAAGCTGGCGGACCGTCTCCACAATATGCGCACACTGCAGTACATGCCTCCGGTGAAACAGCTGGAAAAGGCCAGGGAAACCATGGATATCTACGCACCCATCGCCATGCGTTTGGGGATTTCCAAGATTAAGGTGGAGCTGGATGACCTGGCGCTGAAGTACACCAACCCGGATGTGTATAACGACCTGGTGGAGAAGATTTCTTTAAGAAAAAGCATCCGGGAGGAGTTCATAAACCGCATTGTGGAAGAAGTGAAGCAGCAGATGGAGGCGTTTCACATCGAGGCTCAGGTGATGGGGCGGGTGAAGCATTTCTTCAGCATTTACAAGAAAATGGTGAACCAGGATAAGACGCTGGACCAGATTTACGACCTGTTTGCGGTGCGCATCCTGGTGGATTCGGTGAAGGACTGCTATGCG
>CAYOWU010000012.1:0-61228 GCA_964407765.1 uncultured Lachnospiraceae bacterium
TTCTCTCCAATAATAATCATTTTAGGAGCACCTCCTTTGTGTTCTCTATGATATACGAAAATGGACAAAAAGTCTTTGGAATTTTATGCTCATTTTCCGTATTATTTTACGAATTTTGTTCGATATATATAGATAAGGGGTTCGGAAATGGTAAATTATTGTGCAACGATTTGCGGCTTTTGGTTTGGACCTGTGTTATACTTATAGAATATACCTGAAAACGTATTTTGTCCAGTTATATATTATAATAAGAAGTTAAGGAGAATTTAGGCGTGAAAACCAGTGATTTTTATTTTGAACTGCCTCCGGAACTGATTGCCCAGGATCCGTTAAAGGACCGGAGCGCGTCCAGGCTGCTCTGTCTGGAGCGGGAGAGCGGCCGCGTAGAGCACAGGCGCTTTACGGAACTTTTGGATTATCTGCGCCCGGGGGACTGTCTGGTCATGAACGACACGAAAGTTATACCGGCGCGTTTATATGGAAGAAAGGCGGATACGGACGCGGTTGTGGAGCTGCTGCTTTTGAAGAGGCGAAAAGGCGATGTTTGGGAGACGCTGGTGAAGCCGGGGCGAAAGGCAAAGCCTGGCTGCCGGCTTATTTTTGGCGATGGGTTGCTTAAAGGAGAGATTACGGACATTGTGGAGGACGGGAACCGTCTGATTCATTTCACTTACGAAGGCGTGTTTGAGGAAATATTGGATCGGCTGGGCGAGATGCCACTTCCGCCCTACATTACCCACAAGCTGGAGGACAAGAACCGGTATCAGACGGTTTATGCAAAAAAAGAGGGGTCGGCGGCTGCGCCCACGGCGGGCTTGCATTTTACGGACTCTTATATGGAAGATATACGCGGCGCGGGCGTCAAAATTGCCTATGTCACTCTCCATGTGGGCCTGGGCACTTTCCGTCCGGTGAAGGTGGAAGATGTACAGGAACACCATATGCATTCGGAATTTTACCAGGTGGATGAAGCCCAGGCACGGATCGTCAATGAGACGAAGCGGGCTGGGGGCCGGGTGATCGCCGTGGGCACCACCAGCTGCCGCACATTGGAATCCGCCACGGATGAAAACGGCGTATTGTATGCAGGCGGCGGATGGACGGATATTTTTATTTATCCGGGCTATAAATTTCGGATGATGGACGGTCTGCTGACCAATTTTCATTTGCCGGAGTCGACGCTTTTGATGCTGGTTTCGGCGTTTGCCGGCAGGGAACGCGTGCTGGCGGCTTATGAGGAGGCGGTGCGGGAGCGGTATCGGTTTTTCTCTTTTGGGGATGCGATGCTTGTGATTTAAGATCATTAACAAATCGCGCAGAACAATAGTTTTTTCAATCCCCAAACAAAAAGCCCCCTAATTTTCCCAAGATTGGTGGAATTAGGGGGGAGAGAAACGTCGAAGACTCTTTCCCTGGGATAGATGAAATCTCAAGATTTTCATTCACTCTCGTTCCATTTGCCTTCGCAGATAGGCTCCCACGATATGGGAAAAATTGCGGATGTTTCTGATATAAGCGAAATCCTTACCATATATCTTTTTTTCCGCAGACAAATCCTCGTCGCTGCCTGTAAAAATCCCTAACACCGCGATCCCACAGGCTCTGGCGCGCCTTACCTCAAAAGCGGTGTCCCGCACTGCCTCCTCACCAAAATAGCGTCTGGGACTTTTTGTGCCTGGTCTGTTACTCCCCAGATCGGAGGGCCTGCCGTCACTTAAAACGATTAGGATCTTGTTTTCTTCACCGCGATTCAATAGAGAATCATAGGTGGTTTTAATGGCCAACCCGTCCCGGTTGTCGCCAGAGGCCTTGAACTCAAAGAGCCTGTTATTCATCTCCCTAGCATCGTCATAATCCCGGAACCGGTGCATGACTGTGTGCCCCCAAAAGGTACAATAGCCGACCACCCGGTGGGGGATGCCTGCGATACTTAAAGCATTGCTGATGATATAGCCCTGAATTGCCACTTGAGACTGCCGTTTCATCTGGGAGCCGCTGGAATCCAGCAACACGTCCACCACAAATTCCGAGTTGTTCGACCGTATCTTTTTATCAAACAGCTTTTCATCCTCCGTCCGTCCCAGCTTCCATAGGCGGGAGGGGATCAGTTGCCCGGAATTCCTGCGGCTAGTGTCGTCCTGGCTGCGCAGCGCCAACGTTTTTTTTAAAGCGTCGGCCAGGTTGGCGATATTCCTCTTGATGATCCGATGGTTCTTTCCATAATACATGCGGTTCTTCTCATACTGCATCTGAGTAAAACGGTACTGGTTGTTCTTTTTCAGCGGGTTATGGAGGATTCCCTCCGTAAAATACAGGGTGCAGTTGGAGTGAATTCCCCGGCAGAGCCTTCCGTTCACCCTTTCCTGCTCCAGGGGAGTCAGGAAACTTCTCCCAAAATGTAACGCCACATACTCATGCAGTTTATTTGCCTTCTCCTCATCAAAGGCCGGCCTGTCTGCGTCTGTGTCCTGTTCCAAATCTGAAAGGGAGGGATCTGCCTTCCGCTTTCCGTCAATCTCCAGACTCGTGGCTCGTTTTCCCATGCCTGCCAACACCTTTTTCAGAGCCTTATCCATCTGTTCATCCGTGAGGAAATCCTGCCACGCCGACTGGGCCAGTTCCATCTCTGTTACTTTCATTATCTTCCTCAGGCTGCCGTGCTCCTGCTCAAAGGTCCGGTCATATACTGTATTATAAAGCTTATCAATCGTGCGGATGATCTCGTCGGTATCCTTTGCGTCCTTTAGAGCGCCGATTGCATCCGCTGTCCGTTTCATGTCATCCGTCGCTTCTTTGTCTTCCTCGCCCAGCCACTGTCTGAACATCAGACGCTTGATCTGTGTAAAAAAAGTTTGATGGATCGCTGCCGGCTGCTGTTTTAAAATATCCTGAAAAGCCCGTCTTCTGATCCCGTCGATTCCTTCCCGCTCTTTTGCCACCAGAGGGTAAACGGCCGTATCCACGCACAGCTGCGCCAGCTCTGTCAGCGCCCGCTCGTTTGCCGAACAGTAAATTTTTTTCATTAGATAAAGGCTAAGTTTAGCCGAATCGAAATATTTCGCGAAGGCCCCCTGCTTGATGGCGTCATAAAGGGCGATATACTGGGATTTCGCAAAGGCATTCAGATCTGGCTTCACATCCAGTGTGTAATCTCCGCTGACCGTCCAGAACAGGTTTTTGATCCTGGTTTCTATCTCCATCCTCTGCTCGTTCAGCTGCTCTTTCGTCATCTGGAGGTATCGGTCCCTCATCCTCTCATCCCCTCTCAAATACGTCCGCCCTCGTCCATTCTTCGGGAATCCGGGTTAGCGCTACATCCTCAATGATTTCCTTTTCAAAAATGTCGAAACTTTTATTTACGATGCCCATACGGATGGCGTGGAAGGGCGGCAGATTGCTTTTGACAGTCCGGATAGCTGCCACCAGTCCCCGCAGATCCAGCGATTTCGTGGAAATCTCCCCGTTATAAGCTTTTGTTTGCAAATCCAGGAAAAAACCGCCGAATTGTTCCAGCGCTTTTTCTTTTATGTCAGGGAAATATTTCCTTAGAAGGAAGTACAAGATCTCTTCATCCAGGGGAGGCATATCCACCACCATGAAACGGGATACCAGCGCCTCGTTCAGTTCTTTCGTGCCTGCATAGCCATAATTCATCGTTCCGATGAAACGGGTAGCCGGATGGAGGGTGATTTTGGAGTAACCGGGAACGTCAATGCGCCGACGGTGGTCTAACACGGCGTGCAGCACAGAAGCCGCGTCATTTTTCGCCATGTTGATCTCATCCAGAACCCCGAAGCCGCCGTACTGGGCGCACTGGTACACCGGACCTTTCCGCAGCTGTACTTCATTGTTTATGAAGGTGTCTGTCCCAATCAGGGATGCGCTGTCTGTATTGACATGAAAGGAAATATCGTAAGTAGGCCTGCCGAAAATCCATGCCAATGTCTCGCACAGAACATTTTTCCCCGTGGCTTTGGCGCCGGAAAGTAAAAGGTTTTCTCCCTGCATCAGGGCCGCCAGAGACATCTGTAAAATATCTTTCCCATAAAACAGCATATCTGGCATGACGACCCGATCCTTCACGCATTCATCTACCGGATATTCTTTCCGGAATTCCATCACGCTGGCGATCAGTTCCCCGTCGATCTCCTGTCCTTTTAAATATTCATCTACTGTTTCCATCTTATCCCTCCCGCTTTTTTACATCAAGTCCAGCTGGTTTTCCAACACTTCCAGCAGACGTTCATACATTTCGTCGCCCACACATTCCCTGGCAGAGTCACACCACTGGATACAACTCAGCGCATCATTATAAATGGTGAATCCGCAATTATCACACTCTGCCGATATATCCGTGGAGAATATCTCCACATTATTGCCGCACTGGGGACAACGTTTTTCCTGGACGGTCACGCCTTGCTTGCCTTGGCATTCTTCAAACAGCATAACTATCTTCCTCCTGTGTCCTATCAAGATTTATCCACTATTATAACCGTTTTCGCAAAAAAGAGATGTGACAATTATCACATTTAGAAAAAAATCCCTGGAATTTAACGGATTGGCGAATTAAAAAATATCGGCGCTTTTCTTTTTTGTAACGATACAAATAGGCATTTGCGAAACGCCCTTTTCCGTAACCAGAGTTTGGTCAAAATAAACAAATAAGGAGCGAATGAAAAACGGTTTTGAGTTCCGTTTTGTTTATTTTGACCAAGCTCGTGATATTTGAACATAGTTTCGCAATTACCTGACCAATACAAATCACGAAAGGAGGCGTCATTATGTTGAAGTTCCAAGATAATCATACCACAGCCATCGCAACTTTTGAAAATTTTATTTTAACAGTCTATGTCATTATTGATGAATTGTGCCGTTGTTTTGCTCCGCCGGAAGTCACCCAAAGACGCCAGATTCAAAACGCCAAACTGTCTGACCCTGAAATTATCACGATCGGCATTTGCGGCGAATTGGCCGGCGTAGACTCGGAAAATGCAGGGCATTCCTTTGGGAAAATAAACTGCCGCCATCTTTTTCCAAACCTTTGCAGCCGGAGCCGTTTTAATAGGACAAGGCGCGCTCTGCTTCAAACAACAGAGCTATTGCGTCAAAAAATACCTTGTGTTTTCCCAATTCCCAGCAACCGCCGCTTTGTAGTGGACAGTTTCCCGCTTGCCGTGTGTAAGTTTGGAAGAGCGCGTTACCGCCGCTCTTTCTGTGAATCCGGCGCCGATTATGGAAAATGCCCCTCGAAAAAAACATATTTTGGCTATAAAGCGCATGCGCTGATCACTTTAGAGGGATACATTGCTTCGTTTAATGTTACAGCGGCGTCTGTTGACGATCGGGAGGGGCTGCGCGACCTCGTACAGAGACGGACAGGGGCTGTGGCCCTGGCCGATAAAGGCTATGTCGGGGAAGCGTTTACACAAGAACTGGCCAGCCAGGGGATCTGCCTTATGGCTTTCAAACGCTCCAACAGTAAGACGAATTGGCCAAAACCAGTGCGCCAGATGATATTTAAACAGAGGCGTCGGGTGGAAACCGTATTTTTCCAATTAAGCGAGCAATTAAATGCGGAAAGGGTTATTGCGAGGAGTTTCCGGGGGCTTTGCGCCCGCCTTCGTCCATGCGCGGAACCGGCTATATACGGTCTGCCACAGGCCATAGCGTTCCGGCAGATCGCGCCAGGGTATTCCTGTGTTTAACCAATACAGGATCGCGTTTAACATCGTGCGGTTGCTTTTTGCGGGCCGTCCGCCTAGCGATTTTTATGCTCCTCCTGTGAAATTTTCTCATATAGTTTTATCTTAAATCGCATACTGCTCCAGTATAAGGCTGTTTCAATCACTAAACCCCACGAATCTGTAGCATCCATAATTTGCGGTGACATATGACTTTGGGTATACCTTATAGCTGCATTTTGACTCATAAGAAGAAGCCTCAAAGATTGCATAACTATCACCAATAGTCCCTACATACAGCATAGTATGATTGGGATTGATCAACACGTCGCCCGGCTTCATCTTTCTCCATTTGATTTTCTTATAGTATCTGCTGTTCTGCATGGTCGTGGTCACCTGATATTGGATCTTATCAAATCCCACTGCACTGCCCAACGCCTGATAGACAAAATAGCTGCAGTCGATCCCTTTCGCCGTGCCTGGCTTGGGGTTGGCGCCGAACCTCCCCGTCATGGATCCCTTTGTGATGCCAGCTTTCAAAAGAGCCGCCCATGCGGTATTATCATAGCTGTGATCCACCATAGAATAGGGGACTCCTGTATACGTTTTCCCTTTCACAAACTTCCTGTTCCTACTCCCGTCCTCCGCAGCCGCCTCACTGGATATGCCAGCTCCATCTGCCCATGTTGGGAGATCACAGGGCGCCGTCCAACGGATCGTCACCATCTTCTTAGCCTTATCCAGAGCCGCTACCCGTGCCTTGCTCAGCCCCTTATTAGTATAACGCACACCGTTATACGGTGCGTAAGACACGCTGCTGGATACAGGCTTCGTTGGATCCACTTTGCCCGTGATGTATTTCTTCGCATCCGTTGTCTTTACGAAAGCATAGCGCTCACCGTTACTGGATAGATATCTGACCTGGGTATATTTCCCCTTTGTCCCCAACTTCATGACTTCTTGTCCGGATATTATCTGCCCGCTAGACCGGCCACCGGGACGTCGATACGCTTTAACCTTTGCTTTTGCCATATATTTTTTTCCTGTGGTCTTTGTTAAGACCGCGCTTGTCTGGATATAACCTGTCTTGGACTCCCCTGTCCCCTCCTTCCAGGTTATCTTTACGCTCTTTTTCGAAACTGATCTGACCAAAAGCTCATCTGGACCCTGGATCACTGCGTATTCTTTCGTCAGATTTTTGTTTTTATAGACAGTAGTCTTTCCCGTTTTGATGGTATAACATTTCGCTGCCGATGCGGCTGATAAGGGAACTGTACTTATACTGACGGATACGGAAATGATTAATATCGCCGCCAGTATCTTCTGCAATGCTTTTTTCATAAGAACACCTTTCTCTTTCTAAATATTTCTTAAAATTATAACTGATTTTTCATGAAATGTACAGACATGAGGTTTTTCTGATGATATTCTCTCCGGCCATAGTCTCTTAAATTAACCCGTTGCGCTATTTAAAAACCAATAGTTATATCAATATTTTACATTATTACATAAAGAAAATGTCAAACATTAATTTGCTTACTGCTGTTAACCAAATTATTCTGAAATTTAAAACAAAAGCTTTTTCCATGTTATGGTTTGGACAGATTTCAATTCAATGCAAAATATATTGATTACACAAAATGTTGATTGCAATGAATTGAATGAAATAGCACAACAGGTTAATTTAATAAGACATAGCTCTGCGTCCATTCCCCTCCCACAGTTCCGTCAATTCCCCGTCGGAAAGCCAGCTTTCCTCTCCAGTCCAAGGATCGTTGAAAAAGAACCCTTCTGAATCAAAGCCGGTCAGCGCCACCGTATGGGAGTCGAAGCCGTCCAGCCGCGTGACCCAGATTAAGACCAGGCACTTTTCCCACAGTTTTTCCCGCAGGTCGTCAAGGCTGCACTTGGTCATATCCACGAAGCTGCTCAGGTACTTCTCGGTGATGGACTTCAGCCCGCCTGGGTAGACCACCAGGCTGTCGCCGCCGGAAGAATAGGGGCTGCCCACGAACCCCTGGTTGGGATCGGAGCTGGTGGGCATGAGATTGGCGGCCCGGATTTTGTTCATGTCCACACCGGCATAGCTGGCCATCATGGCCCAGGAGGTGATTTCACATCCGGTGGGAAGCTCCGGTCTCTGGCAAATGGCTTCGGTGAGGTTTTTCACGGAATAGATGTGGCCGGTCTTTTTATCCGCTTCATAGGCCGCGCCTGACGCCTCAAAAGAGCCGGTCTGCAGCTGGCCTTTTTCATTATAATAAGTCCTTATAATGTCGTCCCCGTCCTTTTTTGTCTGGAGGCCGGTAGCCATCTCCCCGGTTTTGTCGTCGAAATAATACCAATGACTTCCTATCTTATAGGCGCCGAAAATCTTTTTCCCGGTTTTTTCGTGAAAACAGTATTTTTTGGAATTGACTTTCGTTAAGCCGGTCTGCATGACGCCCTGGGAGTCGAAATAGAAAAAATTGTCTTTGATTTTCCGGTATCCGGTTTTCATGACGCCCTCTTCATCAAAATAATATTTTTTGCCGCCCAGTTCCAGAAAACCGGTATGCACTTTTCCATGCATATAGTATCTGGTATGTCCGTTTTCCTGAAAAAATCCAGTTTTAATAGAGTCAATAATGCTTTGACGAGCCGGCGTGTTTTGGCCGGTGATTTCCAGGAGGGAGGCGGTTTCTTTTGGGGGGCGCAGTCCGGCGGCTGGCACGCGGACCGTGCACAGAATGCCTGCGGCAAAAAACAGCAGCAAAATTTTTTTCATCATAGGTTTTCTCACTTTTCTTTGTGTTGCGTTTATTATAACACAGATCGGGGCGGCGGGGCAAAAAATATGTAATAGTTCAGCCTCCCGGGCTTCACTGTCACAAAAATATCAGGCAAAGCCCGGGAGATGTTGAGTTATCGCAAGTCATATGGTAGAATAGGAACATCTTGGATTGTGAAAGGATTTAATATATGAAGAAAATTGCCATTGTGACGGACAGTAACAGCGGAATTACGCAGGAGGAAGGAAAAGAGATGGGCGTGTATGTGCTGCCCATGCCTTTTTATATTGACGGTGACATTTATTATGAAGACATTACCTTGAGTCAGGAGCAGTTCTACCAGAAACTGCAGGAGGATGCGGATATTTCCACGTCCCAGCCATCTCCGGGTGAGGTGACGGATTTGTGGGACAAGCTTCTTAAGGAATACGAGCAGGTGGTTCACATTCCCATGTCCAGCGGTCTGAGCGCTTCCTGTGAGACAGCCATGGCGCTGGCGCAGGATTACGAGGGACGGGTGCAGGTGGTGAATAACCAGCGCATTTCGGTGACCCAGAAGCAGTCGGTGATGGATGCCTTGGAACTGGCGTGGCAGGGAGAAGACGCCTTGCAGATTCGGGAAATCCTGGAGCGGGAGAAAATGGAGTCCAGCATTTACATTACGCTGGAAACCTTAAAATATCTGAAAAAAGGCGGAAGGATCACCCCGGCGGCTGCGGCTATCGGCACCGTGCTCAAGCTTAAGCCTGTTCTGCAGATCCAGGGGGAAAAACTGGACGCTTACGCCAAATGCCGCAGTAAGAAACAGGCCAGAAAAACCATGCTGGAAGCCATGAAGAAGGATATGCAGACCCGTTTTGACGCTTATGTTCGGGAGGGCAGATTTGCGCTGATGTTGGCCTATACGGGAAATGAAGAGGAGGCGCAGGACTGGAAGCGGGAAGTGGAGGAGTTTTTCCCGGGGTATCCCCTCATCGTGGACCCGCTGTCTTTAAGCGTGGCCTGTCACATTGGCCATGGAGCCCTGGCGCTGGCCGGCGCGAAATTAGTGGATTGCAGAAAAGGATTGGAGTGAGGAAAATGAAGAAGTGGATAGAGCGGCTGACGGATGAGATGTCCGATGCTTTTGAGAAGGCGGGATATGACAGGGGCTACGGGAAGGTGGCCCTTTCCAATCGTCCGGATTTGTGTGAATATCAGTGCAATGGAGCCATGGCGGGGGCCAAGGCTTATAAGAAGGCCCCCATACAGATTGCGTCGGATGTGACAGAGAGGCTAAAAGACAGCTGGATTTTTGCGGAAGCGGAGGCGGTCAACCCGGGATTTATCAATCTGAAAGTTCATCCGGAAGCGCTGGTTGGATTTTTAAAGGAGATGGCGGCGGACGAGCGTTTGTCTGTGGAAAAAGCGTCCGAGCCCAAGACGATTATGATTGACTACGGCGGACCCAACGTGGCCAAGCCGCTGCATGTGGGGCATTTGCGCTCGGCGATTATCGGGGAAAGCATCAAGCGGACGGGGCGGTTTCTGGGCCATAAGGTCATCGGCGACGTGCATCTGGGTGACTGGGGCCTTCAGATGGGGCTGATTATCACAGAACTGAAACGGCGAAGCCCGGATCTGGTTTACTTCCGGGAGGACTATGAAGGGCCGTATCCCCAGGAGGCGCCTTTCACCATCGGAGAGCTGGAGGAGATTTACCCGGCGGCCAGCGCCAAGTCAAAGGAAGACGAGGCCTATAAGGACGAGGCCATGGAGGCGACCCATCTGCTTCAGCAGAAAAAGCCGGGCTACTATGCCCTGTGGAACCATATTTTGCAGGTGTCCATGGCGGATTTGAAGAAAAATTACGAAAACCTGCAGGTGACTTTTGATTTGTGGAAAAAGGAATCCGACGCGCAGCCCTACATCCCGGAAATGGTGGCGTATTTGAAGGAAAAGGGCTACGCCCATCTGGATCAGGGCGCGCTGGTGGTGGATGTGAAAGAAGAGGGAGACGCCAAGGAAATTCCCCCCTGTATGATTTTGAAATCCGACGGAGCTTCGCTCTATAACACCACCGATCTGGCCACCATTGTGGAGCGGATGAAGCTTTTTCATCCCGATGAAATCCTCTATGTGGTGGACAAGCGCCAGGAACTGTATTTCACCCAGGTTTTCCGCTGCGCCAGAAAGGCCCGTCTGGTGGATGAGGACACGAAGCTGTCTTTCCTGGGATTCGGCACCATGAACGGCAAGGACGGCAAGCCCTTTAAGACCCGCCAGGGCGGCGTGATGCGCCTGGAAGAGCTGATGCGGGACATCTGCGAGGAAATGTATAAGAAGATTGTGGATAACCGCAGCGTGAAGGCGGAGAACGCCCGGGAAACGGCAAAGATTGTGGGGCTTTCCGCCATTAAATACGGGGATTTGTCCAACCAGGCCACCAAGGATTATGTCTTTGATGTGGACCGCTTCACTTCTTTTGAAGGGGATACAGGGCCGTATCTGCTCTACACCATTGTGCGCATTAAGTCCATTTTGAGCCGTTATCAGGAAGAGGGGGGCGACCTGCAACAGGGCGCGCTTCAGGTTCCTGCCGGTGAAAGCGAGAAGGCGCTGATGCTGGAGCTGACCAACTTCGCGGGGGCGGTGGAAAGCGCTTTTGCGGAGAAGGCGCCCCACAAGATCTGCTCTTACCTGTACGGACTGGCCAACGCTTTTAATCGTTTTTACCATGAGACGAAGATACTGGGTGAGGAAAATCAGGCGCAAAAAGAGTCCTGGATACAGCTTTTGTCTCTGACCAGGCAGACGCTGGAGATCAGCATAGATCTGCTGGGCTTTTCGGCGCCGGAGAGGATGTAAGCTTTGGAAGCCAGAGAAATTTTAAGAAAAGTGCGGGATGGGGAGATGACGGTGGAAGAGGCGGAAGGTTTTTTCCGACGGGAGCCTTTTCTGGAGATGGGCTACGCCAAGCTGGATGCCCACCGGGAAGTGCGCTCCGGTTTTCCGGAAGTGATTTTCTGCAGCGGGAAGGCGGACGCGCATCTGCTTGAGATTTTCGGGAGGCTCTATGAGGAGCACGGGGAGGCGTTCGGCACCCGGGCCTGTCAGAGTCAGTATGAGCTGCTGCGGGAAACCTATCCCCAGGTTCAGTATGACCCGATTTCTCACATTATCAAGATTGAGAAGCCGGGGAAAAAGAAAGAAGGGCTGGTGGCGGTCTGCACAGCGGGCACGGCGGATATTCCGGTGGCGGAGGAAGCCGCTCAGACGGCGGAATATTTCGGCACATATGTGCAGCGGGTGTTTGACGTGGGCGTCAGCGGGATTCACCGGCTCTTTTCCAGGCTGGAGGTCATTCAGGAGGCCAACTGCATTGTGGCGGTGGCCGGGATGGAAGGCGCGCTGGCCAGCGTGCTGGGGGGCCTGGTGGATAAACCGGTGATCGCCGTGCCCACCTCTGTGGGATATGGAGCCAGTTTCCACGGGCTGTCCGCGCTGCTGACCATGATCAATTCCTGCGCCAACGGGATTGCCACGGTGAATATTGATAACGGTTACGGGGCCGGGTATCTGGCCACCCAGATTAACCGCATGGCGAGAGGGGGACAAAATGGATAACATATTGTATTTGGAATGCGCGTCCGGAATCAGCGGCGACATGACGGTGGCGGCGCTTCTGGATTTGGGCGCGGACGAGCGGGCCTTGCGAAAAGCGATGCAAAGCCTTCCGGTGGATGGATTTCAGATTCGTGTCTCCCGCGTGAAAAAAAACGGGCTGGACGCCTGTGACTTTGATGTGCTTTTGGACGCCCCTTATGAAAATCATGACCACGACATGGAATATCTGCACGGAGCGAACCACGGTCACAGCCATGAGTTGGAAGGTGAATATAGCCATGGTTCGGTTATAGCCCATGGAGAGGGCCACGGTCACAGCCATGGGCCGGAGGGTGGATATAGTCACGGTTCGGCTATGGCCCATGGAGAGGGCCACGGTCACAGCCATGGGCCGGAGGGTGGATATAGTCACGGTTCGGCTATGGCCCATGGAGAGGGCCACGGTCACAGCCATGGGCCGGAGGGTGAATATAGTCACGGTCCGGCTATGGCCCATGGAGAGGGTCACAGTCACAGCCATGGGCCGGAGAGCGATCATAGTCACGGCCCGGCTATGGCCCATGGAGAGGGTCACGGTCACAGCCATGGGTCAGAAAGAGATCATAGCCATGGTCCGCATGTTCACCGAGGACTGGCAGAGATTTTAGAAATCATCCGCCAGGCGGACATGACGCGGCGGGCCAAAGATTTGGCGGAGCGGATTTTTCACATATTGGCCCAGGCGGAGGCCAAGGCCCACGGCGTGGCCCCGGAGCAAGTGCATTTTCATGAGGTGGGGGCGGTGGATTCCATCGTGGATGTTGTGGCGGCGGCGGTCTGTCTGGACAGCCTGGACGTTGCGGAAACGGTGATCCCCCGGTTGTGTGAGGGAACGGGAACCGTTCGCTGCCAGCATGGCGTTTTGCCCATACCGGTTCCGGCCGTGTTAAACATTGTGCAGGAACATGGGCTGCCCCTTCAGATTACCCAGGTGGAAGGAGAATTGGTGACGCCCACCGGGGCGGCCATCGCGGCGGCTATCCGCACGTCCGGGAAGCTGCCGTCCGGGTTCCGGGTGAAGAAGACGGGATTGGGTGCGGGCAAGCGGGATTACGCCTGCGCGGGCATCCTGCGGGCTATGCTTCTGGAGCCGGAAAAAGAGGCGGCGCCAGAAGCCGACGCAGTATGCAAGCTGGAGGCGAACATAGACGACTGCACCGGGGAGCGGCTGGGGTACGCCATGGAGCGATTGTTTGAGGCGGGCGCCCGGGATGTCCACTATACGCCTGTTTTCATGAAAAAGAACCGCCCGGCCTACCAGTTAAATGTTATTTGTGACAGAGCGGCCGCGCCCCGGATGGAACAGATTATTTTCCAAGAAACAACCACCATCGGAATCCGCAGAATGCAGGTGGAGCGGTCTGTGCTCCAAAGAAAAGTGCGGGAAGTGGACACGCCGCTGGGAAAAGTCCTGGTGAAAATCTGCGGCGACGGTCCCAATCCCTGGATTTATCCGGAATACGAGAGCGTGGCCCGTCTGGCCAGGGAACACGGGCTGCCTTACGAGCAGGTGAACCGTCTGGCCATCCAGGAAGCGCAGCGGGAAAAAGAACATGACAGTGATAAAGGAAATTGAGGATTTCAGCTTGGATCAAATCTGCCGCTCCGGCCAGTGCTTCCGGATGGAACAGCTGTCCGACGGCGCCTACGCGCTGACCGCTTACGGAAAATACCTGGAGGTCAGGCAGCAGGGCGCGGAGGTGGCCTTTTCCTGTACAGAGGAGGAATTTAAGAGTGTCTGGCTGGCGTATTTTGACCTGGACGCCGATTATGGCAGCGTCAAGAGGGCCATAGACCCGGCGGATTCCTATCTGCAGGCGGCGGCGCGTCTGGGTGGCGGAATCCGGATTTTGCGGCAGGAGCTTTGGGAAATGATTGTGACCTTTATCATTTCCCAGAGGAATAACATTCCCAGAATCAAGAAATGCGTAGCGGCGGTCTGCCGCAGATTTGGGGAAAAGGGCACGGACTTTCGAGGACGGCAGTACGACCGTTTCCCATTGCCGGAGGCTTTGGCGGACGCTTCGGAGGAAGCTTTGCGGGAATGCGGCCTGGGATACCGGGCGCCTTATATTAAGAAAACGGCGCAGATGGTGAAAAGCGGCCAGACAGACCTTTCGGGCTTATCGGCGCTTGCGTACCCGGAGGCGAAAAAGGAATTGCTGAAGCTGTGCGGCGTGGGGGACAAGGTGGCGGACTGCATCAGTCTGTTTGCCCTTCATTATATGGAAGCTTTTCCGGTGGACACCCACATCCAGGATATGCTGAAGCGGTATCCGAAAGGGTTCCCTTTTGAGCGGTACGCAAAGTTTGCGGGAATCCTGCAGCAATATGCTTTTTATTATGAATTGTATGGAACGGAGGAATAGGGCGATGGCGGCAGCGAAGGAAATAGTATTGTATTACAATCCAGAGAAATCAGACAAGACCCGGATTTTAAAGGGCGTGCTGGTGCGCATGGGGATACGGATTAAAAATATCGGGCCGGAACAGACGCATCAGAAAGTGGGGTATCTGGCGGGCCTGGAGGGATTTGAAGAGGAGCCGGAAGGACCCGGCGAGGCCCTCCCGGCGATTCCGGAAGAAGTGATGCTGCTTTACGGATTCAGCGGCAGCCGTCTGGATGCGCTTTTAAAGCAGCTGCGCAAAAACAAAGCGTCGGTGGCCTTAAAAGCGGTGCTGACCCAGACCAACTGCGGGTGGAGCTTTTACCAGCTCTACGAGGAAATCCGCGAGGAACATCAGATGATGTCGGAGGGGAAAACCAAGCATTAAACATTAAATATGAAAGACATAGCGGTTTAGTCGGTCGAAGGCTTCCTGCACGCGGCTAAGGGGCAGCGCCAGGTTCATGCGGATGGCGCAGGCGCCGTGAAAAATCCGTCCGTCCTGCCAGGCCACGCCTACGTCCCAGCCGGCTTTTAAAAGCTCATCCAGGGTTTGGCCGTGGGCCTCGCACCATTTGGCGCAGTCCAGAAAAAGCATATAAGTCCCCTCCGGCTTACTCACCTGCACCCCAGGGAAATGCTCGGCGATGTATTGACAGGCGAAGTTGGCGTTTTCGCTTAAAGTCTGGCAAAGCTCGTCCACCCATTCACGGCCTTCCTCACAGTAAGCCCCGATGAGCGCGTGCATGGACAGTACGTTCATATTGTTGTAGTGGGACTTGCCGCCAATGGAGAGAATCCGGTCGCGCAGGTATGGGTTATAAATAATATGGTAACTGCCCACCAGCCCCGCCAGATTGAAGGTTTTGCTGGGGGCGTACAGCGCCACGGTGCGGTTTTTGGCATCCTCGCTGACGCTCTGGACGGGGATGTGCTTATGGCCGTTTAGGAGAATGTCGGACCAGATTTCGTCGGAAATCACCATGCACTGGTTTTGGCGGTAAATTTCCATGGCCCGCTCAATCTCCCAGCGTTCCCAGACCCGTCCGCAGGGATTGTGGGGGCTGCAGAAGATGGCGGCGTGGATGGACTGGCTTTTTAGCTTGGCGTCCATGTCGTCAAAGTCCATGCGCCAGACGCCTTCCCGGTCCAGCTTCAGCGGACTGTGGACGATCTCGTATCCGCTGTTTTTCAGGCTGGCGGTGAACCCGATGTAGGCGGGCGTGTGCAGCAGGACTTTGTCGCCGGGCGCGGCAAAGGCGGCCAGGGCAGAGAGAAGACCCCCTAAAACGCCGTTTTCATAGCCAATGCATTCGGCGGCCAGATCGGTCACGCCGTTTCGGATTTCGTGCCATTTGATAATGGACTGATAATATTCTTCTGTGGGCAGAAAATAGCCGAAAGCCGGGTGCTTGGCCCGCTGTATGATGGCTTCCTGAATGGCGGGCGCCGTAGGAAAATTCATGTCGGCCACCCACATGGGAATCGCATCAAAGCCATCTTTGGGCAAATCCGGCGCAGAGGCCAGTCCGCTGCCCAGACTGTCCATAGCCAGAGCGTCGTGGCCGCGGCGGTCCATGATGGTTGTAAAATCATATTTCATTTTTTGATACAGCTCCTTTCAGAGGATTCTTTTTTGATCGAAACAAAAGACGCATGCGGAAAAAATAATGCCCACCCTGTTGCAGCCAGGATGGGCGCCTCTCACTGAGAGGTAGACTCCACGCTTGGGAAACTCCACCTTTGGAGTGGGACTCCAAAAAGGGCGTCTGTTACCGGCAGATGTCCTTCTTTGATTTAGAGGATAACACAGACTTTGAGAAAATTCAAGAAAAATTGTGGTTGAAAAATCAGTATGTATAGCATATAATATACTTAACAAGAGAGCCGAAAGCTAGCGTATATGCCTAGCCGCCGGAAAATAAGATGTTACAAAAAGCGGCGCCTTAGTTTACCAGACCGAGGGCGCTGCTTTTTGCGTGTGATATAAATAACAAGTGTTATAACAGCGCAAAGCATAATTACAAATGTGAATAAATCGCCATATGTAACCATAGCAACCAGCCTCCTTTCTTTCGTCCGGCGGCTGACGTAATCGCCCCTTCGGCTCCCTGGTTCAGTATATTATATTGACAATATAACACAGTTCTCTCCAGGTGACAAGATTGAAATGGTAAACAAAAAGAAAGTTTCGGGTGCAGTTTTCATTTTATGTGCTATAATAAAGGAGGCCAAATGCACCTTGATAAGTGAATAGATCCATAGAACGAATACAACGAAACCAGTATGGCTTTGAAATGGAAAGGGAGAACTTTATGAAACAAAAGAGCACAAAAAACAAGACCCGAGGAAGGGTCAAAAAAACGCTCTCGCTTCTGCTGACGTTTGCGCTGCTGCTGCAAGCATCCAGCATAAGCGCGTTGGCGGCTGACCAGGCGGAGAGCGGGAATATAGAAGTCAATGAAGAGATAGATAATGAAGAAATAGGTCAAGAAGCCGGCGGGGATGTGAACGCCTCCGCCCGGGCGGAAGACGTGGAGATTACAGGCGACGGTCCCATAGGCGACATGGTGGCCAATGCCCTGAGTGAAGAGCAGGCGCGGACAGAGGAAGACGTGCGCATCGTGAGCGTGTCTTTCAACGGCGCCACAGCGGCTGTTACATACAATGCCCAGGGGACAACGAGGGACTGCGACCTGGTAGTGGCGGTCTACGCCGAGAGCGAAGAGCCCCGCCAGATGCTGGCCTCCGGTACGGCGTCTGTGCCTGGGGGGGGGGTATAGACGAGACTGCATATATAAACATTAAGGGAGAAATTCCTTCCTATTTCATAGCGTCGGTCTACCTCCTGGACAAAGAAAGCCATGAGCCCCTGTGCAGCGAGTACACCACCCAGCTCTACACCAAGGGCATGCAGGATTTCATGGACATGACGGTGGAGGATTTTGAGGAAGGGCAGGTCCTGAACCTGGATGAAAACCCGGCCAGCAACTTTGCCGTCTTCAACGACAAGACCGCCCAGATCGGAAGCGACGGCGGCGTTCTGACGGACAACGGCGGCGGAAAGTACACGGTCACAGACGCGGGCGCCGATTTTAAATCTTTGAAGGTGGGGGATGCTTTTTCCTATACAGCCCCGGACGGCACAGTGTCCATTATTAAAGTCAAGTCCATTCAAAAAAGCGGCAGCACGGTCACGATCATTGAGGATAAGAATGTGGAGCTGGAAGACGCTTTTGATTACGTGAAGCTGGAGGGCGGCTATCAGCAGGAGGAATCCGGGGAGCCCCGGGCCTCCGCCATTGCGCTGGAGGACAGCAGCCACAGCAAGACCGAACGGTTCGACTGGACGAAAACGCTGGGTTCCGGCGGTCTGACCGCCACCTTAAAAGCCTCCGGCGCCCTGACGGCGGCTCCGTATGTGAAAGTCTATCTAGCGCTGGCCTACCAGTACGTGGAACTGACGCTGACCATGAAGGCGAACTTCGACTGTTCAGCCAGCGGGAAATTGGCGCGCCAGTCGGTGGATCTGCTGCCAAAGGAACTGTCCTTCACCCCGGTGGTGGGCATTACGCTCACATTCATGCCCCGGATGGAATTTGAGGCGTCGGGCAATGTCTCCTTTGCTGCGGAGATGGTTACTGTGGTGGGCTTCTCCTGCGATGGGAAAAACGGCCTGGTGGACAAGTCCAGCGGGCCCGAACTGACCAAATGCGATTTCCATGTGGATGCCACCGTGTACTTAGGTCTGGGATTGAAGCCGGGTGTGCATGTGGGGATCTGCAACGTGGACGTGGGAAGCCTGAGTCTGGATCTGCAGGTGGGCACGGAAATCACCGGAAAGATGGACGTGTCCCTGGGAACGGGGGAGAGCGTTCATTTATGTAAAAAGTGCGTCGCGGGAGACATTACGGGGAAATTGAGGCTGAACGGCACGCTTTCCCTGATGATCATCGGGGAAAAAACGGCGAAGCTGGCGGATTTCTCCAAAAAGCTGACGGATTTCTATTACTCCTTCGATTATAAAGAGTTCGGTTGGACCACATGTCCCCATATGGGCAGCAAGCCTATCGCCCAGGGAACCTGCGGGGCGGATTTGCAATGGAGATTGGGCGAGGATGGAACCTTGATTGTCAGTGGGACGGGGGATATGACTAGTTGGCCGAGTAGTGGCAATGCGCCTTGGTATGGGTATTCTAAGATCAAGTCGGTAGTTCTGGAAAACGGCGTGACCAGCGTGGGGGCGCGTGCGTTTTATAGTTGTAGCAATATGGAGCACGCAGAGATACCGGATGGGGTGACGGAGATTGGGGACTCTGCATTTTACGGTTGCAGTAATCTGGCTGAGATCGTTCTTCCCGGAAGCGTGTCCTATATTGGAAACAGTGCGTTTAGGTACTGTAGCAAACTGGCAAGTGCCAATATCCCAGAAGGCATTACGACTCTCAATCGAGCTGCATTTTCTGGCTGCAGCAGTCTGGAAGAAATAAAAATCCCGGATAGCGTGCGCGTGATCAGTTCGAGTGCATTTAATGGATGTATGGGCCTGACGACAGCGACATTAGGACAGGAACTGACGGATATAAGAAGTGAAGCATTCAATGACTGCAGCAGTCTGAAACGTATCGACATCCCCGATAAAGTGAGTCGTATAGATGAGTACGTATTTGATGGCTGTACTAGCTTGGCGGAAGTGAGCCTGGGAAGCGGGGTGGCTGAAATAGGCAGTTGCGCATTTCGATCCTGCACCCGTTTGGACAATATAACATTTCCAGCCAGTGTAACTAGCATAGACCATTCCGCATTTGGGTACTGTACCAGTCTATCCAGGATTCAGTTTATCGGGAAAGCTCCTTCTAATATTGAGCCTTGGGCGTTTTCTGGTGTCGTTGCCACAGTCTACTATCCCGCCAATGATAGCACATGGGATAATAAGCGCGACGATTATAGTGGCACCCTTACCTGGGTTCCCTACGGAAGCGTTTTCCACTTAGCGGGCTCAGGGCCGGAGGAGTCCACAGCGCAGACATTTTCCGAAAACGTCGCAGATTCTCAGCCAGCTGTTTCCGAAGTTCCTGAATCCGCCCAGCCGGAAGAGGAGCCAGCCGAATTCCAGAGCTCGTCTTCCTATGAAGACCCCAACGCAGCTTTCATAGAAACCGCACCGCCCACCGCCCAGGCCTCCGCTCCGGCTTTCGCCTCTGCAACAGGAGTCGTCCAAGCGGACAATTCCCAAACGAAGCAGTTCACAGGCCTGATGCCGGGAGGCGATTACGTCCTGCTGATTTCCAAGGACCCGGACGGAGCCGGACTTTTGCAGCCGTCCAACCTGCTCTACATCGCCCAGGGCCGCGCGGACAGGCGGGGAAGCCTGACATTTGTCTACATCCCGCGCACCGAAGAGCCTGCCGGGGCGAAAGTCTGCGGCCCGGAGTACGAGGCCAAAGACATCGGCGGCTGCACAGTCACGCTTTCCAAAGCAAGCTACGTCTACGACGGAAAAGCGAAGAAGCCGGAGGTCACAGTCCGGGACGGCGCGTCGGTTCTGGAAAAAGACGTGGATTACACAGTTTCCTATGAAAAGAACGTAAACGCCGGAACGGCATCGGTCATTGTCGCCGGAAGCGGCGGCTATGCAGGCGCAAAAGCTCTGGATTTCACCATCCAAAAAGCCTCCGGTGTTGTCACGGCCGTAAGCATCACCCGCACGGCCTCTAAAAAATCCCAGAGCTTTTCCATCGGGGCCAAAGCGAAAGGCGGCGCGAAGCTGTCCTACCAGTCAAACGCCAAGTCCGTCACCGTGGACGGCAAAGGGAAGGTGACAATCGCAAAAAATTTCACAGGCAAGGCGGTCATCACGATCACGGTCGGCGCCACGGCGAACTACAGCAAAGCAGTAAAGAAGATTGACATCACCGTAAAAGCGGCGCCAGCCAGCGTCAAACCGGCCAAAACCGCGCTGACCAGCGCATCCGTCAGCGCCAAAAGCCGGAAAATGGCCCTGCGCTGGAAAAAGGCGGCGAACGCCACGGGTTATCAGATCCAGTACGCCACAAACCGGAAGCTGAAAGGCGCGAAAAGCGTAAACGTCCCCGGCGGCGCCAAAACATCCAAGACCATTGGCAAGATGGCGAAAGGAAAGAAATACTATGCGCGTATCCGCGCCTATCGGAAAAACGCTGGGAAAGTCGTTTATTCCGGCTGGAGCGGCATACGTCCAGCGACTATGAAAAAGTAAAATAGCCAGGAGCGTTCTATTGGCAGGTTTCGAGGCGCACTTGGCCATAAATGCTTGACAGCAAAATTGAATTATTCAGCCAGCTGCCCTGTGCAGAAAAATATGGTATATTCTTAAACAGGGAATGACCGTGTTGCAGGGTGGCTGCCCTTCATTCTTACATAGAATGGGGGGTGGTGCAGATGAAAAATAAAAAAGACGAAAAAAGACTTTGATTTTAAAGATCTGATGGATCTGATGGCTTTTGGAATGTTCATCCTTGCGCTGCTGACATTCATATATTTGATTTGTCATTAACAGCAGAGCATTATTAAGCATAGAAAAACCACCCTTGAACTTTGGCGAGGAATAGGGTGGTTTTTCTATGCTACTTCTAGGTCAACCACTTTGTACCCATGAGTATACTATGTGGGTATACTATGGCGGTCGCTCCATTCTTATATATTTCAGTATAGCACATCCGAAAACCATCCGCAAGCCGTTTCGCGTATTATTCCAGAGAGGACAATGTAAAATTTTACTCGTGTTTTTGAAATAGAGCCATTTGTGTAAAAAGGATTTTCCGATGCTGGTTTTGAGGTATGTGGAATGAACCGCCTATGTATTTTAAACCTGAAAAGCAAGTTACACGATTGACAGCGGCCAAATAACTTGACAGTGCGCGTGCATATCAAGTATAATTCGGTTAATATTTCAACGTGTTTTCAGATAGAATTTGAAAAGAGGAATTAGGGCAATGAAACAATTTTTTGGCATGAGTCAAAGTGGGAATTTGAAAGAGGCGGTGCGGGGGCTTAGCCGGCCTCAATTGATTATGCTTTTTTCCAACGGCAGGCAGTTTGAAGCGCACGTAGAAGAGCTGCGCCAGCTTTATCCCCAGGTTCCCAGCATCGGCTGTATCGGAATGAGCTACGATAAGAGAATCGTAAAAGACGGCGTAGGGGTTGTCGCCTTTTCGGACGGGGTCACGGTGGCGGCAAATGCGCTGGAGCAGGTTTCGTCCATGCCGGTGAAATACATTCACCGTTTGAAACAGGACGTGAAGAATGTGGGCGGGTCGAAGAAGGACACCGTGTGCATTGATTTTTGCGCGGGAAATGACGCCTGTGCGCTGACCACCATGTACAGCGTGCTGGGGGAGCGGAACATCTCGTTGGCAGGGGGAACGGGCGACGCGGGCACAGTGTCCGTAAATGGCCGGATTTACAAGGATGCGGTGGCTTACGCGCTGGTCAAAAACAATGGCGGCCGTGTGAAAGTTTATAAGGAAAATATATACCGCCCCATGAGCCAGGAGAGATTCATTGCGTCCAGAACGGACAAGTCCAAATACATACTCGGAGCGCTGAACGGGAAGCCGGCCAAGGAAGTGTATCAGAATCTGCTCCATGTGACCGAGGATCAGATCCCCACGCAGACCTTTAAGAACCCCTTTGGAAAAGTAAACGGGGACGATGTCTGCATCATTTCCATAAAGGAAGTCCAGGGGAACGCGCTGGCCTGCTTCAGGCAGGTGAATGATTCGGATATTTTGATTATGCTGGAGCTGGCGGATTATAAGGCCGTGGTGCAGGAAACCATTGAGAAAATCCGGGCGGATTTCCCGAAAGTTTCGGGTGTGTTTTCCGTGAACTGCCTGTTTCGGTATAAGCTGTTCAGTAAAAACCACTATATGGATGAATATTTGCAGGAAATGGGCGCGCTGGGCAGCCATGCCGGCTTTGTGGGGTATGGGGAGCATTACAACAATCGCTTTGTAAACCAGTCGATGTCCTGTGTGGCGTTTGAGTGAAAGGGGTGGACATATGATGTTTCGTAAAAAATCCCGGCAGGATGCAGCGAGCGGGCATCCGGAAGAGAACAGCCTGGCTCCGGTTCTGCATGTGACGGACAGTCTCAAAAAATATCAGAAGGAGCTGGTGAAGAAGGAAGTGGAGTCGCTGCAGGAGCTGGGCCTGATCGGCAGTTCCTTTGACGGCGTGCTGGGGGAGGCGGATCATTTCCAGAACAGCCTGCAGGATTTCGGAAATAATTTCTCCAGCATCGGGCAGACCTCTGAGCGGTTTGCGGATGTGAAAGATGAGATCGAAAAGTCCGTAGAGTGCGCCCAGAGCGGCGTACAGGGATTTAAGGCCAGCTCAATGCAGGTGGGAGAGCGTTTCGCCGATATGGAGAAGAACTTCGAGGATTTCCAGGCTTCTGTTTTAAAGATTAAGGAGTGCACAGACAGAATCGAGACCATTGCGGATCAGACCAACATGCTGGCGTTAAACGCCTCCATCGAGGCGGCCAGGGCGGGCCAGCATGGTAAGGGTTTCTCGGTGGTGGCGCAGGAAGTGAAAAAGCTGGCGGACGAGATCAAGAACCTGGTGGCTGCGGTGGATTCCAACATCGGCGATGTGGAAAAAAGCGCGGGTGAGCTTAAAGACAGTCTGCAGATTTCCCAGCAGGCCTTGGGCAAGAGCATTGAGAAATCCAATGAGGCGTATGAAATGTTTGACGCCATTACCCAGGCGGCGGGCGGCGCCACGTCCGTCCAGTCGGACATCTTTAGGGTCATTGACGATTCCAGAGACGCGCTCCAGTCGCTGTGCGGATTTTTCGATAAAATCAGAGAGCAGTACCAGGAAGTGGTCCGGCATATCCAGTGCGCCAGCAGCCTGTGCACCACCAGGAGCGCCATGTTTGAGGACGTGGATCATATGCTGTCCCAGATTCCGCCCATCATAAAGGAAAAGATGTGATTATTGACATCATCATAGGGCAATGCTATAATTTTGTCTTATGGAATAGATAACGAAAGCAGAAGAGGTGAGAGGGTATTATGCTGGAATTAAAAAATATATCGTTTGAGGTGTCTGAAGAGAATGAATCTGCGGACAAAGAGATCATTAAGGATCTGAGCCTGAAGCTGGAAAACGGTAAATTTATCGTAATCACAGGCCCAAACGGCGGCGGAAAGTCCACTCTGGCGAGAATCATTGCGGGGATTTACGCCCCCACTTCCGGTGAAATTTACTTTGACGGGGTGGACATTACAGACAAGAGCATCACGGAGCGGGCCAAGATGGGAATCGGCTATGGATTCCAACAGCCGGTGCGCTTTAAAGGCATTACGGTGCACGACCTGATTTGCCTGGCGGCGGGCGCGAAGCTTTCCGTTTCAGAAGCCTGCAAGTACCTGGCGGAAGTGGGGCTTTGCGCCAAAGACTATATTGACCGGGAAGTCAACGCAAGCTTATCCGGCGGTGAGCTGAAACGGATCGAGATCGCCACCGTTTTGGCAAAAGGGAGTAAACTGTCTATTTTTGACGAGCCGGAGGCGGGGATTGATCTGTGGAGCTTCCAGAATCTGATTCAGGTTTTCGAGAAGATGCAGGAATCCAACCATCAGGGATCGATTCTCATCATTTCGCATCAGGAGCGCATATTGAATATAGCGGATGAGATTATCGTCATCGCGGACGGAAAGATTATCAAGCAGGGAAGCAAGGAGGAAGTCCTTCCTTCTCTGATCAATACGCAGTCCGTGGCGAATGTTTGTGAAAAATATAATGTGGGAGGCGAAATGTAATGGTCGATGAGATTCAAAGAAGACTGCTCAAGGAAGTTGCCGGGCTGCACGAGATGCCGGAAGGCGCGTACAATATAAGAGCCAATGGAAAAATGGCTTCCAGAAATACGACGGCGAACATAGATATTATATCGAAGGAAAACGGCAGTGGAATTGATGTCCGCATCAAGGCGGGCACAAAAAATGAAAGCGTGCATATTCCGGTGGTGTTAAGCCAAAGCGGCTTGGAGGAAGTGGTGAACAACGATTTCTTCATCGGGGAAGACTGCGAGGTGACAATCGTGGCCGGATGCGGCATCGACAACTGCGGCGTTCAGGATGCGCGGCATGATGGAATCCACCGTTTCTATATAGGAAAAAATTCCAAGATTAAATACGTGGAGAAGCATTACGGCTCCGGCGATGGCAAGGGCAAGCGCATTATGAATCCGGGCACGGAAGTGCACATGGAAGAGGGCAGCGTGCTGGAGATGGAGATGGTGCAGATTAAGGGCGTGGACTCCACCATCCGCACCACGACGGCGGATTTAAAAGACGGCGCGAAGCTTCTGGTTCGGGAACGCCTGATGACCCACGGAGAGCAGAGCGCCATCAGTGTCTACGAAGTCAACTTAAACGGGGAGTCCGCCAACGCGGACGTTGTCTCACGCTCCGTTGCCAAAGACGCTTCCTACCAGAAATTTGACGCAAAGATCGTGGGGAACACCGTCTGTCACGGCCATGCAGAGTGCGATGCCATCATTATGGGAAATGCCAAGGTGCTGGCGGTTCCCCAGTTGGAGGCCAATCATGTGGATGCCGCGCTGATCCACGAGGCGGCCATCGGCAAAATCGCGGGCGAGCAGATTGTGAAATTAATGACTCTGGGTCTTACGGAAGAAGAGGCCGAGGAGCAGATTATAAATGGTTTTCTGAAATAATGCGGCATAGAAAAAGGGAGACGCTCTGAAAGGAGGCTCTCTTTTTTCAGCTTTGCTGTATCATAGTATCTGCCGCTTCCAGACAAGCTCTCCAATCAAGTATGCGTTTGTCACGGCCAAGTATTTCTGTTTTCTTGCGGCATTGGCGCGGCTATGTTATAATCTCCTGTAACAGATGTTTTCAGGAGAGGAGCAAAAGAGAATGTATCGTGCGATTTTATTTGATCTGGACGGCACCCTGACGGCTTCCGCGGAGGGGATTACCAAAAGCGTCCAATATGCACTGCAGAAACTTGGAATAGAGGAACCGGATTTACAGAAGCTGGAGTCGTTTATAGGGCCGCCGCTTCTGGATCAGTTTATGAATGCATATGGAATGGATGAGGCCACAGCCCGGCAGGCGGTGGCGCATTACCGGGAGCGTTACGAGGAAAAGGGAATCTACGAAAACCAGGTCTACCCTGGAATCCCGGAGCTTTTGCAGACGTTAAAGCGGCAAGGCTATCGGCTGGCGGTGGCTTCGTCCAAACCGATTTTTTATGTGGAACAGATTCTGGATTATTTTAAGCTCACGCCCTTTTTTGCGGTGATAGAAGGAAGCCAGATGGATGGACGGCGCACCCGCAAAGGCGAAGTGATCCAGGAGGCTTTAAGAAAGCTGAAAATGCTGGACTGCCGGGAGCAGGCGGTGATGGTGGGCGACCGTAAGCACGACGTGCTGGGCGCACGGGAGGCCGGGATTGACTGCGTGGCCGTGTCTTATGGATATGGAAGCGTACAGGAACTGCAGCAGGAGGCTCCGGTGGTGATCGCGCCGACCATTGAAGGCGTGCGGCGTTTTTTTCTGTAGGCCCTCTGCCGCATAGGAATTGGCTTCACAAGGCATGGAGGGCGCTTTACCCGGCGGGGATTCATTTCGGAATGGGATTTGTGGTTGTGCAGGCAATGGTTGTGATTTTGCTTCTGACGGGGCACAGCATGGGAGAATTGGATAAATACAGCCTGGCGGCTACCGGGATCACCGGGCTTTTGACGATTCCCATAGCCCTCTGGCTGATGCGGCTGGATAACCGCCAGGGAGGGTTTTACCGCCAGGGCAGATTTAAACGGAAGCTGCGTCTGGGAGAGATTGTCTGGATGCTGCTTCTGGGCATATCCGTTTGCCATCTGGTCAATATGCTGTTATCCGTTTTGCAGATCGCCCGTCTGTTTCCGGGATACGAGGAGCTGTCGGAGCGGGTTTTCGCAAACCAGAGCCTTTGGCCGATGCTGCTGTGGGTGGGGATTGTGGCTCCCATAGCGGAGGAGCTGATTTTCCGCGGGCTGATTTTCCGCCGTCTGCTGGATGACATGCGTCTGGGCTGGGCCATCGGGATTTCCGCCTTTTTGTTCGGCGCGTATCATGGAAATATGCTGCAGTTTCTGTACGCGGGGATTCTGGGCGCCTGCTTCGCCTATTGTTATTACCGGTTGGACAGTCTGTGGGCGCCGGCGCTTCTCCACATGGGGGCAAACTGCTGGTCGGTGGCGCTGACCCAACTGGCTGCAGAAAGCTCCATGTCTCTGCGGCTGGGATACATCCTGCTGCTGGCCATGGCTGTGGAAGTGGCGGTGTTGGCATTTTCCATCGTGAAGTTTTGTAAGAAATGATCCGATAATTCAGAAAATTCGGAGCGGCATGGGATTTTTTCCATGTTCCTCCGAATTTCTTTCAAAAAAACTTGTGTGTTACACGTTGTCATAGGGGAGAAAAAAGAGAATAATCGCTATATAGTCAGAAATATTTATGTAAAACTTATTATAATCAAATTATCAGATAATATATCGGAAAAATGGCATTTACAACGGGCGAAAAATAAGGTATAGTATCTGTAGTGTTTTGAGAGTGAAAATAGAAAGGAAGGCATTCGGATGGAGAAAACGTTATACGACGCCCGGTTCGAGCATGACAACTGCGGAATCGGCGCGGTGGTGAATATAAAAGGAATAAAAACCCATGAGACAGTGGCCAACGCATTGAAGATCGTTGAAAACCTGGAACATAGGGCCGGCAAAGACGCCGAAGGAAAGACAGGAGACGGTGTGGGAATTCTGCTTCAGATTTCACACAAGTTTTTTTCAAAAGTCTGTCAATCCATCGGCGTCTTTTTGGGTGATGAGAGAGATTACGGTGTGGGGATGTTTTTCTTTCCTCAGGACGAGTTAAAGCGCAACCAGGCGAAAAAGATGTTCGAGGTGATTGTGGAAAAAGAAGGGCTTAAATTCCTGGGATGGCGGGAGGTTCCCACGGCGCCCGGCGTGCTGGGCCATCGGGCGGCAGACTGTATGCCCTGTATTGTGCAGGGATTTATTGAGCGGCCCAGAGGACTAAAGCGGGGGCTTGCCTTTGACCGGCGGCTGTACATCGTCCGCCGCATTTTCGAGCAGAGCAACGACAACACCTATGTGTCGTCCTTGTCCAGCCGGACCATCGCCTATAAGGGCATGTTTTTGGTGGGGCAGCTGCGCACCTTTTACAAGGATTTGCAAAGCGAGGACTACGAGTCGTCCATCGCCATGGTCCATTCCCGGTTCAGCACCAACACCAACCCAAGCTGGGAGCGGGCGCACCCCAACCGTTTTATCGTACATAACGGGGAGATTAACACCATCCGGGGCAATGGCGATAAGATGCTGGCCAGAGAGGAGACCATGGACAACGGGGCGCTGGGGGATGATTTGTACAAGGTGCTCCCGGTGGTGAACGCCACAGGCTCTGATTCGGCTATGCTGGACAACACCCTGGAATTTCTGGTGATGAGCGGGATGCCGCTGCCCCTGGCGGTGATGATTACCATCCCGGAGCCCTGGGCCAATAATAAGACCATGAGCCAGAAAAAACGGGATTTCTACCAGTATTATGCCACCATGATGGAGCCTTGGGACGGGCCGGCGTCCATCCTGTTCAGCGACGGGGATATTATGGGGGCGGTGCTGGACAGAAACGGCCTTCGGCCCTCCCGGTATTATGTCACTTCCGACGGCTATATGATTCTCTCCTCCGAGGTGGGCGTGCTGGAGATTGCGCCGGAGAAGATTGTGGAAAAAGAGCGGCTTCATCCGGGGAAAATGCTGCTGGTGGATACGGTGCAGGGGAAAATTATTTCTGACGATGAGCTGAAAGAGCATTACGCGGGAAAACAGCCCTACGGGGAATGGCTGGACAGCCATCTGGTGACCTTAAAAGAGCTGAAGATTCCCAATAAGAGGGTTCCCTCCTATACGCCTGAAGAGCGGGCCAGGCTCCAGAAATCTTTTGGCTATGCGTATGAGGACTGCCGCACGGACATCCTGCACATGGCGTCTGCCGGCGGCGAGGGCATTGCGGCCATGGGCGCGGACACGCCCATTCCGGTGTTGGCCAAGGGCCAGGCGCCTCTTTTCGATTATTTCAAGCAGCAGTTTGCCCAGGTGACCAACCCGCCCTTGGACGCCATCCGGGAGGAGATTGTCACGTCCACCACGGTCTATGTGGGAGAAGACGGAAATCTGCTGGAGGAGAAGCCGGAGAACTGCACAGTGCTGAAGGTAGAAAACCCCATCCTCACTAACACAGATCTGCTGAAGATTAAGAACATGAAGCGCAGGGAATTTAAGGTGGAGACCATCCCCATTTTATTTTACAAAAACACCAGCCTGGAAAAAGCCATTGACCGGCTGTTTGTGGAGGTGGACCGGGCCCATCGAAACGGCGCGAAGGTGCTGATTCTCTCCGACCGGGGCGTGGATGAAAATCACGTAGCCATCCCGTCCCTTCTGGCGGTGTCTGCGGTGCACCAGCATCTGGTGAAGACCAAGAAGCGGACTTCCCTGGCCATTGTGCTGGAATCCGGGGAGCCGCGCCAGGTGCACCATTTCGCCACGCTGCTGGGATACGGGGCCTGCGCCATCAATCCGTACCTGGCCCAGGATACCATTTACGAGCTGATTGATGACGGGATTCTGGACAAAGATTACTATGCGGCAGTGGAGGATTATAACAACGCCATTCTCCATGGAATTGTGAAAATCGCTTCCAAGATGGGGATTTCCACTATCCAGTCCTACAGCGGTTCCCAGATTTTCGAGGCGGTGGGCATTGACAAGGACGTGGTGGATAAATATTTCACCAACACGGTCAGCCGGATTGGGGGCGTCACGCTGGAGGACATTGAGCGGGAGGCGGACCAGCTTCACTCAGCGGCGTTCGACTCTCTGGGGCTGGAGACGGATTTGTCCCTGGACAGCATGGGGCGGCACAAGATGCGAAGCGGCGGGGAGCGGCACTTATACAATCCCCAGACTATCCATCTTTTGCAGGAGTCCACGAAGCGGGGAGACTACGCCCTGTTCAAAGAGTACACGAAGCTTTTGGAGGCGGAGGAGGAACCCAGCCTTCTGCGGGATTTGATGGAATTGAAATATCCCAGACAGGGCGTTTCCTTAGAAGAGGTGGAGAGCGCCGAGTCCATCATGCGGCGGTTTAAGACAGGCGCCATGTCCTACGGCTCCATTTCCCAGGAAGCCCATGAGACGCTGGCCATCGCCATGAACCGGATCCACGGGAAATCAAACACCGGAGAGGGCGGCGAAAGCCTGGAGCGGCTCATCGTGGGGCCGGACGGCCAGAACCGCTGCTCCGCCATCAAGCAGGTGGCTTCCGGCCGGTTCGGCGTCACCTCCCGGTATCTGGTCAGCGCCCAGGAAATCCAGATTAAAATGGCCCAGGGCGCCAAGCCGGGGGAGGGCGGCCATCTGCCCGGCAAAAAGGTTTATCCCTGGATTGCCAAAACCCGGCATTCCACGCCGGGGGTGAGCTTGATTTCCCCGCCGCCCCACCACGATATATACTCCATTGAGGACTTGGCTCAATTAATCTATGATTTAAAAAATGCCAATCCTGACGCGCTGATTTCGGTGAAGCTGGTGGCGGAGGCCGGCGTGGGCACCGTAGCCGCCGGCGTGGCCAAGGCCGGGGCTCAGGTGATTCTGATTTCCGGGTACGACGGGGGAACCGGAGCGGCGCCGGGCAGCTCCATTTATAACGCGGGGCTTCCCTGGGAGCTGGGGCTTTCCGAAACCCATCAGACCCTGATCCTAAACGGCCTGCGAAATAAAGTCCGCATCGAGACGGACGGGAAGCTGATGACCGGCAAGCACGTGGCCATCGCCGCCATGCTGGGCGCGGAGGAATTTGGCTTCGCCACGGCGCCGCTGATTACCATGGGCTGCGTGATGATGCGCGTGTGCAGCCTGGATACCTGCCCAGTGGGCGTGGCCACCCAGAATCCGGAGCTTCGGAAGCGTTTCCGGGGAAAACCGGAGTATGTGGTGAACTTTATGCGATTCATCGCCGAAGAGCTGCGGGAGTACATGGCCAAGCTGGGCGTGCGCACCGTGGACGAATTGGTGGGCAGGACGGACCTTCTGTGCGCCCGGACCGACATCCAGGCGGAAAAGGCCAAAAAAGTGGATTTGTCCAACATCCTTTCCAACCCGTACGCGGCCGCCAAGGAGAAAGTGGTGTTCGACCCGAAGCAGGTCTATGATTTCGAGTTGGATAAAAAAGCCGATCGGACGATTCTGATGAAACGTTTAGGGGACGCGCTGGAAAGGGGCCAGAAGCGCAGCACGGAGCTGGACGTAGGCAATACGGACCGGACCTTCGGAACGATGTTCGGCTCAGAGATTACCAAGCGCTACGGCGACACGCTGGAAGAGGATACTTATACGGTGAAATGCCACGGCGCAGGGGGACAGAGCTTCGGCGCATTTATTCCCAAGGGGTTGACCCTGGAGCTGGTGGGCGACAGCAACGACTATTTCGGAAAAGGACTCTCCGGCGGCAAACTGGTGGTGTACCCGCCCAAGGGCAGCCGCTTCCAGCAGGATGAAAACATCATCGTGGGAAATGTGGCGCTTTACGGGGCCACCAGCGGAAAAGCCTATATTAACGGTGTGGCCGGCGAGCGGTTCTGCGTGCGAAACTCCGGCGCCATTTCTGTGGTGGAAGGCGTGGGCGACCACGGCTGCGAGTACATGACCGGCGGCCGCGTGGTGATTTTGGGAAACGTGGGCAAAAATTTTGCCGCGGGCATGAGCGGCGGCATCGCCTACGTGCTGGACGAGGAAAACAACCTGTACACTAAGACCAACAAGGACATGGTTTCCATTGAGAAGGTCATGTCCAAATACGACGTGCAGGAGCTGAAATACATGATTCAGGACCATGTGTCCTACACCAATTCCGTCAAGGGGAAACGGATTTTAGACAACTTCGAGGAATATCTTCCCAAATTCAAGAAGATTATTCCCAACGATTACAACCGGATGCTGTCCGCCATCGTAAAGATGGAAGAGAAGGGGTTAAGCTCCCAGCAGGCGCAGATTGAGGCGTTCTATGCCAACAAAGAGGAAGAGGAGGGCTAAGAAGTGGGAAAACCAACGGGATTTTTAGATTATGAGCGCAAAGTCAGCGCGGCCGAGGAGCCGAAGACAAGGATCGGACATTTTCGGGAATTCCATGCCCATCTCCCTCTGGAGGAGCAGAAGCTTCAGGGTGCCCGGTGCATGTCCTGCGGCGTTCCTTTCTGCCAGTCGGGCATGATGATCGGGGGGATGGCCTCCGGCTGCCCGCTGCATAATTTAATACCGGAGTGGAACGACGCAGTGTATCACGAAAACTGGGAGCAGGCCTACCAGCGTCTGAAAAAGACCAACAACTTCCCGGAATTTACCTCCAGGGTCTGCCCGGCGCTGTGCGAGGCGGCCTGCATCTGCAACTTAAACGGCGATCCGGTTTCCACCCGGGAAAATGAATATGCCGTCATCGAAACCGCCTACGAAAAAGGCTGGGCGGCCCCCCATCCGCCGAAAGCGCGCACCGGGAAAAAGGTGGCCATCGTGGGCAGCGGCCCGTCCGGCCTGGCGGCGGCGGACCAGTTAAACAAAAGGGGCCATGAAGTGACGGTGTTTGAGCGGGACGACCGCATCGGCGGCCTTCTGCGCTACGGCATCCCCAACATGAAGCTGGAAAAGCGTGTCATCGACCGGAAGATTCAGGTGATGGAAGCGGAAGGCGTCCATTTCGTCACCAACGCCGACGTGGGCAAAACCCATAAAGCGGCGGCTCTTCTAAAAGAATACGACCGGGTCATCTTATCCTGCGGCGCCTCCAACCCGCGGGACTTGAAACTGCCGGGAAGGGACGCCAAAGGGATTTATTTCGCGGTGGATTTTCTCAAATCGGTGACCAAAAGTCTGCTGGATTCAGATCTTCGAGATCAGAAATTTGCCCCGGTAAAAGGAAAGAAAGTGCTCGTGATCGGCGGCGGCGACACCGGCAACGACTGTGTGGGGACGGCGATCCGTCTGGGCGCCAAAGGCGTCGTTCAAATCGAGATGATGCCAAAGGCCCCGGATACAAGAGCGGCCGATAATCCCTGGCCCCAGTGGCCAAAAGTCTGCAAGACGGACTACGGCCAGGAGGAGGCCATAGCCCTCTTTGGCAAAGACCCCAGGGTCTACCAGACCACGGTGACGGAGTTTGTGAAAAACAAAAACGGCGAGCTGTGCCAGGTGAAGACCGTGAAGCTGGAACCCAAGACCGATGAAAAAACTGGACGGGTCAATATGGCGCCAATCAAGGGTTCGGAGCAGACCATGGACGCGGACATCGCGCTGATTGCCGCTGGCTTCTTGGGCTGCCAGGATTACGTGGCCAAAGCCTTCCGGGTGAATCTGGACGGCCGCACAAACGTGGCCACCGAGCCGGGGAAATATGAGACCAGCGTGCCGAAGGTGTTCGCTGCCGGCGACATGCGTCGGGGCCAGTCCCTGGTGGTGTGGGCCATCCGGGAAGGCCGGGAAGCGGCCAGGGCCGTGGATGAAAGTCTGATGGGATATACGAATCTGTCGGTGCAATAAAAAGAAAAAGTAACGGGCAGGCATTTGTAACAGTTCAGCCTTCCGGCTTCACTGTCACAAAAATATGCGCACAAACTGCAAAAAACGCAGTTTGGCGCGTGGCTGTCTCGGGATCGTCTTGCAGGTGCAAGCCGACGCCTCGCGGGATAGCGCATGGCTGAACTATTACGGCATTTCAAGAAGAAGCTAAAAAAACCTTGTAATTTTGCAGAAATTTTATTACAATAAAGTAATGTAACGGAATTAGAGCGTTACTCCAGAAAAAGTGCGCAGGAATTGGAGGAAGATCATGAGAGATATGGTAGAAATCAGATGGCACGGAAGGGGCGGCCAGGGCGCGAAGACAGCGGCTCTGCTGCTTGCGGACGTGGCTTTCCAGACAGGAAAGTATGTGCAGGGTTTTCCGGAATACGGGCCGGAGCGGATGGGCGCGCCCATTACCGCCTACAACCGGATCAGTTCTGAGAAAATTCGGGTACATTCCAATATTTACGAGCCGGATTTTGTGGTGGTGGTGGACGAAAGCCTGTTGGAGACGGTGCACGTGACGGAGGGCCTGAAAAAGGAAGGCGCCATCGTCGTCAACACGGACAAGCCCAAGGAAGAGCTGGAAAAGCATCTGCAGGGGTATGAAGGAAAGTTTTATACCATCGACGCCAAGAAGGTGTCCCTGGAGACGTTGGGCAAATATTTCCCCAACACGCCCATGCTGGCTGCGATTGTGAAGGTCAGCGGCGTCATGGAGGAGGATGTGTTTATGCGGGAGATGGAAAGCTCCTTTAAGCATAAATTCGCTTCCAAGCCGGAAGTGATTGAGGGCAACATGAAGGCTCTGAAAATGGCATTACAGGAGGTGCGGTAATGGATTTACATAAAATAGGTGAGAACTGCGGCTGGCAGGAGTTGACGGAGGGGATGCAGATCTATCAGGGCGGAACTTCCGCCCAGTTTCCCACCGGAGAATGGACGGCTGTGAAGCCGGAATTTATAGAGGCGGACTGCAATCAGTGCCTTTTGTGCGTGCCGGTCTGTCCGGACAGCGCCATTCCCGTGAAAGACAAAAAACGGGGAGACTTCGACTACAATCACTGCAAGGGCTGCGGCATTTGCGTAAATGCCTGTCCGGCCGGCGCAATTAAAATGGAGGGGGTAAAATAGTTATGGGAAAAAGAGACCGTTTATCAGGAAATGAGGCCGTGGCCATCGCCATGCGCCAGATCAACCCGGATGTGATGCCGGCATTTCCCATCACGCCTTCCACAGAGATACCCCAGTATTTCTCCTCCTTTGTGGCCAACGGCCAGGTGGACACGGAATTTATCCCGGTGGAGAGCGAGCACAGCGCCATGAGCGCGGCCATCGGCGCGGAGGCGGCGGGCGCCAGAACGCTGACCGCTACGTCTTCCTGCGGCATGGCCCTGATGTGGGAGGAGCTTTACGTGGCGGCGTCCAACCGTCTGCCCATCGCGCTGGCTTTGGTGAACCGGGCGCTGTCCGGCCCCATCAACATCAACTGCGACCACTCCGACAGCATGGGCGCCAGGGACGCGGGCTGGATTCAGATTTACGCGGAGAACAACCAGGAAGCCTATGACAACTTTATCCAGGCTTATCCCATCGCGGAGAATGCGAAGGTGCGCCTGCCCATCATGATTTGCCAGGACGGATTCATCACCAGCCATGCGGTGGAAAACATCGAGCTTTTGGAAGATGCGGACGTGCGGGCGTTTGTGGGGGATTATAACCCCGAGCATTATCTGCTGAACAGCCGGGAAACTATGGCGGTGGGTCCTTACGCCGTTTCCAGTTATTACATGGAAGCCAAGAAGCAGCATGCCAATGCCATGGCCGAGACGAAGCAGGTGGTTTTGGATGTGGCCAGGGAATTTGCGAAAATCTCCGGCCGGGAGTACGGCCTGTTCGAGGAATACCGTCTGGACGACGCAGATTACGCGCTGGTGATTATTGGCTCTGCGGCGGGCACGGCCAAAGACGCGGTGGACGCGCTGCGTGAAAAAGGCGTAAAAGCGGGTCTTCTGAAGATTCGTCTGTTTCGGCCTTTCCCGGCGCAGGAGATTGCCCAGGCGCTTTCCCATGTGAAGGCGGTGGCCATTATGGATCGGGCCGAGAGCCTTTCTTCCCAGGGAGGACCGCTGGGGTCAGAAGTGATGGCGGCCTTGTATCGGGCCAGATCCCAGGCACTGGCGGTGAATTATATCTATGGTCTGGGCGGCCGGGATGTGCGGGTGGACCAGATAGAAGATGTATTCGGGCAGCTGGAAAAAGATGCGGCGGCGGGCCAGATCGCGGACGCATACCGTTATCTGGGACTGAGAGATTAGATAAGGCAAGTGCGTCAAAAGGAGGAAATCATGGGCTATAATTTTAAAGAGACAATGAACAAACCGGAGCGTCTGGCCGGCGGACACCGGATGTGCGCAGGCTGCGGCGGCACCATCGCGGCAAGAAACGTGCTGCGGGGGCTTCACGAGGGTGACCGGGCGGTAATCGGCAACGCCACAGGCTGTATGGAAGTATCCACTTTTATGTACCCTTACACAGCCTGGGAGGACAGCTACATACACAATGCGTTTGAGAACGCCGGAGCCACATTAAGCGGGGTGGAGACGGCCTATCGCGTATTGAAGAAAAAGGGAAAAATTGACGATACATACAAATTCATCACCTTTGGCGGCGACGGCGGCACCTATGATATCGGCCTGCAGTCCCTGTCCGGGGCCATGGAGAGGAACCACGACATCGTTTACGTGTGCTATGACAACGGCGCCTATATGAACACGGGCATCCAGCGGTCTTCCGCCACACCCATGTACGCCAACACCACCACAACCCCGGTGGGAAGCGAAAGCAACGGAAAGCCCCAGAACCGGAAAGACCTGGCGGCCATCATCGCAGAGCACGACGTGCCTTACGTGGGACAGACCACCTTCTGGAAAAATTTCAAAGATCTTCATGTGAAATCCGAGAAAGCCATTTACACCGAGGGGGCTGCTTTCTTAAACATCATGGCGCCATGCCCCAGAGGATGGCAGTATCCCACGGCGGACATCATGGAAATCTGCCGTCTGGGCGTGGAGACCAATTACTGGCCGCTGTTCGAGGTGGAGCAGGGCAAATGGACGCTGAACTACGAGCCGAAGAAAAAGCTTCCCATCGAAGACTTTCTGATTAAACAGGGCCGTTTCAAACACCTGTTTAAGAAAGAAAACGAATATTTGATTGGGGAATTTCAAAAGGAAGTAGACCGCAGATGGGACGATCTGGTCTACCGGTGCAGCAGATAAGCGGATCTGCGCGCCATCAAAGAGGGAGGAGTTAGAAAATGAAATTATTTGAAGATATTTTACATAGCGTCAACAATTTTGTCTGGGGGCCGGTTATGCTGGTTCTTCTGGTGGGAACCGGCGTGTTCCTCACCATCCGGCTGAAATTTCTGCCCTGGCGGAATCTGGGGTATGCGCTGAAGTCCGTATTCAAGAAACCGGAAGAGACGGGGGAGCAGCACGAAGGGGATATCACCCCGTTCCAGTCGCTGATGACGGCGCTGGCCGCCACTATCGGAACCGGCAACATCGTGGGCGTGGCCACGGCTATGGTGCTGGGCGGACCGGGCGCCATTGTGTGGATGTGGATCAGTGCGCTGTTTGGACTGTCCACCAAGTACGCGGAGAGCCTTCTGGCTGTGAAATACCGTGAGACGAACCAGGACGGCGAGATGGCCGGCGGTCCCATGTATGTATTGAAGAACGCGTTCCCCATTCCGATTGTAGGCAAAATCCTGGCCGTGGCCTTCGCACTCTTTGCAGTGCTGGCTTCCTTCGGCATCGGAAACATGACCCAGGGCAACTCCATCGCGGAAGCTCTGAACACCACCTTCGGCGTGCCCAATGTGGTAACCGGCGCACTGCTGACTGTTTTGGCTCTGGTTGTGCTGCTGGGCGGCATCAAGAGCATCGGTAAAGTCTGCGAGAAAATCGTGCCCTTTATGGCGGTTTTGTACTTTGTATGCGGTATCGTCGTGATTATCATCAACATCCGGAATCTGCCCTCCGGCATCGTGGAGATTTTCTCCATGGCGTTCAGCATGAAGGCTGTATCCGGCGGCGTGGGCGGCACGATTATCGCTTCCATGCTTTCCGCTATGCGCTGGGGCGTGGCCCGCGGCGTGTTCTCCAATGAGGCGGGCTTAGGTTCCGCGCCCATCGCGGCGGCAGCGGCTAAGACAGACCTTCCCTCCAGACAGGGCTACATCAACATGACCGGAACCTTCTTCGACACTATCGTGGTATGTTCCGTAACCGGCCTTGTGGTCGCCTGTTCCGGACAGTTGGGCGTGGAGGCCAACGGCGAGCTGCTCACCGGAGCGTCTCTGACCATCGCCTCCTTCCGTTCCGCGCTGGGAACCTTCGGCGGCTGGATGGTATCCATCGGCATCATGCTGTTTGCGTTTTCCACCATTCTGGGCTGGGAATACTATGGAGAAAAATCCCTGGAATTCCTGGTGGGCTCCACCAAAGCCAACAAGCCTTACCGTTTGTTCTTCTCCCTGATTGCGTTTATCGGGGCGACGCAGACCTTAAGCATCGTGTGGGACTTCTCCGACACCATGAACGGCCTGATGGCCATCCCCAACCTGATCTGTCTGCTGGCCATGAGCGGCGTGGTGGCGAAAGAATGCTTTGCCTACCAGGACGTGATCAGGAAAGAAAGCTCTAAATAAGCGGGGGTTGACTTTTGTTGAAATTAGGTCTATAATAAATAAGAACTTTATAGTTGATGACAGGATAAGAGTGGACTTTGGGTCCACTCTTATCACGTGTTTAAGGGAAAATATGCCGGACAGGACATCTTTTTCCTGTGTTAAAGGCGGTGGAAAATATATGAGCAAGCATGAAATATACGAGAATAAGGCCACGGAGCTGCTGGAGCCCATTTTGGCGGACATGGATTTTGAACTGGTGGATGTGGAATATGTCAAAGAAGGGGGAAACTGGTATCTGCGCAGTTATATAGATAAACCGGGCGGAATCACAGTCAACGACTGTGAGGCGGTGAGCCGGATTTTCAATGAGAAACTGGACGAGGCGGATTTCATTGAGGAAAGCTACATCATGGAAGTCAGCTCGCCGGGGCTTGACAGGCCCCTGAAAAAGGAGAAGGATTTCAGGCGGAGTCTGGGAAAAGAGGTGGAGATCCGAACCTATCGCCCCATTGAAAAAGAAAAAGAATTTTACGGGATTTTATGTGCATATGATGATAACAGTGTGACCATCGAGATGGAAGGCGGCCAGCAGATGAATTTCCTGAAAAAAGACATGGCGTTGATTCGCCTGGCCCTTGATTTTTAGAGAAGGAGGAGTATGGAAAAATGAACATGGAGCTAATGGAAGCATTGAATATTCTGGAAAAAGAAAAAGACATCAGCAAAGATACGCTGCTGGGAGCCATCGAACAGTCTTTGCTGCTGGCCTGCAAAAACCATTTCGGCAAGGCTGACAATGTGACCGTGAACATCAATCCGGAAACCTGCGATTTCAAAGTCTACGCGGAGAAAACCGTGGTGGAGCAGACCGAGGATCCGGCGTTGGAGATTTCTCTGGCCGACGCCCAGAAGACCAACGGAGGAGTACAGCTGGGGGACATCGTCCGCGTGGAGATCAAGTCCAAGGAATTCGGCAGAATCGCCACCCAGAACGCCAAAAATGTCATCCTCCAGAAAATCCGGGAGGAGGAGCGAAAAGTCCTTTTCGACCTGTATTACAGCAAGGAAAAAGACGTGGTCACGGGAATCGTCCAGCGGTATTTCGGGAAACATGTCAGCGTCAACTTGGGAAAAGTAGACGCCATCCTCACCGAAGGGGAGCAGATCAAAGGTGAGAAGTTCGAGCCCACAGAGCGGATCAAGGTCTATATCGTGGCGGTAAAAGACACCACCAAGGGGCCGAAGATCCTGGTTTCCAGGACACACCCGGAGCTGGTGAAGCGGCTGCTGGAGTCGGAGGTGACGGAGGTTCGGGAAGGCATTGTGGAGATAAAGAGCATTGCCCGGGAGGCCGGCTCCCGCAGTAAGATCGCCGTCTGGTCCAACGACCCGGACGTGGATCCGGTGGGCGCCTGCGTGGGCATGAACGGGGCCAGGGTCAATGCCATTGTGGAGGAGCTGCGCGGGGAGAAGATCGATATCATCAACTGGAGTGAAAATCCGGCCCTGTTAATCGAGAACGCCTTAAGCCCGGCAAAGGTGATCGCCGTGTACGCCGATCCCGACGAGAAGACGGCGCTGGTGGTGGTGCCCGATTATCAGCTGTCGCTGGCCATCGGCCGCGAGGGGCAGAACGCCCGCCTGGCGGCGCATTTGACCGGATTTAAAATAGATATTAAGAGCGAGACCCAGGCCAGAGAGTCCGGAGAGCTTTATGGTTATGGCGAAGGAGAAGACGAGGAGGCGGAAGAGCTGGATGCGTTCGCAGAGGGCGAAGGCGTCGATGTGGCGGACGCAGAAGAAGAGTCTGACGAAGCGCTTCTGGAGGTGGGAGAGCTTTCAGACGCAGAAGACGTGGAGCCGGACGAGGAATCGGCAGAAGAGCTTTCGGAATTAGAAGAAGAGGAGCCGGCGGAAGAGTTCGTCCAACCAAAAGAAGAGGAATCGGCAGAAGAACTCGAGGAAATGGAAGAGGAGCCAGAGAGGGAACTCGCAGAATTGGAAGAAGAGGAAGAGCTGGAAGAGTTCGAGGAACCAGAGGACGGGGAATCCGAAGAAAAACCGGAAGAAGGGCCAGAGGACGAATTTCAGGACGAAGAGCCGGAAGGGCCCACAGACGAAGATTTGCAGCGGCTGGAGGAAGACGGCTGGGACGCGGAAGACGAAGAGCTGGACGCGTTTTACGAAGATGAGATGCAGGGATTTTATGAAGATGGATTAAGCGCCTCGGCTGTGGAAAACGAGGATCGGGGGCTTTATATAGAAGAAGACGAGTTTGACCCGGAATCCGATTTTGCCGATCTGGCCTTTTTGGATATGGATGAGGGGGGATTTGGCTATGAAGAATAAAGTTCCCATGCGCCAGTGCATCGGGTGCAGGGAAATGAAAGATAAGCGGGAGCTGATGCGGATTTTGCGGACGCCAGAAGGGGAACTTCTGTTAGACGCCACAGGCAGGAAAAACGGGCGCGGTGCCTATTTGTGCCGGGATTTCCAGTGTTTTGCCAAGGCAAAGAAGGCCAAAGCCCTGGAGCGTTCCTTTCAGATGAGCATTCCGCAGGAAGTCTATGAAAGCTTAGAAAGGGAGTGGGAGGGATTTGCAGAAAAATAAAGTGTTGTCTTTGGCTGGACTGGCGGCCAGGGCCAGGAAAATCGCCAGCGGGGAAGACATGGTGGAAAATTCGATTCGGTCCGGCGAGGCGCGGCTGGTGATTGTTGCAGAAGACGCCTCGGCCAACACCCGGAAGAAATTTTCAGATAAATGCAGTTATTACCAGGTTCCCATTTTGTTTACGGGAGTCAGGGAGGAATTGGGCAAAGCCATTGGCAAAGAATTTCGCGCCAGCATTGCGGTGTTGGATGAGGGATTTGCCAAAGCGATGCTGGATGCAGAAGGCCAACGCCAGAAGAAGGAGGAATGTGTATGCCAAAAATGAGAGTATATGAACTTGCCAGGGAACTGAGCAGGGAAAATAAAGAAGTGATCGAGTATTTAAGGAGCAAAGGGGCGGATGTCAAGAGTCATGCCAGCACCGTGGAGGAGAGCATGGCTAACGAGGTGCGAAAGGGCCTGGGCAAAGGGACCGTTTCCGCGGAAGCTCCGAAAAAAAAGAAAAATATTATAAAAGTTTTCCGCGCCCAGAACGCCAGTGACGGCGGCAAGGAGCACGGGGGGAAAAAGGAGCGCAGGCCGTCACAGAACCGGCAGGGCCAGGGCCGCGCACAGGGAGAAGGCGCCAAAGACCAGGCCAGGCAGCAGGGAAAACCGGCAGGCGACGGGCAGGCCAGACAGGAATCCGGGTCAAAACCTCCGCGCACAGGCCAGAACCGTGACCAGGGCGCGCGCGGCGAGCAAAACCACGGTCAGCAGAGCCGGGGCCGCGGCGGCCAGGGAAGAAGCCAGAACCGCGACCAGGGTCAGGGCAGAGGCCAGAACCGCGATCAAGGTCAGGGAAGAAGTCAAGGTCAGGGAAGGAGCCAGAACCGTGACCAAGGCGCCGGAAGAAATCAGAACCGCGACCAGGGCGCCGGCAGGGGCCAGGGGGCGGGAAGAGGCCAAAACCATGACCAAGGCCAAGGAAGAAGTCAGGGCCGTGACCAAGGTCAGGGCAGAGGCCAGGGCCAGAGCGCCCAGAGGCCGGGCCAGAGCCGTTCTTCCGGTTCGTTTAATAAAGGCAGAAGTAATTTTGCAAAACCAGGCCAGGAACGTCGGGGCAGAGAGATTATCTCGGTGGAAGCCCAGTCCAAGAACGTAAAAGAGAGCAAGAAGGAGCGGGATCGCACAAAGGGCAAGAAGGAATTTGACAAGAATAACGCCCAGAGCCGCCGGCCAAACCAGGGCGGAGGAAGAAGGCCCAACATGCGTCTTCCCAAAGCACTGCAAAAGCCCAATAACCAGCAAAAGTCGGAAGAGAAGAAGCCGGAGATTAAGGAAATCACCCTTCCGGAGAAAATGACCATCCGGGAGCTGGCGGAGAAGATGAAGATGCAGCCTTCCGTGATTGTGAAAAAATTATTCCTGGAAGGCGTTATGGTGACGGTAAACCACGAGATTGATTTCGAGAAAGCGCAGGAGATTGCCTTAGGCTACGACATCATTGCCGAGCCCGAAGAAAAAGTGGACGTAATCGAAGAACTGCTGCGGGAAGAAGAGGAAAATCCGGAGGATCTGATTCCAAGACCGCCGGTTGTATGCGTTATGGGTCACGTAGACCACGGAAAAACGTCTCTTCTGGACGCCATCCGGGACACCAATGTGACCGACAAAGAGGCAGGCGGCATCACCCAGCGCATCGGAGCTTATATCGTCACCGTCAATGGACAGAAGATCACTTTCCTGGATACGCCCGGCCACGAGGCGTTCACAGCCATGCGTATGCGGGGCGCCAATGCCACGGACATCGCTATCCTGGTTGTGGCGGCGGACGACGGCGTAATGCCCCAGACCGTGGAGGCCATTAACCACGCCAAGGCCGCCGGCATTGAGATTGTGGTGGCCATCAACAAGATTGATAAGCCCAGCGCCAACGTGGAGCGGGTGAAACAGGAATTATCCGAATACGAGCTGATTCCCGAGGACTGGGGCGGAAGCACAATTTTTGTTCCGGTGTCGGCCCACACAGGGGAAGGAATTGAAACCCTGCTGGAAATGATGCTTCTGGTGGCCGAGGTGGCCGAGCTGAAGGCCAATCCCAGGAGAAAGGCCAGAGGCCTCGTCATCGAAGCCGAGCTTGACAAAGGCAAAGGCCCGGTGGCCAGCATCCTGGTGCAGAAGGGAACGCTCCACGTGGGAGACTTCATCGCGGCGGGCGCCTGCTCCGGAAAAGTCCGCGCCATGATGGACGATAAAGGAAAAAGGGTGAAATCAGCCGGACCTTCCACGCCTGTGGAAATCCTGGGCTTAAGTGACGTGCCCAACGCCGGTGAAATCTTAATTGCCTTTGACAATGACAAAGAGGCGAAATCCTTTGCCCAGACCTTCGTGTCCGAAAACAAGAAACATCTGCTGGAGGATACCAAGGCGAAACTGTCCCTGGACGATCTGTTCAGCCAGATCCAGGCGGGCGCCTTAAAAGAATTGCCGATTATTATCAAGGCGGATGTGCAGGGTTCCGTGGAAGCGGTAAAACAGAGCCTGCTGAAGCTGACCAACGAGGAAGTGGTGGTGAAAGTCATCCACGGCGGCGTGGGAGCCATCAACGAGTCCGACGTGAGCCTGGCCGCCACGTCCAACGCCATTGTCATCGGATTTAATGTAAGGCCCGACGCCCAAGCAAAAGCCATCGCTGAACAGGAAGGCGTGGATCTTAGGCTTTACAAAGTCATTTATCAGGCCATCGAGGATGTGGAGTCCGCCATGAAGGGCCTTTTGGACCCGATCTTTGAAGAGCAGGTCATTGGCCACGGAGAAGTGCGCCAGACATTCCGCGCCTCCGGCGTGGGAACCATTGCCGGCTCCTATGTGCTGGACGGACGGTTCGAGAGAAACTGCAAGGTGAGAATCACCCGGGAAGGCGAGCAGATTTACGAAGGCGCTCTGGCGTCCTTAAAGCGTTTTAAAGACGACGTAAAAGAAGTCAAAGCCGGCTACGAGTGCGGCATCGTCCTGGAAGATTTTAACGACATTATGGAAGAAGACCAGGTGGAAGCCTATATTATGGTGGAAGTGCCAAGATAGGCGAAAGCCGGCTTTTTGGAGGGAAAGATGAGAAAAAACAGCATCAAAAGCGTGCGCGTCAACGGCGAAGTGCAGCGGGAGTTAAGCGAGATTATCCGAAACCAGATCAAAGACCCCAGGGTTGGCGCCATGACTTCGGTGGTGGCGGTGGAAGTGGCGCCGGATTTGAAAACCTGCAAGGCGTATATCAGCGTGCTGGGGGATGAAAAGGCGCAGGCGGACACCATGGCCGGGCTCAAAAGCGCGGAAGGCTACATCCGCCGCCAGCTGGCGGCGAGCCTGAACATGCGGATCACGCCGCAGATCCGGTTTATCCTGGATCAGTCCATCGAATACGGCGTCAGTATGTCCAAAAAAATCGACGAAGTGATAAAGAATCAATAAGCATTATTTATAAAGAGGGGATTTGCATGGAGCGGATAGAAGAGGTTCTGGAACAGGTAAATACACTGGCGATTGCCGGGCACATCCGGCCGGATGGGGACTGCATCGGTTCCTGTATGGGTTTGTACAATTATATCCGGGAAAATTACCCGGCCATTGCCGTAGACGTCTATTTGGAACAGCCCGGGCAGGTCTTTTCGTACATTCCGGGCATAGAAGAGGTGCGCACGACGTGCAGCCCGGACGCCGTGTACGATGAAATCATCGCGCTGGACTTAAGCACGCTGGAACGTATGGGCGTGATCGGCGGGCTTTTTTCCAAAGCAAAAAAAACGGTGTGCATCGACCACCATGTGAGCAACACTGGCTATGCGGACATCAACTGGGTGCAGAGCCAGTCCAGCTCTGCGGCGGAAGTTCTGTACACGCTGCTGGACCCTGCGAAGATCAGCGCCCGGACGGCCGCCTGCATTTACACGGGCATCGTCCACGATACGGGCGTGTTCCAGTATGCGACCACCACGCCAAAGACCATGCGCATCGCCGCGGATCTGATGGAAACCGGCATTGCGTTTCACAAGATTATCGAGGAGTCTTTTTACCAGAAGACCTATATTCAAAATCAGGTGATGGGCCGGGTGCTGGCGGAGAGCATCATGCTGCTTGGCGGCGCCTGCATCGCGGGCGTGCTGAAGAAAAAAGACCTGATTTTCTACGGCGTTAAGGGCCACGACCTGGACGGGATCATCAGTCAGCTGCGTTTGACCAAAGGCGTGGAGGTGGCCATGTTCCTGTACGAGCTGGACACGATGAACTACAAAGTCAGCCTGCGGTCCAGCGGAAAAGTGGATGTGAACCAGGTGGCCTCCTATTTCGGCGGCGGCGGCCACGTCCGGGCTGCGGGCTGCGAGATCAAGGGGACGGCTTACGACGTGATCAATAATCTCGCGCGGCAGATCGAGGAGCAGTTGTAGAAGATGCTGGACGGAATTTTAAACATAAATAAAGAAAAGGGCTATACGTCCCACGACGCAGTGGCCAGATTAAGGGGCATTTTAAAACAAAAGAAAATCGGCCACACCGGCACGCTGGACCCAGACGCCACCGGCGTTCTGCCCGTCTGCCTGGGAAAGGCCACGCGCCTGTGCGATCTGCTGACGGATAAGGAGAAAGCCTACCGGGCCGTGCTGCTGCTGGGAAAAGTGACGGACACCCAGGATGTCACCGGCCGGACGCAGGAGGAAAATCCAGTCAGTGTAAGCCAGGAGGAAGTCTGCGCCTGCATACAGTCCTTTGAAGGGGATTCCATGCAGATTCCCCCGATGTACAGCGCTTGCAGGGTACAGGGGAAGCGGCTGTATGAGCTGGCCAGGGAAGGCGTGGAGGTAGAGCGGCGGCCCCGGCCCATCCATATCCGGCGGATTTCCATAGAGGCCGTAAGCCTGCCCCGGATCACGTTTGAGGTAACCTGTGGAAAAGGGACGTACATCCGCACGCTGTGTCACGACATTGGACAGAAGCTAGGATGCGGCGGCTGCATGGAGGCACTGACCCGCACCCGGTCTGGCATGTTCGGGATTGAACAGGCCCTGACGCTGGCCCAGGTGGAAAAATTGCGGGACGAAGGGCGGCTGGGCGAATATCTGGTGAGCATTGAGCAGGCGCTGGGAAATTATCCCAGAGCGATTTGCGGCGAGGATGAGGACCGGCTTTTAAATAACGGCAATCCCCTTTTTCTGAAGGACTGCGGTCTGGACGAAGAAGGCTGGGTGCGCGTCTGCGACAGTCGGGGGACTTTTAAAGGCATTTACCAGAAAAAGCCGGGCGTGGAGAAATACTTTCCGGTGAAAATGTTTTTGTAGTCAGGAGATGGCCATGAAATATGTAAAGGAAAGAGAACGACTTTTTTTGCGGGGGCCCAGCGTGGTCACTCTGGGCAAATTCAACGGCCTGCACCGGGGGCATCAGAAATTAATCGGCCGGGCGCTGGAAATCGGCCGGCAGGGTTATGAGACGGCAGTCTGCGCCTTTGAAACGCCTTCCCGGAAGCTTTTGACAGCCGAAGAGCGCTATGGGCTTTTGGAAAAAATGGGCGTGGACGTTCTGGCGGAGTGCGCCATGGACGCCCGGCTGATGCATATGACGCCGGAAGAGTTCGTCAAACAGGTATTGGTCCGCCAGATGCACGCCGCCTGGATCGCGGTGGGCCCGGATTTTCGGTTCGGCTACCAGAGAAAGGGCGACGTGGCCTGCCTCCAGAAACTGGGACAGGCGTATGGCTTTAAGGTGGAGGTTCTGGAAAAAGAGCGGGAAGGGGGCAGGCCAATCAGCAGCACTTACATCCGCGAACAGCTAAACGAAGGCCACATGGAGACGGTGAACCGCCTGCTGGGCTATGAGTTTTCCACCACAGGGCAGGTGGTCCACGGGCGGGGGCTGGGGCACACCATCGGCATCCCCACGGCCAATCTGATCCCGCCCAAGGAAAAGCTGATGCCGCCCAACGGAGTCTACGCCACCCGCTCGAAGTTTCCCCACAGGGAATATCTGGGGGTCACCAACGTGGGGTACAAGCCCACCGTGGGCGGAGAGGACTTTCTGGGGGTGGAAACCTATTTATTTGACTGTCACGAGAATTTATATGGCGTTTCGTCCACCGTGTCTTTCTGTCATTTTTTGCGCTATGAGAGGAAATTTGCTTCTTTGGAGCAGTTAAAAGAGCAATTATTAAATACGGATGTTTCACAGGCTAAAGAGTTTTTTTCAAAAGGCGCCAGGAGATAAATGTGCGGCACCGCACAGAAATGGAGGGAGTTTATGTCAGCGCTTAGCGTTATTCTGGGATTGATGGGTGGTTTGGGACTCTTTTTATATGGAATGAAGTTGATGAGCGACGGCCTGGAAAAGATGGCCGGCGCGAAGATGAGGAGCGTGCTGGAGTTTTTTACGAAAAACCGCTTCATAGGTATGCTGGTGGGCGTAATCTTTACGGCGATCATCCAGTCATCCAACGCTACGACGGTCATGGTGGTCAGCTTTGTAAATTCGGGTCTTATGAACCTGATGCAGGCGGCCGGGGTGATTATGGGCGCCAATATCGGCACCACCGTGACCTCACAGCTGATCTCGTTCAATTTGTCGGAATGGGCGCCGATGTTTGTGATGCTGGGCGTGATTCTGGCCATGTTCTGTAAGAACCAGAAGGTCAACCGCCTGGGGGACGTTATTTTAGGCTTCGGAATTTTGTTCATGGGTTTGTCCACCATGTCCAGTTCCATGTCTGTGCTGAAGGAGTCCGGGGAGGTTGCGCGGCTTTTAGGCTCTCTGGAAAATCATTATCTGGGCATTTTAGTGGGATTCGTGGTCACGTCCATCCTGCAGAGCTCCTCGGCTACGGTGGGCGTTGTGCTGCTTTTGGCCAGTCAGGGGCTTTTGGACATTCGGATTTGCTTCTTTATGATAATCGGCTGCAACATCGGGGCCTGCGTGTCCGCCATGATTGCCAGCCTGGGCGGCAGAAAAGACGCGAAAAGGGCGGCCTGGATTCATCTGCTTTTTAACATAATCGGGTCTTTGGCGATTTTGATTGTGCTGACGGTGGCTTTGGAGCCGGTCACTGCCTTTATTGAGTATATATCCGGCGGCAACCTGGGGCGGGAGGTGGCCAACGCCCATACCATCATAAAGGTGGTGGAGGTGATTCTGCTGTTCCCGTTCATCCAGTGGATTGTGAAGCTGACCTACAAGATTGTGCCGGGCGGGGACGAGTCCATGGAAAAGGGCCAGCTGGAATTTATCGGCGAGAAAAACGTATTTTCGCCCACCACGGCGGTGTTTGACGCCACCCGGGAGCTGGAGCGGATGGGCTATATGGCTATGACCAACTTAAAGAGGGCCATGGACGCGCTTTTGAACATGGATGAAAAGGAAATCCGCAAGGTCTACGAGGTGGAGAAGAATATCGACGCTTTAAACGAGGCTATCACGGATTATCTGGTGGCGTTAAACCAGACCACCATTCCGGTGGATGATGCCAAGAGCGTCGGCGGCCTGTTCCATGTAACCAACGATATTGAGCGGATCGGGGACCATGCGGAAAACATCGCGGACGCGGCGAAAATGCGCATTGAACAGAACCTGGATCTTAGCCAGCAGGCCTGCGCGGGCCTTACCCGAATGCTGGAAATGGTCATTCAGATCACTACATATTCCCTGGACATGTTCTCCAACAACAACCAAGAGCGCTTACAGGAAATCCTTGCCCTGGAGGATCGGATCGACGAGATGGAGCGCAGGCTGCAGCAGGAGCATGTGGAAAGGCTGACGAAGAACGAATGCACGCCGGCGGCGGGGATGATTTACTCGGACATCATTTCCGGCATGGAGCGGGTGGCCGATCATGCCACCAACATCGCGCTTTCCATCCTGGAGGATGCGGAGTAGCCTTAAAGACGTCAAACAGTTGCGATACGGGAAATTAGCGCGAAAAATTACCTTTATGAAAACAGTTTACAAAAAGTTTTATGTATGTTATACTTGGACAGTGTGAAACAGCCCATATTCAGAAATCGGAAACTCCGACCATTTCCTAATATGCGGCCAAATCAAAAAACGGGCAGCGGCGAAAAGGCCCGCCCCAGAGAATAGAGGAGGAAATACCAGTGATTTCAAAGGAAAAGAAAGCTTCAATTATGAAAGAATACGCCAGAACAGAGGGAGACACCGGCTCACCGGAGGTGCAGATCGCGGTCCTGACGGCAAGGATTCAGGAACTGACCGAGCATCTGAAGGTGCATCATAAGGATCACCATTCCAGACGGGGCCTTTTGAAGATGGTAGGTCAAAGACGCGGATTGTTAGCTTATTTAAAGAAAACGGACATTGAGAGATACCGTGCGCTGATCGAGAGGTTGGGGCTGAGAAAATAAGGTATGTGTGCAGTTCAGGGGCGGGTCCATCCGCCCCTGTTTTAACATAGTCTAGAAAGGAAACCAGTATATGTACAAAAGTTATTCCATGGAATTGGCGGGGCGGACGCTGCGGATCGACATTGGCCGCGTAGCCGGACAGGCGAATGGGGCGGCTTTGATGTTTTACGGAGATACCACAGTGTTGTCTACAGCCACTGCATCCGAGAAGCCCAGGGAAGGGATAGATTTCTTTCCATTGAGTGTAGAATACGAAGAGAAAATGTACGCGGTGGGTAAGATACCGGGAGGTTTTAATAAGCGGGAAGGCAAAGCCAGCGAGCATTCGGTGCTCACGTCCAGGGTCATTGACCGGCCCATGCGGCCGCTGTTCCCCAAGGATTACCGAAACGACGTCACTTTGAACAATCTGGTCATGTCTGTGGACCCGGAGTGCAACCCGGAAGTTCCGGCCATGCTGGGTTCGGCCCTGGCCACATGCATTTCGGACATCCCCTTTGACGGGCCATGCGCGGCGACGCAGCTGGGGCTGATTGACGGGAAGCTGGTTGTGAACCCTTCCCTGGCGCAAAAGGATATCTCGGATCTGCAGCTTACGGTGGCCTCTACCAGAGAGAAAGTCATTATGATCGAAGCCGGCGCTAATGAAGTGCCGGAAGACCAGATGATCGAGGCCATTTACAAGGCCCATGAGGTGAATCAGGAGATTATCGCCTTTTTTGATAAAATCATCGCGGAAGTGGGAAAACCAAAACACAGCTACGAGAGCTACGCGGTGCCTCAGGAAATTGTGGACGCATTGATGGAAATGATTCCGGCCCAGGAGATGGAAGAGGCCGTTTTCACTGACGTGAAGCAGGAGCGGGAGGCCAATATCCGAGCCATCGAGGAGCGTGTGGAAGAGGCTTGGGCGGACCAGGAGGAATGGCTGCCCTATATCGGCGACGCGGTGTACCAGTACCAGAAGAAAACTGTTCGCAAAATGATTTTAAAAGACCGCAAGCGCCCTGACGGAAGGGCCATAGACGAGATCCGCCCGCTGGCGGCTGAGATAGACATCGTGCCCAGAGTCCACGGTTCCGGCATGTTTACCAGAGGGCAGACCCAGATCTGCACGATTACCACGCTGGCGCCTCTGGCGGACGCCCAGAGGATTGACGGGCTGGACGAGATGGAGACATCTAAGCGGTATATGCACCACTATAATTTTCCGTCCTATTCGGTGGGCGAAACCCGCCCGTCCAGAGGGCCGGGACGCAGGGAAATCGGCCACGGCGCCCTGGCGGAGAAAGCGCTGATACCGGTGCTTCCGTCGGAAGAAGAATTTCCCTATGCCATCCGCACGGTTTCGGAGACGTTTGAGTCCAACGGTTCCACATCCCAGGCCAGCATCTGCGGCTCCACGCTGTCTTTGATGGCGGCAGGCGTGCCCATTAAGAAACCGGTGGCTGGGATATCGACGGGGCTGGTGACCGGGGAGTCGGATGACGACTACGTGGTGCTCACGGATATCCAGGGCCTGGAGGACTTCTTCGGGGACATGGATTTTAAGGTGGCGGGCACCCACGACGGCATCACGGCCATTCAGATGGATATCAAGATTCATGGCCTGACCCGGCCCATTGTGGAGGAAGCCATCCGCAGGACCAAGGAAGCCAGAGAGTATATCTTAACGGAGATTATGGAGCCCTGCATCGCTAAACCCAGGGATTCGGTGGGCATTTACGCGCCGAAGATTATCCAGATTCAGATTGACCCGCAGAAAATCGGCGACGTGGTGGGCCAGAGAGGAAAAACTATCAACCAGATTATTGACGAAACCGGCGTGAAAATCGACATTTCCGATGAAGGCGCGGTATCCATCTGCGGCACAGAGCAGGAGAGCATGGACAAAGCGGCGGAGATGGTGCGGATCATTGCCACAGACTTCGAGGCCGGACAGATTTTCGTGGGCAAGGTGGTCAGTATCAAGGAATTTGGCGCATTTTTGGAGTTCGCGCCGGGCAAAGAGGGAATGGTGCACATTTCCAAGCTGAGCAAAGGGCGCGTCAACCGTGTGGAAGATGTGCTGACGCTGGGCGACAAGGTGAAGGTGGTCTGCCTGGGCAAAGACCGGATGGGGCGGATCAGCTTCAGCATGAAAGACGTTCCGCCGGAGGCATAAGGTTTACCATGAAAACCGCCGCCGAACGGGCGGCTTGCATGCAGGGACGCCAAATACGCCCGCGCAGCTTTCATTTATGGCGAAACGCGCTCTTGCGGGCGCATGGAGGTTTTAGGAGGTCATGCGTTACCATAATATTACCAAGGACGATATGTTAAACGGTTCGGGGCTGCGCGTGGTTCTGTGGGTGTCAGGATGCAGCCATTGCTGTCCCCAGTGCCATAATCCGGTCACATGGGATCCCTACGGGGGCCTTCCCTTCACCGAGTCGGAGCGCCAGGAGATTTTTTCGGAGCTGGACAAGGACTATATTTCCGGAATCACGTTCAGCGGCGGCGACCCGCTGCATGTCTACAACATTTCGGAAGTGACAGCCCTGGCCCGGGAAATCCGAGAGAGATATCCGGATAAAACCATTTGGCTGTACACCGGCTATCTGTGGGAAGAGATTCAGGATCAGGAGATCGTGCAGTACCTGGATGTGCTGGCCGACGGCGAATTTCAGGCGGATAAAAAAGAACCCCATCTGAAGTGGGTAGGCAGCGGCAACCAGCGTGTCATCGACGTGCAAAAATCTATCTGCCAGGGGAAGGTCATTCTGCTGGATGGATGAATGCGCTCCCGGAGTCTTTCCCGCGCCCGTTTTTGCGGCGGATTTTCCGGGAGCGCATACGAGAAAAGGAGGCGCCATGAAGCGAATCGGGAAATTTCACAAAGTGAGTTTTCAGCGTTTTCAAAAAGACTGGGAAAATGAATATGGAAGCAGAGCGGATCTGCAGGAAATCTACCAGAGTATCCGGCTTCCCCGAAGGGCCACAAAGGGCAGCGCCGGCTATGATTTTTACGCGCCGGCAGACATTGTTCTGCAGCCGGGAGAAGGGACGCGGGTGTTTACGGGAATCCGGGCAGAAATGGACGAGGGTTGGGTATTGACCTGTTATCCCAGAAGCGGTCTGGGGTTTAAGTATCGGATGCAGCTGGACAACACGGTGGGCGTCATCGACAGCGATTATTTTTATTCCGACAACGAGGGGCACATCCAGGCCAAAATTACCAACGACAGCCGGACGGGAAAAACGCTTACCATACCGGCGGGAACCGGATTTATGCAGGGGATTTTCCTGGAATACGGCGTCACTGTGGACGATGACGCGTCCGGCGTGCGAAACGGGGGCCTGGGAAGCACGACTTAGCGTGTGTTTGGGATGAAAAAAATCCCGTCTGAAAGACGAGATTTGCGAAATGCCCATTTCAGTAGTCAGAGTTTGGGCAAAATAAACAAATAAGGAGCGAATTTAAAATGATTTTGAGCTCCGTTTTGTTTATTTTGACCAAGCTCGTGAAATATGACGATCCCCTTTATGCTATTCGATGGGCATGCCGGCATCCTCTTCCTTGCGGGCATTTTCCAGAATCCGTTCAAATGCCTGTGCCGCGGCCTGGTATTCCGCATCGTCGTCGATATTGGCCAGAAGGGGATCGCCCTGTTCGGTTCTGGTGAATGTATACAGGAACACTTCCCCGTCCTTGTTCTTGCCCTGGCTGTCCAAGGGAAGAAGGGCGATGTACTCCGTCTTGTCTACCGGGAACACCGTGAGAATGGCGCAGTCCACTTCTGTGTCGTCTTCCATGGTCAGCGTGATGGTGCTGGGCGAATTGCCGTTGCCCAGGTTGGGGTTGGATGAACAGTTGCTGGTGCAGGAGGCGCAGTCCACAGGTGAGCAGCCGTCTCCGCCTAAACTCTGGATTTTATTTTCTTCACTCATATTTTTTTCCTCGCTTTTTAAATTTCTGTTTCGATAAGATTAATTCTTAACATTAACTTTAACAGATAAATTAGGGGATTGCAAGGTTTAGTGAAAAAATCTATAATTATAATTATGGTACGAACGGAGGAAGCTATGAAATTAATTTCTTGGAATGTGAACGGCATACGCGCCTGCCTGAAAAAAGGTTTTGAAGATTTTTTCGGGGAGGCGGACGCGGATATTTTCTGCATCCAGGAGAGCAAATGCCAGGAAGGCCAGGTAAAGCTTGCGCTGCCGGGGTACAAGCAGTACTGGAACAGCGCGGTGAAGAAGGGCTATTCCGGGACGGCTGTCTTTACAAAAGAGGAACCTCTGTCTGTGGCCTATGGCATAGGGATTGAAAAGCACGACCAGGAAGGCCGTGTGATTACTCTGGAGTTTCCCGGATTTTATCTGGTCAATGTGTATACGCCCAATTCCCAGGACGGACTGGCGCGGCTGCCTTACCGAATGGAGTGGGAGCGGGATTTTCTCGCTTATCTGTCAGAGCTTCGCAGGAAGCGGCCGGTGATTTTCTGCGGAGACTTAAATGTGGCCCACCAGGAAATCGATCTGAAAAATCCCAAGGCCAACCGCAAAAACGCCGGATTTTCCGACGAGGAGCGAGCCTGTTTTACCAAAGTTTTGGAGAGCGGTTTTATCGACACGTTCCGGCATTTTTACCCGGAGCTTGAAGGGGCGTATTCCTGGTGGTCTTACCGCTTTAATTCCCGCGCCCGAAACGCAGGATGGCGGATTGACTATTTCTGCGTGTCGCCGGAACTTGAAAAATCTTTGCGGGACGCGAAAATTTTAAGCGAAGTCACAGGGTCGGACCATTGTCCCGTAGAGCTTAGGGTGGATTTGTAAAAAAACGGAAGTAACTGCCAAAAGGAGGCCCGTATGAAGGATCTGAAGTTAAGCTTGAAGAAGGGAAACCCCAGTGCGTTGGGAGTTACGAGGATAGAAGGCGGGGTTAATTTTGCCCTGCCTGCGCCGGAAGGCAAGGAAGTGCGGCTGTTAATTTATCCCAAAGGCGCGCCGGAGCCGAAATGGGAATTTTCGTTGGGGGAAGAGCACAGAACCGGGAGCGTGTACGCCGTCTGCGTTTCCGGCACGGATCTGGAAGGCTGCGAGTATAATTATCAGATTGGGGATCAGGTGGCGCAGGATGCCTATGCGGCCGTGCTGCAGGGGATGGGCGGCTTCGGAGAGCTTCCCGACCCAGAGTCGCCGCACAGGGTGCGCTGCGGCCTTTTCCCGGAAAAATCGTCTTCCTGGGAGGATGAGAGCCGCCCCTTTACGCCTTATGAGGACACGGTGATTTACAAGGTGCACGTGCGCGGCTACACCATGCACAGGAATTCTCGGGTGCGCTGCAAGGGCACGTTCGCCGGGCTTCAGGAGAAAATCCCTTATTTTTTGGAGCTGGGGATTACAGCCCTGGAGCTGATGCCGGCCTATGAATTTCGGGAGATTATGGCGCCGGAGGACATGCCCCCGGAGTATGTCTATAAGATGCGGGACAAATTTCCGCTGAATTACTGGGGCTACACCCGGGGATATTATTTCGCGCCCAAGGCGGCGTACAGCTATGGCGACGACCCCATACAGGAGTTTCGGGAGCTGGTGGAAGCGCTGCATAAGGCGGGGATTGAATGCATCATGGAGTTTTATTTTCCCCAGGGCGTAAATCCCGCCATGGCCTCCGCGGCCATCCGCCACTGGAAAATGCGGTATCATGTGGACGGCTTTCATCTGATCGGCGACGGCGTTCCCAGAAATCTGCTGGCCAGCGACCCGCTGCTGAACCGGACGAAGTTAATATTCGGGGCGGTGGATTTGAGCGAGACGGACGGAGAGTGGGCGGCCCGGGACAAAAATCTGGCGGAGTGCAGCGAGGGCTTTAAACAGGATATGCGCAGGTGGCTGAAGGGGGACGAGGATTCCCTGGAGCCGGCGATGAACCGGCTGCGCAGGAATCCAAAAGGCTACGCGGTGGTTAATTATATGGCCAACCAGGACGGCTTTACGCTGCAGGATGCGGTCAGCTATGACTGGAAGCATAATGAGGCGAATATGGAGGAAAACCAGGATGGGGTTTCTCACAATTATTCCTGGAACTGCGGCGTGGAAGGCCCCACCCGGAAAAAGTCTGTCCGTCTGCTTCGCGCCCGCCAGATGCGAAACGCTTTTCTGATGCTGCTGTTTGCCCAGGGTGTGCCCATGATTTACGGCGGGGACGAGTTCGGCAATTCCCAGCAGGGCAACAACAACGCCTACTGCCAGGACAACGAAATCGGGTGGGTGGACTGGAGCCGGGCCAGGCGAAACCAGGATTTGACCGATTTTGTAAAGGAGGCCATCGCTTTTCGCAAATCTCACAGGACGCTGCACATGCGTCAGGAGCTCCAGGGCGTGGACTACCGCTGCCTGGGATACCCGGACGTTTCCTACCACGGCCGGCGGGCCTGGTACGGGGATCTGGAGCCGGTCAGCCGGCACATCGGGATTATGCACTGTGAGGCCTATGGCGGCGAGGCGGAGGGCTTCCTCTATCTGGCCTGCAATCTGCACTGGGAACCCCAGCGGCTGGCGCTGCCCCGTCTCCCGGAGCGGATGAACTGGACGGTGGCGCTTAAAACCTGCCTGGGGGAAGAACAGGAAGAGCCCCGGCTGGAGAAGGATTTTGTGCTGGTTCCGGCCCGCGCCATTGTGGCGCTGTCTGCGGACGTTGAGGCAAAGACGAAGGAGGTTGTCGCGCATGCATCCCTGGAAGCATTTTAAAACCATAACCCGGCATAAATGGATGGTGATGAAGTACTGCTTTCGGGTGGGCCTGTACAGGCAGGGCCTGCTCCATGACCTGTCCAAATATTCGCCCACGGAGTTTTTCGTGGGGTGTAGGTTTTACCAGGGCTACAGAAGCCCCAACAACGGGGAGCGGGAGGCCAAAGGCGCATCCACGGCGTGGCTGCACCACAAAGGGCGAAACCGCCACCATTTTGAGTACTGGGTGGACTATGCGGTGGGGGCGGACACGGTGATCGCCGGCGTTCCCATGCCCCGTAAGTATATCGCGGAGATGGTCATGGACCGGATCAGCGCCTGCAGGAATTACAATGGAGACACGTATACGGACGCGGCCCCGCTGGAGTATTTTCTGAAAAACAAAGATCGGCTCTGGTTCATGCACAGAAAAACCAAGCGTGAGCTGGAGGGGCTGCTTCGGATGCTGGCTCAGAAGGGGGAAGAAAAAACATTTGCCTACATACGGCAGGTCTATCTGCCGGCGGGTAGGAAAAAGAGAAGGAGGAGAAAAAGTTGAGTGGCACTACATTGATTATTTTATCGGCCTTTGTCATTTACCTGGTTCTGATGGTGGTCATCGGGGCCGTGTACATGAAAAAGACCAGCAACGCAGAGGATTATTTTCTGGGCGGACGTGGCCTGGGGGGATGGGTGGCGGCCCTTTCCGCGCAGGCGTCGGACATGAGCGGATGGCTGCTGATGGGTCTGCCGGGGGCGGTGTATGCCATGGGAACCGGGCAGTCCTGGATTGCCATCGGTCTGTTTATCGGCACCGTCTGTAACTGGATTTTTATTTCGGGAAGACTGCGCCGGTACACCATCGAGGCCAACAATTCCCTGACGCTGCCGGCTTATTTTGAAAACCGTTTCCGGGATGAGAAAAGAATTCTGCTGCTGGTTTCCTCGGTGGTGATCGTGGTCTTTTTCCTGGTGTATACGGCATCGGCCCTGGCGGCGGGCGGCACCCTGTTCCATTCCGTATTCGGACTGGATTATCATCTGGCGCTGGCTATCGGCGCGCTGGTAATTCTGGCCTATACGTTCATGGGCGGCTTTATGGCTGTGTGCACCACAGACTTTATCCAGGGCACGCTGATGCTGATTGGCCTTCTGGCAGTTCCCATCGTGGCCTGGAGCCTTTTGGACGGGAATTTCACGGATCTTTTGGTGCAAAGTGAGGTGGCCGGCGGCGCAGACGCGTACTTAAGTCTGTTTTCCAACGGCGGGGAGCCCTACCGCGCCATTGACATTATCTCCCAGCTGGCCTGGGGCTTAGGCTACTGCGGCATGCCCCACATTCTGACCCGCTTTATGGCAGTGAAAAATGAAAAAGAGCTGAGGAAATCCAGAGTGATCGCCATCGTATGGGTGGCCCTGTCTTTGGGCGCGGCCTGCGTCATTGGCGTGCTGGGCCGGGCGTACCTGTATCCCACAATTCTCGGCAGCGACGGAGCAGCGTCCACCGAGAGCGTGTTCATCGAGATGATCACTAAAGTGTTTACCAAGGATCTGACCCTGCCTTTCATCGGCGGCATTTTCCTGTGCGGAATCCTGGCGGCAATTATGTCCACGGCGGATTCCCAGCTTTTGGTAGCGGCCTCTTCCGTATCCGAAGACATTTACCGCAGCTACATCCATCCCGAGGCGGACAGTAAGAAAATCCTGCGCGTCAGCCGTGTGACGGTGGCGGTTGTGGCGATTCTGGCATTTATCATCGCCTGGAATCCCGACAGCAGCATTATGGGCCTGGTGTCCAATGCGTGGGCGGGATTAGGCTCCGCGTTCGGTCCGATTGTGCTGTTGTCCCTGTTCTGGAAACGCACCAATCTGGCCGGCGGCGTGGCGGGAATTATCACAGGCGGCCTGGCCGTAATCATCTGGGATTACATCCCGCTGGGCGGCGGACAGACGCTGGGAAGCGTGACCGGCCTGTACTCACTGGTGGTGGGCTTTGCGCTGAGCAGCCTGATGATTGTCGTGTGCAGTCTGGCCACAAAAGCGCCGTCCCAGGAAATCCTGGACGAGTTCGAGCGCGTCCGCAAAGCGGTGAAAGAATAATTATTTGAAAAGAAAGGCGGCGGCTGTTTTTTGAAAACGGCTGCCGCTGGTATTTTTTTCTATTGAGAAATATTCTTAATTAAACTCTTGACAAAATAAAATAATACTAATATACTAGGATTAATCTAAATGATAGCTATTCTCAATTTATGGAATTTACGCAATGCGGCGCTAAATGATAATCAGACTGGGGATGGCGTAGAAAGGAAGAGAGATCAATGGCATTGGCAATGGTTACAATTGGGGAGACAAGGACGATCACGGAGCTTCGCGTGAAAGAGGAGATGAAGAAGCATCTCCAGAACCTGGGCTTTAACGTAGGCGAGCAGGTGCGCGTGGTGGGGGAGAATCCCAGCGGGTTGATTTTGCTACTCAAGGGTGCAAGGATTGCTTTGAACCGTGGCTTGGCCACAAAGATTTCCGTGGCATAAAGGAAATGGCAGCTACAACAACACAGATTAGGAGGATGAGTGCAATGACATTAAGAGATTTAAAACCAGGCGATCAGGGTAAGGTAGTTTCTCTTGGGGAAAAAGGGCCGCTTAGAAGAAGGATTATGGAGATGGGCGTTACGCCCGGCACTCCGATCAAAGTCGTGAAGGTGGCTCCTCTGGGAGATCCCATCGAGGTGAATTTACGGGGCTATGAGTTGAGCCTGCGCAAAGATCAGGCCATGCGGATTGTGGTAGAATAAAAAATCTGGGCAACTGGATTTTTTTAAAGGACGGAGGTTAGATACAACTAACTTTTGAGGAGGACTAGAAGGATGTCTTATACAGTGGCACTGGCGGGTAACCCAAACTGTGGGAAAACAACGCTGTTTAATGAGTTGACCGGGTCCAAACAGCATGTGGGGAACTGGCCCGGCGTAACCGTTGATAAGAAGGAGGGCATTTACAAAAAAAATAAGGAAATTAACGTGCTGGATTTGCCGGGAACCTATTCTCTCTCCCCTTATTCTGCGGAGGAGATTGTGGCCCGGGACTATATTGTAAAGGAGAAGCCGGACGCGGTGATTAACATTGTGGACGGCGCCAGCATTGAGCGGAATCTATATCTGACCGTGCAAATTATGGAGACGGGCATTCCCACAGTGATTGCCATGAACATGATGGACGAGGTGGAGAGCCGGGGAGATTCCATCGACTGCGAGAAGCTTTCCAGGATTTTCGGTGTGCCGGTGGTGCCCATTGTGGCCAGAGTCGGCAAGGGCCTGGAAGAGCTTATGAAGGTGACCCGGCAGGTGGCGGCGGAGAAGAAAAAGCCCAAGGAAATCCGGATTTATGAAGAGAGCATCGAAGAAGCTGTGGAAGAAATTATGGAATATTTGACGGAAGGCACTGAGGACGACCGCCGCTGGACGGCCGTTAAGCTGTTGGAAGGGGATGAGATTATTTTAGAATCCCTGCAGCCAGCCCAGGCAAAGACGGTTCAGAAAATCGTGGAGAGGCTGGACGGCCAGTGCGAGGGGGACGCGGAGGCGGCCATAGCGGATCAGCGGTATCGGTACATCGTGCAGACGGTGGGCGAAGCGGTAAAAAAAGCGCAGAAAAGCCACGAGGAGACTGGATCCAGCAAAGTGGATAAAATCATGACCAACCGTGTGCTGGCGCTGCCCATATTTGCATTGGTGATGTATCTGTTGTTTGCGGCCACATTCAGTGAGAATTTCCTGTTTGTTCCGGGCCTTCCCAGCCCCGGCGTGTGGCTGGCGGGGATTGTGGAGATGGCCTGGGGTGTGCTGACCAGCTTGGTGGAAGGCGGCCTCACAGCCATAGGCGCTTCCGACTGGGCGCTGGGGCTGGCGCTTAGCTGCATGGACGGCGTGGGTGCGGTGGTCGGATTTCTGCCTCTGGTGCTGGTGCTGTTCCTTCTGCTTTCTTTTTTGGAGGACAGCGGCTATATGGCCAGGGTCGCTTTCGTGATGGACCGGATTTTCCGGCATTTCGGCTTGTCCGGCCGTTCCTTCATTCCTCTGCTGATGGGCTTCGGATGCTCTGTTCCGGCGCTGATGGCGTCCAGGACCCTGGAGAACGATAAGGACCGCAAGATCACCATGATGATCACGCCGTTTATGTCCTGCGGGGCGAAGCTCCCCATTTACATGATGTTTGCGGTGACCATGTTCGCGGACGGCAACAAGACGACCATCGTGTTCGGAATCTATATGATCGGGCTTTTGGTGGCTGTGATCAGCGCGTTCCTTCTGGGAAAAATCATCAAAGGCTCCGGGGTTTCCAATTTCATCATGGAGCTGCCTTCTTACCGGGTTCCCACCTTAAAAAGCGTGCTGATTCACGCCTGGGAAAAGGTAAAGGGATTCGCCGTGAAGGCGGGAACCATTATCTTCGGTTCCACCGTGCTGATCTGGCTTTTGTCCAACTTTAACTTCGGAGGCATGTGTGATATGGAGGACAGCTTCCTGGCATCCATCGGAAACGCGATTAAAGTTATTTTCATCCCGCTGGGCTTTGCCGACTGGAGAGCCAGCGTGGGCATCGTGACCGGCTGGATCGCCAAGGAAAATATTGTAGCCACCTTCGGCCAGCTCTTCGGCGGCATCTCCGACGAAGCGGTGGAGGCAATCAGCGCAGGCGAGCAGGCGCTCCCAGCCATCACGTCGGTGTTCACGCCGGCCGCAGCCTGGGCCTATATGGCTTTCAACCTGCTTTGTATGCCCTGCTTTGCGGCGGTGGGAGCCATCAAACGGGAGATGGGTTCCTGGAAATGGACCCTGCGGACTATTGGTTATCAGATGGTGACTGCTTACGTAGTGGCGTTTATCCTGTATCATCTGTTCGGACTGTTTTATTAAGCGCCGCTGCGAGGAGGAATTGTTTTGTCAAAAGAAGAAATACTACAGAAACTAAGAGACGAGGGATACCGGATTACCAATCAACGCAGGCTTATACTTGAGGCGATTTTGGCAAATGATTGCTCTTGCTGCAAGGAAATCTACTACCAGGTACATAAAAAAGATCCCGATATCGGAATCGCCACCGTATACCGGATGATCAAGACGCTGGAAGAAATTGGAATTGTAGATCGGAAAATAGTCTTCAAACTGGCCTGCCCGGAAGGCAGGGAGTGCAATGATGCGTGCTGTAAAGAAGAATTATAGCTGGGAGGTGGATTTTGGTGGGAGATCTGATCGTAGTTTTGGTAATTGCCCTTTGCCTGGCGGCTGTTTTATGGTATCATGTATCCAGGCGGAAAAAAGGGGAAACAGGCTGTGGCTGCGGCTGCAGCGGGTGCGGCGTGCCCAGCGGAGGCAGTGTGTCTGGCTGCGCCGCGTGCGGCTCGGCAGGCGATAAAAAGAAAATAAAAAAATAAACTTGTTAAGAGACGCCCTGTCCGAGATTTTCACTGATCGGATGGGGCGTTTTGTCAGAGCGTGTTTTAAAATTCATTCACGCCATCCGCACGCCCCGCTTTGCGGTCAATTGCATAACAAAGAAATACTGTAATATTGTGCATACGGAAGCATTCTGGTGATATGTCAAGAACTTTTTGAAAAAGATTTTGATATGTTTTTC
>CAYOWU010000013.1:0-60179 GCA_964407765.1 uncultured Lachnospiraceae bacterium
TAAAAATAATCGACTATTTTTTAAAATAACGGAACTATTATTGGAGGAATACAAGGATTATTTCAGACATATCACGAATACAAGGAAGATTGATCCTGAAATATGGAAGAGAGAAGCGGCTTTAAATACGTATGAAAACTGGGTGGAGGTCTTTTTAAATAAAGAAATACTCTCAGAGTATTTTGAAAAAAAGAGATACTATCATATAGCGATATACGGTATGGGAAGAATTGGACGGCAATTATTGAAAGAATTTAGAAATTCAAACATCTGTGTGGATTATATCATAGATCAGAAACTGAGTGAGCAAGCACAATATTATGAGACCCTTCCATGTTTGAATATCAAAGTAGAATTTCCATATGTCAATCTCATTATAGTCACTGTATCAAGTGAGGCAGATAAAATTATCGATGAATTGAGAAAAAAAACTGATTGTCTGGTAAAATCTATCGATGATACTATCGATGATATTTTGTTTGTTGCAGGTTAGTTTAAAATTCTGCTGAAATAAGAAGGGGATTTTATGAGGGTGGTCATAGTAGGAGCGGCAGGATTTATTGGGACTAATCTTGCCATTGAGTTAGTAAAAAGAGGGCGGGATGAAGTAACAGTTGTTGATGAAAATGCAGATTATTTTTTTCATTACCCGACAGAGGTAATGGGGCGTGTTCATGTTCATATGATGGAATTGCCATTTCATGAAAATACGGATTTTAACAATTGTTTGGAAGGACAAGAATATGTATATCATTTGATCAGCACGAATAACCTGACGACATCAAATAAAAAAAGATTTATTGGATAATCTTTTAATCACGATTAATTTATTAGAAGCATGTGTAAAGAATTCTGTAAAAAAATATTTTTATTTCATCTGGTGGTACAGTATATTAGAAAGATGTGTTCTGTCTCATAAAAGAGGATTCGAGGACTCAACCAATCAGCGCATATAGGATACAGAAGATTTATATACAGAAATTATTGTATCTATATGGGCATCTGAATGGATTTGACTATAATATTATACGATTATCCAATCCGTTTGGAGCATATTAGTTGCCGAATGGACAGTTGGGAGTGATAGCAACCTTTATATGCAAGGCATTAAATCATGAGAAAGTGTATGTATATGGAGATGGTTCTGTTATAAGAGATTATATTTTATTACAGATTTAGTCCGAGCGATATTGAATATAGGAAAAATGCGTACAAAATATCATATATATAATGTTGGTAGTGGAAAAGGTGTGGATTTAAACAGTGTGATAGATATCATCATTAATAAACTAGTGTACTGACACGTTTATATTTAGATAAATAATTCTTCCAATATATGTCACCGCATGTTATGATAGAAAAAAAGGCGGTGACCCTTATGGCAAGACCTAAAGTATATTCCATCAGATTGACCGATGACGAACGCGCTAAGCTTAACAAAGTAATCAAAAACAAAACCACCTGCAAAACAGTCCTGAAACGTTGCCAGATCTTGCGGGAGCTTGATGAAACGAAGGACTGCAGACTGACACATGCTCAGATTGCGCATACCTATGCGGTCTGCCCTGCGACTGTTTCCAATCTTATCAGGGATTATGTGAATAAAGGCATTGACAGTATCATCCGTTATAATATCAACCCGAACTCAGCGGCGTCCCGGCGTAAGGCAGATGGACGCGTAGAAGCAAAGCTTATACAGATTGCCTGCGGTCCTGCCCCGGACGGCCATTCCAGATGGACGCTACAGTTGCTTGAAGAAAAAGCCCGGGTGGAACTGGAGACTTCCATAAGCAGAGAAACAATCCGTCGGACGCTTAAAAAAACGAACTCCAGCCTCATCGGAACGACTACTGGTGCATACCGCCAAAGGAAAATGCAGAATTTGTAGCCTGCATGGAGGATGTTCTGGACATCTATGAGACGCCATATAATCCTGCTGTTCCAGTAGTGTGCATGGATGAAAAACCTTACCAACTGTTGGGCGAAGTCCGGGAGTCACTGCCGATGCGCCCAGGAGACGCTCGAAAGATCGATTCCGAATATGTCAGAAACGGTACGTGCAGTATATTTGTGTTTGTTGAGCCGCTGGGAGGCATAAGGCATGTAAGTGTCCGTGAACGCCGCACTGCAACCGACTGGGCTGAGGAAATCAAATATCTGGTAGACGCCAGCTACCCTGACAAACAGAAGATCATACTTGTCATGGACAATCTTAATACTCATGCCATAGCCTCTCTGTACAAGACTTTTCCGGCGCAGGAGGCACGCCGAATCGCCAAAAAACTGGAGATTCATTATACCCCAAAGCATGGAAGCTGGCTGAACGTGGCAGAGATAGAGCTTAATGTCATGACACGACAATGTCTTTCACGGAGGATAGCAGGCATCGACGAACTCCGGCAGGAACTGGCGGCATGGGAAACAGATCGTAACCACACCGGCGCAAAGATCTGCTGGCACTTTACGGCAGAAAATGCCAGAGAAAAGCTGGTATCCCTGTATCCAAAGTTCGAGGCGCCAGTTCCGTAATAGGGAACTGGTTTGCCTAAATATAAACGTGTCAGTACACTAGGTGGATTTAGACACAGGGGAAATGAAGTTCAGGATCATGGATTGCAGTGAGGAATTCACAGGAGAGCAGTATAAAGAGTGGGCCAAACGTAATACCCATGCAAGTCGGAATGTTGTAGATCTGATTTTTCAAGAGGGGGTATCCGGATACCTGAAAGACCTTATTGATTATGTATAAATGTAGGGAGGAGGGAGGCTCCTTTGGGAGTGTTAGTGAGTGTTATAGTGCCGATATTTAATATTGAGCCATATATAGAACAATGTATAAAGAGTATATGTGATCAGTCATATCGGAATCTTGAGATTATTTTGGTAGATGATGGTTCTGTGGATCGTTGCGGGGAGATTGTTGATCAATATGCCAGGAAAGATGAGCGTATTATTTCAATTCATAAGAAAAATGGCGGGTTGGTAAGCGCAAGAAAAGCAGGGATGAAAGCTTCAACAGGAAAATATGTTGTTTATGTAGATGGGGATGACTGGATTGAAGCGAATTATATAGAAGAGCTTCTTTTAGTAATAGAAAGAGAAAATGCGGATGTGGTCACATCGGGCTATAAAAATGAAACAGGACAAGCATTTGACGGCATACCGACTGGTATATATGATACAAATACAAACTGTGGATTGATTTGCCATATCTGTGGAATAAGATTTATCGCAGAGAATTGTTGTGTGAGTTTCAGAACCGGGTTCCTGATGCAATCTGTGTAGGGGAGGACGTTGCTTGCTTGTATCCGCTGTTACTTTCAGCGAAAAAGATTGTGATAACAAATATATGTGCCTATAACTACCGGATACGGGATGATTCATTAACATCTAAGCGGATGGATGTTGTTGATGAAACGGAAAATCATCTTCTCAACCGGTTTTGTTATTTGAAAGGGATGTTTGAAAGAGGTGAATTGTGTTGGAACCTCCATAAACAGTTGGAGAGATACATCTATTTTAACCTTTTGTTGAAATATCCTGAAAAGCTATTTGACGAAATAGGGGAAAAGTATCTTCCATTCTTGTTAGAGAAAGGTGAAAGGATTGTGGTTTATGGATCCGGGCAATTGGGCATAAAGCTTGCAGGTATTTTTAATAAATTGGATTTCTGTAGAGTTATGTATATGACGGATAAGACTGCGTATGGGAAAATGGAGATCAGGCAGACGATAGCTTTGCAGGAAAATGATTACGATAAGGTGATCGTTGCTACTTTGAATAGTGGCGTTTCAAGAGAAATTGTTATCTGGCTGGAGATATTGGGAATAGCAAAACAGAAAATTTCAACACTTCGGTATGATGAAGGATTATGCCATAAGATTGTTTCGTTGTGGGCAAAGAAAATGAGCGGGGGTAAATTAGGCAAATGTGGAACAGGGAGTTTCCGATAGAAAAGATAAAAAAAGGCTCAAGGGTGGTGTTATACGGAGCGGGAAAAGAAGGACGGAATTTTTGGCAGCGGAATCAATTTATTGAGTGGTGTGAGATATGTGCTGTTATAGACAAGCGAGGAAATGATGTGAAGGATTTCCCTGTCAAAGTCTTTCCGGTTCAAAAAATAATGGATATAGGAGACTTTGACTATGTTATCATTGCGATTGCAAAGCCTGAAATTAGAGAGGAAGTAATGGAGGTTCTGTCATTACTTGGAATTTCACGTTCGAAAATAATAGACGATATTGATTATTTTATTGAACATGAAGATAAGACCATCGTTGATTCAGGTCCAGGGGATAACGGCAATAGATTGACCGTCGGCTTCCATCCGACGGGAGGACTGGGAGACTATATTATTGAGTTGGCAGTATATCAGGAGATTGTCCGGTTGGCGCCTGATTGTGTGATTGATGTCATTGCAATGAATGAGGACTTTGCCGTGCATGTATATAACGATCAAAAAAATATAGGGGAAATTATTGCAGGAGAACCTTCAGACGATCTGATATCGAAATATGATGTATTTCTGGAAATCAGATTCGAAATAAAATTGTCCAAAGTTAATTTTGAACGGGTAGCACGGTTTAGTCGACCACTCTTTGAAGCCTTGCACAAGTTATACGATTATAATGTCCATTACTATCTTGGGCTCAGAGCCTTTCAAAACACAAATGCAGTCATTCTGGGCAGAGCCCGGTTAATGGGATGGAATCGCTACACACTGTATCGCGCTGGCGGGGCTTTTCATGTTTCTGACCGAAAAGTGGAGCTGCTGATCGATGGGACATATGAAAAACGGTTTCAGGAGCTTCAATTAAATGGGAAGTATATTACTTTTAATTATGGAGCTAACCGTGAATATGGAGTCCAAACGAAAATGTGGCCGGTAGAATACCATGAGCGACTGAATCGGATGTTAAAGGAAAAATTTCCTGAAATTACGCTTATACAGATTGGTGCAAAGTCTGCTGAAAAGATTGTCGGCGCGGATCGATATATTTTGGACGAAAATCTTGAGACTACAAAGATAATACTGAAGTACGCTCTTTTTCATTTTGACTGTGAAGGCGGTTTAGTCCATATGGCTTCACAACTTAATACAAAATGCTTTGTGGTGTTCGGCCCGACGCCTGCATGGTTTTTGGGGTATGAGAACAATACAAATATTCTTCCGGACGTTTGCGGTGAGTGTAAAAGCACTCATTTGGAATGGTTTACAAAATGCTTCAAATATGAAAGACCAGAATGTATGTATTCTATAAGACCGGAACGGGTTTTTAAATTAATGTGTGATTATCTGGAAAAATGACTGTGACAGGGAGGATCAATAATTGAAGAGAACGGATTACCGTTACCTTTTTCCGTATGAAAAAGTTCCTGCTTCCTCACGCATTTTGATTTATGGAGCAGGTGATTTGGGCCAAGATTATCTCCTGCAAATGCAGATCACACATTACTGTGAAGTGGTGGCTGTCGCAGATAAAAATTATGCGAAGTACCCGCCGATGGTCGTTCCAGTGATCGATCCAAATACGATTAGGGATTGGACATTTGATTATGTAGTTATCGCTTTGCGTGTGGCAGTAGCTTTCAATGCGGTACATCGGATTTTAGAAGAACAGGGTGTGCCTGAGGAAAAGATTGTCTGTATCTATGAACGAAATACAGAAGGAATCCGTATCTACAATGAAAGTGATGAAGAGGACGGACAAGTATTGTCCTGCGATAAGGGGAAAGCTGCTATTGCGCTGCTGATCACGGGAGGGCTTGGCGATCATGTGATACAAAAACGCCTGCTGATGGAATTTATGGCTCTTGCGCCGGGGATATGTATTGATATATACGCGATCCGACATGTGGATTTTTTGACGTATCTGTATTCTGACTGTGATGCGGTCAAATGTGTGATAGATGACCTGGGCAGCCGCTATAATGCAAACCGGAACAGATATGCGATCGGCATATCAATAGAAGCCTGTCATTATCTGCGGGTGGATGAATACAAGGGCGGGATGATTAAGAACGAATATCCGAGACTTGCAAAAAGCATGGAAATATTGATCCGTGAAACGGCAAAAGAGGGGATCAATCTTGGTATTCCTGTACATGTGTCTAATACAATACGTTGGTACAGGGGATTGAACGCATATTCTGGATTTAATTATAATGGGGCATTTTCCATTGATAACAAGAATGTAGTATTCCCTCTGACAGAAAAGGGGGAAGCGTTTTATCGTAATCTGGGAATTTCAAAGTATTTTACTGTCAATTACGGAAGCGGTGAGTGCCAGGATGTCCGCAAAGTTGCAAAAATGTGGCCTGCTGAACGTTTTGAACAGACGATCGCTTTACTCAGAGGAAAATATCCTCATCTGACATCTGTTCAGCTAGGGGCGGTTGATGCGAAGAGGTTGAAAGGAGTGGACAGATATGTTCTTGGGAAATCAATGGAGTATGTTGGAAGTGTTTTACAGCATGCGCTGTTTCATTTAGACATCGAGGGTGGACTCGTACACATCGCATCGCAGATTGGGACAAAATGTATTGTTCTTTTTGGCCCAACGGTCGAGGAATATTATGGATATGAAAAGAATATCAATATCCGTGCCGGAAACTGCCATAATTGTTGGGCGTTATATTCAGACGTAAACCGCTGTGCAAGAGATATGGAAAAACCGGAATGTATGTACTCGATCACGCCGGAGATGGTTGTAGACAAGATCACTTCACACCTCGATTCGATGGATGCTCTTATTTAGAAGATAAATATGTTTCGTAAAGTGTGATTTAGGAGGTGACAGCATGGAAAGGGAAATATTGTACGGTATACGAAAAATGATCGAGGGCATGATCATAAAGGAATCTGTAATTCCCGATATTGCTATTTTCCCATTTGGTATCAACGGTATGCTCACTAAACAGGTGCTTAATCAGCAATTTGGGATTATGGAAAAGTATATTGTTGATCAAGTGCTCTCAAAATATAATGAAACGATCTTGAATGTGGAGCAGTTACTCCAAAAAGATTTTGGCAGACTCATAGTCCTATTGAATACGACAAATAATGAGAGTAACAGGGTAATAGAACAGACACTTGTTGAGAGTGGCAGAAATATTGAAGTGATAAATATCATGGCGCCAGATATTCTGCGGGCGGACAATAAAGCGGATCACTTCAGTGAAATTAAAAGTTTATTGAAAGTAAAAACGGTATCTGCATTCGCGTTTGTGCGTATAGGGCGAAATAATGATGGCGGTTATATCATGCTGGATGACTTTTCAGAGGACATGAAGGCTTATTCTATCGGCATCTGTGATGACATGTCATGGGATAAGGACATTCATGAAAAATATGGGATGGACGTGTATATGTACGACCATACAGTCCCTTATGCCCCAGAAAAGATTGACGGATGCTATTTCTACCAAAAGGGAATAGCAGCGGAGGATAGAGGAGGCAGTTTCCTTTCATTGAGATCAATGCTCAAGCAGCACGGTGATGAGAGATCGGACAATCTGGTCCTGAAGATGGATGTGGAGGGTGCTGAATGGGATGTCCTGAACGCGGTCAATGAAGAAGATATAAACAGATTCTGTCAGATCGTGATCGAATTTCACGGAATGACAGAACTTTCAAACAGAGAAAAGATGATCTGTGCACTGAAGAAGATCAACAGGACACATCAGGCTGTTTGGGGAAACAACTACGCTCCGGCAGAGTGGGGAGGATCTGTACTTATGCCGATGTCTTTGGAAGTATGTTATGTCAGGAAAAAAAGCTATGATCTGGAAAATAGAGATGCCTTTTTTCCTACAGAACTGGATATGCCGAATTTTTCGATAAAAAGAGATTATATGTTAGGAAATTGGGGATGTGATGAAAAATAGAAAGCTTTTGATCGCAGGGGATATTATGCTGGATGTCTACCATTTTGGACGGGTGGACAGGATTTCTCCAGAGGCTCCCGTGCCAGTGTTCCTTGAGATGGGGAAAGAAAGGTATGCCCAGGGTGGTGCGGCTAATGTTGCAGTCAATACGGCTTCTATCGGAATAAATACGGATCTGTTTTCTACGATAGGGGCAGATATTTCAGGAAAAAGGCTGCTCGCTTTGTTAAAGGAAGATGGTGTCAATACTGATCTGATAAAAATAGAGGATGCGCAGACAACGACCACAAAACTGCGGTACATCGGGCAAAATAACCAGCAGATTTTAAGAGTGGATACAGAAAAATGGTTTGAAGCGGATGAGGAGAGCTTTCAAACGGTGTTTCAGGAGCTTGAGTCGGGCATTTCGGAATATGGATTGATATTATTATCTGATTATAACAAAGGGTTTTTGACAAGGGAAACAACGTCTCGACTTATTGCTTTGGGAAGAAAAGCGCATATCCCTGTTATTGTTGATGTAAAGGGGAGAGATGTTGGGAAATATCGCGGAGCGGATCTTCTGAAACCGAATCGTAAGGAATTATCATTGCTTGCGGACATGCCAACGGATGATAGGGAGTCTGCTGTAAAGGCCGCCGTTCGCCTGTGCGAAATGGCCCAATGTCGATATGTTTTAGCTACGTTGGGCGCTGAGGGGATGATCCTCGTGGATCAGCGGGGTTTGATCGATGAAGTAAAAAGTTCTGTCAGGGAAGTCTTCGATGTGACAGGAGCAGGAGATACATCGATTGCCTATCTCGCTACAGAAATGATAAAGGGAACGGATATCAAGGAGGCCATGCGGATCGCTAATTATGCCGCTGGGATACAAGTTTCAAAGCTTGGGACAAGCATCGTCCACCCTTATGAAGTCGAGGCGGTAATGTGGAAGGACAAAGGTGGGGAGCATGGCAAGAAATTGGATGATCACAGGCCAGATAGCCTTGGGCCGCTTGCGTTAAGCCGCAGAAAAGGGAGGCGGGTGGTATTCACAAACGGCTGCTTTGACATTCTGCATGTGGGGCATATTTCTTACCTGCGCAAGGCGCGAAAATTGGGCGATATCCTTGTTATCGGAGTAAACAGCGATGCTTCGGTAAAAAGGATCAAGGGGAAGGGCCGTCCCATAAATCCATTAAACGAGCGCATGGAAATGCTGGCAGCGCTTGATTTTGTGGATCATGTGATTCCATTTGAGGAAGATACGCCGGAGAAGCTGATAGAAACCGTTATGCCGGATATATTAGTAAAAGGTGGGGATTATAAGCCAGAGGATATAGCCGGCGCTGACTTTGTTAAAAGGCATGGAGGTGTTGTGGAGGTCCTGCCATTTGTGGACGGACATTCCACATCAGAGATCATAAAAAAGATCCAGGAGAGGTGATGGAGTTGTCGCTGATCGAGGAAAGGATAAAGGAGAGTATATATACAAAAAAGAGATTATTGCAATCCCCGGAACTGATCCAAGCGATCGAACAAGCGGCGGAGTGTGTTTGTGGCACGTTGCAAAAAGGCGGGAAGGCGCTTTTATGCGGCAATGGCGGTTCTGCTTCGGATGCACTGCATATTGCTGGGGAGCTTGTGGGGCGTTTTCAAAAAGAAAGGAGCGCGCTGCCTGCCATTGCTTTAAACGCTGATGTAGCGGCCATGACAGCTATTGCGAATGATTACGGATATGACAGGGTATATGAGAGAGGTGTGGAGGGCTTGATGCAGGAGCAGGACACTCTGATTGGGATCAGTACAAGTGGCAATTCTGAAAATATATATCTTGCAATAAAGAAAGCAAAAAAGATGGGCGGAAAAACGGTTGCATTGCTTGGACGAGATGGCGGAAAGATCAAAAAGATCGCGGATATATCTATCATAGTGCCGAGTGACTGTACGGCGAGGATACAGGAATCACACATTATGATAGGGCATATCATATGTGAACTTGCAGAGGAGTCATGTGTCAATGGGTGGAAATAAAGCGATATTTCTGGATCGGGATGGCACGATCAATAAGGAGAAGCACTATCTTTATAAAATTTCAGAGTTTGAGTATTTGGATGGTGTGGTAGCGGGACTTAAGGAAATCTCGGATATGGGGTATCTTTTGGTCGTGATAACAAACCAATCTGGGATTGCGCGGGGCTATTATACGGAGAAGGATTATCGTCATCTTGACGAGTGGATGAAGAGCGATCTGTTAGATAAAGGTGTAAAGGTCGCGGCGAGTTATTATTGCCCACATCTGCCCGAGGGAACTGTTGCGGAATACGCAAAAAAATGTAGCTGCCGAAAGCCCAAAACAGAATTGTATTGGAGAGCGGCTGATGAACTTGATATCGATATGGATCGTAGCTTTGCCGTAGGTGATAAATTGCGGGATCTGTCCATATGTGCAGAGTCAGGAGTAAAGGGAATATTGCTTTCAGACAGCGAGGAGATTGGCAGCGAGCATGAAGTATGCAGGAATTGGGCTGAAATAGTTCAGAAGATTAAGGCGGATGAGGGACAAGATGGCAAAGATAGAAGAAATTTTAGAACAAAATAAGGGAAAGAAGATAGCGCTCTATGGCCTGGGAACAGAAACAGGGAGATTTCTAAGTGAACATAAAGAGGATATTTCTGTTATTGGACTTCTAGATGGCTTCCGTGTGGAAGGGGAGATTTATGGTCATCCCATCATTTCACTTAGATCAGCCATCGCATGTGGAGTTTCGCTCATTATTGTTGTTGCTCGTCCGGGTTCGTGCAAAGTGATCGCGAAGAAGATTGGCGATACTTGCAGAAAATATGCTGTTGCGCTGTTCGATGTAAGAGGATGTGATCTTCTCGCTGCGCGAGCGGTATCATACGATTTTTGTGGTATAAGAGGAGAGAGTAAAGCGAAGTTGATAGAAAAGATAGAACGGGCGAAGGTGGTCAGCTTTGATCTTTTTGATACGCTCATTACGCGGAAGGTATTGGACTATACTGATCTATTTGAACTTTTGGAAAACAGACTGATCGGGCAGGGGATACATATTCCTGATCTTGCAAGATTGCGGCTGTCTGCAGAAAAGGAGTGTTCCAAAAACCGTGCGCCGACACTTGTGGAAATATATAACGATATATTAAGACGGGCGGGTGGCAGTCTTTTATCGGCTGAGGAACTGGCAAAAATGGAATGGGAGCTCGATCTTTCCCTAGTGCTTCCGAGGGATTCTGTATGTGATGTCTTTCGGGAATCTGTAGCAGCAGGGAAATGCGTTGTGATCACCACGGACAGTTATTATAGTTCAGATCAGATCAGGCAAATTTTATCATTATTTCATTTGGGGGGTTACAAGGCGCTTTTTGTTTCCTGTGAAAAAGGGACGTCTAAAGCTCTGCGGCTTTTTGAGTATCTGTGGGAGATGGATGGCAACAATACGGGAGCTGTTCTGCATATTGGGGACAATGTAGTGGCAGATATTGAATGTGCGGAAAGCCAGGGGATAGAGACCTATAGGATTTACAGCGCAAGCGACCTATTTGATGCGCTCGGAGGCTTAAGCGCGGAAAAGGAGATCGTAAGTCTTTCCGATAGGGTAAAGGCGGGACTTTTTGTATCGAGAATGTTCAATGATCCGTTCGTGTTTGAGGAGGGTGACCGCAGGCTTGCTGTCTCGGATGCGTCGGACATTGGATATCTTTTTTGTGCACCGATCATTACAGATTTTTCCATTTGGCTGCGCGACAGAATAAAGCAGGAAAAGATCTCACAGATGCTGTTCTGCGCTAGGGATGGGTTTCTTGTAGGCAAACTGTACCGTAAGATTGACAGCGAGACAAAAACTTTCTATTTTCTTACGTCCCGGACGGCAGCAATACGTGCAGGAGTCGAGGATGATACAGATATTTTCTATATTGACAGTATGAAATTTTTTGGGACACGGGAGGAAAATCTGCGTGTTCGATTTGGGATAGAGTCATCATCTGGCATCCAAGAAGAAAAAGGTAGGAATGAGGCGATATTGACCCGCTCCGAGATATTGCGGACAAATTATAAGAAATATATCTGCAAGTTGGGGATAAGTGAGGATGAGACTGCGATGTTCGATTTTGTGGCAAAGGGAACAACACAGATGTATCTTCAAAAGCTTTTTCCGCAACATATTAAGGGATTTTATTTCCTCCAGCTTGAACCGGAATTTATGATGGACAAAGGATTGGATATAGAGCCTTTCTACACTGACGAAGAAAGGGATACAAGCGTAATTTTTGATAATTACTATATTCTTGAAACAATACTAACATCGCCTTATCCACAGGTTGAGGAGTTTGATGAGGACGGTGATCCAATATATATGAGTGAGGTGCGGAGCAAACAGGATATAAAGTGTTTCAAGCGGACGCAGGATGGGATTGAGTCATACTTTAACGATTATATCAGTATTTTATCGGAAGAAGAGCAGACGCAGAATAAGCGGCTTGATGAGATATTTCTTGCATTGATCAATAGTGTAAAGATTAAGGACAAGGAGTTTATGGAACTGACGGTGGAGGACTCATTCTTTGGTAGGATGACGGCGTTAACCGATATTATTGGGTAAGCAAATATTATAGTCATCACAGTTGAAAAGCGGTAGAAAGACTAACTAACGTGAGTTCGATGAAAAATAAATATCCATAAGTCTATTTCTTTGTTATAATGAAATCGCCAAAATCAAAAATACCAAAGGAGAATAAACTTATGGACGAATTCATTATATCAATTTTTTATGACATTCACCAGTTTACAACTTTTGAAATTTCCTAACACCTGATGAAATGTAGTCTTCTACAACCTTTATCAGGACAGAGCAATTTTTAATGGTTTCGAGAAATCTCCCGAAATTGCATAAAATTATATCCGCTTGGATTTGCTGGCCAATTTCGTACCGGGTTTCCTGGGCGCTGGCGCACTGATATCCGGAAAAGGTTTCATCACTGTAAGGAAGCAGGGTCATGGCGCTGTAGGACAGGCTGATCAGATTCACCAGCCGTTCGATCCCTTCCTTGCTGCGGATCCGGTATTCCTCCAACGACCAGAAGGTTTTCCCTTCATAGATAAGAAACCTCGATGTCCCACCTCAGGCCATACCAGGCCAGCGGCAGATAAAAGATATTTTCTGCCCCATAAGAACAGGTTGTTTTGTCAGCGCTGTTCTCCCAGTCAAGGGAAATAGTTTTCGGATCAGCCGTGCATAAAAACAGACGGCGCCTCCCTTTTCCAGGTTTTAGCTGGCGGGAGCCCGTAAGAGCCGTATCCACCCTGGCATTGCAGACCATTTCCAGGTTTTCAAACTGTTCCACAAGGGCGGCCACTTCCGCTTTAAGATACCAACTGTCACACAAAAGGATCACCTGACGCTTGGAGCCGATGGCTTTCATTGCCTGTGCCGCCAGTTCGGCAGCCAGAGCAAGCTTGCTCTTTTCCATATCCCAGAGCCGGTAACCAACCGGGACAGAAAGATAGAGGATTTTTCCATTCTGGTATACAGGGAAAGAGAGCAGGAGGCTGACCATACAGCGCCCATTGAGGTAATTGGAGCCATTATGGGCGGCATGGTCATAGAGTTTGGAATAAAGTTCAAAATGCTTACCGGATTTTTCGATCATGGTATCATCAATAGACAGAAAAAACGGCTGATCCTCCAAAGGGGCAGGGACAGCCCGGACTGCTTTTGCGACAGTGATATCATTCCAGACAGAGTGATCATAAACATCCGTTTTGAGGGTATAGTAAAATGCGTTAAGCGAGGTATTGGACAGTCTGGAGATCACATGGCTGTGGGCAAAGCGCACCGAGCGGAAAATGTTCAGAGTCAAAATGGAGATAACCAACAGGAACAGGTTCCTGGCGGTTGGTCTGGAAGCGGCGGCAAAATAATCCTGAAAATATAAAAACAGTCTGTTAAAAACGGAATCTTTAAGGTATAATAAGCGGTAGATACAAACTCATCTCTTTTCGTGTGGATTTTGGTTTAGATGCTTAAATTATACCGCAAAGAGACCGAGTTTGTATTTTATTTTTCAAAAGCCAAAAAGTTGTAAACTGGCGTTATAAATCCAATGACAGATCAGCGAAAATGCGTTAAAATTGTCTTGAGACGGATTTCTATTATGGGAGGGCGGGTTGATATGTCTTTGCCAAACAGGAAAATTTGCACAGCTGAAGATTACTGGAATCTTCCGGAGGGGCAGCGTGCGGAATTGATAGATGGGGAATTGCATGATATGGCGCCGCCCAGTCGGGTTCATCAGGAGTTGGTCATAGAGCTTTCAGCTTCTATATTGAATCATATTCGCGTGCACAAAGGGGAATGTAAGGTTTATCCCTCCCCATTTGCCGTGAATCTTACAGCCAATGACAAAACATGGGTGGAGCCGGATGTTTCTGTTATATGCGATAAAAGTAAATTATCCGACCGTGGATGCGAAGGCGCTCCGGATTGGATTATTGAAATTGTTTCACCGGGAAGCATACGGGCGGATTATGCGGTGAAATTGTTTAAATATCGTACTGCTGGCGTGCGGGAATACTGGATTGTCAATCCGATGAAGAAAACTGTGCTGACATATTTTTTTGAAGGGGAGGAGGATGCTGGCGAATTCTTGTTTGAGGACAAAGTGTTTTCAAAGGTTTTGGAGGGGTTTAATGTCCGGGTGGCGGAATTGCTGTTATAAAGAAGTGTGTAAAATGGTGGGAGCTTTTGAACGGATAACAGTTGCATTCCCCCCACATTTATGCTATCATATAGACCAAGTCTAACTATACTTAATTACGAAGAGATGGATGGTGAGCGCATATGGCAATTGATGCCAGCAGCCTGATGCTTGCCTTAAGCGGGCTATACGGCAGCAATTCATACGGCAATAATTTACTGACGAATGCATCTTCCGGAACGGGAAGTTTTCAGAATATTTTACTCTCCGCGCTGCTGGGAGGCAGTTCCGCATTATCGTTAGGGGGCGAATGCCCTTACTGCGCGGCGATTTATGGCAAGTCAGAAGAGAGTGGGTCCACGAAGATAGGGCTTAAGACGAAGTCTTCGGGCAATTCCACGGCCACGGGCCAGAAGCTGAATGCGTATTTTGAGGAAGCGGAAGAGAAATACGGGGTTTCCGCAGCTCTGCTGCGGGCCATTGCGAAAGTGGAGACGGATTACGACCTCAATGCGGAGGGAGAATCTGGGGCCAAGGGTCTGATGCAGCTGATGCCGGCTATGGCAGAGCAGATGGAGATTGAGAATATTTATGATGCCAGGGAGAATATTATGGGGGCGGCCCGTTCGCTGGCCAGGAAGCTGGAGTTTAACGGCGGCGACGTGAGCCAGGCGGTGCGCTCTTATCATGCGGGCAATGTGGCGTCCGCCTTGTATAAGGGGGAGGACGTAGAGCTGGGTCTGGATAAATATGTGGAACAGGTATTGAAGTATGCAAAGGAAGATTTGACGGATGAAGTGGCGGCCAGCCAGTCCGGGAAAGCGTCCCAGTCTCGGAAATCATCGGGAACGGAGACGGCCGGTTCGGAGAATTCGGGAAGCATATTTTCGGCGGACGACGCCAAATATCTGGCGGAGATGGCGAAAATGCAGATGCAGATGTCAAGCATAGCGGCTTTTAACACTGGTCTGAACGGCGGCAGTTCCGGTGGTTTGATTTGACGGCGAGAGGGCGAGAAGCGTGGATAGTAGAGATGGGAATACACAAAGGCTGCTCTATGAGCAGTTGGAAGTTATGAAAAAGCAGCTGAGGCTGTCCAGAATCGTTATAGGTGTTGTTGGCGCGGCGGCGATTGTTTTGATTATATTGGCGGCGGTGACTGTGGTTCCGACCGTGCGGGCCATGAACCGCGCGGAGCGGGTTTTGAGTGAGCTGGATGAGAGTGTCATCGAGAAGCTGGCGGAGGGTATGGACGGTTTGAAGGAGGTCGGCCAGGCGGCGGACAAGCTGGGACAGGTGGATCTGGACCGTTTGAATGAGGCCATACAGAACCTGGAAAGCGCCACCCGTCCTTTGGCGCAGTTATTTGGCAATAAGAATTAGCGATAAACCTGGCTGTGATGGCCGGGTTTTTATCATTCGCATATTTTGAACAGGAGGATGCAGGGTTTGAAGTTAGGATTTATCGGCGGCGGCAATATGGCCTCTGCCATGCTGAAGGGGATTTTGGAGCGGCGGCTTCTGGACCGGGAGCATTTGATTGCGTCGGACGTTTCAGAGGAAAGCTGCCAGCGGCTGCGGGAGAGATTCGGCATTGAGGCCACCCAGGACAATTTAAAGGTGGCGGCGCAGGCGCAGTGCATCGTTCTTGCGGTGAAACCGCAGTATTACCAGGAAGTGATTCGGCAGATTCGGGACGATATTTCGGCCGGCCATCTGATTGTGACCATTGCCCCGGGGAAGACATTGGAGTGGCTGGAGGAGTGTTTTGTAAAAGATGTGAAAATTGTCCGCGCCATGCCCAACACCCCGGCGCAGGTGGGGGCGGGGATGACCGGAATCTGCGCAAACCGGCATGTAACCAGGGAAGAGCTGCACATGGTCTGCCGGATTTTTGACAGTTTTGGAAAATCGGCCGTGCTTCCGGAGTCGATGATGGACGCGGCGGTGGCGGTGAGCGGCAGTTCCCCCGCCTATGTTTTCTTGTTCCTGGAAGCGCTGGCCGACGCGGCGGTAGCGGAAGGGATGCCCCGGAAAATGGCCTATGAGTTCGCCGCCCAGGCGGTTTACGGCAGCGCGAAGATGATGCTGGAGACGGGCATGCACCCTGCGGAGCTCAAGGATATGGTCTGCTCGCCGGGGGGAACCACCATCGAGGCGGTGCGCGTCCTGGAGGAGAAAGGGTTCCGAAGCAGCGTCATTGAGGCGGCCAAAGCCTGCGCCAAAAAGGCGCGTCAGCTGTAGGCCATCGTGCTGTTGTGGTAAAGGGAGGAAAAGGTCACGTCTTTACCAAACCAGTCCGGCGGCGTGAAACGGTTGGCGGCGTCTTCGCTGTCGAACTCCACTTCCGCCAGAAAAAGCCCTTCGTATTTTCCGTGGAAAACGTCCAGCTCCGCGGTCAGGCCATGGGGCAGGGGAATACAGTAGCGGGTTTTGGCGATGAGAATGCCGTCCGCTTTTTCCCGCAGGTGCAGGTAGGCTTTTTCGTTTAAGGGAAGATTATATTCCTCCCGGACCATGAGCCCTTTGGATTTGTAGGTGAGCCAGTATTGGTCATCCTGCCTGCGGACACGGACCACCGGCTCGGAAGACAGGTAGCCCTGCTCGATGGCGTGATGGGGATAGCTCTGAAGATTTTCCGGCAGATTTTCTTTCGCGACTAGATATTTTCTTTCAATTTCCATGGACAGACTCCTTTCGAGCTGATATTTTGATAAGGCGAAGTTTGGTTAAAATAATATGTAGATGATACCATATTTTTACAAATAAAGGTAGCCAAAGAAAAAAACGAATGCTATAATAGTGGGAGTTATGAAATGACCGAAGGAGGAGTGGAATTGTGAAGAAAATATATGTTTTTCTGGCGGATGGGTTTGAGGAAATTGAGGCGCTGACCGTGGTGGATCTGCTTCGCCGGGCGGGGCTTGACGCGGTTACGGTTTCCATTAAGGAAGACGCGCAGGTGACGGGCGCCCATCACATTTCCGTGACGGCGGACGCTCTTTTTTCCAAAATCGACTGCGCCGATGGCGATTTGCTGGTCTTGCCGGGTGGCGGAGCAGGCACAGACAATCTGGAGAATTTCCAGCCGCTTCTGGAACTGGTGAAGTCTTATCTGGCCCAGGACAGGAAAGTGGCGGCCATCTGCGCGGCACCCAGGATTCTGGCCGGGCTGGGGCTTTTAAAGGGCAAAAAAGCCACCTGCTACCCTTCCGTGATGGAGCGGCTGGCGGACGCGCAGACGACGACAGAGTCCGTGGCGGTGGACGGAAATATTATCACCAGCCGGGCGCCTGGCACGGCCGTTGATTTTTCGCTGGAGCTGATTGCGCAGATGGTCAGCCGCGAGAAGGCGACAGAGATCGCGGACGAAATCGTCTATGAAATTCGTTGGTAACAGTTCAGCCATGCGCTATCCCGCGAGGCGTCGACTTGCATCTGCAAGACGATCCCGAGACAGAAAATTAATGCAAGGATGTACTAGCCAAGCCGGGATTTGTATGGTATACTTCACTAATGATTGTGCATACGGGTGTGATTGTGGGTGTGCCGCAGGCACGAAAGCAGTCAGCTTTATATAATGAGAAGGCCTGTATAAACGGGCGGGCATATTTTTTAGAATTTAAGGAGGAGTTATTGAGAAATGAGTTTACAAGTAGAAAAAATGGAACATAATATGGCTAAGCTGACCGTAGAAGTTCCTGCAGACGAGCTGGAAAAAGCGATTGACGGCGTGTATCAGAAGACGAAGAAGAACATCGCCATGCCGGGATTCCGCAAGGGGAAAGCGCCCAGGCACATGATCGAGAGAATGTACGGCAAGGGCGTTTTCCTGGAAGACGCCGCCAACGACCTGCTTCCGGGGGCCTATGCCAAGGCAGTGGAAGAAAGCGACCTGGAGATCGTTTCCCGTCCGTCCATTGAGGTGACGCAGATTGAACCGGGCAAGCCGTTTATTTTTGTTGCGGAAGTTGCGCTGAAGCCGGATGTGACGCTGGGCGAGTACAAAGGAGTGGAAGTGGCCAAGGTGACTGTGGAAGTAAAAGATGAGGAAGTGGACGAAGAGCTTCGCAAGGAGCAGGAGAAAAATTCCCGTCTGCTGGCGGTGGAAGACCGTCCCGCAGAGAAAGACGACATCGTGACCATGGATTACGAAGGCTTTATCGACGGAAAGAGCTTCCAGGGCGCACAGGGCAAGGACTATCCACTGATGATCGGTTCCGGCGCGTTCATTCCCGGATTTGAGGATCAGCTGATCGGAGCCAAGGTGGACGAGCCTGTGGAAGTGAACGTCACATTCCCGGAGAATTACTCCAATAAGGAATTGATCGGAAAAGAAGCATTGTTTAAATGCGTTGTCCATAAAATCGAGAAAAAAGAAATGCCGGAGCTGGACGATGATTTCGCCATGGACGTTTCTGAATTTGATACATTGGATGAGTACAAGGAAGACATCAAAAAGAACCTGTTAAAGAAGAAAGAAGAAGACGCCAAACGCAAAATGGGCGACGAAGCGCTGGAAAAAATCATCGAAGCGTCCCAGATGGAGATTCCGGAGCCGATGATTGAAACGCAGCAGGCGCAGTTAAAAGACGATTTCCGCGCGAGAATCGAGTACCAGGGCATTACGCTGGAGCATTATCTGACATTTAACAAGATGACCATGGAAGAGCTGGACAAGGAGTTAAGGGAACGCACGGTGGACAGCATCCAGAGCAGGCTGGTTCTGGAAAAGATCGCGGAAGTGGAGAACATCGAGGCCACCCAGGAACAGATTGACGAAGAGATCAAGAATACTGCAGAGATGTACAGAATGGACGTTGAAAAGGTAAAAGAGATGGTCAAAGACGAGGAGCTGGAGCAGATGAAAAAGGATCTGGCAGTTCGTCGGGCGGCGGACCTTATCGTGGAAGAGGCTATACTGATTGACAAATAAATCTGCCGCTCAGTATAAATATAGTATAGATTTTTTGTGCAGATGGGAGACGAAAAGCCGGAAGGCAGGGAGGTTAGCGATGAGTTTGGTGCCGTATGTGATTGAACAGACCAGCCGGGGAGAGAGAAGCTATGATATTTATTCCAGGCTGTTAAAGGACAGGATTATTTTTTTGGGAGAAGAAGTAAATGATGTGTCAGCCAGCATAGTTGTTGCCCAGTTGCTGTTTTTGGAGTCGGAGGATCCCAAGAAAGACATTAATTTGTACATCAACAGTCCCGGGGGATCGGTGTCCGCGGGCATGGCGATTTATGACACGATGAATTACATCAAATGCGATGTTTCTACGATATGCATTGGCATGGCGGCCAGCATGGGAGCTTTTCTGCTGGCCGGCGGGGCGAAAGGCAAGCGTTTTGCGCTGCCCAATTCTACGATTATGATCCATCAGCCTTCTGGGGGAGCCCAGGGGCAGGCCACGGAGATTCAGATTGTTGCGGATCAGATTGCCAAGACCAAGCAAAAGCTGAACAGGATTTTAGCGGAAAATACAGGACAGCCCATTGAAGTGGTGGAAGTGGACACAGACCGGGATAATTATATGTCGGCAAAAGAAGCCATGGAATACGGGATTATAGATAAAGTGTTTGAACATAGGTAAGAAAAGGGGAGAGGCTGATTCACTGTATCGGGTACAGGGATTGGCCTTAAACCGCCGTTGCGTGTGTTTTTAAACATACGCCTAGGAAACTGGAAAGGGGAATATTTATGGCAGATAAGACAAGGGACGCTAAAATCAGATGTTCATTTTGCAATAAATCAGAAGAACAGGTGCGCAAGCTGATTGCAGGTCCGGACGGCGCTTATATCTGTGACGGATGTGTGAATATATGTTCGGAAATCATCGAAGAGGAATTTGCCATCTACGATGAAGAGGAGTACAGCGGGGCGATTAATCTTTTAAAGCCCCAGGAAATCAATGAGATCCTGGACGAGTACGTTATCGGGCAGGACGAGGCCAAGAAGGTTCTCTCAGTGGCCGTGTACAATCACTATAAGCGGGTGATGGCGCCCAAGAACCTGGATGTGGATCTGCAGAAAAGCAATATATTGATGCTGGGGCCCACCGGTTCCGGAAAGACGCTGCTGGCGCAGACGCTGGCCAAGCTTTTGAATGTGCCTTTTGCCATTGCGGATGCCACGACGCTGACGGAGGCCGGCTATGTGGGGGAGGATGTGGAAAACATCCTGCTGAAAATTATCCAGGCGGCCGATTACGATGTGGAGATGGCGCAGTACGGAATTATTTACATCGATGAGATCGATAAGATTACCAGAAAGTCTGAAAACGCGTCTATTACCAGGGACGTGTCTGGCGAAGGCGTGCAGCAGGCGCTGCTGAAAATCCTGGAAGGGACCGTGGCCAGCGTGCCGCCCCAGGGAGGGAGAAAGCATCCCCATCAGGATTTCATTCAGATTGACACCACCAATATTTTATTCATCTGCGGCGGAGCCTTTGAAGGTCTGGAAAAAATCATCGCCAGGAGGAAGGACGCCAAGTCCATCGGATTCGGCGCGGATGTGCAGACAACGGAAGACTCGGACGTGGGAGAGCTTTTAAGGGAAGTTATGCCGGAGGATTTCATAAAATACGGGCTGATTCCGGAGTTTATCGGCCGCGTGCCGGTGGTGGTTTCCTTAAACGCGCTGGATCAGGAAGCGCTGATCCGCATTTTGCAGGAGCCCCGCAATTCCCTGACCCGGCAGTACCGCAAGCTGTTTGAGATGGACGGCGTAGAGCTAAGCTTCCAGAAGGAAGCGCTCAAATGCATTGCGCAGAAATCTATGGAGAGAAAGACAGGCGCCCGCGGGCTGCGATCCGTGATGGAAAATGCTTTGATGGATTTGATGTACACGGCGCCTTCCGACGACACCATTCAGCAGTGCATCATTACCAAAGAGATGGTGGAGGGCGCCGGAGAGCCGGAGATTATAAGGGGAGAGCCGTCGGCGCCGCCCAGAAGATCCGCAAAAACCAAGAGAAAGGGACAGCCGGAACCCGCTTAAACTTTAGCGCCTGTAAGGCGTTTATGGTAAAGGAGGGATAATATGAGTAATATAGTAGAAGTAATGCCCGCAGTGGCCCTGCGGGGGACTGCCATACTTCCGGATATGATTGTACACTTTGACATCAACAGGCCCCGGTCCGTGAAGGCAGTGGAAACTGCTATGTTAAATAACCAGAGAATATTTTTGATTACGCAAAAAGATCCGGCAGTGGAAGCTCCGGGTCTTAATGAATTATATAAAATCGGAACCATCGGCTGCGTAAAGCAGGTGGTGAAGCTGCCCCAGAACGTTTTGCGCATTCTGGTGGAAGGCGTGGAGCGCGGCGAGCTGCTGGGAGTGATTCAGGACAAAGAGATCCTGGAAGTGGAAGTGGCCAGCTTCGGGCAGGAACATCAGGAGCTTCCTCAGGATGTGAAGCAGGCGATGGTTCGCAGTCTCAAAGAGACATTCCATATGTACTGCGTGGAGTGCGGCAAGGTCAGCAAGGAGCTGGCGGGGCAAATTATGGCCATCGAGAATCTGGAGCCTCTGGTGGATCAGATCAGCATCAACCTGCCGCTGGATTATACCGACAAACAGAAGCTTCTGGAGGCCATACGGCTGGAAGAACGCCACGAACTTCTCTGCGTGATTTTAAACAACGAGATTCAGATCGCACAGATTCGCCAGGAGCTGCAGATAAAAATCAAACGCCGGGTGGACAAAAACCAGAAAGAATATATTTTAAAAGAGCAGTTAAAGCTGATCCAGGAAGAGCTGGGTGAGGATACGCCCCAGAGCGAAGCGGACGAGTTTAAGAAGAGGCTTAAGAAGCTGGAAGCCTCCGACAGCGTAAAAGAAAAGATTTCCAAGGAAATCGACCGGTTCAAATCCCTCGGCAACAGCGCGTCCGAGGGCGCGGTGGCCAGAAGCTACATTGAAACGCTGCTGGATCTGCCCTGGGATAAAATGTCCCAGGACTGCGAAGACCTGAAAAAGACCATGAAAATCCTGGAAGCGGATCATTACGGCCTGGAGAAAGTCAAAGAGCGCATCGTGGAGTATTTGGCTGTGCGAACATTGACGAAAAAGGGCGACAGCCCCATCCTCTGTCTGGTGGGCCCGCCGGGAACCGGCAAAACCTCCATCGCCAAATCCGTGGCAAACGCGCTGAACAAGAAATACGTGCGCATCTGCCTGGGCGGCGTGCGGGACGAGGCGGAAATCCGCGGCCATCGGAGAACCTACGTGGGCGCCATGCCCGGCCGCATCGCCGTGGGTTTAAAGCAGGCCGGCGTGAAAAATCCGCTGATGCTGCTGGATGAAATCGACAAGACCAGCAGCGACTACAAAGGCGACACGGCGTCCGCGCTGCTGGAAGTGCTGGATTCGGAGCAGAACAGCAAGTTCGCGGACCACTATGTGGAAATCCCGCTGGATTTGTCTCAGGTGTTATTCATCGCCACGGCCAACGATGCGTCCACCATTCCCCGGCCGCTTTTAGACCGCATGGAGTTAATCGAGATCAGCAGCTACACGGAGAACGAGAAAGCGCATATCGCCAAAGACCACCTGATTCCCAAGCAGCGGGAGCTGCACGGGCTGAAAAAGAACCAGCTGGCCATCCAGTCCTCTGCCATCCGGAAAATCATCAGCGGCTATACCAAGGAGGCCGGCGTCCGCAGCTTGGAGAGAAAGATCGGGGAGATCTGCCGCAAGGTGGCCAGGGATGTGCTGGAAGGCTCCAGCAAGAAGGCGACCGTCACCGGAAAGAATCTGGAGAAATATTTAGGCCACGAGAAGTACAGTGTCCACACCGCCGGGAAGAAAGACGAGGTGGGCGTTGCCACAGGACTGGCCTGGACCAGCGTGGGCGGAGACACCTTACAGATAGAGGTAAACGTAATGCCGGGCAAAGGGCGGCTGCAGCTGACCGGGCAGATGGGCGACGTGATGAAAGAGTCGGCGCAGGCGGGCATCAGCTATCTCCGCTCGGTGTCAGACAGCTATGAAGTTGAACAGGAGTTTTTCCAGGAGCATGATATCCATATACATATTCCTGAGGGAGCCGTGCCAAAAGACGGGCCTTCCGCAGGAATAACGATGGCCACTGCCATGCTCTCTGCGATTACAGAAAAACCGGTGAAAGCGCAGGTAGCCATGACCGGGGAAATCACCCTGCGGGGCCGGGTGCTGCCGGTGGGGGGCCTGAAGGAAAAGCTGCTGGCTGCTAAAAACGCCAAAGTGAAAACGGTGCTGGCGCCCAAGGAAAACCAGCCGGACATCAAAGAAATTTCCGATGAAATCACCGAAGGATTGGACATCCAGTACGTGGAATCCATGGATCAGGTGCTGGATCTGGCGCTAAGCCGCTCATACAGTTAGGAGGACCCATGAAAATCATAAGCGCAGCCTTAGACACCGTGTGCGGCGTAACCAGCGCGCTGCCCGAGAATACTCTGCCGGAAGTCGCCTTCGCCGGCAAATCCAACGTGGGGAAATCTTCCCTGATCAACAGTCTGATGAATCGCAAATCCCTGGCGCGCACCAGCTCGCAGCCCGGGAAAACCCAGACCATCAACTACTACAACCTCAACAAACAGATTTATCTGGTGGATTTGCCCGGCTACGGATATACCAAGATTGCCAAAGTCGTTAAAGAAAAATGGGGAAAACTGGTGGAGCGCTACTTGTACAGCTCCCAGACGCTGCAGGCCGTTTTTCTGCTGGTGGACATCCGCCATGCGCCCTCCGAGAATGACAAGCTCATGTACCAGTGGATTGTGTCCAATGGTTACGAACCCATCGTGATTGCCACGAAGCTGGATAAATTAAAGCGCAGCCAGGTCCCCAAGCATGTAAAGCAGGTGCGGGAAGGCCTGCAGATGCCCCCGGATGAGATCTTGATTCCGTTTTCGGCCACGTCCAAGCAGGGCCGGGAGGAAATCTGGCAGATTCTGGAGGACGTAATTGCGGGAGAGTATGCGGATGGGAATCATTCGGGCCAGTAAGCTGGGGCACGCCTACAGCCGCTACGACGAAAATGGCCAGGAGCGGGAAGTCACCCGCGCCATTGCCGGCGTGGATCTGGACGTGCGGGAAGGCCAGTTTGTGGCCATACTGGGCCATAACGGCTCCGGGAAATCCACGCTGGCCAAGCATATAAACGCGCTTTTGCTCCCCACAGAAGGCACGTTGTGGGTGGACGGCGCAGATACCTCCGCGGAAGAGGAATTGTGGAAAATCCGTCAGAAAGCGGGGATGGTGTTCCAGAATCCCGACAACCAGATCATCGGCACGGTGGTGGAAGAAGACGTGGGATTCGGGCCGGAAAATATGGGCGTGCCCACAGAAGACATCTGGAAGCGGGTGGAAGACAGCCTGCAGGCGGTGGGCATGACGGCATATCGGAACCACTCCCCCAACAAGCTCTCCGGCGGCCAGAAGCAGCGGGTGGCCATCGCCGGCGTGATGGCCATGCGTCCCCGGTGCATTGTGCTGGATGAACCCACGGCCATGTTGGACCCCAACGGCCGCAGGGAGGTGTTAAAGGCGGTGACTGAGCTGAACCGCCAGGAGAACGTGACAGTCATTTTGATCACCCATTATATGGAAGAGGCGGTAGAGGCGGATCGCGTATATGTGATGGATCATGGGCGACTGGCCATGCAGGGCAGTCCCAGGGAAATATTTGTCCGGGTGGAGGAATTGAAGACATACGGGCTGGACGTGCCCCAGGTGGCGCTGCTGGCCCATGAGCTGCGAAAGGCAGGCGTCGCCATCCCGGAGGGAATCCTGCGCAGAGAAGAATTGGTGGATGCGATATGTCAATTGAGTTAAAAAATGTTTCTTATGTATACAGTCCGGGCACGGCCTACGAAATGCGCGCCCTGGAAAATATCAATCTTACAATCCCGGAAAATCAGTTCATCGGCATGATCGGACACACGGGCAGCGGGAAATCCACCTTAATCCAGCTATGCAACGGCCTTTTAAAACCCACCGCCGGAAAAGTCCTCTACAACGGCGAAGACATCTGGGGGGAGGGATTTTCCCGGAAAAATCTCCGCAGCCAGGTGGGGCTGGCTTTTCAATATCCCGAATACCAGCTATTTGAAACAGACGTGCTAAAAGATGTGTGCTTTGGTCCCAGGAATCAGGGCATGGACGAACAGGAGGCCAGGGCGCAGGCCGAAAAGGCCCTGGAGCAGGCGGGCGTGCCCAAAGAGCTGTTTGACAAATCGCCGTTTGAACTCTCCGGCGGCCAGAAAAAAAGGGTGGCCATCGCCGGAGTATTGGCCATGAATCCCCGGTTTTTGATTCTGGATGAGCCGGCGGCGGGGCTGGACCCCAGAGGCAGAGATGAGATTCTAGACCGGATTGCCGCGCTGCGCCGGGCGCGGGGAATCACCGTCGTGCTGGTTTCCCACAGTATGGAGGATATCGCGCGGTACGTGCAGCGAATTGTCGTGCTGAATGGGGGGCGAATCGCCTTTGACGGCACGCCCCGACAGGTTTTTTCCCACTGCACCGAACTGGAGCATATGGGGCTGGCTGCGCCGGAAATCACTTATGTGATGCGGAATTTGAAGAAGCGGGGGCTGCCGGTGGACGAACAGGCGATAACGGTGGAAGAGGCGAAAAACAGCATCTTAAAAGCGCTGGGGAGGGCAAAGCCATGATTCGCGACATCACTTTGGGGCAGTATTATCCCGCTGGATCCGTGCTTCACAGGCTGGACCCCCGGACAAAATTCATAGGCACGCTGCTGTTTGTAATATCCCTGTTTATCTATCACACTTTTCTTGGATACGGGGTGGCCACCGTGTTTCTGGCGGCGATGATCGCGCTGTCCAAGGTCCCGCCGTCTTTTATGTTCCGTGGCTTGAAGGCGATTTTCGTGATTTTGCTGATTACGGTGGCGTTTAATCTGTTTCTCACGCCGGGCCGTGTGCTTTGGCAATGGAGTTTTCTGAAAATCACCTACGAGGGGCTGGCGCAGGCCGGGAAAATGTCCATACGGCTGGTTTACCTGGTTGTGGGCTCTTCGATTATGACGCTGACCACCACGCCCAACCAGCTGACCGACGCTCTGGAGCGGCTTTTGCGACCGCTGAACCGTATCCGGATTCCGGTTCACGAGATAGCCATGATGATGTCCATCGCCCTGCGGTTTATACCCATATTAATGGAAGAAACGGATAAAATTATGAAGGCGCAGATTGCCAGAGGCGCGGACTTTGAGTCGGGAAATATTTTCCGGAAGGCCAAGAGCCTTGTGCCTCTGCTGGTTCCGCTTTTCATATCGGCTTTTCGGCGGGCGGACGACCTGGCCATGGCCATGGAAGCCAGGTGCTACCACGGCAGCGAAGGGCGCACCCAGATGAAGCCGCTTCGTTACCGGGCCAGAGATTATGCGGCGTACGGCATAGTATTTCTCTATCTGGCGGCAGGCGTGGCGTTCCGTGTAAGGGGGATTTAGAAGATGGAAAAAAGAATCGCGCTGACGGTGGCCTACGACGGCACCCGGTACTGCGGCTGGCAGATACAAAGTAACGGCAGGACCATCCAGGGGGAGCTGAACCGCTGTCTTGAGGAGCTTTTGGGGCATCCGGTGGAGACGATGGGAGCCAGCCGCACGGACGCGGGGGTTCATGCGCTGGGAAATGTGGCGGTCTTCGACACGGACAGCCGGATTCCCGCGGAAAAATTTTCCTATGCGCTCAACCAGCGGCTGCCGGAAGACATTCGGATTCAGGCGTCCCAGGAGGCGCCATCGGACTTTCATCCCCGATACTGCCAAAGCGAGAAGACGTACGAATACCGGATTTTAAACCGCAGATTTGCCCTGCCCACCCAGCGGCTGTATTCCTATTTCTATCACTATCCGCTGGATGTGGAGAAAATGCGGGAGGCCACGTCCTACATAATTGGGCGGCATGATTTCGCCAGCTTTTGCGGGGCCGGGGCGCAGGTGAAGACCACGGTGCGCCTGGTGACAGGATTTTCGGTGGAACGCGTCGGCGAAATGGTGTATTTACGGGTTTCTGGCCGGGGATTCCTCTACAACATGGTCCGGATTTTTGCGGGGACGCTGATTGAAATCGGAAACGGCGTATACCCGCCCGCGCACATGCAGGAAATTCTGGATGCCAGAGACCGGGGCGCGGCAGGCCCCACGGCGCCGGCCTGCGGATTGACTTTGCTTGGAATAGAGTTTCTGGAAAGCTGAATAAGAAGAGGCAAAAAAGCGTTCCGCGGACAGATTTCCGTGGGACGTTTTTGTTTTACCAGCGCTGCATTGTGTAAATTCTGTTGCCAGAGTCAGCCCGCCGCAGGTGCAGAATCCTGTCGGAAAACCTCCGAATATGCGCTCGGAATCCGTCATTGAAAGATTCCGGGAATATATTTTTTTAAGGAGGGAATTTTACAGTGGCAGGAAAAGTGTATGGGTACATTCGGGTATCCACAAAGGAACAAAACGAGGACAGGCAGAGGATTGCCATGGACGAATACGGCGTGCCAGCGGAAAATGTGTACATAGACAGGCAGTCGGGAAAGGATTTTGAGCGGCCGGGTTATCGGGGGCTTATGGAGGCGCTGGAAGAAGGGGATGTGTTCGTCATTAAAAGCATCGATCGGCTGGGGCGTAATTTTGATGAGATTCTTGAGCAGTGGCGGACGATCACCGTGGAAAAAAGGGTGGGCATTATTGTGCTGGACATGCCGATTTTGAACACCGGCCTGCAACGGGACCTGCTGGGCCGGGTGATCGCGGAGATGATGCTGACGTTGATGTCTTATATGGCGGAAACCGAGCGTGAGAACATTCGGCAGAGGCAGCGGGAGGGCATTGCAGCCGCCAGGCTTCGGGGCGTGCGGCTGGGCAGAAAACCGCTGGAAATCCCGGAGGAGTTTGATTATATTCTGGAACAATGGAAAAAGGGGGTCTATTCGGCCACGGCGGCGGCCAAATGTCTGGGCGTGGACCGGCATACGTTTATGAAATGGGTGAAAATTACCCAGGCGGTGTAAAACAGGGCGGGAAAAAAGTATACGTTTTTCCCACCCTGTTTTATTCTGGATATATATTGGATCATGGTCAAAAATATGCAAAACATGACAAGATATGACCAAAATAACGTCTATTATGCTAATCATTAGTTTACCATATGTAAAAATCTTTTTCAATACCCAACGGGGAAAAACGTATACATTATTTCCGGCTTTAAGCGCACGTCTGGAAACAGGGTACATGGTCTTACTCTGGAGGGGATGTGCATGGAAGCTGCTAAGAAAATGGAAAATCGTCCGAAGATTCAAATTGGCTGCCGTATCGGCATGCTCACAGTCGTTGCGCCCACCGACCAGCGGAAGGGCCGCTATATGGTTTGGGAATGCCGGTGTGACTGTGGGGGAAAGATTCGGCTGGACACGCGCTGCCTGCAGCGGGGGACGGTGACCCATTGCGGATGTGTTTCCCGCGTAAAACCAGGCCAGCGGGACATTGCGGGCATGCGCTTCGGAAAACTGGTGGCCATAGAGCCTACGAAAGAGCGGGCGGAGGGGACGGTGGTCTGGCGGTGCCGGTGTGACTGCGGCGGCGAGACGCGGGCCTCTCTGCACCAGCTTTGCAGCGGTTACAGGAAGAGCTGCGGGTGCTTAAGCCGGCCCGGGCTGAAGGATTTCGTGGGAAAAAGCTTCGGCCGGCTTACCGTTGTGGCCTATGCGGGCAAAGAGGGCGGCATGCACCGATGGAAATGCAGATGTTCCTGCGGAAGGGAAACCACGGTGGGTCAGACGCTTTTGCAGACAGGCAAAACCAAAAGCTGCGGCTGTCTGCAGGCGGAGATGTACCGGGAAAACTTGAAGCTGTCAGACGGCACGTCCGTGGCCGCGTTGGAGGCGCACAGAAAAAGGCTGAACCGAAACAATACCAGCGGACATACCGGCGTCTACCTGGACGGCAGGCAGGGCAGATGGGTGGCGCAGATTGGTTTTAAGGGAAAAACCTATTACCTGGGTTCCTATGCGGATAAAGAGGACGCGATCCAGGCGCGCCGGAAAGGGGAGGCGATGCACGAGGATTTTATCCGGCAGTACTATGCCAAGCAGGCGGCCCGGCGCAGCGGAAGCGCCTCGTGTGGCCTCCCGGAAGAAAAGCCGTGCGGGGTTCGGGAAAATGGATGACGGGAAACAACGCCTGGAGGTCCGGATGCTGGGCGGTTTTCAGATGATTTACCAGGGGGAGGAATTTCAGGTAGGCAAAAAGCAGACGGCCAAAGCGCTACGCATGCTCCAGATGCTGCTCCATGCGGGTGAGGCGGGCGTGTCCCGGGAACAGCTTTTGGAGAATCTTTTTGGATACGAGGTGGAAGGAGATATCGCCAATAACCTGAGCGTGACGGTGCATTATCTTCGCAAGCTTCTCAAAGAAAGCATTCTGCCCCGGGAAAATTATATCCGCACCAAAGGCGGACGTTACTGGTTTGCCAGTTCCTTTCCGGTGGAGGTGGATGCGTTGGCGTTTCAGAGGATCGTGGAAAGCTCCCGGGGGAAACCGGACGAACGGCGGCTGGAGACGCTCAAAGAAGCCTGTCGCCTGTACGGGGGCCATTTTCTCCCGGCGCTGACCGGTGAAACCTGGGTGACCGTGGCCGGGGCGTACTACCAGCAACTGTATGTGGAATGCATGGAGGACTTAAGCCGCCTGATGATGGAACGGGGAGAATACGAGGAATTGTATGAACTGTGCGGCCGCGCGGCGGCCATTTATCCCTTCGACGAGTGGCAGATCGGGCAGATGGAATGCCTGCTGGCGCTGAAACGCTTCAAAGAGGCGCGGGAGCTGTACGAAAAGACGGAAGCCATGTACTACGATGAACTGGATGCGGCGCCGCTGGAGCGCATGAACGAGTTTTTTCACAAGATGAGCCGGGAAATCCAGATGGATGTGAATAACTTCAACGAAATCCAGATGAATTTGAAGGAGGAGGGCAAAGAACAAGGCGCGTATTACTGCCCTTATCCCAGTTTCGTGGACACTTACCGGATGATGGTGCGGGCGATGGAACGTTCCGGCCAGTCCATTTATTTAATGCTCTGTATGATATCCGATGAGCGCAAAAAGCAATCGGGGGACGGGGATTCGCTGAAGGAAGCGTCCGAAAAACTGGCGGATTCCATTCAGGAAGCCCTGCGCCGGGGAGATGTCTTCACCCGGTACAACAAAAGTCAGTTTCTGATTTTGCTGATCGGAATCCGAAAAGAGGAATGTCCCATTATCATAAACCGCATCGACAGTTACTTTCGGCGCCGGGAGAGCAGCCGGCGGGTGCACGTGACCTATCGGACGGCATCCATCGCATACATACCGTAACAGGGCGCGTCATAGAAATGGCCGAAAGCGGCTGTGCGAAAATTCCATAATTTTTCATTTCTATTATAAACGCTGCAATCTTTGTGAAGGTTGCGGCGTTTAAACGTATATGGATAAACGCTGGGATTTATGGTAAGATATAATAGATAATAGTTGGAAGTGAGAGGATTATCTGAAGTGGCCAGGAAGGAGGGCGGGAATGCAGGAAGACGCTGAAAAATATGTGGCGAAGTATTGGGAAATGCAAGCTTAAAGTTTTCGGCGTTTTGGAACGGTTTTATTCTTTACTTTATATTGAAATAAAGCTATAATTATCGCAATCAGAATTTTTAGATAAATGGGAGGCAGGCATGTACCGAAGACCATGGATGAAGTTTTTGATTGTGCTTGGGAGCGTCTGCGCGGCATTTGCGCTTGTGTGCAGCGTCATAGCGTTTGTGCGGATTTTCCGGGTGAGCCGGGAAGTGGCCAAAAGTCAGAAGAACCTGGAGGCCAGGCAGGAGGAGATGGAGGAGATTAGAAAAGAGATAAAAAAAGCGGCGCGCCAGCAGGAGAAAGCGGCCAAGGAGCAAAAAAAGCGGGGCGAGGAAATCGAGAAGGCGTTCCAGGAGGAAGAGCCGCCGATCACGGTGCAGCCCAGCCCGAGCCCCAGCCCCACGCCAAGCTTTACGCCGGGGCCCAGTCCCACAGCTGTGGCGTCCGCCAATAAAGAGGACAACGTTTCCGGAAATTTGCAGCAGGCGGAAATCACGTCGGGCAACCGACAGGCGCAAAATTCTTCGGCGGTTGGCGCCGGCCATGCAGTGGGCATTGATCCGGGGCACCAGGGTCCCCATGTGGATATGAGCGCCACAGAGCCCAACGGGCCGGGCTCCGGGGAGATGAAGGCGAAGGCCACTTCCGGTACGTCTGGGGCGTATTCCGGGCTTGGCGAGTATCAGCTGAATCTGGACGTTTCCCTGAAGCTGCAGAAGATTTTAGAGGATCGGGGCTATCGGGTAATTATGACGCGGACGGATAACGACACGGCCATCAGCAACGCAGAGCGGGCGCTGCTGGCGGCGGAGGAAGGGGCGGAAATTTACGTGCGGATTCATGCAAACGGTTCAGACGACCACGGAGTCCAGGGGGCGCTGAGCATGTGCCCATCCCAGGAAAATCCGTATGTGCCGGAATTATACGGTGAAAGCCAGCGTCTGTCCCAGCATTTGCTGGACGCCTACTGCGCGGCCACGGGTTTTGAGAACCGGGGCATACAGTATACGGACACGATGACAGGCATAAACTGGAGCCGGGTTCCGGTTTCCATTCTGGAAATGGGATTTATGACCAATGAGCATGACGACATGGCCATGGCGGATGATGGATTTCAGCAGACGATGGCCGAAGGCATTGCAGACGGAATTGACGCGTATTTTGCGGAACAATAGGCGTGGCGGAGGGACAGACCATGGACAAAGAGAAAATATATCGACTGATCGCCTGGGCTTCATCCGGGCTGATGATCTTTTTTGGCGTGCTGCTTCTCATTCTCACGGCCAGCTGGAGGGGGCTGAATAAAAACATCCGCTCTCTGGAGACGATGCTGGCGGACGCGGTGAAAGAGACGGCGCAGCTAAAGTCAGAGATCAAAGAGCTGGCGGCCAATTCGGAAGATTCCGGGGAAACAGGCGCGGGAGAAGTCAGGGCGGACAATCTGGAGGCGGACGCGGATAAGGCAGAGGAAAAAAGCGGCCAGACAGGCGACGCCAAGGACGACGCGGCCCTGGCGAAGACGGATAAGACGGACAAAGCGGATGAAGAAGAGCAGGGGCAGCTAAGCTCAAGTGAGGAAATGGACGGCGTGGCCGATCTGACGCTTTTGGAAGATCAGCTGGACGATATGATGATGGCGGCGAAATCCGCGGCCGGAGGCAAATGGTCCATATATATCAAGAACCTCAATTCCAAGATACCCACGGGGCGGGAAGAAGGCCCCATGCGGGCGGCCAGCCTGATCAAGTTATTTATCATGGGGGCCGTTTACGATCAGTATGATTCCCTGGCCCAGGCCAACGGCCGGGAAACCCTGGACAATCTGCTGAATATTATGATTACGGTCAGCGACAATGACGCGGCCAACCAGCTGGTGACCATGCTGGGGAACGGGGACTCGGCGGCGGGCCGTCAGATTGTCACGGAATACTGCGAGGAGCACGGATATTCCGACACCAGCATGGGCCGGATGCTCCTGGAGGAAAGCCCCACCGGGGAAAATTACACTTCCGTGGGAGACTGCGCGGCGTTTCTGGAAACCATTTATTTAAAGGAATTTGACCACTGGGAGGAAATGTTAAATCTTCTGAAATCCCAGCAGCGGCGGACTAAGATTCCGGCCAAAATCCCGGACGGCGTGGAGATTGCCAATAAAACCGGCGAGCTGACCGGTGTGGAGAATGATGTGGCCATTGTCTTCGGAGACAAAAATCCGTATATCATTTGTTTTATGACCGACGGGCTGACGGCTGGCGGCACGGCGGTGGAACAGATTGCGGAAATGTCCGGGCGCATTTACGGTTTTTTTAATCAATAAAAAGAGGCGGCGCATATGCGCTGCCCCTTTTAACTTTAATTGAAAAATCAGGCTTTTCCGTCGCTGCCCAGAACTTCTGTGATCTTGTGCGCCACCAGTTTCTTCACGTTGGCGCGTCCCACTTTCAGATATTCTCTGGGATCGAAAACGGCCGGGTTTTCGGTGAGCACCTGGCGGATGCCGGCGGTCATTGCCAGACGGAGGTCTGAGTCGATGTTAATCTTGCAAACCGCAGAGCGGGCCGCCTGACGGAGCATGTCCTCCGGAATGCCGATGGCGTCTGCCAGATTTCCGCCGTTTTCCTGGATGATCTTCACATATTCCTGGGATACGGAAGAAGCGCCATGCAAAACAATGGGGAAGTTCGGGAGGCGTTTGGAGATCTCATCCAGGATGTCAAAGCGCAGCTGCGGCTTCTGGCCGGGTTTGAATTTATAAGCGCCATGGCTGGTTCCGATGGCGATGGCCAGCGAGTCCACGCCGGTCCTGTCCACAAATTCTTCCACCTGATCCGGCTGGGTATACTGCGCGTCCGCGTCCGCCACCTTCACGTCGTCTTCCACGCCTGCCAGTTTGCCCAACTCCGCTTCCACAACCACGCCTTTATCGTGGGCGTACTCCACAACCTGTTTGGAAATCTCAATATTTTTGTCGAAATCGCAGTGGGAGGCGTCAATCATGACAGAAGTGAATCCGCCGTCGATGCAGGCCTTGCAGGTTTCGAAGTCCGGGCCGTGATCCAGGTGAAGGGCGATGGGGATGTCGTTCTCAATCAGCGCGGCTTCCACCAGCTTCACCAGGTAGGTGTGGTTGGCGTAGGCGCGGGCGCCCTTGGAAACCTGCAGAATCAGCGGGGAGTTCAGTTCCCCTGCGGCCTCTGTGATTCCCTGCACGATCTCCATGTTGTTTACGTTGAAGGCGCCGATGGCATAGCCGCCTTCGTAAGCTTTTTTAAACATCTCGGTGGTTGTTACTAATGGCATAATCTCAAATTCCTTTCTATAAAAAATGGTTACTGGTTACTGGATTATAAATATATACATATTATACCATATTTTGGCCGCAATATGAAATATAAATTTTTGAAAAGACTGTAAAGTAAGGCCCAAAAATAAAGATATGCGGCTGCGGCGGGAAATGCCCGTGGACAACTGGGACGCGAGCGGTTTTGGAGGGCTGTGCGTCTTTGGCAAGCGCTGTTAATAATGAAGATGTCAGCCGCGTTTGTTTATGCCCGTAGGAAATCGCTCGTCTGACCGTTGACAAGGGAAGATTTTCGTGCTATAGTTATCACAAAATTTATGAAATAGATAGAGGTTGCGTTTTTCATGAGTAGTCTTGTCGGATGCTTCAGGGGCAGGGGATGGCAGAGGAAGGGGGAAAGCGCCGAAAAGGCATGATGCCTGATGTTATGTCTTTGGGCATATGGTGAAGAATCATATGACTGTCATCTTGGAGATGCGTGTTTTCAGGATGGAGAGCTATCTGGGGAATATTCCTTGCATTTGTATTCTTTAGAGGCGAACTTTCCGTTTGCCTCTTTTTTATCTTATAGGAAATTCCGTTGGAATTCCCCATAAGATAAAAGGCCCTCCGGGCGGGAGCGCACTGCGGCGGAAAGGAATGATGTTGCCAAAGGCAACCCGCCGCAGGCGGAGAATCCTGCGCGGCAGGATTCTTTTTTATCTTAATTATTGTGTCAGAGAAGGAGGAGAATAAAATGGCTATATTTACAGGGGCAGGCGTGGCCATTGTCACACCTATGTTTTCAAATGGAGAGGTGAACTATGAGAAGCTGGAGGAACTGCTGGAGTTCCAGATTAAGAACGGCACGGACGCCATTATCATCTGCGGCACCACAGGAGAGTCTTCCACATTGACCCATGAGGAGCACCTGGACGTTGTGCGCTTTGCCATTGAGAAGGTGAATAAGAGGATTCCGGTGGTTGCTGGAACGGGTTCCAACTGCACGGAGACGGCGGTGTATCTGTCGCAGGAAGCGGAGAAATACGGCGCGGACGGCTTGCTTCTGGTATCGCCCTATTACAACAAGGCCACGCAGAAAGGTCTGATTGCCCATTATACGAAGATTGCGTCTTCGGTTTCCACGCCGATTATCCTCTACAACGTGCCCAGCCGCACCGGCTGCAACATTCTTCCGGAGACGGCGGTGGCTCTGGCAAAAAACGTGGAAAACATTGTGGGCATCAAGGAAGCCAGCGGAAATATTTCCCAGGCGGCGAAGCTGATGGCGCTGGCGGACGGCTGCATTGACTTGTACTCCGGGAACGACGATCAGGTGGTTCCGCTTTTGGCTTTAGGCGGCAAAGGCGTGATTTCCGTGCTGTCCAACGTGGCGCCCCGGCAGACCCATGACATGGTGCAGAAGTTCCTGGACGGCGACCTTGCGGGCAGCAGAAAGATTCAGCTGGACGCTCTGCCGCTGGTGGATGCGCTGTTTTGCGAAGTGAATCCGATTCCGGTGAAGGCGGCGTTGAATCTGATGGGAATGGAAGCGGGGGCGCTTCGTCCGCCGCTTACGGACATGGAGCCCGCCAATCAGGAGAAGCTGGCTAAGGCCATGCGGGATTTCGGCATTTTATAGTAAACGATCAATAACTTTGCCGTTCACGATCCCTCCGGGGGATGCGCACGATTTTTGCAAAGCAGATTTTGTGTTTGTACGCGGCAAAAATCGGCGCGGGAAACGTCATAAGGAAAAAATTTATGACGTTTTCTATAAAAATAGCGGCGTCGGGCTGAGAATACGGGAGAGAACAAATGACGAGAATAATAATGTACGGCTGTAACGGCCACATGGGGCAGGTTATCAGCGATTTGATAAAAGACGACCCGGAAGCGGAAATCGTGGCGGGCATAGATGTGGCGGACAATCGGGACAACGGCTATCCGGTGTTTACGGACATAAAGGCGTGCGGCGTGAAGGCGGATGCGGTTATTGACTTTTCATCGCCCCAGGCGCTGGACGGCCTGCTGGAATACTGCATGAGAGAGCAGACGCCGGCGGTTCTGTGCGCCACAGGCCTAAGCGAGGCGCAGCTTTCACAGATTGAGGAGGCCAGCAAAAAGGTTGCCATATTAAAATCCGCCAACATGTCCCTGGGCATTAATACGCTTTTGCATCTGGTGCAGGAGGCGGCGAAAGTTCTGGCCAAGGCCGGATTCGACATGGAAATCGTGGAGAAGCATCATCGCCTGAAAAAGGACGCGCCCAGCGGAACGGCTCTTGCGCTGGCGGACAGCGTAAACGAAGCCATGGACAATTCTTACCACTATGTGTACGACCGCAGTCCGAGGCGGGAAGCGCGGGATGACAAAGAAATCGGCCTGTCTGCAGTCCGCGGCGGTTCCATAGTGGGAGAGCACGATGTGATTTTCGCCGGGCCGGATGAGGTGGTCACCTTCAGCCACACAGCCTACTCCAAGGCAGTGTTCGGAAAAGGAGCCATAGAAGCCGCCAAGTTTCTGACAGGGAAGCCGGCGGGCTATTACCGGATGAGCGATGTGATTTCCGCATAGAAAAAATATTTTCATGTATAAAATTCTCTTTTGGGAAGATATTATACTTAGAATGATTTCAAAAGGAAAAGGAGAATGAGACATGAAAATGAAGAAATTGATGTTATGCGGAATCGCGTCACTGGTATTGTGTATGGCAACAGCCTGCGGCTCCAACAATGACAACGCGGATGACAAAAACGGCACGCAGACGGAGCAAAACGCTGCAGATGAAAACACAAACGGCGCCGATGAGACGGACACAGGGCTTGACGCGGACGACGCCGGGGACGACAACAATGCCGCAGACGACAATACCGGCGGCTCCAATTCAAACACAGATAAAAACACGGATAAAAACACGGATAAAAATACGGACAACGGCGCCGGCGACAACGTGGTGGATGATATAGGCAAAGGCGTAGAAGATCTGGGCGACGATGTGGACAATGTGCTGGATGACGCCACGGACGACACAACAAACGACCGGACCGATTCCCACAACAACAGCGTCACAGAGGGCACAGACAATACAGAAAACACTAATGAATAATTACTGCAACCGAAAGGGTGGGACGGCGCTTCGTCTCATCCTTTTTCCGGTTTGAAGGGAGGTTTTTATGAGATTTCGTCCATGCATTGACATACATAACGGAAAAGTAAAGCAGATTGTGGGCGGCAGCTTAAGTGACCGGGGCGATGAGGCGGCGGAAAACTTTGTGGCGCGGCAGGATGCCGCTTTTTTCGCACGGCTGTATAAAGAGCGAGGGCTGGCCGGGGGCCATGTGATTTTATTAAATCCCGAAGGCTCCCGGTACTATGAGGCCACCCGCGCCCAGGCATTTGCGGCGCTGGAAGCGTTTCCCGGCGGCCTGCAGATCGGCGGCGGAGTCCGGGCGGAGAACGCCGCAAAATATCTGGACAGGGGGGCCAGCCATGTGATCGTGACCTCCTATGTGTTTCGGGACGGCCAGATTTCCTATGAAAATCTGGAGAAAATCAAAAAGGAAACCGGCTGGGAGCGTCTGACGCTGGACTTGAGCTGCCGCAAAAAAGACGGCGACTATTATGTGGTCACGGACCGCTGGCAGAAATTCACCGACACGAAAGTCACCCGAGAGCTTTTTCAGGAGCTGGGGGAAAGCTGCGGGGAATTTCTGGTGCATGCCGTGGATGTGGAAGGAAAGTCGGCTGGCATAGACGAAGGACTGACCGGACTGCTGGCGGAGTTTACGGACAGGCCGATTACATACGCCGGAGGAGTGGGCGGCTACGAAGACCTAAAGCGTCTGCGCCGTCTGGGAAAAGGCCGTCTGGACGTGACGGTGGGCAGCGCACTGGACTTATTCGGCGGGCCGCTGGCGTTTGACCGGGTTTTGGAATGCTGCGACGGGGAAAAAGATTCAATTTAACGGAAATTTTCATAAAATGATGTGAAATTCATGGTAAATGTGTTATAATAAGGTATCAGCAGTTAAAGCGCGTTTTAAGACGCGCCTTGGCGTATATGCCTGCCCATGCAGGCGTCACCATGAGTGGGAGCGAATGGCCTTTTCGCCAGGCGTTTTCCGATCAAATATATAGTAAAGGGGCTGAGAGTATGCGTTTTGTTATAAGTGGAAAAAACCTTGATGTGACAGAAGGATTGAAGGCGTCGGTTGAAGACAAACTTGGAAAACTGGAGAGATACTTCACTCCGGATACGGAGGTTATTGTAACCTTGAGCGTGGAGAAGGAGCGGCAGAAGATCGAAGTTACAATTCCGGTGAAAGGAAATATAATCCGCTCAGAGCAGACCAGTAACGACATGTATGTGTCCATTGACCTGGTGGAAGAAGTGATTGAGCGGCAGTTGAGAAAATATAAGAATAAAATCGTGGACAAGAAGCAGGGAGGAGGCAACTTCCAGAAGGCCTATATCGAGAAGGATTACGATGAGGACGAGGAGGTGAAGATCATCCGCACCAAACGCTTCGGCATTAAGCCCATGTATCCGGAAGACGCCTGCGTGCAGATGGAGCTTCTGGGCCATAATTTCTTCGTATTCCACAACGCGGAGACCGAGCAGGTGAATGTGGTCTATAAGAGAAAGGGAAATACCTACGGTTTAATAGAGCCGGATTTCTGATAACGATTTAAAGTCCTGCGGTTTCGGCCGCGGGGCGAAAATATTATTCCGGCAGTTAAATATGGATGGATATTTATAGAGAACGACAAAAGGAAAAGATTTTTGTCGTTCTCTATAACTGCCGGAGAGTAATACATGAGGACAAAGGGCAGATTCATATATTAAAGGTAAGCGCTTAGATTAGGCGGTATCTTTATGAAAGAATATCTGTCCACTTACCTGACCCTTCTGCTCATCGTCTCGCTTCTTCCATTTCTTCTGACCTTTCTTCTCTCGGGCAAAGATTCCTGCCCGCCCTATAAGACATTGGACATGGAGAAATACCTTCCCATGATTGTCTATCTGCAGATTCCCCGCAGCTGCCATCTGGAAAATATCAAAGCCCAGACCGTCGTCGCCCGAACCAATATCCAAATTCAGCTGGAAAAAGGCACGTCGTTGTCCGTGCTTTTAAAAAAGCCCCTGGACTATTTGGCCCACGAACAGGGGGTGACTGGCTTTCTTCACGCATACAGCCGCTTCGTCCGGGCGGCCCGGGACACCCGCGGACAGGTTCTCACCTACCAGGGGCGAAAAGCGGCGCTGCCATACTGCTATTTGACGGCCGGAGCCACCCGGGACGGCGCGGCGGTTCTGCACAGCGAAGAATACGAATATCTGGTTTCCGTGGAGTCGCCCCAGGACCGGGAGGCCGGCGGCTGGCAGAGCGAAATTTTTTTACCCAACACGGATTACTCCCGGCAGGTGGAGATCTTGGAACGGGACAAAAACGATTACGTCCTGTCCGTAAAAGCCGGAGAAAAAATTCTGTCGGGGGAGGAATTTCGGCGGATGCTGGATTTGCCCTCCAGCGCGTTTACCATACAGGAAATCAAGGGTCAGACCAGGATTCTCTGCCAGGGGCGGGGGCACGGCCTGGGATTTTCCCAATACGGGGGAAACGCGCTGGCCGCACAGGGAAAAAGCTATATGGAGATTCTCCGGTTTTATTTCCCGCGCCTTACTCTAGAGCGTGTTTGAAAACCCCGTGAAAAAATCCGAGAAAAAATGCATAAAGTTTCATATTCTGGAAAACCTATGGCTATAAGAAATTGAGAAAACAGAGGTGAAAGAGTATGACAAAGAAAACGAGACTGATACGGATTATCGTGAACAGCGTGCTTGTGGTGGCCATCGTGGCCCTGGCGGTAACCGTATACCAAGCCGGAACACAGAGCGGCGAAGATGAATCCATACTTCCCCAGGTGGCCGCCCAGGAGGAAGGGAAGATCCCGTCCGGGACGACGGTTCCCATGGTGGACGCGGGAACTTCCGATGTGGAGGCAGACGTGGAAACAAAAGCGGACGCAGAAGCGGCTGAAGAATCCGCAGAAACTGCGCAGGCGGAGGAATCCCAGGAAAGCGCTGACGCCGCGGCAGAGGCTGAAGCGTCCGCGCCGGTGATTGATGTTAATTTCACAGAAGAAACCCTGATGAGCTGGCCGCTGGAGGGGCAGGTGCTTTTGGACTACAGCATGGACCACACCGTTTATCACCCGACGCTGGATCTCTACAAGTACAGCAAAGGAATCGCCATCCAGTCCTCCGTGGGCTCGCCGGTGATGGCGGCGTCCAACGGCACCGTAGCCTCCATCGAGGAAATGTCCGAGACGGGCACAACCATCGTGCTGGATCTGGGCAACGGCTATCAGAGCGTCTACGGCCAGTTAAAGGATCTGAACGTGACCGTGGGCCAGACCATCCCCCAGGGAACGATTCTGGGCTATGTAAACGAGCCCACCAAATACTACACCGAAGAGGGGAGCAATCTGTATTTTGCTATGAGCAAAGACGGAACGCCCATCGACCCCATTCAATACCTGCCGTAAAGATATTCACAAATTCAGAAAAAAGACGTATAATAAAGAAAGTAACGTGCCATATTGAAAATTCGCAATCGCTTTAAAACAGGAAAGCCGCTTGCGGCCATAAAATACGAAGCGTATAAAATATGGTAAACTACTTTCGCCGATTGCTTGACATAAATGATCGGGCTGCCGGGCTGCGCAAAAAGGCCGGGCCGCCTGTACATATAGGACATATGAATTACACATATATTGTAAAATGCAGGGACGGCACGCTGTATACCGGATGGACCAACGACCTGGAAAAAAGAATCCGGGATCACAACTGCGGCAAAGGCGCCAAATACACCAAGAGCAGGAGGCCGGTGGAGCTTATTTATTATGAGGGGTTTTTCACGAAAGAAGAGGCCATGCGCAGGGAATGGCACATTAAGCGTCTGTCTGCCCGGGAAAAACAAAAGCTGATTGAGATTATTTAAAAAAACTGGCGGTCGCCAGTAGAAAAGGGGCTATACATATGAATAAAAAAGAAATTGCAGAGATACGCAAGCAATTTAAGCCGGAGAATGCGGTAATCAGTAATATCTGCGGCTGTTACGTGGACGGGGAGAAAGAGAAGAAGCTGACCTTTCGGCAGGCGTTTCTGTCTTTGTCGGAAGAGGAGGTTTTTAAGTATTGTGATATATTCAGGCGCACGCTGTCGGGGACCTTTGGGAAAAATCTCTGGAACATGGAATTTCCCTTGGAGCAGGAGCAGCCGGAGGGGACCCAGGCGTTTCTGCTGAAACTGAGGGACAGCGCTCTGGCGGATGAAGGGCTGCTGGAGGAATTTTACGATAAAGTGATTACAAGCTATGTCTGTCCGGAAAACTATCTGATTTTGCTGATGGACGCTACATATGACATTCCGGGGAAATCCTCGGATAATCTGGAGATGTTCGACGCCTCCGACAACGTGTACCATTTTATTTTGTGCAGCATCTGTCCGGTAAATCTGTCCAAGGGCGGGCTCTGCTACAATCCCGTCTCCAACGCCATCGAAGAGCGCGTCCGGGACTGGCTGGTGGAAATTCCGGTGAAAGGCTTTCTGTTCCCGGCCATGACGGACCGGGATACGGACATCCACAGCGCGGTGTATTTTTCCAAGAAGCCCGAAGAGCTGCAGGAAGAGATGATCGAAGTCGTTTTGGGCTGTCCGCTGCCTATGTCCGCGGCCGGGCAGCGGGAGACGTTTAACGCGCTGCTGGCGGATACGCTGGGGGAGCGGTGCGGCTACGAAGTGGTGAAAAACATCCACGAGGAGCTAAACGAGATGATTGACGAACACGACCGCAGTGAGGAGCCGGAGCCGCTGACGCTTCAGAAACAGGACATCCGCCGCCTGATGGAGCGGGGCGGCGCGCCGGAGGAGTCTTTGCAGTCCTTTGAGGAAACTTTCGACGCGGTGTCCGGCGAGCAGCCGGCCCTGCTGGCCGCCAACATTGCCAGTCCGAAGAAATTCAGCATCCAGACCCCGGACGTTGTGGTTACGGTGAACCCGGAGCGGGCCGACCTGGTGGAGACCAGGCTTATCGACGGGAAACAATGCCTGCTGATTACCGTGGATGACCACATCGAGGTCAATGGGGTAAACGTCCGCACGCTGCCCCGGCAGGAATCGGAGGAATAGGGGAGTTGCGCATTTATCAGAAAGTGTTATAATGATAGGCGGCTGCGAGACTGTTTTCAAACACTGGTTATTGAAATGGGCGTTTTGCTCGTAACTGTGAAGGTACTGAACAGTCACGAAATATATAAAAATACGAGGAGAAAAATGGGGATATGCAGATCATTATCGTGGGGTGTGGAAAGGTTGGCACGGCCCTGGCGGCGAAGCTGAGCGTGGAGGACCATAATATTACGGTGATTGACACCGACAGCAATGTGGTGCAGATGGTTTCCAATACATACGATGTGCGGGGAGTTGTGGGCAATGGCGCCAGTTACAGCGTGCTGTCAGAGGCGGAGCTGGAGGAAACGGATCTGATTATTGCTGTGACGGAATCAGACGAAATGAACTTACTGTGCTGTGTGATTGCCAAGAAGGCGGGCCAGTGTCAGACCATTGCCCGGGTGCGGGATCCCATCTATATTCATGAGAGATCGTTTATTAAGAAAGAACTGGGATTGTCCATGATTATCAATCCGGAATTTGCGGCGGCTATGGAGATTTCCCGGCTTTTGTGTTTTCCCAGCGCCATTGAGATAGACACATTTGTCAAAGGGCGGGTGGAGATGCTCAGCCTGCGGATTTCCCAGAAGTGCGCGCTGGACGGTATGGCGCTGAAAAACATTTCTTCCGCGCTGGGCTGCGAGGTTTTGATTTGCGCGGTGGAGCGGGACAATGAGGTGTCCATTCCTTCCGGAGATTTTATTCTTCATGTGGGGGACACGCTGTCCATGGTGGCGTCCCACAAAAACGCGGCCAAGTTTTTTCACAAAATCGGCCTGAACACAAACCAGGTGAAAAATACCATGCTCATCGGCGGCGGGCAGATATCCGTCTATCTGGCCACGATTCTGCAGAAAATGGGCATTAAGGTGAAGATTGTTGAGCTCAATGAGAAAAGATGCGAACAACTGTGCGATCTTTTGCCCAAAGCCGTGGTCATCTGCGGCGACGGAAGCGACGAGGAGCTTTTAAGCGAAGAGCGGATTGAGCAGATGGATTCGGTGGTGGCGCTGACCGGCATCGACGAGGAGAATATCATTCTATCTCTCTTTGCAAAAACAAAGGTGAGAGTAAAAACAGTCACAAAGATTAACCGGATTCAGCTAAATGATGTGATTCGCTCGCTGGATCTGGACAGCGTGGTTTACCCCAAGCATCTGACGGCGGAGATGATTTTGCAGTACGTGCGGGCCACCCAGAATTCCATCGGCAGCAACGTGGAGACGCTGTACAAGCTGGTCAATGATAAGGTGGAGGCGCTGGAGTTCCACATCCAGGAGAATTCCAGAGTCACCGGCGTCAGCCTTCAGGAACTGCGGATTCGCCAGGATGTGCTGGTGGCGTGCATCTGCAGAAATGACCAGGTGATTATCCCCAAGGGGCAGGACTGGATACTTCCGGGGGACAGCGTGATCGTAGTCACCACCTGCAGCGGACTCACCGACGTGGCGGATATTCTAGAATCTTAAAGGAGTATTGGTGAAATCATGAATTATTCGATGCTTATTTATATTCTCGGGTCGGTTCTGAAAATAGAGGGGGTCTTCATGGCCCTCCCCACGGCGGTGGCTTTTTTATACAGGGAGAAAAGCCTGGCGGCCTTTTTTGCGACAGCCATTTTATGCCTGGCTCTCGGCATAGGGTTTACCTGGAAAAAGCCCAGCGATACGGTATTTTATTCCAAAGAGGGATTTCTGGCGGTGTCGTTAAGCTGGGTGTTTTTGAGTATTTTCGGCTGTATTCCTTTTGTGCTCAGCGGAGACATTCCATCCTTTACGGACGCGCTGTTTGAAACCATTTCGGGTTTTACCACCACGGGGGCCAGCATATTGAGCGACGTGGAGGCCATGTCCAAAAGCGGGCTTTTCTGGCGCAGCTTCACCCACTGGCTGGGCGGAATGGGCGTGCTGGTGTTTATCCTGGCGGTTCTGCCCATGGCCGGCGGCCGGCATATGTATCTGATGAAGGCGGAGAGTCCGGGCCCGTCGGTCAGCAAGCTGGTTCCCCGGGTGAAGGAGACGGCGCGTATTCTCTATAAAATCTATTTTGTCATGACCATCGCGGAGATTGTACTGCTGCTTTTGGGGGGGATGCCTTTATTTGACGCGGTGACGCTTTCTCTGGGCACTGCCGGCACCGGAGGCTTTGGCGTGCGAAACGACAGCGTGGGTTCGTATACGCCGTATATGCGAAACGTGATTACCATATTTATGGCTCTTTTCGGCGTGAACTTTAATATTTATTATCTGATCTTGTGCAAAAAATGGAGACAGGCCCTGCGCTCTGAAGAGGTGCGGATGTATTTCGGGCTGATGATTCTGGCCACTTTAGTGATTACATACGATGCGCGAAAATTCTTCCCCAATATCCTGGAATCCTTCCAGCAGGCGGCATTCCAGGCGTCTTCGATTATGACCAGCACCGGCTATTCCACGGTGGACTTCGGGGAATGGCCGATGCTCTCCCAGACGCTGCTTCTGATGCTGATGTTCGTGGGGGCCTGTGCGGGCAGCACGGGAGGCGGAATTAAGGTGTCCCGAATCCTGCTTATGATCAAGAGCGTAAAGCGGGAGCTGCACACCATTGTGCATCCCAGGGCGCGGATGAAGATCAAGATGGACGACCGGGTGGTAGAGGAAGAAACGCTGCGCTCGGTGAACGTGTTTATCGGCTGCTATTTGCTGATTTATGCGCTGTCGCTTTTGTGCATCAGCGTGGATGACTTCGACCTCACCACGAATTTCACGGCTGTGGCGGCCACCATCAATAACATCGGCCCCGGTTTGGGGAAAGTGGGCCCAGCCGGGAATTTCGGCGGGTTTTCCGGATTTTCCAAATATGTGCTGATGTTCGATATGCTGGTGGGGCGGCTGGAAATCTTTCCGATGATGGCGCTGTTTTTGCCGAAGACCTGGCGCAGACACTGATGGCGCATAAATTTGAGGAGGCGTGGGACGCCATTTCCCGTTACATCTGCGCGGGTCTGCAGGGCGGCTCCATTATGGAAGGCTGTGTGAGCGACGAAAACGTGATGATTGCCTGTTGCTCGGCAGGGCGCCCGGCCGGCGATTTACAGTCCCTCCGGTTTAAATATGCATCGGACACACGAAGAAATACATAACCACAAAGTGGCAGGCGCTTCCCAGCATGACGAAGATATGGAAGATTTCGTGGGAACCGAAATATTTATGCCGCTGGTCGAACAGGGGGACCTTCAGGCCGTATATGACGCCGCCGATGGTGTAGATAATTCCTCCGGCCAGCAGCCATCCGAAGCCGGCGGCGGGCAGGGCGCGGATGATGGGGATGAAGGCCAGGACGCACAGCCAGCCCATGCCGATGTACAGCGCGCTGGACACCCATTTGGGGCAGGTGATCCACAGCGCTTTTAAAAGGATGCCCAGAAGCGCGGCTCCCCATACCAGGGCGCACAGCGTATAGCCCAGGCGGTTGTGCAGGACGATCAGGCAGACGGGCGTGTAGCTGCCGGCGATCATGACGCTGATCATCATATGGTCCATTTTGCGCAGGCGGCGGTTGACCTTCTCCGTGGAGTCGATGGAGTGGTACATGGCGCTTGAAAAATAGAGCAGAATCATGGTGAGTATGAAAATTGCCAGGGCAAAAACATGCAGCGCGTCCGGGGCCTGAGCGGCTTTTAAAAGCAGCGGAATGGCGCCTACAGCGGCCAGCAGCATGGCAACGCCGTGCGTGATTGCGCTTACAGGGTCTTTTAGTTTTAATGTCATAAAAATACACCTCCGGTCATGAAAACAATACAATGTAGTTATGAATACTATATACGAAGCTTATAAATACTATACCACGTTTTTTTTGAAATTCAAGTCCTTTGCTGTATTTTTTTTCTGCTTTTACCAATACTATTTGCACAGGTTCAAAGTTAAGCAAAGGAGGAAAGGTAAGATGAAGGCAACGGGAATTGTCCGGAGAATTGACGATTTGGGACGCGTAGTTATCCCCAAGGAAATTCGCAGGACATTGCGCATCAAGGAAGGTACGCCTCTTGAGATTTTCACAGACAGAGAGGGAGAAATTATATTGAAAAAGTATTCTCCGATTGGAGAGTTGAGCATTTTTGCAAAAGAATATGCGGAAGCCTTAAGCCAGACCACCGGGTGTCTGGCCTGCATCACGGACCACGACCAGGTGGTGTCGGCGGCCGGCCCCGCCCATAAAGAATACACGGGGAGAGCCATCAGCCGGGATCTGGAAGAACTGATTGCCAACCGGGGAGTTCACAAAGGCGGCGAGGGGAAGGAGAAATCCATTCCGTTGACGGAAGGCCAGCGGGATCTGCCCAATCTGCAGGTAATCTGGCCCATCATTTGCGCCGGGGACACTATCGGATCGGTGATTTTGGTAGGCGAAGCGGGCCAGGCCATGGGTGAAGCGGAACAGAAGCTGGTGCAGACGGCGGCCGGTTTTCTGGGAAGGCAGATGGAGCAGTAGCCGAATATTACAGCTGATAATATTCTTCCAGAGTGAGGTTTATCAGCGACAGATACAGCGCCAATGTTTTGGTGACATACCGGATATGCCAGGGTTCCCAGGCGTATCCGGTTATTTTTTCTTTTCCTTTGGGGTAGCGGAGGATGAATCCGTACATAGGGCCGTAGTCCGCCAGGAATTTCCATTCCCTGGTCCGGGCGAAGGATTCCTCCAGCTCATAGTCTGCGGCGGGGCAGGAGACGTCCAGAGCCAGGCCGGTCTGGTGCTCACTGCAGCCGGGCGGGGCCACATAGCCGCTCTGGCTCTGCTGGTAGATCACGGCCTGCCGCTTATAGGGTCGGTATCCGGACACGCCGTACAGATGCAGGCGCATATGCCGCGCTCTTTGGAATAATTCTTCGGCGGCGTGGGCGGCGCGGGCGCGCAAAAACCTTTTGGGGTCGCCGGGCGGCGCGAGAAACGGGATTTGGGGTTCGATGAGATCGCAGGGAGCATAATCTGGATCCAGGGGATGCTCCCGGTTCACCAGCTGGGTATAAGAGGACATGGAAAACCTCCTGCTGGGATAGTCTTATCTTAATCCTATGGCCGGGCAGGAGGTTTTATGAGAAACTATGCTTCGTTTTCCCGTTCCTTGGCGATTTCGTCCAACAGCTCTTTTTTCATGTCGTAAAGCTTCTGGGACAGATCCACGTAGACCTCCTGGGGATTTACCAGGCGGCGGGATTCGTCCCACAGGGTGTTCAGCTCCTTCTGACAGATCTCGCGAAGTTCCATGACGGAGGGGGATTCATAGACGCAGGCGCCTTTTTTAAACACCGGAATCAAAAGCTCCCGCAGGGTGTAGCTGCCGCCGGGGATGCGAGTTCTTTTCCAGGTGTCGATGGGGTCGAAGATAACCATGTCCTGCGATTCGTCGAAGGTTTCATCGGCCAGGCAGATCAAGTCCGCCTTAATCTTGCCGTTGTCTTTGTTGTAAATCCGGTAGATGGTTTTATTTCCGGGATTGGTCACCTTTTCTGTGTTTTCGGATAATTTAATCTTAGGCTTAAACGCATGGGAGGCGTCATCCTGGATGGCGGCCAGCTTGTACACGCCGCCGAAGGCGGGATTTCCCTTGGCCGTAATCAGGTTGGTGCCCACGCCCCAGGAATTGATCCGGGCGCCCTGGGTCTTCAGGCTGTAAATCAGGTTTTCGTCCAGGTCACTGGAGGCGGAAATGCCCGCGTCGGGAAAGCCTGCGTCGCAGAGCATTTGATAGGCCTGCTTGGACAGATAGGCCAGATCGCCGCTGTCCAGGCGGATGCCGTATTTCTTCAGAGGGATTCCCTCCTGGCGCATCTCTTTGAAAACCCGGATGGCGTTTGGAACGCCGGACTTTAAAGTGTCATAGGTGTCCACCAGCAGGATGCAGGCGTCCGGGTACATCCGGGCGTAGGTTTTAAAGGCAGTGTACTCGTCGGGGAAGCTCATAATCCAGCTGTGGGCGTGGGTGCCCAGAACCGGCACGTCGAACATCTGCCCGGCCAGCACGTTGGAGGTGCCGATGCAGCCGCCGATGACAGCGGCCCTGGCCCCGTATGTGCCCGCGTCCGGTCCCTGCGCCCGCCGAAGGCCGAACTCCATCACGCCGTCGCCGCCTGCGGCATAGACCACCCGGGAGGCTTTGGTGGCGATCAGGCTCTGGTGGTTGACGATGTTTAAAAGAGCCGTCTCGATAAGCTGCGCCTCCATCACCGGGGCGATGACTTTAATCAGAGGCTCTCTGGGGAAAATAACGGAGCCTTCCGGGATGGCGTAGATGTCGCCGCTGAAACGGAAATTCCGCAGGTATTCCAGGAAATCCTCCTGAAACAGATGCAGAGAATCCAGGTAACGGATATCCTCGTCGGTGAAGGTGAGGTTTTTGATATAATCAATCACTTGTTCCAGCCCGGCCATAATCGCATAGCTCCCCGAAAAGGGATTGTCCCGGTAGAACACGTCAAAAATAACAGTCTGGCTGACAGGGTTCTTATAATATCCCTGCATCATGGTCAGTTCATATAAATCGGTCAGTAAGGTAAGGCTATTGGCTTGCATAGCAGACTCCTTCCATGCTATTATTAGTATACATTATGATAGCATTTCCGTTTGCCATATTCAATAGGGTTTCTTTAAAACTGGAAAAAACCTTGCTATTTATTGGAAAAACATATGGAATTTTCAAAATATTTATGGTAAAATAAAGGCGTTATTCAAACAAAAATCAGCGGCTTTACGCAAAGACGCAATACAAAATGACTTAAAAAAGGATACAGACGCGGGGAGGCCAGACAAAAAACATGAAAAAAGATAGAACGGAGCGCGGAACAAAAGAGAAGAGATATTGAGATGAATCGTAACTAATGAGAATAGTGTGGAAAGAAAGGAAAAATATAACATGAAGAAGCTTTTTATGAAAAGGGCATGGATATGCCTGCTGGCGCTGTCAGCTTGCTTGCTGCTGTTTCCGGCGGATGCGCAGGCGGCGTCGCCTAGGATCAGCAATAACAAAATAACTTTGACGGTTGGAAATAAGAAAACGTTAAAGGTAAAAAACACCCAAAAGAAGGTTTCCTGGTCGAGCAGTCAAAAATCAGTGGCAAAAGTCAATGCAAAAGGAAAAACGGAAGCCATTGTGACAGCCGTAAAGCCAGGCTCCGCTACAATTACGGCAAAGGTCAATGGGAAAAAATATAAATGCAAAGTAACCGTAAAAAAGGCCGGCTTTGCAAAAGAGTTTAAAGGCGGCAACGGCACTAAAAGAAATCCCTATAAAGTCAGCAGTCTGGAGCAGCTGAAAAACGTGAAAAAGCACAATGGAAAATATTTTATCCAGGTTGCCGATATCGATGGCGGCGGAGCTGTGTTCAAACCGATGTTTTCAGAGAAAAGTCCATTTACGGGAACGTATGACGGCGGAGGCCATACGATATCCAATCTGAGGTTCCGGGAGTCAGGCGACGCGGGTATTTTTAGGGTAGTCGGCGAAAAAGGAATCATACAGAATCTGATTGTAAAGAAAATTAAATTTATTCAGAGTTATACTTATGAAAGGGTTACATACGGAGGGTCCGGCCATCCATCCCAGGGGGCGGTCGTGGGCTATAATTTTGGAAAGATAAAAAAATGCAAGGCAAACAGGGTGACAAGCTCTGGAGACGCCAGCTATATGCGTCAGGGCGGCATTGTCGGCACAAATGATAAGGGACTTATCCAGAGTTGTACGGCAAAAAGCTGTAAATTTGAGAGCGTTTCAGCCGATCAGTCTGGCGGCATTATAGGGCTGAACTGCAATGGCGGGGCGGTGAAAAACTGTCGGGCGGACTCCATTACAGCGATCGGCGCATGCGCAGGAGGGATTGCAGGCGAAAATTACTATAATGACAGCCTGATCAGCGACAGCCGGACCACCGGGAGATGTTCTTTTTCAGGCAGAGTGTATGGAATCGGCGCCATCTCCGGCGTCAATCACGGGATTGTGACAAATTGTACAACCACAACGGAATATTCATTAACAGACGGTTAAGCGAAAAGCTGCAGCGCTGGGAGGGACTTGTTTCCCGGCGCTGCAGCTTTTCGTGTAAATGCAGTATACCCTTCTGTTAAAATATATTGGCGCGCTTAAATTTGATAATGGAGCAAAATGGCTGTATATAGGAAATTCCTAAAAGGGAAAGGCCAGCCGAAGGCAGTCAAGGACCAGAAATAACGCATATGGAAAGGGAGTCTTCCATGAATCCTCCCGCAGACCCATTTTCAGAAAAATTTAGAAAGATTTTATCAATATCACATAAACGCTCCAAAGGGATATGTTATAATTATATGAACCGTTATCGTCCAGCTATCAGCTCTGTGGATAGGGCGCCGCTTGCAAGGGAAGAATATGTTGACAAGGGGGATCGCATACCAAAACAAAGACATAGAATTTAAATTGTTTAGCGAGGCATACAGAGAACGGTCCTTTAGGGCATATGGGCTGGAGCTGCCGTGCATAACGCTGAGAATAGAACAAGCATTCATCGCAAGGCTTCCCGGGGAAGAACTTATCCAACGCATCGCGCATAAACTGGAAAGAAAGCAGAACCTCACAGAAGAGGAGCTGATGCAGCTGGCCATCCTGCCCCTGGCTGGGAAAGGCGCTAAAGAGAAGAGGAGATGGATCGAGAAAGTGATAAAGCTTGCCAGACAGATAGAGAAAGAGCCTGATCAGATTTTTGTGCTGACAGGGCTGCTGGTGAGTACGGATAAATTTATCGATGGAGAGAGTGCGGAGACTATAAGGAGGTTACTGGATATGACAAAAGTAGGGCGGATGTTATTTGAAGAAGGACTAGAAGAAGGAATAGGGAAGGGGATAGAAAAAGGGATAGAAGCAATGGCGCTGGATAATTTGGAAGAAGGAACGCCAAAAGAACGCATCTGTAGAAAACTGCAGGAACGGTTTTCCATAGAGGTGGAAAAAGCGGAAGAATATTTATAGAAAGTTTGCGGATAAAGCCATATAATCGAAATATGGCGGCGGCTCTTTATCTGTTGAGGGGAGTGGAGAATAAAATGTGTAAGTTAGAAAACCAATAAAACTGACTGTGCGCATTATTTTTATAGGTAAGGCTGCCGCGCCGGGTTTCAGAATTTTCTTGTTTTTTTGAGAAAAATAGGATATAATAAAGTTAATGTTGCACTATAAAATTTACATGCGCCCGCAGGGCAGACGCGCTGTCATAAAATAAAAGTTTTGTGGACGCATTTGGCGTCCCTGAAAGCATGCCGCCTGTTCGGCGCTGGATTTACATAGTAATATAAGGAAGGCCTGTGGATTCTTGAAACGGAGGATTTGCAGGTTTTCTTCTATATACACAATGAAAAGAAAGTACAAAGGAGGTTTTTTGAGTGACAGATTTTTTGGTGAGGAAGTTTGTAAAGGATTATGAACAGGTGCACAAGGAGGAGGTGCGGACCCGGTACGGGGTGCTTTCCAGCTGCGTGGGGATTTTCTGTAATGTTCTGCTGTTTATAATCAAGCTGCTGATTGGCATGGTCATGCACAGTATTGCGATTATGGCGGACGCGTTTAACAACTTAACGGATGCCGCTTCCTCGATTATCAGCTTTGTGGGTGTGAAGATGGCAAGCAAGCCGGCGGACCGGGAGCATCCCTTCGGCCATGGGCGCATGGAGTACATCGCCGCGTTTATCGTGGCCTTTCTGGTCATCGAAGTGGGTTTTACTTTTCTGAAATCCAGTTTTGAAAAAATTATTCATCCGGAGGCGATTTCCTTTGAGCTGGCGCCGTTTTTGATTCTCACGCTGTCCGTTCTGATGAAAATGTGGATGGCGGCGTTTAACCGGAAGCTGGGAAAAAGGATTGACTCCAAGGTGATGCTGGCTACCTCGGCGGACTCCATGGGGGACGTGGCCACCACTTCGGTGACCATTCTGGCCACGCTGGTGTACGGCGTGTTCGGCTGGAACATAGACGCGTACGCAGGCCTGGCCGTTTCGCTGCTGGTGATTTGGGCGGGAATCGGAATTGCCAAAGAGACGCTGGAGCCGTTAATCGGCGAGCCCATCGATCCCCAGCTGTATAAGGAGATTTCTCAGCTGGTGGAGAGCTTTGAGGGCGTTGTGGGAACTCACGACCTGATTGTGCACAATTACGGCCCCAGCAAAAGCATGGCGTCCATCCACGCAGAGGTGCCCAGAGATATGGATATCGAGCAGGCTCATGGGATCATTGACCGAGCGGAGAAAAAGGTGTTTGAGGAGCTGGGCGTATACCTGGTGATACATACGGATCCGGTGGAAGTGCATGACGCATGGGTGCTGGGTGTGAAAGAACAGGTGAGAGAGGTAATCAAACAAATCGACGGCTGCCTGGAATTTCATGATTTTCATCTAGTGAAAGAAGGCGAGGAGGAAGAGTGTATCAACCTGATCTTCGACCTGCTGATTCCCTACGAGTACGGGGAGGAAAAGCAAGATGAGCTGCGGCTTCAGGTGCTGGAGCGTATGCAGGAAAAGGATTCCAGATTCCAGTGTCTGATTACCATGGATAAAAGTTTTGTGGGAGAGGAAAAGGAGTAGATGAGTAAAGGGAAAAAGCCAGGGGTGTCGTTCAACTCCCCGGTCATCTTAAGCTTTACGGCTATATGTTTTTTCACATTGCTGTTGGGGTATCTTACCAGGAACGCGACCACCAATCTGTTGTTCAGCGTATACCGGTCGTCGTTTTTAAGCCCCCTTACGTATGTCCGGCTGGTGGGTCATGTATTCGGCCACGCCGGGTGGGACCATTTCATCGGAAATATTATGCTGCTTCTGGTGGTGGGCCCGCTTTTGGAAGAGAAATACGGTTCCCCGAATATCCTGTTTGTGATCCTGGCCACGGCCATTGTGACGGGAGTGGCGCACTGCGTCTTGTTTCCCGGCGTGCGGCTTCTGGGGGCCAGCGGCGTTGTGTTTGCTTTTATTTTGCTGGCGTCGCTCACGAGCATTAAAAGCGGCAGCGTTCCCCTTACGTTTATTTTGGTGGCGGTGATTTATATGGGGCAGCAGATCTACGAAGGGATTTTCCTGCAGGATAACGTGGCCAATCTGACCCATATTTTCGGCGGAATCGTGGGCGCAGGCCTGGGGTATGTGATGAATAAGAAAAAAATGAACAGATATTGAAGGTGGCGGGCGAATGTTTGAGCATAAGAAAATAAAGAGTTTGGATGATTTTTTTCAAAAACTGGGCGGCAGGCCGGATCGGGGCGTGTATTTTTACAGGATTGGCGGTTATACGGAAGAAATCGGCCAGTTTATCCGGAAGTATTACCAGGCGGCGGCGCGTTTAGGCGTAATCCTGGAGGGGAAGCTTTCCAATCCGGATGAGAAATGCCTGGCCTACTATCAGGAGATTATGGGTCCGGAATTCCGGTTCGATGAGGCGTTTATGCAGTCCAGCCTGGCAAAATGGCTGCCCCGGATGAATGATTTTCAGCGGCAGAATGTGGCGGCCGCCATGTATGCCACGCTTGGCGATCTGCGCCGGGCCGGCAAAAACGAGAATATGCTGAAAAACGCGTACATTAAGTTCATGTGCTGGCTGTATTATAAGTTTGAGCGCATGGCGAACCGGCTGGGGGAGGAGGATGTGCCCAAGATTCTCTGCCAGGGCCCGGTCAGCCAATATGCGCTGCTGCTTCTGTCCGTCCTTTCCCGCGCCGGCTGCGACATTGTTCTGCTTTTGCCTTCAAAGGACGGTGAATACCAAAAGCTGGATGCGGCGTCGGAGCTGTCGGACGAATTAAAGCTTCCTGGTATGGCCGATTTCCCGGAGGGGTACAGCCTGAAAAAAGTCCGGGAGGAAAGTATAAGCGAGATGCAGATGGAACGGCTTTACGGCCAGCGGCCCCAGATTGCCGCCTGCACCAATGTGTGGATTTCCGGAAAGATCCTGGAAGACATACAAAAAGCCCCGGCGGCGCGGGGCGAGGATTCCCGGTTCTTCTACAACTGCTACTGCCGGATAAACGGCGTGGAAGATAAGCTTACGTATCTGAACCAGTTGTATCAGTTCCAGCTGGAGCTGAAAAATTCCGGCCGGAAGCTGGTGATTGCAGAGGGGAGCGTTCCGCCGCCTTCCATGGAAGAAATCGGCGGCGTCCGCCGGAAAAACTATACCGAGCTGCCGCAGATGCTTTCGGATTTGTCCAAGAACATTTCCTGCGCGGCCAACGCAGAGCTGCAGCGGCTGATAGTGCAGGCGTTCCTGGATGTGATGCGGGCGGAGGCGCAGGCGTCCGGTGGAAATCTGAATCAGCTGATGAATAAGGCGGTATATCTGCTGTGCTGGCTGAAACGGTACCAGGGTGCGCTGCTGGGCGGCTGGAAAGCGCCGGATGTGGGCTGCTTCATCCACATGGGCGGCTGCACGGACGGCAAAGAAGCGCTGTTTCTCAAGTTCCTGGCAAGACTCCCGGTGGATGTGCTGATTCTCAATCCGGATCCCAGTCAGAAATGCTGCCTGAAAGATGACTTATTATACGAAATCCATTACGAACAAACCCTGTCCGTCCGGGAATTTCCTCGGGAAGACGCAGGAGCCCATATGGGCACGGCGGCCTACCACGCGGAGCGGGAGCTGGACAGCCTGCTGTATCAGGACGCCGGCGTGTACCGGGAGCGGCAGTATAGGAAGGCCAATGCAGTGGTTTTGCAGACCATGTACGAGGAAATCAAGCTTTTGTGGGATGAAGAGGTGAAATACAGGCCCAACTTCAGCGTTGTGGAAGGCGCGGTGAACATCCCAGTGATTTTCGCCAAAGTCTCTGGAGTGAAAGACGGGCAGGTTTCCCAATATTGGCAGTCCATCCGAGAGCTGGTCACGGAAGACGCGTACGTGGTGAAAAATCCGCCGCTTGTGGATGCCGCCGCGGAAAATCCCATGAAGGCGCACGCGGCGGAATTTCTGAAAAACAGGAAGGTGCAAAAAAGCAGGATCAAAAGTCATCCCAAATATCCCTATGGCTATTTGCGGGAAGAGTCCCAGGACTATATCCTGGAAAAGCTGCAGACGCTCATAGACCGGAAGGCTATCCGGGGAATGTTTGAAAACGGCACGGAATACGCGGCGGTTTCCACTGTGCTTCATTTGCCTGTGGAAATCGTGCGCATGATTCAGAAATTCGATTTCACCAAAAAGAATCCGAAGCTTCTGTATATACACACCGGGGAGACGGTGATTTCCCTGGAGGATTCCGTTGTAACGGCTTTTCTGAATCTGATTGGTTTCGACATTGTGTTTTTCATACCCACGGGTTACGAGACGATTGAGCGGCATTTCAACGGGAAAATCATGGAAGAGCATCAGATTGGCGAATACATGTACGATTTGCGCACGCCGAATTTGGAGGGGTTTTCCGCGAGGGCGCGCACTAAGTGGGTGGATAGAATATTTAAGAGAGGTAGATAAATGGGATTAGATTTTACCAGGGCGGCCCAGCCGGCGGCTGTCCCAGAAGAGAAAAATGAATTGGAACCGGTGGAGCAGTATGATATTGTGGCGGATCGGCAGCAGATGAACGCCACGCTGGTGAATTCCAAGGAAGTGGATGATATTGCCAGCACAATCGAGGTGTTTAATCTGGAGAGCATTGTGTCTTTTGGCGCCGAGGCGGCGGAGGAGATCTCCAAAGCTTCGGACGTGGTGTTAAACAATGTGAATATGTCTCAGCTGGACGATTCCAGCGAAATGCTGAACACGCTGGCGAAAATTATGGATAAATTTGATATTGACGAGATCAAGGAGAACCCGAATTTTTTCCAGAAAATCTTTGGGAATATGAAAAAGCAGCTGGACAAGATTCTGAATAAATACCATACCATGGGAGATGAGATTGACAAGATTTACGTGCAGCTGAAGCAGTATGAGGCGGAGATCAAGCAGGCCAATCGGAAGCTGGATCAGATGTTTGACGCCAATGTGAATTATTACCATGAGCTGGTCAAATATATCCTGGCCGGGGAGCAGGGCTGCCGGGAGCTGGAGGATTACATCGCCAAGCGGCAGGCGGACATGGAATCCACCGGGGATAATTCCATCCAGTTTGAGCTGCAGAGCCTGAACCAGGCGCTGCTGATGCTGGAGCAGCGGACCCAGGATCTTCGCACAGCGGAAAGCGTGGCCATGCAGTCCATCCCCATGATTAAGACCATGGAGTTTTCCAACATGAACCTGGTGCGGAAAATCAACTCCGCGTTTATCATCACCCTGCCGGTGTTCAAACAGGCGCTGGCCCAGGCGATTATGTTAAAGCGGCAGCGGATTCAGGCGGAGGCCATGTCCGCGCTGGATGAAAAGACCAACGAAATGCTGATTAAGAACGCCAGAAATACTGTGGAACAGTCCAAGATGACGGCGCAGATGGCTTCCGGCAGCTCTATTAAGATCGAAACGCTGGAGACAACCTGGCGGACCATCGTAGACGGCATTGACGAGACGAAACGAATCCAGGATGACGCCCGCAAGAAACGCGCCGAGGATCAGGCGCGTCTGGAAAACATCAAGCGGGAATTTAACGAAAAATATCATATGCCGGCCAAAAGCTAAAAAACGGCGTGAATGTCCAGCCCTTTGTGTTTCAAAAGGGGCTGGACGATTTTCGTGCCGGGAAGGGTCATTTAAGTTTCTTAGAGTGTATTTGCCCAAACCTTACCTGGTTTCAGATTATTTCAGATTAGGGATTCCATAGCCATAATAGTCATCCCGTCCCCGTTTGCCCAGGTCTTTGGTATTCTTTTTTACCAGTTTCTCAATTTCGGCCGGCTTCTTGTTTGGATACATCAATTTGTACATGGCCGCCACTGCAGAGACGTGAGGCGTTGCCATGGATGTGCCATCCATAGATTTATATCCGCCTCCCGGCACTGTGCTTATAATACCGACTCCCGGAGCCACCACGTCCAGTGCGCTGCCGTAATTGGAAAAGCTCGCCCTTTTATTGGAACGGTTTACCGCCCCCACAACAATTGCATTTTTTATATGCGCCGGACACGCTTTAGATGTATTCCGGTTCTCATTTCCCGCCGCCACCACCACGGTGACTCCTTTTTTTATTGCGCGGGAAATCCGATCATCCAGGTACTGGTTGTGATTTCCGCCAAGGCTCATATTAATGACCTTCGCGCCATTGTTGGCCGCATAGTCCACGCCATTTCCCACCATGGATGTAAGGCCGAATCCCCAGCTGCTCATTACTTTCACAGGCATAATCTTTACTTTCAGGCCGGGCGTGCAGTCCACAATTGTGCCTGCCACATGGGTGCCATGTCCGGATCTGTCGGTAACGTCTGATTTGCCTATTCCAAAAAAACTAAGGAAATTACGTCCACCGACCAGCCGCCCGGACAATCCGGGATGCTTGCTTACGCCGGTGTCTATCACTGCCACTTTGATCTGGCGTGAGGCAACTTTCTTCGCCACGCGTTTCGCATATTTGTCCGCCCCCATGGCGCTCACGCCCCAGGACTTGGCCTTTATCGACATGTTTTTGGAGTTGACTGTGCTGCACTGTATGTATGCATCCGGTTCCACATACTTCACGCCTGGCCATTTCTTGATCCGGGTCATGGCCTTTTTCGCTGACCGGCCGTCGGCAAACTGCATCAGATAGATATGATCCGGGCTTTTCACTACCTTCAGCGCTCCATAAGAGCCTGCCGGGAAGCGGCCGTTTGCCTTTACGATCAGCCTTCCGGTATCGAAAGCGCCCGCTTTGCTCAGGCTTTTTACCGACATCATTTCATATTGGCCCACCAGTTCCACCCCAGCGTCTGCAAATTCCTCAAAAGTTGAGGTTTTCCGTATCTCCGTGGCTGGCCGGTTCGCCGCGCTGGCCGGCTGCGCACACACGAAAAGCAGCGTAAACAAGAATAATCCCAATAATATTTCTTTTTTCATTTCTAACATAAACTCCTTTCTTTTTCAAACACGCTCTAAGCCGATTCCTTCCAGTTTTTTTCATTATAACAGCAACATAGGGAAAAGTACAGCAAATTCTGCAAGTCCGCAATGTTGACGAACTTTTGGGGGCATAAAGGCCCTGCCATAGCGGAGAGCATCAGCCCAAAATTGACAGTATGATTTTATGATGTTATAATATTATCTGACATTTATTGTTTGGAAGATCAAGGAGGAAGGAGATCTATCATGTTGAAAAAAATGGCAGGCTGTCTGCTTCTCGTGAGTGCGCTCATGCTGGGATCTCATGATCCTGTCGAGGCGCAGGCAGCGGATGGCATGGCGGGAATGAAAAGTTTTAAGGGGCATTACTATGCTCTGTTTAATGACTCGATGCTCTGGACGCAAGCAAAGAAGGCATGTGAGCGGAGGGGAGGCCATCTGGTCACCGTCACCAGCCAGGCAGAGCAGGATTTTATCAAAAAACTGGCGGATGAACAGGCAAAGAAATATTATTTCTGGCTCGGAGGCACAGACGCAAAACAGGAGGGCGTATGGAAATGGGTTACCGGCGAGAGATGGGACTATGAATATTGGGAAGACGAGCAGCCCAATAATGCCAAGGGCCATGATCCCGAACATGGGCAGGATTATCTTCTGGCTGAGCATGTTCCCAATACAGATTTGTATGATTTGACATGGGACGATCAGCCAAACGACGGGATTAGCGGAGATCCCTATTACTATAATCCGCCCTACTGCCAGCGCAAAGAATATTATGGCTATATCTGCGAGTGGGAAAATCGTGCTTCTGTTGGAACAGGAGCGTTGAAGATCACAGATGCCTCCGTAAAGCTTAGTCAGACAAAATATATATATAGCGGGGATGAGATCCAGCCGGGCGTTACAGTCACTCTTGATGGACGGAGGCTGAAAAACGGCAGAGATTATACCCTGGTCTATAGCAATAACAGAAAGGTCGGAACAGCCGCGGTAACTGTAAAAGGCATTGGAGATTATAAAGGAAGCGTAAAGAAAACATTTACGATCAATCCCGGAAAAGTGAGCATTGTCAGAGTTAAAAATACGTCGAAGAGAACAGCCGATCTTTCATGGAAACGGGCTGCTCAGGCCTCCGGTTACCAGATCCAATATTCTCTGAATAAAAACTTTTTCAGCAGATCGGTTCGTACGATCAAAAAAGGCAGCATCACAAAGACCAGGATCCCATCCCTGTTAGAAGGAAAGACCTACTATTTCAGGATCCGCTCCTATACAAAAGTGAAAGGAAAAACTTATTATAGCGGCTGGTCCTCCGTAAAGCGCATGAAATGTAATGATTGAGGACGCACACGCCCCTTTTCTGGTGAAAGAAAAAGGGCGTTTTCAGTGAGCGTTTTTTTGCCGCTCTGGCGAACGTGGATGACTGGGGCGGTTCGTGCGTTTGTCGTGGATTCCGTCCCAGCTCTGACGATAAAAATTTTTTATATAAAAAAACCTCCCATTTTATGCGGA
>CAYOWU010000014.1:0-59818 GCA_964407765.1 uncultured Lachnospiraceae bacterium
TTTTGCCACATTTTGTGGCAAAACGCCTCGCGGGACAACACCTACTGAATAGTTATCTTTAATTGTATAAAATGCCAAAAAAGGAACTCACTCGGTGAAGAGTATATCATAAAAAATGACCTTTTGACAAGAGGCGCGCAAAAGAAATTGATATTGATATTTTAAAGTGTATATTGTAAAATAGCAGTACACAAAACAAAAGGAAGTGGTCAAAAGCCAATGTATAACGATATAGATTTGGATGCAATTCGTTTAGAAGAGGCGCCGCCCGGGCAGGAGCCGGACCGTCAGCGCTATTTCATTGCGAAGGCCAGAAAACAGGTAAGGGTCCTTCGTGAATCCGCCGGGCGGCCCATGACGTTTCACATAGAGACTTACGGCTGCCAGATGAACGCCAGGGATTCGGAGAAGCTTGCGGGCATTCTGACGATGATGGGCTATGTCCCCCACGACGGGGAGGACGCGGACCTGACTGTCTACAACACCTGCACCGTGCGGGAAAACGCCAACCGGAAAGTGTACGGGCATCTGGGAAAGCTTAAGCGCCTGAAGGAGAAAAACCCCTATATGCGCATCGCGCTGTGCGGCTGCATGACACAGGAACCTCATGTGGCGGACACGCTGAAGAAAAGCTACAAGTTCGTGGACCTGGTCTTCGGCACCCACAATATTTTCCGGTTCGCCGAGCTGGTCTGCCGGATGCTGGAGTCGGACGCCATGGTGACGGAGATCTGGGAGGGAACCAAGCAGATCGTGGAAAATCTGCCGACCCAGCGAAAGTATCCGTTTAAATCCGGGGTCAATATCATGTTCGGCTGCAACAATTTCTGCAGCTACTGCATTGTGCCCTATGTGCGTGGGCGGGAGAGGAGCCGTAAGCCCCAGGCGATTCTGGGTGAGATCCAGGCGTTGGCCGAAGATGGAGTCGTGGAGGTGATGCTGCTGGGGCAGAATGTCAATTCTTACGGAAAGACCCTGGCGCAGCCGGTTTCTTTTGCGCAGCTTCTGACAAAGGTTGTCGAGATTCCCGGCATACACCGCGTCCGCTTTATGACTTCCCATCCAAAGGATCTGTCGGACGAGCTGATTGAGACAATGGCCTCCTCGGACAAAATCTGCCGACACCTGCATCTTCCCGTACAATCTGGGAGTACGCGGATTCTGAAAAAAATGAACCGCGGCTACACAAAGGAAAGTTATCTTAAGCTGGCCGCCAAAATTAAGCGCGCGATTCCGGATATTGCGCTGACCACGGACATTATCGTGGGATTTCCTGGAGAGACGCAAGAGGATTTCGAGCACACGCTGGACGTGGTGGAACAGGTGCGCTATTCCAGCGCGTTTACGTTCCAATATTCCAAGAGAAGCGGGACGCCCGCGGCCGCTATGGAATGCCAGGTTCCGGATGACATTGTCCAGGAGCGGTTTGGCCGTCTGCTGAATACGGTGCAGGATATTGCGAAAAAAGAGTGCGCCCGGTGGGAAGGGACGACCGGACAGGTCCTTGTGGAACAGGTAAATGTCCAGGACAGCTCCCTTTTGACCGGAAGGCTTAGCAACAATCTGCTTGTGCATTTTCCGGGCGATCCCGCACTGATTGGGAAAATCGTAGATGTGCGCCTGGACGCGTGCAAGGGCTTTTATTATATGGGGGAAATGATCTGATGGCGATATCACCAATGATGCAGCAATATTTAAAAACAAAAGAGGCCTATAAGGACTGCGTTTTATTTTACCGGCTGGGGGATTTCTATGAGATGTTTTTTGACGACGCGCTTTTGGTGTCGAAAGAGCTGGAGCTGACCCTCACCGGGAAAGACTGCGGGATGGAGGAACGCGCACCCATGTGCGGCGTTCCTTTCCATGCTTCTGAGACTTATCTGCAAAGACTGGTAGAGCGGGGCCATAAGGTGGCCATCTGTGAGCAGATCGGGGACCCGAAAGCCAGCAAGGGCCTGGTGCAAAGAGACGTGGTCCGCGTCGTCACGCCGGGCACGACCCTGTCCGCCCACGCGCTGGACGAGACGAAAAATAATTATCTGATGTGCATCGTCTACCTCCAGGAACGCTTCGGGTGCGCCATCGCCGATGTGACCACCGGGGACTGTTTTTTGACGGAAGTGGATTCCATCGGAAAGCTGCAGGACGAAATCAATAAATACGCGCCGGCGGAAATTATCTGCAACGAATCCTTTCTGGTCAGCGGGCTGGATCTGGAGGAGATGAAGCAGCGGCTGAAGGTCTGCGTTTACGCGCTGGACGCCTGGTATTTTGACGACGACTCGTGCCGGCGCGCGCTGCAGGAGCATTTCCATGTGGAAAATCTGGACGAGCTGGGCCTTACCGGTTACGACGCCGGAACCCTGGCGGCCGGGGCCATGTTTTCGTACCTGCGGGAAACGCAGAAGACCTCCATGGAGCACATGACCAAAATTATCCCCTACGCGGCCGAGACGTTTATGTTGCTGGACAGCTCCACCCGGCGCAACCTGGAGCTGGTGGAGACGCTGCGGGAAAAAAACAAAGTGGGTTCCCTTCTGTGGGTATTGGACAAGACCCGCACGGCCATGGGCGCGCGCACCCTGCGCAGCTATGTGGAACAACCGCTGATTGACGAGTCGCTCATCAACGAGCGGCTGGAAGCCGTCGAAGCTTTAGTAGAAGAGCCTATGCTGCGGGATGAGATCCGGGAACATCTGGGTCCGGTTTATGACCTGGAACGGCTCATCAGCCGCATCAGCTACCAGACCGCCACGCCCAGGGATCTGACGGCCTTTCGCTCCTCGCTGGAGCGGATTCCGCCCATCCGGGAATTGTTAAAGGATTTTGAAGCGCCTCTTTTGAAAAAAATCTATCGGGACATGGACGCGCTGGAGGACCTCTGCGACTTGGTGCAAAGGGCCATTTTAGAAGACCCGCCTCTGGCGGTAAAAGAAGGGGGCATCATCCGGGAGGGCTACAACGAACAGGTGGATCAGTACCGCAATTCCAAGTCAGAGGGAACCAAATGGCTGGCCGATCTGGAAGCGTCTGAGCGGGAGCGCACCGGCATCCGAAACCTGAAGATTAAATACAACCGGGTGTTCGGCTACTATCTGGAAGTGACCAATTCTTTTAAAGACCTGGTGCCCGAGGACTACACCCGCAAACAGACCCTGGCCAACGCCGAGCGCTACATCACGCCCAAGCTAAAGGAGCTGGAAAACTTGATTCTGGGCGCGGAGGATAAGCTCTTCGCGCTGGAATACGAATTATTTACCCAGATCCGAAGCCAGATTGCCCAGGAAGTGCAGCGCATCCAGAAAACGGCCAAAGCGCTGGCGGCCATCGATGTGTTCGCGTCTTTCGCTCTGACGGCGGAGCAGAATCAGTATGTGCGCCCACGCATCAACCGCAAGGGCAGGATCCATGTGAAAAAAGGCCGCCATCCGGTGGTGGAAAATATGAGCGCCCACGGTACATTCATCGCTAACGACACATATCTGGACAACCAGAAAAACCGCGTTTCCATCATCACCGGCCCCAATATGGCGGGCAAATCCACCTACATGCGCCAGACCGCCTTGATTGTGCTGATGGCGCAGATCGGGAGCTTTGTGCCGGCCCAGGAGGCGGACATCGGGATTGTGGATCGGATTTTCACCCGGGTGGGGGCCTCCGACGACCTGGCCAGCGGTCAGAGCACCTTCATGGTGGAAATGACCGAAGTGGCTAACATTTTAAAAAACGCCACCTCCAAAAGCCTGTTGATTTTAGACGAAATCGGGCGGGGAACCAGTACCTTTGACGGCCTAAGCATTGCGTGGGCGGTGATTGAACATATCAGCAATACACGGCTTTTGGGCGCCAAGACGCTTTTCGCCACCCACTACCACGAGCTGACGGAGCTGGAAGGGAAGCTGCCCGGGGTGAATAACTACTGCATCGCGGTAAAAGAGCAGGGGGATGACGTGGTTTTCCTGCGCAAAATCGTCCGGGGCGGCGCGGACAAAAGCTACGGCATCCAGGTGGCGAAACTGGCTGGCGTGCCGGAATCCGTGATTCGCCGGGCCAAAGAGCTGGTGGAGGAGCTAAGCGACGCGGACATCACCGCCGCGGTCAAGGATCTGACCGAATCCCGGAAAAAAACCTCCGTCAAATTCGACCAGGTGGATATGCAGCAAATGACTTTGATGGATGCCGTGCAGGACGACGACATCATCCAGGAGCTAAAAGAGCTGGATGTGCCCAACTTAACGCCCATGGCCGCCCTGAATTTACTCTATAAATTCCAGAACCAGATTAAGAACCGGTGGAACGCCAATGAATAAGGAAAACACACGTAAAATCGCTGTATTGGATAAGGATACCATTGATAAAATCGCGGCCGGAGAAGTGGTGGAGCGGCCTTCCTCGGTGGTAAAAGAATTGGTGGAAAACGCCATCGACGCAGGCGCCACCGCCATCACCGTGGAAATCAAAGAAGGCGGAATCTCTTTTCTTCGCATCACGGACAACGGAAAAGGCATCGAAAAAAGCCAGATTCCCATGGCCTTTTTGCGCCACGCCACCAGTAAAATTAAAAAGGCCGAAGACTTAGAAGAGATCGCCTCCCTGGGCTTTCGGGGCGAGGCGCTTTCCTCCATTGCGGCCGTCTCCCAGGTGGAACTGATTTCCAAAACCCCCTATGCCATCACCGGCGCCCGATACGTCATAGAGGGCGGCGAAGAAAAATCCATGGAGGACGTGGGCGCGCCGGAGGGGACCACTATCCTTGTACGCGATTTATTTTACAACGTCCCGGCCCGGAAGAAATTTTTAAAGACGGCGGCCACGGAGGCGGGCTATATCAGCGGCCGGATGGAGCAGATGGCGCTGTCCCATCCGGAAGTTGCCATCAAATACATGGCCAACGGCCAGTTAAAGCTAAACACCTCTGGAAACGGCCAGATGAAAGATGTCATCTATAAAATTTACGGCAGGGACATCGCCAAGCAGCTACTGCCCGTCTCCTGGGAAAATGAATTTCTAAAAATCACTGGCTACTTGGGAAAACCGGCCGTCTGCCGGGGAAACCGGGGCTTTGAAAATTATTTCATCAACGGGCGCTATGTAAAGGATAAAATCATCACCCGTGCCCTGGAAGACGGGTTCCATGGCTACATCATGCAGCATAAATATCCATTTGCCGTGCTGCAGATGGAGATGGACGGCAGCGGCCTGGACGTAAACGTGCACCCGTCCAAATTAGAGGTGCGCTTTTCACGGGGCGAGGAAGTCTACCAGGCCGTGTGCGATGCCGTGAAAGAAGCCCTGGGTAAAAAGGAGCTGATTTTGGAGGTGACGCTGGACAAAAAAAAGAGCAAAAAAACCGCCGCGCCCGGCGAGAAAAAAGAAAACGTGCCGGAGCCTTTTGAAACGAAACGACGCATGTCCTACCAGAATATAGAAATGCCCGGACCGGGGGAAATCCGCGAGACGATGCCTGAGCCGTATGAGCTGGACACACGGCGCAAAAAAGAACTGCCGCCAGAGCCGGACGCCTCGGAATCAGCCGGGCCAGGCGCTCCAAAGGAAGAGACGAACCTGCTTTTTGAGCAGAGCCTAAATCCGGCCCAAGCGCAGAACCCAAAACAGGCTCAGAATCCGCTTCCAGCTCAAAGCCAGCCGGAAAACTCCAATGCAGAGCCGCCCGTAAAAGAAGCGCCCGCGTCAGACGCCGGAAGTCAGATGGAGCTTTTTGCCAGGGAGCTGCTGACCGAGGAAGCCCGCAGCCGCCATATTCTCATTGGCCAGATATTCAAAACCTACTGGCTGGTGGAATATGAGGACAATTTTTTCATCATCGACCAGCACGCCGCCCACGAAAGAGTCCTCTACGAGAAATTTAAGAAGAGCTTCCGGGAAAAGGAGATTGACTCCCAGTATTTAAGCCCACCGCTGATTCTCACCGTGGATATCAAGGAAGAGCTGCTGCTGCTGGAGCATATGCGGCTGTTCCACAAAATGGGCTTTGAGATCGAGCCGTTCGGCTCCCGGGAATACAGCGTCCATGCGGTTCCCGCCAATCTCTGCGGTCTGGACGGAAAAGCGCTCTTTACGGAGCTTTTGGACAGCCTGGAGCGGGAGAAAGTCGGCCAGGATCTGGAGATTTTCACCGACCGCCTGGCGGACATGGCCTGCAAGGCGGCGGTAAAGGGTGGCGATGAGCTGTCCCGGCAGGAGGCCGACCGGCTAATTGATGAGCTGCTGACCCTGGAAAACCCTTACCATTGCCCTCACGGCAGGCCCACCATCATTTCCATGAGCAGGACAGAATTAGAGAGAAAATTCAAAAGGATCGTATAGAAAATGGATGAAAGAAAATTTTGTCAGAAAAAACCGCTGGCAGTCCTAGCCGGCCCCACGGCTGTGGGAAAGACCCATCTGTCCATCCGGCTGGCCAAAGCCTTAAACGGGGAAATCATCAGCGCGGATTCCATGCAGGTGTACCGCCACATGGACATCGGCTCCGCCAAGATCTCCCCGACGGAGATGGAAGGGGTTCCCCACCATCTTATCGACGCGCTGGAGCCGGAAGAAAGCTTTCACGTGGTGCGGTTCCAGCAGCTGGCCAAAAAGGCCCTGGAGGGAATCTACGCCCGCGGACGCGTGCCGCTTCTGGTGGGGGGAACAGGATTTTACATCCAGGCCGTCGTCCGGGACATCGCCTTTGGCGAAGAGCGTCCCCAGGAAAACGGCTGGCGGCAGGAGATGGAGCGGCTGGCCGAAAAAAACGGGGCGCAGTGGCTCCACGCGCAGCTGGCGGCGGCGGACCCCGAAAGCGCCCGGCAGATCCACCCCAACAACCAGAAGCGGGTCTTACGGGCGCTGGAATTTTACCGCGAGACGGGAACGCCCATATCCGCCCACAATCAGGAGCAAAAGGAAAAAATCTCTCCTTACGCCTGCGCCTATTTTGTTCTCACCGACAACCGGGCCGTTTTGTACGAGAGAATTGATCAAAGGGTGGATCAGATGATGGCGGACGGACTTCTGGAGGAAGTGCGGGCTTTAAAGGAGCGCGGCTGCACCCGGGATATGACGTCTATGAAGGGCCTAGGCTACCAGGAACTGCTGGCGTATCTGGAAGGGGAGCATTCCCTTGCGGAGGCTGTGCGCCTGATTAAGCGCAATACCCGGCATTTTGCCAAACGGCAGCTGACCTGGTTCAAACGGGAACCGGATGTTATCTGGGTGAGCCGGGAAAATCAAAGCGAATCGGAAATACTGGAATATATGCTGGAACAATGCAGAAAAAGGGGGATTTTGCAATGAGAGATCTCTATGAAAAAATGGGCATCCGCCCGCAGGTCTATGATTTTGGGAAAAAAATAGAGCAGGGACTGGAAGAAAGATTCAAAAAGCTGGACGAGACGGCCGAGTATAACCAGTTGAAAGTACTCCGCGCCATGCAGAAAAACCGGGTGGACGAGGCGTGCTTCTATCCATCCACCGGTTACGGCTACAACGATCAGGGGCGGGATACGCTGGAACAGGTTTACGCGGACACATTCCACACGGAAGCCGCGCTGGTCCGACCTCAGATCGCCTGCGGCACCCACGCCCTGGCGGTGGCGCTTTTCGGAAACCTGCGGCCGGGGGACGAGCTTCTCTCCCCGGCAGGTCGGCCTTACGACACGCTGGAAGAAGTCATCGGCATCCGGCCCCAGAAAGGCTCCCTGGCTGAGTACGGCATTACCTATCGCCAGGTAGACCTGCGTGAAGACGGAACCTTCGACTATCCGGCCATTGCACAGGCGCTTACGCCCAAAACCCGTCTGGTCACCATCCAGCGCTCCAAGGGATACCAGACCCGGCCCTCCTTTTCGGTGGCCCAAATCGGCGATCTGATCGCCTTTATTAAAAAAAGAAGGCCCGATGTCATCTGCATGGTAGACAACTGCTACGGGGAATTTGTGGATGTGATCGAACCCTCGGACGCAGGCGCGGATCTGCTGGTGGGCTCTCTCATCAAAAACCCAGGCGGCGGCCTGGCCCCCATCGGCGGATATGTGGCCGGGAAAAAAGAGCTGGTGGAACAGGCGGCCTACCGCATGACCTCCCCGGGCCTCGGCAAAGAAGTGGGCGCAAGCCTGGGCGTGAAGCAGGCGTTTTACCAGGGATTCTTCCTGGCGCCCATGGTGGTAAAAGGCGCCCTAAAAGGAGCCATCTTCGCCGCCGGCGTTTACGAGGCGCTGGGCTTTTCGGTTCTGCCTGACAGCAAAGAGCCCCGCCAGGACATTATCCAGTCCATCACCCTGGGAAGTCCGGAAAAAGTCGTCGCGTTCTGCCAGGGCATCCAGGCGGCGGCTCCCGTGGATAGCTACGTGTCGCCGGAACCCTGGGACATGCCCGGCTACGACAGCCCGGTAATCATGGCGGCCGGCGCCTTCGTGTCCGGCTCCTCCATAGAATTAAGCGCGGACGGCCCCATCCGGCCTCCCTACGCGGTGTATTTCCAGGGCGGGCTTACCTGGGAGCACGCCAAATTCGGAATTCTGATGTCTCTGGAAAAGCTGGTGCAGGCCGGGCTGGTGAAGCTGTGACGCGCTTCAGAGAAATCCTCGTCGTAGGCGGCGGCGCGGCGGGGCTGATGGCGGCGGTGACGGCGGCCCGCGCCGGGGCAATGGTAACGGTTCTGGAGCACGGAAGCGCTTGCGGAAAAAAAATCCTGGCCACCGGAAACGGACGGTGCAACCTGACCAACACGCGCATGACGCCGGATGCCTACAGAAGCCATCATCCAAAAGCTGTGACGGAGGTCCTGCGCCGCTTCACCGTGGAAGATACGCTGGCCTTTTTCGCCGGGTTGGGGCTTTATACCAGAGAGCGAGACGGCTGGGTTTATCCCTACAGCCAGCAGGCGCGAACGGTTCTGTATCTGCTTTTGGCCGAAGCTGAAAAAATCGGCGTAAAACTTCAGACCCAGGCAGAGATTCGGGAAATTTCCAGGGTTTCCCCCAAGGGCCGGTGGCGAGTGACTACCGGATGTGGATGCTTTGAAGGGGACGCGGTGATCCTGGCTGCCGGATCCAAGGCCTCCAATCTGCCTGGAGCCGACGGCAGCGGCTACGCCCTGGCCAAAAGCCTGGGCCACAAAATCCATCCAGTTCTCCCGGCTCTGGTTCCGCTTATTGGGGACGGAAACTATTTCAAGCAATGGGCCGGGCTTCGCATGGAAGCGCAGGTCTGTCTGCGCCTGGACAAAGAAAACGCCCAGCGGGAGAGGGGCGAAGTGCAGCTGACCGATTACGGCGTGTCCGGGATTCCCGTTTTCCAACTGAGCCGTTACGCAGTGGAGGCTCTACACGAAAAAAAACAGGCGGAGCTGATTCTGGACTTTTTCCCGCCGTGCAGCCAGCAAAAGCTGGAGAATCTCCTCCTGGAAAAGAAAAGCCAGTCGCCCGGCAAAGACTGGACAGAAATCTTAAGAGGAATTTTCCCGGACAAATTTTGCCCCATCGTGACGAAACGCGTCCAAAAGAAGCAGCCACGGCAGATTGCCCGCCAGCTGAAATGCTGGAACGTCCCCATCAAAGGGTGGAAGGACTATGCATTTGCCCAGGTGTGCATGGGCGGCGTGGATCTTCGCCAGGTCGATCCCCGCACCCTGGAGTCGAAGCTTCAGAGCGGTCTTTATTTCGCCGGGGAAATCCTGGACGTGGACGGCGCCTGTGGAGGCTATAACCTGCAATGGGCCTGGTCCTCCGGGGCTGTGGCGGGCCGGGCGGCCAGCGTTTGGCCATTGTTACACGAATAAGGAAAAGAGGAATCTGTATGATACGAATAGCACAGCTTAAGCTTCCCATCGGGCACAGTCCAAAAGATCTGGAAAAGAAAATCAGAAAAATCCTTTCCATTAAAAACGCTTCCGAAAAGATTTCCTACAAAATTATCCGCCAGTCTCTGGACGCCCGGAAAAAATTCGACAAAAAATTCGTCTATACCGTGGATGTCTCCTGCAAGAGCAAAAGCGAAGAACGCTGCCTTCTCAAAAGAGTTCACAATAAAAATATTACGTCAACCGAACTGCAGACTTACCATTTTCCCAATCCGGGCATGGAGCGACTTTTTCATCCCCCAGTCATCATCGGCAGCGGCCCCGCCGGGCTTTTCTGCGGGTGGATGCTGGCGCGCCACGGTTATAAGCCCCTCATCATCGAGCGGGGCGCCCAGGCGAAAAAGCGAAAGACAGCGGTGGAAAAGTTCTGGAAAGACGGCACGTTGGACATGCGCTCCAACGTCCAGTTTGGCGAGGGCGGTGCAGGGACTTTTTCCGACGGAAAGCTGCAGACGATGATCAAAGACCCCTATGGACGCATTCAGACGGTAATGCAAATCTTCGTAAATGCCGGTGCGCCGCCGGAGATTCTCTACCAGCAAAAACCCCATCTTGGGACTGACGCGCTGATCGGCATAGTGGAGCGCATCCGCAGACAGATTCAGGAATGGGGCGGAAGCTTTCTCTTTGAGACGCAGGTGACGGATTTTATCTGCGAGGACGGACGGCTTTGTCGGCTTCTTCTCGATTCCGGGGAGGAGATTTTGGTGCAGGCGGCGGCGGGGGCCATCGGGCACAGCGCCCGGGACACATTTGAAGCTCTGTACCGGCGGGGATTTGCCATGGAGGCCAAGTCTTTTGCCATGGGCGTGCGGGTAGAGCATCCCCAGGAAATGATCAACCGCGCCCTTTACGGGGAAGCCGAAAATCCCCTGCTGGGGGCCGCCAGCTATAAGCTGACTCATACCGGCAGCTTTGGGAGGGGCGTTTATTCCTTCTGCATGTGCCCCGGCGGGTATGTGGTCAACGCTTCCTCTGAGGAAAAAGCCTTGGCCGTAAACGGCATGAGCTACCAGGCCCGGGACGGCCGAAACGCCAACAGCGCTTTAGTCGTAACCGTGTCGCCCAAAGATTACCCGGAGCGGACGCCTTTAGGCGGCATGGCGTTCCAGCGGGATTTGGAGCGAAAAGCCTGGGCGATAGCCCAAGGAAAAGTCCCAGTGCAGCTATGGGAGGATTACCGGAATTTTCGGGAGAGCAAAAGCCTGGGCGACGTGGCCCCCGCCATCAAAGGGGCGTACCGCCTGTGCGGTTTGCGGGACATTTTTCCCAGGGAAATCGGCGATTCCATTGCGGAGGGAATCCTTGCCTTTGACAGAAAAATTCCTGGATTTGCCCGGCCGGACTGCCTTTTAAGCGGCATAGAAAGCCGGACGTCTTCCCCGGTGCGCATTCTGCGCGGCCCAGATTTTCAGAGCAATATCGAAGGATTTTACCCCTGTGGGGAAGGGGCCGGGTACGCCGGCGGGATCACATCCGCCGCCATAGACGGAATCAAAGTAGCGGAAGCCATTGCTAAAAAATATATGAAATTCCAGTGAATTTGTATACATTTAAAAAAAACTGTGATAAGATAAGATTTACTAAATTCTTCCCTGTGCTTCTGAAGAGAGCGGGAAGGAGAATTTATTTATGAAATCAAGAAACACGATGAAAGACATGCCGGCGCAGGACAGGCCCTATGAGAAGTGCCTGGAATTTGGGCCGGAAAATCTCACAGACGCGGAGCTTTTAGCCGTGATTTTGCGCACCGGCAGGCGGGGGAGCAGCTCCTTGGAGCTTTCCTATGAGATTCTGCGTCTGGCCCAGAGCCGAAAGGAAGGCCTGTCGGGCCTTTACCATCTGTCCATACCGGAATTAATGGAGATCCGCGGCGTGGGAAAAGTAAAGGCGATCCAGTTAAAATGCATCGGCGAACTTTCCAGAAGGACCGCCCGCCAGAAGGCGAAGGAACGCCTGTCCTTTCAGGCGCCGGATACCATTGCGGACTATTATATGGAAGAACTGCGGCATCTGGAACAGGAAGTTTTGCTGTGCATGATGCTGGATTCCAAAAATCATTTGCTGGGGGAGAAACGGATGTTTCTGGGAACTGTCAACGCCTCCCTGGTGTCGCCCAGGGAACTGTTTCTGGAGGCGCTGCGCTTCCAGGCCGTTAACATCATTCTGGTGCACAACCATCCCAGCGGCGACCCCACGCCCAGCCAGGCGGATGTGTTAATCACCCAGCGCGTCCAACAGGGAGGGGAGCTTTTGGGCATCCATCTTTTGGATCATATTATCATTGGAGAACATGCTTATATGAGTTTTCGGGAAAAGGAAAGTCTGTAATGTTATTTCGGAAAGTATACGGGGTGGATATGGGTTCCAACACCCTCAAAGTTTACTCCCATCAAAAGAATAAGGTTTACCAGGAAAGAAATATGGTGGCCGTAAAAGACAAAAGACGCGTGCTGGCCGTGGGCGACGAAGCCTACGAGATGTACGAAAAAGCGCCGGACAACATCGAAGTGGCCTCCCCCATGGCTTATGGGATGCTGGCGGACATTATGAAGGCCGAAGTTTCCCTGTACAGCCTGATTAAGAAAATCCATCCGTACCAGTGGTTCGGCTCGGTCATGTATTTCGCGGCGCCGGCCGACTTAACCCAGATTGAGAAGAGAGCGTACAACTCTCTGGCCAACGGCGGGTGGCTGCAGAACAACAAAGTGTGGATTGTGGAAAAGCCCATTGCTGACGCCATCGCCATGGACATTCCCCTTAAAAAGACCAAAGGCAGCATGATTGTCAACATTGGTGCCCAGAGCACGGAGATTTCCGTCATCGCCGACGGCAAAGTCATCATCAGCAAGGCATTAAAGCTGGGCGGGCGGCAGATTGATCTGGAAATCCGCAGCGAGATTAACCGGACGAACCGCCTGCAGATCGGTACGCGGACGGCCAGCCGTCTGAAAACCTCCATCGGGGAGCTGTACGGGCAGAAAGAGCAGCTGCGAAAGGTCATCGGCATCGATACGCTGTCCGGTCTTCCGCGGGAAGCCGTGGTGTCGTCCGAGGTGGTGAACGCGGCCATCGCCCGGCCGATCACGGCCATCGGAAACGAGATGAAGACATTTCTGGAGCGCACGCCGCCGCAGATCGCCTACAGTATTTTAAAGGAGGGCATCTATCTGGCCGGGGGCAGCACAAGGCTGAAAAACATCGACAAATTTCTGGCGGATTTCACCGGATACGGCGTATGCCTTTCTGAAATGCATGAGACCTGCACTATCCGGGGCGTGGAGAAAATGATCAAAGACCGATACCTGCAGGAATGGGCTGTGCCCGTCAAGCAGAAGAAAATGTAATGGCAGTATGGGGAGTTTGGGATGAAAAAAAAGAAAAATTTTCAGCTGAAAAGCAAGCATTTGATTATTTTAATGACCATTGTGTGCATTAGTATGGCGGCAGCGGCCTTCGCCACGGGCATATCCGGCGATCCGGCGCGGACAGTGGCCGGGTATGCTATCATCCCCTTTGAAAAGGGCGTCAATAAGATTGGGGACTGGCTTTTGGCCGTGCAGGATAATTTTCAGAATGTAAAGAAGCTGGCCGAGGAAAACGCCGTGTTGAAATCCCAGGTAGAAGAGCTGACGCTTCAGAACAACGAGCTGACGCAGAACCAGAAGGATCTGACCCATCTGCGGGAACTGTATAATCTGGACAAAGAATACGCTCAATATAACAAGATTATGGCGGAAGTCATTGCCAAAGAGCCCGGAAACTGGTACCATTCATTTACCATTAACAAAGGTCAAGAGGACGGCGTGAGAGTAAATTCCAACGTGCTGGCCGGGGCGGGCTTGGCGGGGATCGTCACGGAGGTAGGCCCCAACTGGGCGGCGGTGCGCTCCATCATCGACGATGAGTCCAACGTAAGCGCCCAAGTCTCCGAGACAGAGGACATCTGCATTGTAAACGGCGATCTGGAGCTGATTGACTCGGGAAAAATAGAATTCGGCCAGCTGAAAAGCCCGGAGGGCAAAGTCAGCATCGGCGACCGGGTGATCACCTCCCATATCAGCGACCGGTATGTGAAAGGGTTGCTGATCGGGTACATCAGCGAGATCAGCCAGGACAGCAACAACCTCACCTACAGGGGATACCTGACGCCGGCGGCGGACTTTCGCCATCTGCAAAAAGTGCTGGTCATCACGGATTTGAAAGAGACTATGAAGGAGGACGCGAAGGATGAGAAATAAACTGATCCTGCTGGCCATAATCCTGATTTCTTTCTTCCTTCAGTGTACGCTGATGAAAGGCATGGCCATCGGATCGGTTTCCCCGAACCTTCTGGTTGTGCTGTGTGTCAGCATGGGATTGATGCTGGGAAAGGCTCCGGGACTGTTTATCGGATTTTTCACCGGATTGCTGGTGGATTTGTTCTATGGCTATTACCCAGGCATCCATGCGGCCATCTACATGTACTTGGGATTCGGCAGCGGTTTTTTTTACAAAGTCTGTTACGACGACGACATCAAAGTTCCCATGCTTCTGGCAGTGGCGGGAGATTTTGTCTATAATTTTCTGATTTACATGCTCATGTTTCTGCTGCAGGGAAATACGGACTTTTTCTTTTATCTGCGGCGGATTATCCTGCCGGAGATTATTTATACGCTGATATTGACAGCTTTGTCCTACCGGATATTTTATCACGTAATCCATCGTTTTTTGCGCATTAAATATAAGGAAAGTGATTCTTTATGGTTTACAAAATAAAACGGATTTTTAAAAACAAGCGGATTCGCATACCCAGGACCGCCGTGCTGGCGCTGGTTTTTTCAATCATGTCGTTTGTGCTGATTCGCCGGCTCTTTGAGCTGCAGATTGTCCAGGGGGAAGAGTACACCTCGGATTTCACCTCCCGGACCACGAAGACCCGCACGATTAAGAGTTCCCGGGGGAATATTTTCGACTGCAATGGGAAGCTTTTGGCTTCCAGCAAGCTCTGCTATTCCCTCACCATCGAAGACAACGGCACCTATGACTCAGATCGGGAAAAGAACCTGACCTTGAACAGCATCGCCTACAAAATATGCAAGATTCTGGAAGAATACGGCGACCATGTGGATCAGAATTTCCACATCGTCATGAACAACCAGGGGGAATATCACTTTGACTTGGAAGAGGGCGTGAACCTGGATCGTTTCCGGGCGGATATTTACGGCCGGGCGCTGATCGACGACCTGAAAAAGGATGAAAAAAACGCCACCGCCCAGCAGATGATGGAATACCTGATCGGGCCGGAGCGGTTTGCCATCGTGGTCAGCGGCGATGACGCCTACTCAAAGGAAGAGCTGACGCAGTACGAGCTGCCGGAACAGCTTACGGCGGATGAGGTAATGAGCATCACCATTATTCGTTATCTGCTGTCCACCAACAGCTTTCAGAAATACATGCCGGCCACCATCGCCACCGATTTAAGCGACGAGTCTGTGGCCGTGATCGCGGAAAACAAGGATACCCTGCAGGGCGTGGACATTGTGGAGGATTCCCTGCGGGTTTACGAAGATCCCATTTATTTTGCCAATATCATAGGCTATACCGGACAGGCGTCCTCCGAGGAGTTAGAAGAGCTTCAGAACGAAAATTCCAAGAAGTACGACACCACGTCCGTCATCGGAAAGTCCGGCATTGAGCAGTATATGGAGACGGATCTGCAGGGCACGGACGGCAAGGAGACGGTGTACGTAGACAACCTGGGAAAAGTGCTGAAAATCGACGAGGATTCCCGTTTAAATCCCATCGCCGGCCACGACGTGTATCTGACCATCGACAGCGACCTGCAGATTGCCTGCTATAAAATCCTGGAACAGCAGATCGCCGGCATTCTTTTGTCGCACATCGTGCCGGATAAAACTTTTGATAAGACAAAGATTTCGGACACTATGGAGATTGCGGTGCCTATTTACGATGTATATAACGCGCTGATCGAAAATAATGTGGTGGATATCGAGCATTTTGCGGCTGCAGACGCCGCCGAGACAGAAAAAAGTCTTTACGCCTTGTTTCAGCAAAAACAGACGGAAGTGTTTGATAGAATAAAGAATGAACTGACCGGGGAAAATCCCAAGGCGTACAAAGACCTGGATAAAGAAATGCAGGAGTACCTAGACTATCTCGTGGATGACCTGCTGCCCATCCAGCTGGAGGTCATGGATTCAGACGCCATTGACACGACGGATCCCACCTACCAGGCCTGGGCAAAGGAAGAAACTATCAGCCTGCAGGAGTACTTAACTTACGCCACGCGGCAGAATTGGATCGATATTTCCAGGATTTCCCCCCAGGGGGACTATCTGGACTCCAAGGAAGTGTATCTGGAGCTGGCCAATTATCTGACGGATTATCTGCGAACAGATGTTTCTTTTGGCAAGCTTCTCTACAAGTATATGCTGTTAAACGACGATATTGACCCAAGAGATTTGTGCATCACGCTGTACGACCAGGGAATATTGAACCCCGAGGACGGCATGCAGGAATCTCTGCGCCAGGGCCAGACGGGCGCTTATGAATTTATAACCGCCAAGATCAGTTCACTGGAGATTACGCCGGGCCAGCTGGCGCTGGATCCTTGCTCAGGCTCCATTGTAGTGTCAGACCCCAACACGGGACAGGTGCGCGCCTGCGTCACCTATCCGGGATACGACAACAACCGCCTGGCCAATGTGATGGACGTGGATTATTACAACAAGATCGCCAGCGACCTTTCCCAGCCGTTTTTCAACAAAGCCACGCAGCAGCAGACGGCGCCGGGCTCCACGTTTAAGATGGTTTCAGCCATCGCGGGCATGGAAAGCGGCGTTGTGGACGCGGGAACCGGCATCAACTGCACCGGATCTTTCGAGGAAGTGGAGCCGCACATTGACTGCTGGAACACGGCAGGCCACGGCGTCATTGACCTGGAGACGGCGCTGGAGCAGTCCTGCAACTATTATTTCAACGAGATTGGCTATGTGCTGGGAATGGACGAGAATCAGAAATTTTCGGAGAATCTAAGTCTGCAGAATCTGAAGAAATACGCGTCCATGTTAAGCCTGGACAAGCCTTCCGGCGTGGAGATCTCCGAGGCGGAGCCCCAGGTTTCCGACGAGCTGGCGGTTCCCTCTTACATGGGGCAGGGCACGCATTTGTACACCACAGCGGGACTGGCCAGATATGTGGGAACCATCGCCACCAGCGGCCAGAGCTACAAGCTGTCCCTGATCCAGAAGATCACGGACTCTCAGCAAAAGCCCCTGCAGGAATTTTCGCCAAAGCTGGAAACCTCTGCAGAGCTTCCGCAAAGCACATGGGATGCGGTTCACAACGGCATGCGCCGGGTGATCCAGAACCACAGTCAGTTTAATTTTGACGATGCCGGAGTAGACATTAACGGGAAAACGGGAACTGCCCAGGAAAACCAATATCGCCCGGACCACGGCGTATTTGTGGGGTATGCCCCTGCACAGCAGCCGGAAGTGGCGGTGGCGGTGCGGATTCCCTACGGTTATTCCTCCGGAAACGCGTGTCTCGTGTCCAGTAATGTGTTCCAGTACTTATTTAATGAGAAAAAACGAGAAAAAATCATCACCGGTGTGGCCTCGGATACATCCAGCAACACCAGCAATGACTAAATCAGGGACAATCGTCCCGCTCGGATCATACAAAAGAAGATGGAAATGAAAATCAGTCAGTCAAGTAGGAGGTTTTTTGTATGAGCGAGGTAATTGTAGTAACATCAGGCAAAGGGGGCGTGGGGAAGACCACAACTGCGGCGAATATCGGAACGGGCCTGGCCATGCTGGGCAAGAAAACGGCGGTGGTGGATACGGACATCGGCTTGCGCAACCTGGACGTGGTTATGGGACTGGAGAACCGAATTGTGTACAACCTGGTGGATGTCATTTACGGAAACTGCCGTCTGAAACAGGCGCTGATCCGGGATAAGCGTTACAGCAACCTGTACCTGCTTCCCTCGGCCCAGACCAAGGATAAGACGGCGGTGACGCCGGAACAGATGATTAAGCTCACCGAGGAGATGGGCGGTTATTTCGAGTATATCATCCTGGACTGCCCGGCGGGAATCGAGCAGGGATTTAAGAACGCCATCGCCGGCGCGGACCGTGCCATTGTGGTGACTACGCCGGAAGTCTCCGCCATCCGGGACGCGGACCGGATCATCGGCCTTCTGGAAGCCAATGACATCAGCCAGATTGAGCTGATTATCAACCGGATTCGCCCGGATATGATCCAGAAAGGGGATATGATGTCGGTGGACGATGTGATTGAGATCCTGGCCGTCCATCTGCTGGGAATCATCCCCGATGATCAGCAGATCGTCATTGCCACCAACCAGGGTGTGCCCCTGTCCGGGAAAAATTCTCCGGCTGAGCAGGGCTATATCAATATCTGCCGGCGCATTACAGGAGAGGAAATACCGTTTCTTAGTTTTGACATGAAAAAAGGCATTTTCCGCAAGATGACGAAATTGTTCCGGAATTAAAGGAGGGCGGGGAAATGCTTTTTATGGCAAGAAATGGCATAGCAAAGAGAAAATCCGGTTCCGTGGCCAGAAACCGACTGAAAACGGTTTTGCTCTCGGAGCGGATGGATTGTTCTACCGATGTGACAATTATGCTGAAAAACGATCTGGTGCAGGCGATCAGTAAATATTTTCCTGTGGATAAATCGGGCATACAGATTCAGTTTCAGCAGAATCCGCCCATGATGCTGGCACGGATACCAATACTACAAGAGAAGGATAGCCGAAAGGATTATGTTAAAACAGTATAAATTCAGATTTTACAATTTCAGACTTGTTATTCTGCTTCTGAGCATCAGCGCCATAGGCGTGCTGTTGGTAGGAAGCGCCGCGGCAGACCTGAAATCCCGCCAGATCATGGGGGTTGTTATGGGCGTGGTCGTCATGATTATTGTTTCTTTGATGGATTTCAGCTGGATTTTGAACTTTTACTGGCTCATCTACATCTTTAACATTGTCATGCTTTTGGGCGTACGGCTTATGGGCTCCACCGCCGGCGGAGCTACCCGCTGGATTGAGATCGCGGGCTTTCGTTTTCAGCCTACGGAACTGTCAAAAATACTGCTGATTTTGTTTTTTGCCCGCTTTTTTATGGATCATGAAAATGATCTGAATACCATTAAGGTCATTGTAAAATGCGTGGTTTTGCTGGTGATTCCGCTGGTTCTTATTTACCAGCAGCCGGACTTGAAGAACACCATCACCGTAACGGTTTTGTTCTGCGTGCTGATTTACATCGCCGGACTCAGCTATAAGATAATCGGCGGCGCGATTCTGATTATGGCTCCTCTGATGATTATATTTTTGTCCATTGTGGTGCAGCCGGATCAGAAGCTAATCAAAGACTACCAGCGGAACCGGATTATGTCTTTTCTCTATCCGGAAAACGAGGAGTACAGCGACGACATAGAACAGCAGAACAACTCTATGCTGGCCATCGGCTCCGGGGAGCTGACCGGCAAGGGTTTAAATAACGAGGAGTCTTCGGCTAACAAGGGAAACTTCGTGTCCCAGATTCAGACAGACTTTATTTTCGCCGTGGCGGGGGAGGAGCTGGGCTTCATCGGCTGCACCCTGATTATACTTATTCTGCTGTGGATCGCTTTCGAGTGCATCCGCATGAGCCTGCGAGCCAAAGACCTTTCTGGAAAATTAATCTGCTGCGGCGTGGCCACGCTCGTCTCACTGCAGAGCTTTATTAATATATGTGTGGCCACTGGAATTATGCCAAATACTGGAACGCCTCTGCCATTTGTCAGCTATGGATTAACTTCCGTGGTTAGCCTTTACATCGGCATGGGGCTGGTTTTGAACGTGGGGCTGCAGAGCAGCTCTTACAAAACCAGGAAAATAAGCGGTTAGAATGGGGGAAGCCTTTATGGCACGTAAAAGAAAATCTGCAAAATTTGCAAAAATGCGCAGACACCGGATGCGCAATACAATCATTCTGCTTTTGCTGCTGGCGCTCATCGTCGGCGGATGCGCGGCTATTTATTTCTTTTTTTTATCGGGCGCAGGGACAAAGCTTCCCGCCGCTTTTGAAGCGGCCGAGAGTTTTCCCGGCCAAACCCATGATGCCGTGGATCGGCAGATTCAGGACGGATTTGCGAAAAACCTGTGCGTGTCCGCAGAAGGATCCATTCCCCTGGAGGGCATTGTCTTGGATCCGTCTCAGTATGCAGGGCTCTTTGATCTGGACGGCAGACGCGTTGTATACGGACAGAATATTTACGAAAAGCTTTATCCGGCCAGCATTACAAAGATTATGACCGCCATTGTGGCCTTAAAAAACGGAACGCTCACCGACCTGGTGACGGTCAGTCAGACGGCTCTTCAACTGGAGGAGGGCTCTCAGCTTTGCGGGTTCCAGCCGGGTGACCAGCTCACGCTGGAGCAGCTGCTGCAGGGGCTTTTGATTCACTCCGGCAACGATGCGGCGGCGGCCATCGCGGAGCATGTGGGCGGCACACAGGAAAACTTCGTCCAGATGATGAACGCGGAGGTGGCGCGCTTGGGCATGACGAATACGCATTTTACCAACCCACACGGCCTGCAGGATACGGAACATTACACCAGCATTTACGATATTTACCTGATGTTAAACGAGGCGATCCATTATCCGAAGTTTCTGGAAATCCTCCAGATGAGCGCGTTCACCGTCCAGTACCAGAACACATTCGGGCAGGTTAACTCCATTTACCTGGAATCCACCGACCATTACCTTACGGGGGAGGCCACCGGACCCAAGGGCGTAACCATCTTAGGGGGAAAAACCGGAACCACCGACGAGGCTGGAAACTGTCTGGCGTTGGTCAGCCAGAATGAGTATGGGAAAACATTTATCACCATCGTGACAAACGCTTTCGACAAACCGGAATTGTACCAGCAAATGAATCAGCTGCTGGAACATATCAATTCGTGAAAATAATCATTGAACTTTTAGCCTATATACACTATAATTGAACTATCAGAAATAGGAATTTGTTAAAATTGCCTATATGTCTAAGGAGGAAAGCAGGATGGTTGAACTAATTGTAGGAAAAAAAGGCAAAGGTAAGACAAAAGTTTTATTGGAAAGAGCAAACAGCGCGGTAAAGAGCGCCAATGGAAGCATCGTGTATCTGGATAAAAGCGCCAAGCATATGTATGAATTAAATAATAAAATCCGGCTGATCGATGTATCTGCCTTTCCGCTGAAGAACAGCGATGAATTTGTGGGATTTGTCTGCGGCATTCTTTCCCAGGATCATGACTTGGAGCAGGTATATTTGGATGGATTCCTGACCATATCGAAGCTGGAGGGACAGGATGTGGCAGATACGTTGAGTCAGTTAGACGCCATTGGACAGCAGTTCAATCTTACCTTTGTTGTCAGCATATCCATGGACAAAGAAGAAATACCCGCACCTCTTCAGTCTAAAATTGTCGAAGCGCTTTAATTTATGCCATAATTAAATACAATTACATAAACAAAGGAAACAGGGAAAGGCGCCAAAAAGAGACGGCACGCCTTTCCCTGTTTTCTTAACTACACAGGATTCCCATTATTCGCTTACGCCGATGCTGCTGCCCACGCGGCCGAAAAGGCTGATCAGATAAAGACCGCACAGTCCCACAAGCCCGTATACGATACGCGAGATCCAGGACATATTGCCGAAGATGAAGGCAACCAGGTCAAACCGAAACAGTGCGATCAATCCCCAGTTTACGGCCCCGACGATGGCAATAATTAATGCTGTATAGTCTAGTCCTTTGGAATTCATGTTGCATTCCTCCTATGCTAAAAGTATTTTTAGGCACGATTCTAGTATTCCTTAAGCATCTGGCTTTATGCATGAATTTGGCTGGAAACAAATTTGCTAATTTAAAAAAATTGTGATAAAATAATCCAAACTTGGTAAAGGAGGCCCTTTTCATTGTCATCCAGAAAAAAAATCAAATTTCCTGCCTGGAAAATTGCATGGAAAGATTTTAAACGGATTGTTACGCTGAATATCGGCACCATATTATTCGGGATTTTATTTGTGTATATTATATTCAGTATTATTTTATATTATACTTCCGTCCATTTCAGCTCCTATCAGGTAGTGTCCGGGCCGCTCTCAAAAAACGAGACTTACACCGGGCTTGCGCTCTATCCCTCACAGATCGTGACGGCGGACGCGGGCGGTTACTTAAGCTATTACGCCCGGGAAGGAGGAAAGGTCAGCGCGTCGGCGATTGTGTACAGTCTGGGCGAACAGCAGACACAAGGAACGGCGCATCCGTTGTCCCAGGAGGATTTATCCAGAATCCGGAAACAGATGAGCGAATTCTCCTACGCATTTCAGTCCAATAATTTTAAAGAAGCCTATAATTTCAAATACGAGCTGGGCGGAAACATTCTGCAGTATTCCATGGAGATGCAGGAGACGCCCACCAACGCCGCAGACGGCGCCCAGACGGAAAACGCCGCCCCGTCCGTCACCATGGGCGGCCAGATGCTGGTCCGCGCCAAGGAAAACGGCATCGTCCTCTATTCTCAGGACGGATACGAGGGGATTACCCCGGATAATTTCACCCAGGAGAATATGAATCCCAGCGCGTACCACAGGCAAAGCCTGAAGAAAAAGGAGCCCATACAGGCGGGCGAAGCAGTCTATACGCTGGTGACAGGCGAGACCTGGAACCTGATTATTCCGCTGACGGACAAGCAGGCCAGCGGTCTGGCGGACAAAACCTATATCAAAGTACGCTTTTTAAAAGACAATGTCTCCCAAAACGGCGATTTCTCCATTATTGAGCGAGATGGAAAAAAATACGGGAAAATCGAGTTTGGCAACGGACTGATCCGCTATGTGGGCGAGCGTTTTATAGACATCGAACTGGTGACAAATGTGCAAAATGGCCTAAAAATCCCTCTGACTTCCGTGGTGAACAAAGAATTTTACGCCATCCCCGTGGAGTACAAGACTACGGGGGGAAATAACAGCGAAGCCGGTTTCTTGGTAGAAAAGGCCAAGAAAAAAGGAGAGGCGGCCAGCGCGAAATTTATCAGCACGACGCTCTATGCGGAGAATGAGGAATACTGCTATGTGGATATGTCCGCTTTTCCCGAAGGGAGCGTCCTTTTAAAGCCGGATTCCAACGATCGGTATGTGGTGGAGGAAACCCAGGCGCTGGAAGGCGCCTACTGCATCAACAAGGGTTACGCGGTGTTCCGCTTTATCAACATCCTTGACCAGAACGAGGAATTCTGTATTGTGGAAAAAGGCACGGAATACGGCCTGGCCCAGTATGACCATATTATACTGGACGCTTCGCAGGTGAAGGAAGAGGATATTTTATATTAGTTTTATATGAAAAAGACAGGAGGCGTTTATTTATGATTCAGGAACAGTTGAAAAATGTGGAAGAAAAGATCTGCCGCGCATGTGAGCGAAGCGGCAGGAAAAGAGAGGAAGTCACCTTAATTGCCGTCAGCAAAACCAAGCCCATCGAAGACTTGAAAGAGGCCTATGCCTGCGGCGCACGTTTTTTTGGGGAGAATAAAGTACAGGAAATTACGGAAAAATATCCACAGATGCCTTCGGATGTGCAGTGGCATATGATCGGGCATCTGCAGAGAAATAAAGTGAAATACATTGTGGATAAAGTATCCCTGATTCACTCCGTGGACTCCATGCGCCTGGCCCAGACCATCCAGACGGAGGCCGAGAAGCGCCAGGTTATCGTTCCTGTTTTACTGGAAGTAAACGTGGCAGAAGAGGAGAGCAAATTCGGGGTTTCCGCAGAAGAGACGCTGCCCCTGGCGCAGCAGATCAGTGCACTGCCTAATGTCCACATCGAAGGGCTGATGACCATTGCGCCTTATGTGGATGACCCGGAAGAAAATCGGTGGATTTTTCAAAAGATGAAACAAATAAGTATTGACATCCGCCAAAAAAACATTGATAATGTAGACATGTATGTGCTTAGCATGGGTATGACAGGGGATTATGAAGTCGCCATAGAGGAGGGAGCAACTATGGTGCGCGTTGGGACAGGTATTTTCGGGAGCCGGAATTACTCGTTCTAAATTCCTGCATTTTTGCAGACAATCAGATTGGAGATAGAACATGGGTGTTTTGGATAAGTTCTTAGATGCGATTAAGCTAAACGATGATTACGACGACGATGAGTTTCTGGATGATGAGTACGATGATTTCGACGAGGAAAAGCCCCGTAAAAAATTTTTTGACAAATTCCAGAAAAACGACAGTGCGGATGATATCTACGACGATCCACAGCCGAAAAATTCTGTAAAAACACAAAAGTCAAGTGGGAAGCCAACAAAGCCAGCTTCCTCTAAAATCACGCCTATGCGCAGCCCCAAAAAAGGACAGTCTATGGAAGTGTGCGTGATTAAGCCCAACACCATGGAGGACACCAGAGAGATTGCGGACACGTTGATTTCCGGCTGCACCGTGGTCTTGAACCTGGAAGGGGTGGACGTAGACTTGGCGCAGCGCATCATCGATTTTACGCTGGGTTCCTGCTATTCCTTAAACGGACAGTTCCAGAAAATATCCGATTTTGTTTTCATTTTAACGCCTTTTAATGTGGATATATCCGGAGATTACCAGGATCTCTTAAACGGAAAAATTACGGAGTTATAAAGATGAAAGACCAGGATGCTTTTTTTAAGAACCGCGTGGAAGATTTGAAAAATATGGCTTTTCAGAGAGATATTGTCACTTTTACAGACTTTTTGGATCTCCATCAGCTACATATGATAAAAAACCTGAAAAACAGTTTTCCGGGCATTGTGACGGAGACTTCTGGAGGGTATGAATTTGCAGAGCGTCAGATGGCAGCCTTTATCCCTGACGCTCTTTCCTATGAATGGGAATTTCCCATACGATGCATGAAAATCACAAAAGGGCCGGGGAATTTTCCGGAAAAGCTGACTCATAGGGATTATCTGGGCGCCATCATCCACCTGGGCGTGGAGCGCAGCACGGTGGGAGACGTTCTGCTTTCCGGTGACGACGCGTGGTTTTTCTGCGTGGATTCCATGGCAGATTTTTTCACGCGGGAGCTGGTGAAAATACGCCACACTTCGGTGCGCACACAGCCGTTGTCCCAGACGGATCCCCTTCCAAAGCCGGTGCGAAAACCTGTGCAGGGAACGGTTTCGTCCTTGCGTCTGGACGCGACCCTATCCGTCGCTTTCGGAAGCTCCCGCACCAAGCTCGCGCCGCTGGCGCAGGGCGGGAAAGTCTTTGTAAACGGCTGCCCGGTCACGTCAGGCGGCTATGTTTTGAAGGAAGGGGACATCGTTTCCGTGCGTGGAAAGGGCAAATTTCGGTTCCAGCAAGTTCTTTCCCAGACGAAAAAAGGAAGATACGCCATAATTCTGGAAGTTTATCAATAGAGGAAGATTTGAAGGAGGACAACTATGGGGAAAATGGACAGGCTTCAGGTGACAAGAAGCGGGGAATTTTCTTATTCCATTGATCTGGAAAAGGATTTTTCACGTATAGGACAGCGAATCACCCAGTGCAGGGAAAAGGGCGGGAAAGCGTGCGTTGTGACGGACACAAATGTGGGACCGCTCTACGGGCAGGCGGTGAGAGAGGAGCTGGAGAAATTTTTTTCAAAGGTCACCTTCTTTGTGATGGAGGCCGGCGAGGAAAATAAGCAGCTGTCCACGGTGCAGGCGCTGTATGCTCATTTAATCCAGAACAATTTCGAGCGCCGGGACCTTCTGGTGGCGCTGGGCGGCGGCGTGGTGGGGGATCTGACGGGCTTTGCCGCAGCCACCTATCTGCGGGGCATTGACTTTGTGCAGGCGCCCACCACGCTGCTGGCGCAGGTAGACAGCAGCATCGGCGGAAAAACCGGCGTGGACTTCGACAGCTACAAAAATATGGTTGGCGCGTTTCACCAGCCCAAGCTGGTCTATATGAATCTGAACACCCTAAATACCCTGGATGAAAAACAGTTCGCCTGCGGCATGGCGGAAATCTTAAAACACGGCCTTCTGCGGGATACGGAATATTACCAGTGGCTGGAGGCCCATGCAGCGGCCATTCAAGCCAAAGACATGGACGTTCTGCGGGAAATGATTTTCAGAAGCTGTCAGATTAAGGCGGACGTGGTGGAACAGGATCCCATGGAAAAAGGCCCCCGGGCTCTGTTAAACTTGGGCCACACCATCGGGCACGCCATTGAAAAAAAGATGAATTTCCAGATGCTGCACGGCCAGTGCGTGGCGCTGGGCTGCGTGGCGGCGGCCTTTCTGTCCCTGCGGCGAGGCTTTATTGAAGAGGCCGATTTAGCGAAAATCCGGGAAATGAACCGGCTTTTTGGTCTTCCGACGCAGTTAGACGACAGCTTGTCCACCCAGGAGCTTTTGGATGCCACCAAAAAAGATAAGAAAATGTCCCAAGGCCATATACGCTTCATTCTGTTGCGGCAGATTGGTGAGGCTTTCGCCGATTCCTCCGTGACGGAAGCGGAAATCTGCGCCGCCATCGACAGCTTAAAGGGAAGACTATGAAAAACCATAAGAAAATCTATCGAACGGCTACAGGGATCCTAATCCTAGCGCTTCTATTTGTGGATCAGTACACAAAATATCTGGCGCAGACCCATTTAAAAGGCCAGGCGGGCATCGTATGGATTCCCGGGGTTTTTGAGCTTCGTTATCTGGAAAACCGGGGCGCGGCCTTTGGCCTGCTCCAGAACCGGCAGTTTTTCTTTCTGTCCATGTGTGCGTTCTTTTTATGCGCCGCCGCCTTTTTTCTGGCGAAAATGCCCGCCACGCGCCGTTATCTGCCCCTTTATGCAATTACGGCGGCCTTGGCGGCGGGAGCGGCGGGAAATGGGATTGACCGCATTTTAAACGGATATGTCACGGATTTTTTATATTTCTCCCTGATTAACTTTCCGATTTTTAACATGGCGGATATTTACGTGACAGTCGGCGGATTCTTCATGATCTTGTATTTATGCTTTGTATACCGGGAAGAGGAGTTCGCGTTTTTGCACAGAAAAAGGGACTGAGAAAAAATGTTTACAGAAGAGATTATTGAGACAATCATTACGCCCGAGCAGGAAGGCCAGCGCATTGACAAAGGGCTTTTCCTGGATGAAAATCAGCTGTCCCGTTCCCGGCTTCAGAAGCTGCTGAAAGAAGGCCAGGCGCTGGTCAACCAAAAGCCTGTAAAGCCCAGCTACCGGCTCCGCACCGGGGACGCGGTACAGGTGCGGGTTACCCAGAGCCGGCCCGTGTCCATTGAGCCGGAGGACATTCCCCTGGATATCCTCTACGAGGACGAATGTCTGCTGGTGGTCAACAAACCCCAGGGAATGGTGGTGCATCCTGCGCCGGGCCACGCGGAGCACACGCTGGTCAACGCTGTGCTGGCGCATTGCCGGGGGAATCTCTCGGGAATCAACGGCGAACTGCGCCCGGGCATCGTCCACCGCATCGACCGGGATACTTCCGGCGCACTGGTAATCTGCAAGGACGACCATACCCACCGGGATCTGGCCCAGCAGTTAAAAGAGCATTCCATTCACCGCATTTACCATGGCGTGGTGAAGGGCAATATAAAGGAAGAAAAGGGCTGTATCGACGCACCCATCGGCCGTCATCCCACCGACCGGAAACGGATGTCCATCCACGCCAAATGCGGCCGCCGGGCGGTGACGCATTATCAGGTGTTAAAAAGGTTTGGCGACTACACGTATGTGCAGTGCCAGCTGGAGACAGGACGCACCCACCAGATCCGCGTCCATATGGCCAGCATTTCCCACCCTTTGGCGGGAGATCCGGTGTATAATAAGGATAAGGACAATCCCTTTCATCTTGCGGGTCAGGCGCTGCATGCCCGCGTGTTAGGATTTCGCCATCCCCAATCTGGCGAATATCTGGAGGTGGCTGCGCCATTTCCGGAATCTTTTACAAACCTATTGAACAAACTGGAACATAAATGAAAACAGGAGAGGAGTGTGGAAAGTATGAAGACAAAATCAATCATCACGATCGGACGTCAATACGGAAGCGGCGGCCGCTCCATCGGGCGAAAGCTGGCCGAAAAGCTGGAGGTTCCGTTTTATGACAAAGAACTGCTGGAGCGGGCCGCCAATGACAGCGGGATCTGCAAAGAGCTTTTTGAAAACCACGATGAAAAGCCCACCAACAGCTTTCTCTATTCACTGGTCATGGACACCTATTCCTTCGGATATAATTCAGCCGCCTTCACCGATTTGCCCATGAACCACAAAGTCTTTCTGGCGCAGTTTGAAGCTATAAAAAAGCTGGCCTCTGAGGGTCCCTGCGTGATGGTTGGCCGCTGCGCGGACTACGCGCTGGCGGACTTTGACAACTGTTTCAGCGTGTTTATCCATTCGGATCTGGCAATCCGCACTCGCCGGATTGCCAAAGAATACGACATGAAAGACAACAAGGCCCGCGACGCTATCCACAAGACCGACAAGAGCCGTTCCAGCTATTACAACTATTACACCAATAAACGCTGGGCTGACGCCTCCAGCTACAATCTGTGCGTGGACAGCGGTAAATTGGGATTTGAGGGCGCCGTGGAGTGCATCCTCCAGGCGGTGAAAATCTTCGAGGCTTCCTAAACGCGCCAGCCCTTTAAATCGCTATTTAAAATGGCGGAAAACATCCGCTCCTTCGCGCCGGGATGATCTCGGTTCAGTTCCCGCAACAGATTCTTGGCGTATTCCCGTTTGGTGCGTCCGTCGGCGGGGCAGGGGCTTTTCGCCACGGGAAGCTGGTATCTGTTCTGAAAACCCACAATATCCGCTTCCTTCATGAATATAAAAGGCCGTATGAGGGTCAGATCCATCCGATCCCAATATGTAACTGGGGAAAATGTGTGGAACCGGCCCTCAAAAATCAGCGACAGCAGCATCGTCTCCACCGCATCGTCTCGGTGATGGGCGTAGGCCACTTTGTTGCAGTTCAATTCCTTTACCGTCTCGTTTAACGCGCCCTTTCGCATCTTCGCGCAAAGCGAGCAGGGGTTTTTCTCCTGTTTTTCATAGAAAACAATCTGGGCGATTTCTGTCTTTACCCTGGTAAAGGGAACCCCCAACTCCCCGCAGAACACCTGAATTTTTGTATAATCCACATTGGGAAAGCCAAGATCCACCGAAACAGCCTGAAGGCTGTATTTTTTTGGATAAAAACGCTGCAGCTGCCGCAGCGCCATCAGAAGAGCGAGACTGTCTTTCCCGCCGGAAATCCCCACCGCAATGCAATCCCCAGAGTCAATCATGTCAAATTCATCAATGGCCTTTCTGGTCACGCTCAGTAATTGCTGTAATTTCATTTCTTAATGATCCTTTCCTTTACTGATAACCCATTATAACGTTTTGGCCCCTGCAAATCAACGAATAAAAAATAATATCGCTATTTTTTAAAAAATTATGACAAATCATTTCTAATATGTTATAATTATTACAAAAAATGGTAATCAAATATGAATAAAAGGAGAGGGATCGTAAGAAAATTATGAAGTTTTTTGGGGATAATCATTATTTTAATTGGGGCCTCACCGCCTTTTTCGTGGCGGCGGCAAGCATGCTTTTCTATTTCGGCATTTTCCACATGGAGATTCTGGTAAACGGCATCCAGACGGTTTTCCAGATTGTCATGCCGCTCATTTACGGCGCGGCCATTGCCTATCTGCTGAACCCTGTATTAAATTTTCTCGAGAAGAAAGTCATCTATCCCGCCTGCGAATTTAAGAAGCATAAGGTGGGGAAGCGGGGGAGCAGAGTGATCCGCTATTTTTGCGTGCTGGTTTCCGTTTTCCTACTCTGCTGGCTGGTGTATGCGCTAGTGATGACGATTTTGCCGGAGATTATCAACAGCACGGTGAACATTATCAATAGTTTTCCACAATATATGGACGATATCCAGAAATGGGTCTCGAAAAGCCTGGAGGATAACCGGGATTTAAACGCTCTGGCGGCAGAGCTTTTCGACAAATACGCCTCCCGGTTTGAGAATTACCTCACCCGGGACATTCTTCCCCAGCTGCAGGGCGCGCTGATACAGCTGTCTTCCGGCGTGTGGGATGTGTTGGTTTTTTTCAAAAACATTGTGATCGGAATCATCGTCTCCATCTACATTTTGGCGGACAAAGAGACTTTTATGGCCAAGGGAAAAATGTTCCTCTACGCGGCTTTTACGCCCCAGTGGGCTAACCGAATCCTGGAAAATGTGCGGTTTGCCCATCGAACCTTCGGCGGGTTTTTCAGCGGGAAAATCGTGGATTCCCTGATTATCGGAATTTTGTGCTATATGGGAACCAGCATTCTGGGTACGCCTTACAGCGTTTTAGTCAGCGTTGTGGTGGGTGTCACCAATATCATTCCCTTTTTCGGCCCTTACCTGGGGGCGGTTCCCTGCGCTTTTCTGATCCTTTTGGTAAATCCCATGCAGTGCCTGTACTTTATCATTTTCATCCTGGCGCTGCAGCAATTTGACGGAAATATCCTGGGGCCAAAGATCCTGGGGGAATCCACGGGCCTGTCCAGCTTCATGGTGATTCTGTCTATTTTGGTGGGCGGCGGCCTGTTTGGCATTGTGGGCATGTTTATCGGAGTGCCGGTCTGCGCCGTGCTCTATGCGTTGTTATGGAATCATATCCACAAAGCTCTCTCCGAAAAAAAGCTTCCCCTGGACATCAAAATTTACGAGACCAGCAAATATCTGGAGTCCGGAGAAGAAAAAACGAAAAAAAATGTGGAAAAGGGTTGATTTTTTCTGGAATATGTGGACAATAGAAGGGTAGTTCTTAACTGTTCAGCGCCACGCAGGACAATGCCTACTGAATAGTTACGGTAGTTCTTAAAATGAGCGGGGGAAACATCGATGAAATATGTGATTCAGAGAGTGAGCCGGGCGAAAGTGACGGTGGAAGAGGAGACGGTCGGGGAAATCCAGCGGGGATTTTTGGTTCTGATCGGCGTAGGCAAGGACGACGACTTTGCGATTGCGGACAAATTTATTCGAAAAATGCTGGGTCTGCGGATTTTCGAGGACGCAGACGGCAAGACCAATCTGTCTTTAAAAGATGTGGGCGGCCAGCTGCTTTTGATCTCTCAGTTTACGCTGTATGCGGACTGTAAAAAAGGAAACCGTCCCAGCTTCATGCACGCAGGAGAGCCAGAGCAGGCCCGCCGGCTGTATGAATACATTATAAAAGAATGCCAAAAAACCGTCCCTGTGGTTGAGCAGGGCGTTTTTGGCGCACATATGCATGTGGAGTTGGAAAACGACGGCCCGTTCACGATTCTTTTGGATGACGCGATTTTATAAAAGGAGAGGGGTAGGAAAAGATGGAAAAGTACAGGAAATATTTATGTCTGCTGATATTATGTCTGGCGGCGGCGGGGGCGTTCGCCTTTACCGAAAGAGCCGTGCAGGCGGCTTCCACAGGCAGCGCGAAGGCCATAGAAGGTAAATTTGTGAAAAAAGGAAATAATACATATTTTCAGCAAAAAAACGGCCAGTTCTTAAGGGGCTGGCTGACCTGGAAAGGACATACATATTACCTGTCCATGAAAAACGGCGTCCGGGTGACAGGCTGGCGCAATATCGGCCAAAAGCGGTATTTTTTCCGACTGAACACCGGGAAAATGGCTACCGGATGGTTTTCCTACCATAAGAAGAAATATTTTGCATCGCCCAAGGGCATTCTCAAAAAGGGGTGGCTGACGTACCAGGGCGGTCGGTATTTCTTAAGCTATTCCCAGAAAGGGGCCATGCGCACCGGATGGGTGAAAATCAAAGGCAAGAAATACTTTTTCCAGTCCGACGGCCGGATGGCGGTGAAAACCTGGGTAGATGACAAACACTATGTGGGCAAAGACGGCGCTTTAGACCTGAAGGCGGTGCAGAAGAAAAAAGACACGTTTCGCTGGCCGCTGGATCGTTCCTGGAGCCAGATTTCCAGTCCTTTCGGCTACCGGGGGCCGATGCCTGTGGGAACCAGCGACCACAATGGCATTGACATTCCAGCCAGCGTAAATACGCCGGTTTATGCCGGACGGGCAGGAGTTGTAACCATTTGCCAGTACAGTGAATCAGCTGGAAATTACATTGAGATCAAACACGGCAATGGTCTGGTTACCCAATATATGCATATGAACGGATTCAAAACCGGAATGAAAGCAGGCAAACGGGTGAAGAGAGGGCAGGTCATCGGATATGTGGGCAGCACCGGGTGGTCCACCGGCCCCCATCTTCATTTCGGCGTAAAAATAAACAGCGGGTATTACGCAGATCCGCTGGAATATACCCGCCAGCCATAAATCTTTATTTTTCCCGCAGACGCACGGCTGTGGCGGCCTTTCTTCTGCGGGCGTCGCCCATATTGGCGTAATGCTTCCGGGTGGTGTTTACATCCTTGTGCCCCAGCACATCGGCCACCAGATAGATGTCCCCGGTTTCCTCATAAAGGGCCGTGCCGTAGGTGCTGCGCAGCTTGTGCGGGGTGATTTTCTTGGTGGTCGTCACTTCCCGGGCGTATTTTTTCACCAGATTTTCCACGGCCTTCACCCCGATCCGGCGCCGCCGGGTGGAGAAGAAAAGCGCGTGTTCATGCCCTGGAAGCGGCTCGACGCTTTTTCGCGCTTCCAGGTAGTTTTGCAGCGCCTGGGCCACCTCCTCGCCGAAATACACGATCATTTCGTTTCCGCCCTTTCTGTACACCTTTATGCCGTTATTCTGAAAATCAATGTCCTCCACATCCAGCCCCACACATTCGGAGACGCGGATGCCGGTTCCTAAAAGCAGCGTGAAAATGGCCAGATCCCGCTCTTTTGTTTTCTCATAATAAGCTTTTTTCTGCCCGGTTAAGCTGTCCCCGGCGTGCTCAATGTAGTCCAGAAGAGTGGCCACTTCGTCCGGATCCAGTTTTACAATGGATTTGTCGTGCAGCTTGGGCATGTCTACCAGCAGGGTAGGGTTGGCGTGGATCATTTCCCGCTTATAATAGTAGGCGTAAAAGCTGCGCAGCGACGACATTTTTCGCTTGATTCCCCGTTCGCCGTTGGTGTTTTCAAGGCCTGTGTCATGGGACTGATAGACCTGCAGATATTCCTGGTATTCCTCAATGTCCACGGACTGCAGCTGTTCCAGCGCGTCCACCTGCAAATCTTCCATGGCGCAGTCCTGAAAATTCGGATGCTCCGTCAAAAGATACTGGAAAAAAATTTTCAGATCGTAGGCGTAAGAAATCCTTGTCCTGGATGACGCGGTTGTCCCGATGGCGCGGAAATAGTCCCGTGCAAAGGGCGGCAGTTCCTTTAAAAGTTCTCGCAGCTTTAATGTGTTTTCTTTGTCCACCTGTGTGTGATAGTCCATTTTGGCGTCCATGTGTTCATTCCCCCTTATCTATTCGCAAAACATGAATTTGTAGAATAGATTCATCTACCTCTCTATACTACCATTTCCAGGGATTTTTGTCAATTCCCAATAAAATCCGAACGAATATTCCATAGGCCTATTTACACTTTTCCGCCACTTATGCTATAATGTATTTCATAAATATTTTTTTGATTGATAAACCGATTTTTATACATACGGAGGTATTCATTATGGCATATGGAAAAATCACTTCCAAACAACAGGAAATTTTAGATTTCATAAAAAACCAGATTTTAAACCGCGGATTTCCGCCTTCGGTGCGGGACATCTGTAAGGCGGTGGGCTTAAAATCCACCTCATCCGTTCATTCCCATCTGGAGACTTTGGAAAAAAACGGCTATATACGCCGTGATCCCACCAAGCCAAGGGCCATCGAGATTCTGGACGGAAACTTCAACGTGGCCCGCCGCGAAATGGCCAATGTGCCCATTGTGGGCACGGTCGCCGCCGGACAGCCGATTTTCGCCGTAGAAAACATAGAGGGCTATTTCCCTCTCCCCACGGAATATCTGACCAACAACCAGCCCTTTATGCTGCGCGTCCAGGGAGAAAGCATGATCAACAAAGGAATCTTAGACGGCGATTTCGTGATTGTGGAGAAAAAAAACACAGCCAGCAACGGGGAAATGGTTGTGGCTTTGGTGGATGATTCTGCCACGGTGAAGACTTTTTACCGGGAACCAGACTGCGTTCGTCTCCAGCCGGAAAACGACGCGATGGATCCCATTCTCGTACACGAGGAAGACGGCCTGCAGATTCTGGGCCGGGTGATTGGCATATTTCGCTCTTTAAGATAACCATAAATATCTTATGTAAACCTATTAGAGGGTGTTTGAAAATCGCTTTATGTCAACTATAGATTTTCAAACACCCCTCTGAAAATTTGTCTATTCTTCATCCATAAACGCTTGCGCGTCCACCTGCACGCCGTCTCGCCAGATCCGTTCCAGATCGTAGAACAGGCGGTTTTCTTCGTCAAAAATGTGTATAATCACATCGCCGAAATCCATCAGGATCCAGTTGGAATTCCGGCTGCCTTCCACATGCTTAATCTCATAGCCGGCCCGCTCCAGCGTTTCCTCCACATGATCCACCATCGCCTGCACTTGGTTTGGGTTTTTGGCTGTGCTGATGATAAAATAATCGGCCAGCACAGAGATTTCATGAATATCGATAATCTTTATATCCATGGCTTTTTTGGCCTCTAATGCCTGACATGCCAGTCGGGCCATTGACGCTCCTTCTCTTCTATCCATGTTTTTTTATCCTTTCCCGATAATATTCGTAGGCTTTTTTTGTGGCGGGATCAATCTTCCCGGGCGTCTGTTCCAGATACGACAGGGTGTCTTTTAAGATCTGATACGTGCACTGATCCAGGTCCTGGAAAGCCAGACGGCGGATTTTGGCCAGATTGGGGGCCGTATCCCGCAGAGGCTCAATATAGTCCGCCACGAAAACAATCTGCTCCAGAACCGTCATGGCCGGCTTCCCGGTGGTGTGGCAGCGGATGGCATCCAGCACGTCCTCCTCTTCCACCCCATATTTCTTTTTGGCAAAATACGCGCCTAATTTTGCATGGAGCAAAAAAGGCGTTTCCCGCTCCAGGGAAGAAACGGGTAACTGGCGCTTTTCACAGATCGCAAGCTTTTTCTCGTCCGGCACGCATTTGGCGCAGTCGTGCAAAAGCCCGGCCAGCTGCGCTTTTTGCAGATCCGCCCCGTAGGCCATGGCCAGCGCCGCGCTGGTATACATAACGCCCAACGTATGCCGGTAGCGATGGCCGTCCAGCTTTTTCTTCAGTTTCTTCCGTAGCTTGTTAAGATTTGCTTCCATATGCATCACTCTTCTCACTGATAAATCTGATTCTCATAAATATACGCACGCACCGGCTCCGGCACATAATAGCGGATGCTCTCGCCTGCAAGAATCCATTTTCGGATCAGGGCGGAGGAAATATCCACATCCGGAGTGTTTAAGCGGACGAACGAGCCCTGGTATTTTTTGGAAAGCCTGTCCATCTCCCGCTCCAAGACGGCGCAGTCCGTGTGGTTGCGCACCGCTACTGCGATTTTGCAGCTCTGGCAGATGCGGCCAGGCTCCCGCCATTTTTCCAGCGAAAAAAGCGAATCCGCGCCGATGATAAAATAATATTCTGCGTCTGGACGCTCCTGATTCATCTGTTCCAGCGTCCGATAGGTGTAGGAAAATCCCTGTTTCCGCTGCATCTCCAGAAGGGACAGCTCAAAATGGGGGTTGTCCGCGATGGCCATCCGAACCATCTGCGTGCGCTGGCTGTCGGTGGCCCTGCCTATGCGGTCTTGCTTATGGGGCGGATTTCCCGCCGGCAGAAATAAAACCTTCTCAAGGCCAAACTGCTCATAGGCTTTTTCCCCGAGAGCCAGATGCCCTATGTGTATAGGGTCAAAAGTCCCGCCCATAATTCCGATTTTCTTTTTATTTTCCTCCATTACTGCGGAAGCTTTATTTTGCTTTTGTCGTCTTTTTTCGGACGGTACAGGACAATCTTCCGGCCAATCACCTGCACCACAGACGAATGCGTGCGCCCGGCCACCATTTCCGCCAGTTTCCCGGGATCCTCCAGACAGTTTTGCAGCACATTGATTTTAATCAATTCCCGCGCCTCCAGCGCTTCGTCCACAGAAGCTGTGCATTCCGGCGAAAGACCTCCTTTTCCAATCTGGAGAATCGGGGTAAGCTTCATGGCCAATCCCTTTAAATAAGCTCTCTGTTTACTTGTCATCCATTCCCACGCTCCTATTTATAATATTCAAAGGCAAACCCGTACATACGCACAGTGTCCCCGTCCTGGATTCCTGCCTTCTCCAAGTCGGCCAGTATGCCGCTGTCCTTGAGGAAATTCTGGAAAAAGGCAAACCCTTTCTCTGAATCCAGATTGGTATAGCCCAGCATTTTTTCGATTTTGGGGCCTTCCACGATAAATGTGTCCTCTTCCCTCTCGGACCGTTCCACCGTATAGGGAAGGTTTTCCACTACAATCTCTTCCTCCGGGAAAAATTCCTGCTCGAACGTCACGCTCTCTTTGGGCAGCGTGGCCAGCAAATCCTTCACCGCCCAGAGAAGCTCTTTAATCCCCTGGCCGCTGACCGCAGAGATGCCGTACACCGGCATTTTCTTGGGTTCAAATTCCCGGCGAATCCGCTCCAGCGTCTCCTGTGCGTCCGGCCCCAGCGCGTCGATTTTATTGGCTGCGATAATCTGCGGTCGGGCGGCCACATCTTGGTTGTATAGCTTCAGCTCTTCGTTGATCTTGTAGATGTCTTCCACCGGATCTCTGCCTTCCACGGAAGCGGCGTCCACCAGGTGAATCAACACGCGGGTGCGCTCAATATGCCGCAGAAATTCATGGCCCAGCCCGGTTCCCTGGGAGGCTCCTTCGATGAGCCCCGGAATATCCGCGATGACGAAACCGTCCACTTCCTGGTAATCCACCACGCCCAGATGGGGATTCAAAGTGGTGAAAGGATAGTTGGCCACCTTGGGACGGGCATGGGTCACCCTGGATAAGAAGGTGGACTTGCCCACGTTGGGAAATCCCACCAGCCCCACATCGGCGATGACCTTCAGCTCCAACAAAACTTCCAGCTCCAAAGCGGCGACGCCCGCCTGGGCGTATTTGGGAACCTGCATGGTGGAAGTGGCGTAATGCATATTGCCGTTTCCGCCCTTCCCGCCCTGCAAAATCACCTGCCTTCGATTGTCGCCGGATAAATCCGCGATTACCCTGCCCGACTGCGCTTCCATCACCACGGTGCCGGCGGGCACTTTCAAGACCAAATCCTTGCCGTTGGCGCCATGGCAGCGGCGTTTTCTTCCTGGCTGTCCGTTCTCAGCCGCAAATTTTCTCTTATGGCGGAAGTCAATAAGCGTATTCAGACCGTCATCCACCTGGAAAATAATGTCGCCGCCTTTTCCGCCGTCGCCCCCATCAGGCCCTCCGTTGGCCACATACATTTCCCGGCGAAAGCTCACGCACCCATCGCCGCCTCTTCCCGAACGTATGATAATTCTGGCTCTGTCCGCAAACATCATATGCCTTTCACCTCCTTGCGCACTGAATAGTTATGTGTGTTCATAAAAAGGCTTCAAACCCATAAGATTTGAAGCCTAAAAACCGGAAATCCGGATTACTCCTCAGCAGCAACCGGAATAACGGAAACCTGTTTCTTGTCTCTTCCTTTTCTGGTATAGCGCACCACGCCATCCTTTAAGGCGAATAAGGTATGATCTCTTCCCAGTCCCACATTCAGACCGGGATGAATCCTTGTCCCACGCTGCCTGTAAAGGATATTTCCTGCAAGAACAAACTGACCGTCCGCTCTCTTCGCGCCTAATCTTTTTGATTCAGAATCCCGTCCGTTCTTGGTAGAACCAACCCCTTTTTTATGGGCGAATAACTGAAGGTTCATTTTCAGCATTGTCCTACACCTCCTTAGCAATTATCTTCAAATAATCTTTTTCGTAACCGTCCTGTATCTGGGACAAACCCAGCAGCAGGGAATCTATTAAGAGCTTTGATTCTTTGCTGGGGCCAACAATAAACTCCAGGGATAAATAGCCTTCCTCGCTGACAACGTGAATCACGTCTTCCGTGAAGCTGTCAATGGAATTCACGGCGTTCACCATCAGCGCGGAAACGGCGGCGCATATGATATCCCGCCCTTCCTCCGCGAAACCGGCATGTCCTCTGGACTCCACTTTGTTGAATTCCCCATTCCGTCTCCATACCGTAACCGTGATCATTTCACACCTGGCATTTATACGTTGATCTTTTCAATCTTAACTCTTGTGTACTGTTGTCTATGTCCGATCTTCTTGTGGTAGCCGGTCTTCCTTTTGAATTTGTAAACGATTACTTTCTTTCCTTTTGGATTTCCCACTACAGACGCGGTGACGCTGGCGCCAGCCACGTCGCTTCCCACTTTCAGGCCATTGTCGCTGACAGCAAGCACGTTGTCAAAAGTAACCGTATCGCCGGCTTCCACGCCAAGCTTCTCTACATTTACGAAATCGCCCGCAGCAACCTTGTACTGTTTGCCACCTGTTGCAATGATTGCGTACATAAGGCACACCTCCTATATCTTTTACTCGCCAAATACGGTAGTTGCATAGCAACGCTTTAAACCTCTTTGTGCGGCATACCGTTGTATCGTAGCATATATGCGGTTTTTCGTCAAGCGTTCCGTTAAAAATTTTTGCATTTTTTCATCCATAAACGTCACCTCTGTATCAGCCCGTATTTCCGTTTAATCCGCTCCAGCTTTTCAAGCAGAGGCCGGCTCATCACCCACAAAAAGAAGATCGTGGATACGCCCTGCACCATATCCACCGGCGCGCCGGAGATGTAGAAGGCGATTATGCTGGCTTTTGTAATATAGCCATAAGTCATGAGTGCGCTGGCCGGGTTCATGATTCCTCCGAAGATGAAATATACGCTTAAGAAACCGTATATGCACAGAGGGATTTTCTTGGCCTTCAGGATGCCTTTCTGGAAAAGGATGCCCGCCAGAAATCCGATCATGCCATAAGAAAACATCTGCCAGGGCGTCCACGGCCCCTGGCCCATGAACATATTGGACACCATGATAATCATACATCCCACCAGGAACCCAGCTTCGCCGCCGAAGGATACTCCGGTGAGAATGACGATGGCGGCGATGGGCTTAAAATTGGGGATCATGAAAAACGCCGCCCGTCCCGCCACGCCGATGGCCGCCAGCACGGAGATGACCATGATTTCCCGGGGCTGGGGCTTTCGCCCCTCGAATGCCAGGAAAAAGGGGATCATGGCGCAAAACACCACCAGTATGCCCATGGCCATATAGTTCTCGCCGTGGAAAACCCGCACCGACAAGTACAGCATCAGCGGAACCGTCAAAAGCATCGCCGCCAAAGCCACCCAGGTGCGCTTGCTGACTTTTCCTTTTCGGATGGGCTGCACAATCACTCCATCATCCATTAAACAGTATTCTTCCAGTTCCTCGTCGCTTCTGTCTTCCGCAGCCGAATACTGCGCGCTGGTCTGTCCGTCCCAGAATTCGTCCATGAATTTGTCTAAAGATTTGCCTGTAAGCATCGAACCACATCCTTTCCTGTCACCGCGTCGGGAAAATAATGCCGCGCCATGCGGTTTGCCGCCGTCGTATAGAAGTTATTTCCGGCGAAAAAAGCCCTGGCCTCCTTGCTGGTGACAATGTTTCCCTCGAAGAACAGCCCTACCCGGTCCGCGTATTCCGCCACAAATTCCACATCGTGGGAAACCATAAAAATAGTGGCTCCGTGCTGCTGCAGTTTCTTTAAGATGCCGCCCAGCCCTTCCTTATACTCTGCGTCGATTCCTTTCGTCGGCTCGTCCAGAATCAGCAGCCGGGGCCGAAGCAGCAGCACCTTGGCCAGCGCCAGCCGCTGCTGCTCCCCACCGCTTAAATCGTAAGGATGCCGGTCCAGCAGCCCTTCTAAGTTGGTGAGGCTTACGATCCCCTCCACCGCCTCAGATTTTTTCATGTCAACGGCGTATTCCTCGGACTTCTTCTCCTTTTTTCCGCCGATGATGGAATAGAGATCCTCCCGAACGGTTTTCTTGATGAACATACTCTGGGGATTCTGGGGAAGAACCCCTAAATATCCCCGGTACAAATCCCGGTCCGCGTATTTGCGTATATCCTTTCCGTCCAGCAGAATCTTCCCCCGATAGGGCCGTCGCACCCGGCTTAATAAAGACAGAGTGGTGCTTTTTCCTGTTCCGTTGCCGCCCACCAGCGCATAAAATTCCCCCCGCCGCACCTCAAGAGACAAATCCTTGACCACGTCCTTGCCATCCTTCTCATAGCGAAACCACACCTCTTTGACCTCCACCGCCAGAGGCGGTTTCGGCTCTTTCACGAACATTTTCCTTTTCTTTCCTTCTTTTTCTTCCTTTGGCGCCGTTTTCAAGGGATTGGGATTTTTCAGGGAATCTTTGGGCTTCTCATGAAAAAGGGCGCTGATCCACTCCCGCCCTTCGCTGACCGTCAGCGGGCAGGGCGCGTCGCTGTCCACTCCGGCGTAAATCTGCATGGGAACCGGCATGGACAGGAACATGCCATGTTTTTGCTTTTTCAGCTCCTCGCCGATTTCCCGAGGGGCGCCCTGCGCCACCAGCCGCCCCTGATCCATGACGAACACTTTCTGCGCCCAGGGAATCACATCTTGGAGCCGATGTTCCGTGAGCACCACGGTGGTTCCAATGTCCCGGTTTATTTTTTTCACCGTCTCCAGAAAATCCGAGGCGGCAATGGGGTCCAGCTGGGAGGTGGGCTCATCCAGAATCAAAAGCCGGGGGTGCATGGACATCACCGCCGCCAGATTTAAAAGCTGCTTCTGCCCGCCGGACAGTTCCGACACGTTCCGGTAATACCACTGGTGAATGCCGAAATAACTGGCCATCTCCGCCACCCGCAGCCGGATGGTGGACTGGTCGTACCCCAGGCTTTCCAGGCCGAAGGCCAGCTCATGCCATACCTTGTCGGTGACAATCTGGTTTTCGGGATTTTGCAGCACATAACCGATTTCCTCACTCTGCACCCGCTGGTCCACCTCTTCCAAAGGCTTTCCGCAGTAGAGCAGCCGGCCGGTTTTCTTTCCATGGGGCGCCAGCACGGATTTCATCTGCCGAAGCAGCGTGCTTTTGCCGCAGCCGCTTTTCCCGCACAACACGTTTAAAGCGCCCTCCTGAATGTCCATGTTGATATGGTGAAGGGTTTCCCTGCCTCCTTCGGGATAAGAAAATCCGAAGTCTTCCACTTTTATAATGTCCATACTCCCACGCCCCCTTCTCTCTCCAGGTCTTCGTATATCTTCTTGTATGTCACATCCATCTCCCGGCCCACGCTGGCCTGCGCTCTTTTCATGGCCGCCTTCTCCGTCACGCTCAGAATCAGTGGGAGAAAACAGAATACGCCAAACGCCAGATACACAGCCGCCGAAAGCGCCGCGCTGCACTGGATGGGAGCGTCATATCCCAAAATGGTAAATCCGGCAATCAGGATTCTGGGATTGTACTGAACGAACGCCGCCCCTTTTGCGCAGCCATAGACGATGAATGCCGTCAGCGCCAGCAGCAGCGCCAGAAGCCACCGGTCCCTTTTGTCAAAACGGTAGATGGAGTAGGCCGTGCGGCCCGGCAGCCCGTAACCCCGGCCTTTCATGGAATCCGCCGTGTCGATGGCATTTTCCAGGGCCCAGGTCACCAAAATGGACAGCATGTTTAAGGCATAACGCGCCTTTTTTATAATGCCTGCGTTGCTTACGTCCATGCCCACGCATTTCTGGCCGTTTCGGATGATCCGCATCTGCGCCTGAAAATGGGGCACGAACCGCAGGGCCATGGACAGAATCAATGACAGCGCCGGAATGATTTTCCCAAATAAATAGATAAATTTATCGCTGGTCATCACCTTGTTGTAACAGGCGAACCACTGAATCATAATGAAAATCACGCATCCCAGCACCAGCCCGTAAACGATGGCCTCCAGGGTCACCCAGTTGCCGCTGCTCTCGATGTAAGCCAGCCGCGTCACTCCATAGTGGTTAAACAGGGGATTAAAAACCGCTGCAATGAGAAGCCCCGGCAGGGTAAAGAGCATATTCATCTTCAGCGTCTTTTCCCAGCCGCCCAGCCATATGGCATAGCTGGCGGCCCCCAGAAAGGAGATCGCCAGAATCAACGGATGCTGCGCAAACATGGTGATTCCCAGCACAACCGCAAAAAAGTAGAAGTTTAAGATGGGGTGGCATCTGGAAAAAGCATCCCCCATCACGAATCACCTCCCATGTAGTTGTTCCCCACGTCAGAGCCTAAGGTGCAGGTGTATTTCCACTCAATCACGTCGCCGTCTTCCACTGTATAGCTGGAGCAGCCGTAATTGGGGAACCAGCCGTTGACGCTGTACATCCATCCGGAACGGTCGCCGCCGTCGAACTCATAGAGCTGGTTGATTCCTTCTATATAATAGCTGCCATACAGCGGCGTAAAGTTGGATTCCATCTGGATGTCCGTCTCGGCGCAGACTCTTTTTAACACGTCAAAAACCGTCTCACCGGGGCTGTAGGTCACTTCCGAAGGAGCCAGAATCCATCCGTCCGCCGGAACGAACTCCGCTTTACCCGGGTCCAGATCGCTGTTGCCCACCAATGTGCTGCACTCAATGGAAATGGTGCAGGTATGGGTTTCGTCCTGCCCCTCGTCTCCCGTATTCTCCGGCTGGTCTGTGTTTTCCATCGTCTGGTCGTCCGCTGTCCCGTTTCCGAAATCGTCTGGCTGCGTCTCATCTTCGCCGGAATCTTCACCCTCCTGCGCATCGGCCTGACTGTCGTCTGGCTGTGTTCCCTGATCGCCTTCGCCGTCTGCGTCCGCCTGGGAAGCGTCAGCCTTTGCCGTGTCTGTGGCCGCAGAATCGGATTTCTTGGCGTTCTTGCCGGTGTTTGCCTTATTCTGGCCGCCCCCTTTGCTGGAGCCGCCCAGCAGATAGAATGTATCCGCCGCCTTGGTCACCTGGAAAGAAATCTGGGATACCTTATCCTTGCCATTTTTCGCATCCTGGATTTCTCCCTGGGCCAGCTGGTAGATTTTGCCGTCCTCGTAGGAACAGTAGAGGACCCGATCCGCATCCCATTTCTCATTAAGAGTCAGCGTCAGCGTAGCCGGAGAGGCCATATTCATGTCTCCCAGCACAATTCCCAGGCCATAGGGCGCATTTCCCGCCGCTTTCTGAATCTTCTCTAGACCGTCGGAGACACATTCCACTTTCAGCTTTTGCTCCACCGGGTTCTGAATCTTCTGGCCGTCGTACGCCCACTGGTAGCCGATGCCGTCCTGCGTCTCCCCGTCAAAATAATACGTCCCTTTCTTTCCGGCGATGGTGCTCATCTGCGCCTGGGAAATCAGGCCGTCCCCGGTAATCTCTGTATGTTCCTGTAAAGGTTCTACGTTTTCTTCCTGCGCCGCGTCTTCCTTTACTTCGGCTGTGCGCATGCCCTCGCCGCCCGACGCCGCCTGGCACCCGGTTAGCAGCAGGACGCTCATGAGCGCAGCCAGCCCCCGGATCCGTCCTTTCCATTTTTTTCTCATATCTTCCGTCCTCTCTTTCTCTGAAACACACTTTTAAATCCCTCAAAAGCCGCCGCTCCGATGATGCCGCCGGCCACTGCCCGGTCAAACGGCGGCAGCGATGTTTTTTCTTCCTGCGGCTCTTCTGCCTCTACTTCTGCGTCGGCATTTCCTTCTTCTGCCGCGAAGTTCCAGCCGCCGGTATCGTCCACGTACGCTTCCCCTTCAAAATCCCAGCCGCCGCTGTCTTTTGCCACTTCTTTTTTTTGCTTCTTGGAATTGTCGGATACAGCCGTCGTTTTGGCCGTCTGGGCCGGGGAGGCTTTGGGCGCGGCGGCCGATGCCTTCTTCGTGGCCGCTGTCTTGGCTGTGGGGGCGGGCGTGGCGGCCGTCCCGCTCCCCTCGTTTGGAACGGTTGGATTCTGGACATCCCCGCCGGCTTTCTTTGTGCCCTCTGGCGTTTTCGTAGGCTTGGGGGAAGGCTGGGGCGCCGGTGTGACCGTTTCCTCTGGACTGGGATCCAGAGGGGCCACTTTTTGGCCTTCCTGCAGCGTTACGTCGGACATGTCGTACAGGAAAGTTTTTCCATCCAAAAGCCTCTGGTACGCCACCATAGCGTAATGTCCCTGCTCGGTGGCCATGCCGTCCACAGCCCCGGGCGCCGCGCCGCCATTGTTGGCGCCGCCTGGCTTCACATGCATAAAACCGCTGCCGTCCTTATGGTAAGACAAAAGGTCTGCGATGGTCCAGTTTTTTGATTTGATAAATCTCTCGTCAGTCCGCGGATCCACGCCGATGGAACACAGGGCTACCGTCACCTGGACGCAGCTTTCCACATTGTCGGCGCCCATAGTGGCATAGCCTCCGGTTTTGGCATTCTGCATTTTGCTGAGCACGGCCACGGCCCGGTCGATGGACTCGGTCACATTCTCGCAGCCTTCTTTCTGATAATAAGAGGAAAGGGCCTGGATGGTCATGCCGGTGATGTCCACCTCCGCCGCGTCTCCCTGCAGTGTCCAGCCGCCGCCTTTTACTTCCCGCTCCAGCAGATAATTCACCAAGCCTTCCTCTGTGGTCTGCTCTTTTACGCCTTTCACCTCCGGAATTTTGTAATCCGGATGGGATTTCAGAGCCATTAGCGCCCAGATGGGGCCGTTGAAGCCCTGCTTCTTTACATTGGTAAAATCCGCCAGATACTCAAACAGGTTGTATCCGTTGACCTTTTGCGCGTCTATGCCCATGGCCGTCAGTGACAGGATGGCTTTGGAATACTCGGAGTATTTGGCTCGGTGCAGCTTGCCGCCTTTGGCCGCAATGTATCCCGCCATGTTTTCATAAAATGTGTTAAAATATTTATCTTTCAGATCCATTCCGCTCCGCGCCAGCCCCAGCGCAAACCACTGACTGCTGTAATCCGGCTTGACGTCCAGGCCCAATATGTACGCTTGCGTCTCCTTTAATACGTCTTCAAAGGGCTTTGAAAGGGGTTTTACCTCCGGAAGCTCTCCGTCCTCGGAGGCTTCCCGGGCAAGAAGCTCTTCTGAAAGCTCTTCATTGGGGTTTTCTGTAAGCTCACTGTATGGGGCCGCGGGAAATTTCGCTCTCCACAGTTTCCTCGCTTCGGATTTTGTTTTCCCAGGCTTTTCTTCTTCAGATTCCGCTTTCTGGGGCTTCGCCTTCTCGGATTTTGTTTCCTGCGTCTTGTTTTCTTCGGATTCTGCTTTTGGAGTTTTTGTTTCCTCAGATTTTGCCTCTTCGGCTTTGTCTTCTTTTAACTCCGTTTTTTCGGTTTCGTTTTCCACGAATTCTGTCTTTTGGGACTCTTCTTCCCGGAATTTTTTCTCGCCAGGCTCCGGTTCCTGGGATTGCGTGATTTCCTCTGCTTCTGATTCTTTTTCCGCCTGATTTTCTGAGACAGGCGCCGCCGTGGGCCTGGCCTGGTCATACCGGCCCGCCCAGATGGCTGCCTGCGCCGCAGAAAACGGACCCTGGCAGACGACCGCCATTAGAAACAAAAAAAGGCCGCTTCTTAATTTTTTTTTGTTCTTTTCTGTCTTTTTCACTGTTTCTCCCTCCTCATTCCAGCGTCTGCCAGATGATGCCATTACTTCATCTTAAGCTTTTTTGCGCCGGAATCCACGCCGTAGTAAGTTTGATTTCCCACCTTTTTGTAAGTCCTTATCTTGTAGTAATATGTGGTTCCTTTTTTTACCTTGGCTGTGGTAAAAGAAGTCTTTGCTTTGCCTTTGACGGTGGCAATGCGCGTATAGCCAAGAGATTGCTTTTTCGAGCGGTAAATCTCGTAGCCGGTGCAGTTATTGACCTTTTTCCAGGTCAGCTTCGTTTTGTTTTTGCCGGTCTTTTTCACAGACTTCAGCGTTGTGGCGTCAGGTGTGTTCTTGGTGAGCGCGTCTATCCTGCTCACTGCGTCTGCGATCTGCTTCTGGCTGCTGTCTAAATTGGCCACTGTTTTGATGGCCGCTTTGTAGGCTTTCTGCCATTCTTTATTGGTCTTGTACTGCTTCTGGGCCTTCATGGCCGCCAGCTTCTTTGTGGCAGCATCCCGGTTGGGCAGTTTAAGCGCGATGCCCTTGTCCCCGGCTCCCAGATCGGCTCCCAGCCCATACACGGTAAACTGTACGCGGAACACATCCTCATTCTTGACAGTGACGCCGGAAAAAGCTACGTTGGGCGCCTGGTTGTTGCAGAAGAAATACCATCCGGACTGGTTGGAATAAGCGAACTCGCCCAGCGCCGGGAAATCATCGTTTCCTGTGTTTTTTGTATTGGTGGGCGGCGCCACCACCGTGCCGTCGAAGTTCTTCGTGCCGGGCATTTTCTGGATGCAGCCGGGGATCTTCAGCTTTCCTGTGTCGGCCCGCTCGATGCTTTCCAGATAAAATCCAGAAGTCAGTCTTCCGGTGTTGCTGTAGCGGTAACCATGCTTTTTCATCAGACGATCAAATACCTGGGCGAAATTCTCGCCGGCGTTAAACGTGATCTGCTCCGGCTCGATTAAATAGCCCTGCCCCAGGGAAAAACGCTCTACGGACACGGTGACTTTGCCGCCGGAGGCCGCCTGTGCGCTCTGCATGCCCAGCAGCATGGTCAGCGCCATGGCCATGACCGCCGTTAAAAGCGTTGTGAAAATTTTCTTTGATTTACTCATTGTCCCACCTCTTTCTTTTTTTCTTAGGCAACCGCGAAACATCCCTTTCAATAACCAGCGTTTGGGCAAAATAGATAAATAAGGAGCGAATCAGAAGCGTTTTTGAGCTCCGTTTTATCTATTTTGAACAAATGGAAGATTATCTATATTTTTTTCTTTAAGGGTTTCACGGTTCTTACGGCTGAGAAATCGCCGTATAATTTCTGGCCGTTCACTTTTTTGTAGGCCCTTGCTTTGAAATAATAGGTCTTGTTTGGATTGAGGCCGCCCTTCGTATAAGCGCCTTTTTTGCCCTCGGTTACTGTTTTCACCTTTTTGTAGCCACTGTTTTTCTTGGCGGACATGTAGATCTCGTAGCCGCTGCTTCCTTTTACTTTGTTCCAGCTGATCCTCGCCTTTTGGGCTGTCTTTCTTGCTGCTTTGACTGCAGGTTTGGCCGGCTTGGTGGAAACAGTGATGTTTTCTATTTTTTTGTCCACGTTTTTTTTGCTTTCGTTCACATAGGCGGCCACCCGGAATTTATAGGTTGTGCCGGCGGATAAATTCTTACATGTGTAAGCGGTTTTGCCAGCCCCCAACGCGGCGATTTCTTTGTATTTTTTGTCGGATGCTGTATAGCGGTATACTTTGTAGCCGGCCGCCCCTGTGACTTTGCTCCATTTTAATTTCACGGAAGATGCAGTGGCGCCGGAGGTCTTCAGGTTAAGGCTGCCTTTTAGTTCTGCAGGCTTTTCCGGCTTTGGCGTCACATCCTGTCCCGACGCCAGGTTTACGTCGCTCATATCGTACAGGGCGCTCTGTCCATTTAAAAGCCGCTGGTAAGCTGTCAGCGCGTAAAGCGCCTGCTCCGTCGCCATGCCGTCCACCTGTCCGGCCGCTGCGCCTCCGTTGCCTGCCGCGCCGTCTTTAACGTGCATAAAACCGCCGTCTTTTCTATAGGAGAGAAGCGCATTGACGATCCACTTGCCTTCTTTGATAAAACGGCTGTCCTGGCTGCAGTCGATGCCCAGTGCACAAAGGGCTGTGAGCGCCTGGCATGTGCTCTCCGCGTTCGGCGTGCCTATGGTGGAGAATCCGCCGTCCGCCCTTTGCGCCTTTGACAGCCAATCCAACGCCCGGTCAATGGCCGCCGTCACATTCTCACGGCCGGCTTTCCGGTAATAGGGGGCCAGCGCCTGTAAAGTCATGGATGTGATATCCTCCTCCGCCACGCCTCCATACAGGCTCCAGCCGCCGCCGGGAACCTCTTTTTCCAGCAGATACGCAATCAGCCCTTCCTCGGTGGTTTGCTCTTTTACGCCGGCCACTGCAGGAATCTCATATGCCGGATTTGAATTTACCGCGATCAGCGCCCAGATGGGGCCGTTAAAGCCCTGCCCTTTCACTTTTTCAAAATCCGCCAGCTTCTCCAGCAGGTTGTAGCCCGCAACATTCCTGGCGTCTTTGCCGATGACGGTCATGGACAGTATCATTTTGGAATACTCCGTATATTTCACTCTGTGCAGGACGCCTTCTTTTTCCTTTACGTAGGCCGCCGTGTTGTCATAGAATTTTTCCTTGTAGGCCTCCGGCAGAAGTCCGCTTCTGGCCAGACCGATGACGTTCCACTGGCTGTTCCGGTCCGGTTCAGGATCCACAGCTAAAATATAGTCGCCGGTTTTCTTCAGCACGTCGGCCAGAGGCGCGGTTATGGACTCCGCCTGTGAAACCGTGACCGCCGGCTCGGACTCCAGCGCCGCATTGGGATCGTCTTGCGGATTCTCCTCTGCCGGACTTAAATTTTCCGGCTCCGCTTCCATCTCTTCTGCCAGACCTTCCTCTGGCTCCATAATCTGTAACTTCTCCAGGCCTTCGCCCTCTGCCGCGACGCTTTCTGCGCCGGATGCCGCTTCCGGCGCGTCGGGACTCGCCCCGTATGCGTCCGCGCCGCCAACGCAAAGCAGAGAGGCCAGCAGCAGAACTGCCAATCCCTGTAGTTTGTTCGTTCTTTTTCTCATAGCTACTCCTTCCATCCTTCAACTGATAACCTATGAAAGCCAATGCAAGCGTGCAGACAAGCTTTCCCTTCGTCCTGCCGCCTGTCCGGACTTTCATATTTGCAAAGTTTCGCCGCGCCCGGCGAATTTGTATGCGGACGAACAGGGGCCAAACCTTACGGTCCGGCCCCTGCTTGTCATTTGCCAGCAAATTATGGTTTTTTAGCGCATGCTTCTTGTTCCCATATCCTGTGGTTTCAGGCTTTCTTCTCCCCTTTGGCAGCTGTATCCTCGGCATCCACCCTGCCTTCGGCCCTCATGGCCTGACTTCTCTACAAGTCGTTAATACGTTTCTCCCACTCTCGTTTCTTCATACGTATGCGCGTCTGGCTCGGACTGTTCTGCCTGGGCAGCCCGGCTGCGGCCACGGCATCCTTCCATATGCGAAAGCGCTTCTTAATAGCTGCGGCATTGGGAACCTCCCTCTGAGCCGGAACATACCCCAATTGCTCGTACTTGCGCACCAAAACGCTCAACAAGTCCTGGTCTTTCTTTGTCAGCGGTTCACCTGGCTTCCACAGATTCGACCTCTGGCGACAGTTTTTCTTCTGCTTCATAAAACTCTTCTGTCTCCAATACAAAAAATTTATTGTTTCTTTCAAATGGACTCGCAGTATGGGTGGAATTATAAAAACGGATTTGATTCAATGGAATATGAAAAAGCTCTGCAGCGCTTTTTCATATGTTTTGAAAATAAAATAAGCTGTTTCCGCTTTATGCCTCCGGATACTACTTGGGGGACTATACCAAACCTACGGATATCCGTATTCTGACTCAAGATCAAACCTACTCGCCGCCCTTCCCAGAGTATCTGTATCCTAAACGCAGGACACAGCTCCAGTGGCTCATGCAGCTTTCGTACTCATTACAGAAGGGATAAAACTGTGCCGGAATCTCACCGGATGTTCCGAGAGATGCAGGGTCAAACCGCGCACCTCTATAATACCCGTACTATAATTCAGTATAGCTATTATGAAATTGGGGATGTTATAAAACAATTCTGAAAAAAACCGCTTCAGAACCGCTTTATACATCTATATAATATACCTACAACCCTCAATTTGTCAACAAAAATTTTGTAATTTGAAGACAAAAGAGTGAAAAATGTGAAAATAATCTGGCTTGTTCCGCCTATCGAATTTGGCAAGCTCGTCATAGCGGGCCAAAAGGCAGGAAAGAGGCCAAAAGGAAAAGACTGACAAAAGGTCGATTCGCGATTTCTCCCCATTGCCAGTCTTGGACTTACTTTTTTACCATGTCATTTTCTTAATTTCAGAATAACTTTTACCATGTCTTTTTCTTTGAAATTCACTTCTCACGGGTTACTGCATACGAATGATACACAGCATGCCAAGGTTTTTTAAATCTTTTTCTTATCGCCTCCCTATTCTTTTTTTCATATTGATGCTTTTAGTATCGCAACGTTGTGGTTATGTCATTGACCGGAGGAGTCTTTTACGTTCACTGCCTTCCCGGTTGTATTCTCTTTTGCCTTTTGCGCCCGAAGAGGGTACAAAAAATAGTCCTCCACTTTATGCCTCTGGATACTGTTTATCCACCAATCTACAGACACCTGTCTCCTGACTCGAGTTTCTAACCTACTTACCGCCCTTCCCAGATTCCTGGAATCCAGTGGTTACGCGGTTTTCGTACTCATTACAGTAGGGATAAAGCTGTGCCGGAATCTCACCGGATGTTCCAGAAGTGGTTCTCCACTTCCTTGTACCTGTAATGTGATTGGTTTATCAATATGGAATTGCTTTATCTGCTTTACAAGCTATATATTATCACCTCCTTTATAAGATGTCAATACTTTTTTTGATTTTTTTCAATTTTATTGAAAAGAAAGCCTCCGAAAGCGTTGGCGGGCGTAGTCGGAGGTTTTCGGATTCTCTTTTATGAATTGTTCAGCCAGTAATTCATCCGCTCCATCAGCTGCGGAATGTCCAGCGGCTTTGCGAGGTGCCCGTTCATGCCGGACTCCCGGGTGGCCGCGATGTCCTCGGAGGAAACGTTGGCGGACAGTGCGATGATGGGAATCTTGGCCGCGTCGGCGCGAGGCAGCTTACGGATGGCACGGGTGGACTCGAACCCGTTCATCACAGGCATCTGGAGATCCATCAGTATCAGATCGTAATAGCCTTCCGGCATTTCGGCGAAGCGCTGCAGGCCTTTGCGGCCGTCCGCCGCGCATTCTACCATGGCCCCCATTTCCCCAATGAGCTCCATAGCGATTTCCTGGTTCAGCTCGTTGTCTTCCACCAGCAGGATTTTGCACCCGTGGAAGGAAACGTCCTTCACGTCGTCGGCCACGGGAGCGGCCAGGTCCCCGGCGTATTCGGCTGCATTCTGAAGCCGCAGGATTACCGTCACGGTGCATTTTACTCCCTGTCCGGGCGCGCTTTCCACGGAGATGGCGCCGCCCATCATCCGCGCGATGTTCTGGGCGATGGACATGCCAAGCCCCATGCCGTCCAGATGGCTTACCTGCGGGTTGTCCGCGTGGCTGAAGGGCTCGAATATGTGATGGGTGTACGCCTCCTCCATGCCAATGCCGTTGTCGCAGAATATAAAGTCATAGGAACCGCAACTGTGCTCGCCGGATTCATGCTCGATTACGGATATTTCCAAAACTCCTCCCGGCGGCGTGTATTTCACGGAATTTCCCAGGATGTTCAGGAATATTTGCTGTAGGCGCTGCTTGTCCCCCAGGATGTTTTCGTGCTTCACCTGCATGGGATGGATTTTCAGCTTCAAGCGCTTCTCCTGGGTGTTGGGGCGGATGACAGAAATCGTTTCTTCCATCAGGCCGGACAGGCTGAAAGCCTCTTCTTTCAAGTCAAAGCTTCCGGACTTGATCTGGCTGATGTCCATGATCTCGTTGAGCACGGAGAGGAGCTGGCGGCCGGACAGCGCCGCTTTGTCCAGACAGTCTTTTACCCGCTCCTGGTCGTCTACGTGGTCGGAGGCGATTTTAATCATGCCCATAATCCCGTTCATGGGCGTGCGTATGTTATGGCTCATGCAGGAAAGAAATTCCTGTTTGGACGCGTTGGCCCGATCCGCCGCCTCGCAGGCCGCCTGCAGCGCCAGCTGTTCCCGCATTTCCTTTTGCTTGCTTTCGGTCACGTCCTGGGCAGCGTAGACGATGGAGCGGGCTTTGCCGTCGGCGTCCGCCTGGGACATGACGGCGGTGCTGCGGATCCAGCCGTATTCCTCAGGCCTTATGTTAGGCTTGTGGGACAGCTTTCGGTATGCAAACGTCACGTATGGCTTTTTCTTGCTCAAAGTCCGGCGGAGATTCTGGATGCTTAACACCTTTAAATATTCGTCCCGGTCGTCGGGATGGACGAAATTCTCCGCGTATGTCTGTATGCCGGTGGCGTAGTCCACCTTGCCGTCCAGCACCTTTTTCACATCCGGAAGCTGGGTCACGTCACGGAAGGTGTCCCGGACCAGATCCGCGTAATAAGTGGCGAAAAACATGCCGCTTAGCGTGCGGATAATGTCCACCTGCTCCTGTTCCCCTTTCAGCCGCTGCTCCTCCTCCAGCTTCTCCCGGGTGATGTCCCGGCCAAGGATGTTCACAGACATTCTCTTCCCCTTGCGGGCGTAAATCACATGCTGCTCCAGCCACTGCAGGGACGTTCCGGTCATACGATACTGGCAGGTTTCCTCGTAGTAATCCCGGGTGCTGGCCGCTTTTTGATACAGCCGTTCCGGACTCATCACTTTTCGGAACGCTTCCGCGTCGTCGGGATGGACAGTGCAGTCCAGCGCCCTCTGGAAATACTGATGGTAATTTCCCGTGCGGGCATTCTGCATGTCGCTCTCTTCGTTGATCCAAATCCGCTCGCACTGGCCGTTTTCCAGATAAACGGTGGTCATGACGCTGTATCTGGACTTTAGGATAGCTGCCAGCTGCATATCCCGGAGGCTGAGCGTATGTTCCTGGCGCACGCGCTTATCCACGTTCTGCAAAGCCAGAATCGTATAATTTTTTGTGGAGTGGTTTTGGCCGAAATAAGCGATCAGCGCCATGTAACGGTATTCGTGGTCTTCTTCCCCCCGCCATTTACAGAGCATATCCTTCTTCTGTATGTCGGACTCTTTCATCCGGCGCAGCCCTTCCAGAGAAAATTTATCGCACACGTTGTCCCGGTCCGCAGGGTGGAGCTGCTTTAAAAGGCGGGATTCCACAATTTCGTCCCACTGGACGGTCCATGACTTCCAGCCGGTGTGGGTGCGGCCGTTTTCCCGTACCAGATTGGCCTCCCCAGTGTCCAGATCTATGCCATAAATACCGAAGTTCTGCTCGCCCAGCGTGCGGATCACTTCCTGAATGCGAATGCTGGCGTCGTCCACCTCCAGGCTTTCCTGAAGGATGTCGTGCACGTCTTTCACATACAGGAATATATACTGGTCGCCGTTTATGCAGGCGGAATCTGGCACAATTTCGATCAAGTTCCAGCGGTAATCCTCTCCGGAGCGTCTGCGGTAGCAGCAGGTGAGAATGTCCTGTCCTGCGCTGATCTGGGATTTTATATGTTCCAGACGCGTAAAGGATATGAAATTATGCATGTCGTCCGGATGGATGCCGCCATTGTAGATGAACTGCCCCATCCAGCTGGAAAAACTGTCCCTGCCATATCCGAAAACCTGGTCTTCCGGTTCCCTTTTCACCACGTCGTAAGTATCCTGCGTTAAATTCACCCGCAGAATCTTATGGTAGGCATGGCCGATGGCCTGCATATGAGGCGCCACCGTGATAATATAAGCGGGAATTTTTCCCTCCCATAGCATCCGGACGGCCGCGATGTCCACAATCTCGCCAAATGGATTGTTGTAGCTGATGGTCTGGTTCACCTGCTTATCCCCGATGGATAAAATTGGACAGTTCGCACAGGAGTTGTTTCCAAGCTCATGGCAGGTCATCCCTTTATATACATGGGGCGCCACTTCCCGCACTCTTTCATTATAATATAAAATCTGATGATTATCTTCCCGAATAATGAAGACTCCCGTGGTTGGTAGCGTGTGCAAAATTTTTTCATATTCTTTAATATCCACAACTTTTATCCTCATTTCTGCCTTTTCTGGGTATTTTGAGGCGTTTTCTTCGATTTATAGCATATAGACAACTGCGAAACACACTCTAACCGAAGTTTGAGCAAAAAACGTTTTTGAACTCCGTTTTATTTATCGGCAACAGTTTCGCAATTATCTGTATTATAGCACATAAAGGCTTATTTTACAAACATTCGCACCAATCCTTCTTTGATTCGATTGTAAGGCTGGTACCGCAAAGGCAGATCGATCCAGGCGTATTTTTTTACAATGCTTTTCTCGTGGCTGAACGCATCGAAGCCCTTTTTGCCGTGGTAGGAGCCCATTCCGCTGTTTCCCACACCGCCAAAGCCCATGTACGGGGTGGCCAGGTGAATCACCGTGTCGTTGACGCATCCCCCGCCAAAAGACAGCCTCTTTAAGAAAAACCGCTCGGTTTTCGCATCCGATGTGAAAATATAAAGCGCCAGCGGTTTGGGACGTTTTTTCACAAACGCGTAGGCCTCTCCCATGGACGACACGGTCAGAATCGGCAAAATCGGCCCGAAGATTTCCTCCTGCATAACCGCGTCCTCTTCCATTACCCGGTCCAACACCGTGGGGGCAATCTGCAGCGCGTCCCTATTGTTCTCGCCACCGCAGGCTACTTTTCGTCTGTCAATCAGTCCCAGCAGCCGGTCAAAATGTTTCTGGTTGATGATTTTTCCATAATCCGGGTTCTCCAAGGGCCGGTCGCCGTACATGCGCCGGATTTCCTTTTTTATGCACTCCAGGAATCTGTTTTTCACGCCCTGCTCGATTAAAACGTAGTCCGGGGCCACACATGTCTGGCCGCAGTTTAAATATTTGCCGAACACAATCCGGCGGGCAGCTAATTTTAAGTCGGCGGTATGGTCGATGATGCACGGACTTTTCCCGCCCAGCTCCAGCGTCACCGGCGTTAAATGGGCCGCCGCCTTTTCCATCACAAATTTTCCCACCTGCACGCCGCCGGTGAAGAAAATATAGTCGAATTTCTGCTCCAGAAGGCTCTGATTTTCCTCTCTTCCGCCCTCAATTACGGACACGTATCCCGGGGGAAACGCTTCCCGGATGAGCTTTGTCATTGTCTGCGACGTGGCCGGGGAATAGGCGGACGGCTTTACGGTGCAGCAGTTGCCCGCAGCCAGCGCCCCTATAAGGGGCTCCAGAGTCAGAAGAACCGGATAGTTCCAGGGGGACATAATCAAAACGACGCCGTAGGGTTCCTGGATGGTGAAGCTTTTTCCGTGAAAATGAGCCAGCGGCGTGGGCGCTGTCCGATTTTCGCTCCAGCGGCGCACGTGTTTTCGCACAAAGCGCAGCTCGGACAGGGTAAGGCCCACTTCGCACATGTAGGACTCTGCCCTGGATTTTCCCAGGTCTTTTTGAAGGGCCTGATACAGTTCCTTTTCGTATTTTAAAATCGCCTTCTCCAGACGGTTCAGCGCCTGAATCCGAAAGGAAACGCGGGCGGTTTTTCCCGACGCGAAATAATCCCTCTGCCTTTTTAGCAGGATTTCTATTTGCTCCGACATATGTCATTCCCCCTTTAATATATAATAAATCCGTTCCAGTTCCTTTTGGTTCATCAGCATGGGCACCGGGTACAGTGGATTGCCCTCTTTGTCCGCATGATGGGCCATGACCGGGATGTCCCTGCGGCGGATTTCCTTGAAATGGCGGGGAATCCCCATGGAGTCATTCAGCCGCTGAATCCACCGGATGAAGCTTTGCGCCGCCTCTTTGTCCTTCTCTTGGCCGCCCGCCACACCAGCCGCCCTGGCCAGCTTTGCCAGCTTCTTTTCGCAGGAAGGGCCGTAAAGGCGCAGCACGACCGGCAGCGTCACCGCGTTGGCCAGCCCGTGGGGAATCCTGTACTGGCCGCCCAGAGAGTGAGCCACGGCGTGCACATAGCCCACGTAGGATTTGGTAAATGCCGCTCCGGCATAATAGGATGCCTGCAGCATGGCCCTGCGCGCCTTTTTGTTCTGGCCGTCGTCGTAGGCGGCCTTCAGATATCTGGCAATCAGACGCACGGCTTCTTTGGCCATTTTCCGAGTCTCCCGGGTTGTGCTCCGGCCGATGTAGGCTTCCACAGCGTGGGTCAGCGCGTCCATGCCGGTGGCCGCGGTGAGGTCGGCCGGCAGCCCCAGTGTTTCATGATAGTCCAAAACCGCATAGCGGGGAATCAGGCTGAAGTCGTTGATGGGATATTTATGATGCTTCTTGCTGTCGGTGATTACCGCCGCCAGCGTTGTCTCGCTGCCTGTCCCGGCTGTAGTTGGCACGGCGATGAGAAGCGGCAGCTTTTTGTGTATTTTCAGGATTCCCTTCATCTGACTGACGCTTTGCCTTGGCTTCGCGATCCGGGCGCCGGCCGCCTTGGCGCAGTCCATGGAGGAACCGCCGCCGAAGGCGATGATGGCCTGTGCGCCGTGCTGCAGATAGAGCCGGCGGGCCTCTTCCACATTCCAGATGGTGGGGTTGGCCACGGTGCGGCTGTAGACGCAGCAGGAAATCCCCTGTTCATCCAGCGTTTTTTCCAGAAAATCCGTAAGGCCCAGCCGGCGGATGCCCTTGTCCGTCACAATCATAACCCGGCGGATTTTCCTTTCTTTGCACAGGCCGGCGATGTCCGCCACAGAAGGGAGAATCTTTGGCCTGCGGTATGGCAGAAACGGCAGCGCCGCTTTAAATACAGACTGAAACGCTCTGCAGTAAATTTTTCTTAAAATAAACATTTGCTATCGTCTCCTTAATTCCGTATATTTTTGCTTTTATTATGCTGCTCTATGAGCCGCTTTACCTTTTTCTCGCTGATGGCCTTCATCTTTTTCGCAGCGAAGTTGTATTCACAGTATGTTGCCGGCTTATTCAGATAGTTCATTAGCTTTTCCTTTTTGAAAATACAGCTTTTGGGCAGGATTTTATAAACTTTTAATTCATACATTTTCTTCCAGTTCTGGGCGTTCAGACTGACAATGGCGTTTTTGCTGGAGCCGTTTAAATTGCATTTGTATATGGTTATTTTTTTATTTTTCTTATTGTATTCGTCAAAAATAAATTGATTGCCTGCCAGCTCTATGTCTCTGCTGTATTTTGACAAAGTTTTTACTTTTTTTGCGCCCGAGGAAGAAAATTTATACAGAACATATTCGTCAAAATCCTTTTCCCGGTTTTCCCTTGGGTCGGATATGACATATTTTCCCTTTCGCGGCCCCCTAAAAGCGCAGTTTGATTTGAATTTTGTGAGCTTTTTGGTCCGCGTGTTGCAGGCATAAGTAACGCTGCGTTTTTTTACGCGGTCATAATTGCACAGGTAAACCATATTTCCATAGGCCGCGTTTATGGACCAGGACTTATTTCTCCCTCCGTTTAATTTTATGAAAGCTTCGTCGCGGCCGGAAGCGTACGTATATCTGCACATATACAAATTGCTTCTATAACTTTTTAAGTGGTACGCCTGTTTTCCGTTCCCCAAAAAAGCAAAGGCTGTGATCGACGTTAATTTGTACCCTTTGTTTTTATCGGTAGAGATCCAGACCCGTTCATCCAATGCGAGATCTGTGTTCAGCTTGATATAATATTTGCCGTCTTTGATGTTTACAATCTGATGAATGCCTTTCATTTCATCTTCAAAGCTTACCGCCTCGTTGTAACTGAAAATCCAGTAATCATTTGCCGCATATGTTTTCACCGGAAATGCAAACAAACAGGCAAACGCAAACAGCCAAAAATATGCCGCCAATTTCTTTTTCATCCTACACATTCCTTTCCTTAAATGCTATAAGAAAAACCAGCCTGTATCCATCTATGGGCTGGTTTTTCTTGCCATAATAAACTGCTCACTAGATCCGTACGGGAAATCCCACTTTCTTCTGCACTTTTCGGAGTGTCTTCGCGGCATAGTAGCCGGCCTTCTGGGCGTTTTCCCTGATAATGGAATCCACATAGTCCTTGTCGCGCTCTAAACGGGCGAACTCTTCCTGCAGGGGCTTTAACACAGACACGACGGCTTCCCCCACCGCCATCTTAAACTCCCCGTAACCTCTGCCGTCGAACTCCCGCACTGTGTCCTCGGGAGATTTTTCTGTGCAGGCGCTGTAAATGTCGATCAGGTTTTTCACGCCGGGCTGCTCGTCCCGGTAGAGGATTGCGCCCTCGGAGTCGGTGACTGCCTTCTTGCATTTGCGCATAATTGTGTCCGTGTCGTCCATCAGGTAAATGCTCCCGTTGGGATTCTCATCGGACTTAGACATTTTCTTTGTGGGATCCTGCAGGCTCATGATCTTCGCCCCTACCTTGCCGATGTATGCTTCGGGAATGGTAAACACGTTCCCGTAAATATTGTTGAAGCGCTCCGCAACGTCCCGGGTCAGCTCCAGATGCTGCATCTGATCCACGCCCACCGGCACCACGTCCGCTTGGTACAGCAGGATGTCCGCCGCCATCAAAACCGGATAGGTGAAAAGCCCGGCGTTGATGTTCTCCCCGTGTCTGGCGGACTTGTCTTTAAACTGGGTCATGCGGTTCAATTCACCCATGTACGTGAAACAATTCAAAATCCAGCTCAGCTCGGCGTGGCCGGACACATGGGACTGGTAATACAGACAGTTGACCTTTGGATCCAGTCCCGCCGCAATATACAAGGTGAGCAGCGCCCGCGCCCTTTTGCGGAGCACGGCCGGGTCCTGGCGGATGGTGATGGAGTGCATATCCACCACGCTGTAAAAGCATTCGTATTCGTCGCTTAATGTCACCCAGTTCTTTAGGGCGCCTAAATAATTTCCTAAGGTCAGGTTCCCGGTGGCCTGCATGCCGCTGAACAATACTTTTTTTCCATCAATCATTGGGCTATTCTCCTAACGTTTATCTATCATTCTTTTTGCTACACTATAGCATATTTTCCCAGGGTATTCAAGAATCTGGCCGCACAGTTTTTCTTTTGGCCGCCTTTTCATCTGCGGATTTCTGTGCTAAAATACAGATATGGCAAATATGTTTTCAAAAAGGAGGATGATGCAAATGAAGCCAATGAAACCTTTTAAACGTACGCTGCTGCAGACCGCCGCATTCTCAGCCGCCTTTTTTTGCTCAGCGGCGTTTGAACCCAGAGAATGCTGTGTGCTGGCGGGCGTGGCCTTTGCCTTTAATTTTTTATTGTCTTATGCAATTTATTATGCGGAAAGGACTTCATGATTATGATAAAGAAAACAGGATTCGTGATTGCGATGGCGGCCGCCTTAAGCCTTACGGCGTGCGGCTCCCAGCGGGCTGAAAACGCCCAGTTAAAACAGCAGGTGGAACAGCTGGAGCAGCAGGTGGCCGATTTGCAGAACCAGTCGCAGACTCAATTAACCGATAATGCGGCGCAGCCAGACGAAAGCGGCGCAGCCGCAGACCAGGCGCAAAATACGCCCACTGGCGACGCGTCCGCCCCTAATACGACGGATGGAAATGCGCCGGCCCCAAATGCATCCGCCAACTATGCCCACCATGAGGATCACGCCCATTACGACATGGGTTCCCTGGACGCTTCCTCTCTGGCCACGCTTATACAGGATCTGGCTCAGCGGGTCAAAGAAGCCGTGCCGGCCGATTCGGTTCAGGATCGGCAGATGCAGTTTTATGAATTCAAAGGCGAAATCGATCTGGCGGAAAAAGACCTGGATATACTGGAAGACGACCTGGAAGCGCAGTACAAAGCCGGAACTTTAAGCCGCGCAGACTACCAGGCCCGGGATCAGGAGCTGGACGCGCTGGAAGATCAGCTGGACGCCTGCGAAGACCAGCTGGAATTTATCTTCCATATGGAAGACTGACGGCTAATGCGAGACGCCTATTCCCAGACACACCCTGGAAACGGGCGTCCGCCCATAAAGCGCCGCGTTTTTATTCATAGCGCACAATCTCTTTTTTTAGACGTTTGATGATCCTCTTTTCCAGCCTGGATATGTACGACTGGGAAATCCCCAGCAGATCCGCCACCTCTTTTTGCGTCTTGCCGGTTATGCTACGCTGAACCTGTTTGCCTGT
>CAYOWU010000015.1:0-35492 GCA_964407765.1 uncultured Lachnospiraceae bacterium
GGATAAAAATTCCAACCTGACCACCGGCAAGGTCTACTGGTCCGTGCTCACCAAGGAGCGGCGCGGCGATTTCGGCGGGGGCACCGTACAGGTGATTCCCCACATCACCAACGAAATCAAAAACCGCTTTTACCGGAATTTCACCAGCAACGACACCCACATTGCCATCATTGAGGTGGGCGGCACCGTGGGCGATATCGAGAGCCAGCCGTTTCTGGAGGCCATCCGCCAGTTCCAGCACGAAATCGGCCACGAGAACGCCATTTTGATCCATGTTACGCTGATTCCCTACCTGCGGGCTTCCCAGGAAATGAAGACCAAGCCCACCCAGGCCAGCGTCAAGGAACTGCAGGGCATGGGCATCCGGCCGGATATCATCGTCTGTCGTTCCGAGCTGCCCCTGGACAAGAAAATCAAAGATAAAATCGCGCTGTTCTGCAACGTGCCCAGCAGCCGCGTGCTGCAGAATCTGGATGTGGAATACCTCTACGAAGCGCCGCTGGCCATGGAGAAGGAACATCTGGCCCAGGTGGCCTGCGAATGTCTAAAGCTTCCCTGCCCCGAACCGGATCTGGCCGACTGGCAGTCCATGGTGGAAGCGCTGCGCCATCCCGACACGGAAGTGACCATCGCCCTAGTGGGCAAATACATCCAGCTCCACGACGCTTACATCAGCGTGGTGGAGGCGTTAAAGCACGGCGGCATCGCCAGCAAGGCCACGGTGCATATCCTGTGGGTGGATTCGGAGCAGGTGACCGAGGAAAATGTGGCGGAAAAACTGACCGGGGCCGACGGCATCCTGGTTCCCGGCGGGTTTGGCGACCGGGGCATTGAAGGTAAGATTCAGGCCATCCGCTACGCCCGTGAACAAAAGATTCCCTACCTGGGCCTGTGCCTGGGGATGCAGCTGGCCATCGTAGAGTTTGCCAGAGACGTGGCCGGGCTGTCCGACGCCCACAGCATTGAGCTGAATCCCAAGACAGTCCACCCGGTCATCGACCTGATGCCGGATCAGGCGGACATCGAGGACATCGGAGGCACCCTGCGCTTAGGCTCCTACCCCTGCGTCCTCAAGAAAGGCAGCAAATCCTATGCCTTATATAAGGAAGAAACTATACACGAACGTCACAGACACAGATATGAGGTGAACAATGACTACCGCAATATGCTGGAGGAAAACGGCATGACCCTCTCCGGCCTGTCGCCGGACGGAAGAATCATCGAAATGATCGAATTAAAAGATCACCCGTTTTTCATCGCCACCCAGGCCCACCCGGAATTAAAATCCCGGCCCAACCGTCCGCACCCGCTGTTTAAGGGCCTGATCCGCGCATCCCTGGAACACAGGGAAGAGAAGTAAATCATGGATATTCTTTTGCAAATGGACGGAAACTGCCTGCTGTGGATACAAGAGTATCTGCGGCAGGATTTCTGGACCCCGTTTTGGACTTTTATCACCTCGCTGGGCGATGCCGGATGGTTCTGGATTGCGCTGGCCGTATGCCTGGCCATTTTTCCCAAAACCAGAAAAGCCGGACTTCTGGCGCTGGTCAGCCTGGGCTTTTGTGCGCTGATCACCAACGTGTGCCTGAAAAATATCATCGCGCGGCCCCGGCCCTACACGCAGATTCCCGGCCTGATTGCGCTGATTCCCCCGCCAAAAGACTGGTCGTTTCCTTCCGGGCACACCACCGCCTCCTTCGCCAGCGCCGGCGTCTATCTGCGGATTCTGCCAAAAAAATACTGCTTGGCCTGCCTGGCCCTGGCCATACTGATCGCCTTCTCCCGTCTGTACATGGGCGTCCACTACCCCACCGACATCCTGGGCGGCGTGGCCATCGGCCTTCTGGGAAGCTGGATCGTCTGTAAATCAAATCGAAAGAGGATGGAGCTATAATGTTCCATTCTCTTTGAATTTTGTCGAATAATCTCTGCTTTTTTCTATTTTCGTCATTGCCCCCTTACAATACTATTACCGTTAGATAATTGCGAAACGCCCCTTTTTTGGCCGGCAATTATCTAGCGTCATCCCAATTAGAAAGGAGGGTTCTTCATGAAGTCCAGGTCTCTTTTGTTATCTTTGGGAATACATACGACGCTTAAAGGTTTCCGTTACCTCCAGTACGCGCTGGAGCTGTGCATGCAGGACGAAGATTACCTTCTCCTGGTTCACAAATGGCTTTGCATGGACGTGGCCACCCACTTCCATACCACTCAGGGAAATGTGGAAAACTGCATACGCACCGCCATCTCGCGCTGCTGGCAAAAAGGCAACCGCAAGCTCCTGCTCCAAATCGCCGGCTATGATATGGAAAAACCGCCGCCGAACGGAGAATTTATCGACATCTTGTACAGCTACTTGAAATCCCTGGAAGAAAAAGGATCTGCACAGACTTAAATTTGGATATGAATCGTTTTACAAAACAACAGGCAGGGAACGAAACGCCCCTGCCTGTCTGTTTTTTATTTTTGCTTTTCGATTTCGGCCATTTTCATCGCGCGAACCTTCAGCGGCAGACCGAACAGCGTAATGAATCCGTCCGCGTCGTGGTGATCGTACAGATCTCCGGTCGTAAAGGATGCCAGGCTCTCACTGTATAAGCTGTAAGGAGACGTGGTGCCCGCCTTAATGATATTGCCTTTGTACAGCTTGAACTTCACTTCCCCGGTCACGTATTCCTGGGTGGATTCCACGAAAGCCTGCACGGCTTCCCGAAGGGGCGTAAACCATTTGCCCTCATAGACAATCTGCGCCATCTTGTTGGCCATGTCTTTTTTCACATCCATGGTGGCCCGGTCCAGCACCAGCTCTTCCAGCTGATCGTGAGCCTCCATCAGAATCGTTCCGCCGGGAGTTTCGTATACGCCTCTGGACTTCATGCCAACCACGCGGTTCTCCACAATGTCCACGATGCCGATGCCATGCTTGCCGCCCAGAGCGTTTAACTCTGTGATGATTTCCGAAACCTTCATGGCCTTTCCGTTGAGCGTGACGGGAACGCCCTTTTCAAAGGTCATGGTCACGTATTCCGGCTCATCCGGCGCTTTTTCCGGCGTTACGCCCAGCACCAGAAGGTGTTCGTAATTGGGCTCGTTGGCCGGCTCTTCCAGCTCCAGGCCCTCATGGCTGATGTGCCACAGGTTACGGTCGCGGCTGTAGCTGGAGTCCGCAGAGAACGGCAGGTCAATGCCATGCTCCTTGCAGTAGGCGATTTCTTCTTCGCGGGACTGCATGGTCCACACGTCTGTCATCCGCCAGGGCGCGATGATTTTCAGATCCGGCGCCAGGGCCTTGATGCCCAGCTCAAAGCGGATCTGATCGTTTCCTTTTCCGGTGGCTCCGTGGCAAATGGCGGACGCGCCTTCCTTGCGGGCGATTTCCACCAGCCTCTTGGCGATAACCGGGCGCGCCATGGACGTTCCCAGCAGATATTTATTTTCATAAACGGCGCCTGCCTTCACGCAGGGCATGATATATTCGTCGCAAAACTCATCTATGATATTCTCAATATACAGCTTGGATGCGCCCGATAATTTGGCGCGTTCCTCCAGACCGTCCAGCTCTTCGCCCTGTCCGCAGTCGATGCAGCAGCAGATTACTTCGTAATCAAAATGCTCTTTCAGCCACGGAATAATGGCCGTCGTATCCAAACCGCCTGAGTATGCCAGCACAACTTTTTCTTTTGCCATCTTATTTCCTCCTCTGAAACCATTTATGAATGGACTTTTCAAACATATTTTAGTATACAACAGATTTTAAAATTGCGCAATGACTGTATTGTCAGTCCAGCGCATATAAATAGCGCATTTTCAGCCTCTTCCACAGACTCTTCTGGCCTGCCAGGGCCGCGGCGGCCCGTTTTGCGAAGCAGTCCAGGGCATAAAGCTCATAGGGCAAAAGCTTGTGTCCCCCAAACCGGACCTTCTGGAGCAGCTGTATAGCCCGCTCGTACTCGCCGCGGCTGACGCCAGCGAATTTCTCCTCCACCTGCGCGGACAGCTCCATGGGATGCGTAGGATCCCCCGCCACTTTTGCGATGAGCAAAAGCCGCTCCAGCCTCGCCACATACCGTTCCATATACGCCAAATCGCCGCTGTTTGTGGCCATGCGCCGGCCATAAGCCAGCCGCAGCGCACGCTGCAGCTCCAGCAGGAGATACAGGAAAAAAGCCAGGTAGAGGCACAACAGCAGCAGGGAGACGGCTTTTCGCGGCGACCAGGCGTCCCGCGCCGGTTTCTCCTTTGAACCGCTTTCGCCGGAGCCGTCCAGGCCTTCCTCCGTCTCCAGCCCATCCTCGCCGGGATCGGCGTTCACCTGGTAGGCCGGCGCGCCCTCCAGGATCTGGTCTGTGTACATTTCCGTATACATGCCCGGAACGGTTTCCACCGGCAGCCACCCGGCTCCGGGAATGTAGACTTCCGCCCAGGCGTGGGCGTTTTTGTCCGTGAGAACGGCTGTGGTTTCGCCTTCTTCCAAAAGTTTCTGCGCCTCTTCCTCCGTGAAATGATAGCCTTCCACGTACCGGGCGGCATAGCCGGCGATACGGTAGGCCAGTGCAGCCGCTGTGGCATAGTGCACCGCATTTCCCCGCTTTTCGTCCTCCAAAAACCACCTCGCAAAATCCTGCCCGGCAGGCGCTGCGGGAGGCTTTTCCTGATACCTGGTCTTCTGACGCAGAACGCGGCGGATCTGCGCGGTTATGTCGCTGAAGTCCTTCTCCCCCTCTTCTGGGAAAAAAATCGCCTCCATACGCGCACGCAGTTCCTCCTCCACGTCCATGTAATATTCTTCCGTGAAAGAATGGTACACCGACTCCGCGCCCAGATACTCTTCCTGCTCTTTTTGAGTCGGAGCCTGCACCCATGCGTCCAGCAAAACCCCATCGGCAGACGGCGCGCCGCTCACCGACTGAAACGCATATTCTTTCGCCCCGAAAAATCTCCCGGAGCGCACCTGCCAGTCCTTTTTTTCCCGGGCCGCGCCGCCCTGCCAGCTCTCCGCCGAAGAAGGCAGATAGACATATTTCCGGTATGCGCCTGTGTTCTTCACCTCTACGCCCACGCTTTCGGCCTCAGAGCCGTCGGCCAGCCGCGACAGTCTGCAGTAATCGGCAAACTGCGTCAGCGCTGAGAAATCTCTCGCCTCAAGCCACTGTAAGAGTCCCTCGTACTCTCCCTGGTACGCCTCCTGGGAAAGCTCCCGCCACTGGCTCCCGTCGTAATCGCCTCCCACGAACCCCCGCAGATACCACTCCTGGGGTTCCTCCATGGAAAGCCGCAAAGTCTCCTCTTCCCTCGCCAAAAGCCCCGAAGCTTTTCTCAGATTCCCCTTGGGAAGGGTATCCTCCCCATAGCGGAGCTTTCCGAACCAGGCCGCCGTATCGGCGCGCCACCGGGCAATCTGCCGCAGCCCGTCGTAGCCGCCGGTGGCCAGCAGCAAGCCCAAAAACAGCGCGCCAAAAACCGGCAGCGCCAGTGCGCTTCTGAGGCCATAGCGCCGCCCCGGAGCCGCCGAAAACAGGAGCGTCCCGAAAATCCCCGCCAGCAGACACAGCGTCGCCAGCCACATCTGCGAACGCCCCAGAACGGCTCCCATCAACAGCGCGAAAGCGCTCCCGGTCAAAACGATCCCCACGCATCTTTTTTTCACCAGGCTTTGCAAGAGCGCGGCCAGCGGCACGGCCAGAAGTGCCCAGAACAGAACCGAGCCCAGCGCGGCGCGGCCGCTGACTGAAAAAAGCCCAAGCTCCGTCCGAAACCGCAGGTTCCACAGCGTCCGGAAGCGATTGACCGCATCCAAAAATCCCTGCGCCACAAAGAGGATGAAGCCCAAAAAGCACAGGATGCCAGCCAGATAAAGGCCCATACGGATCATCCGCGCCGCCTTTATGGACTGCTCCGATATCCGCAGCGACAGGATCGTCAGCCATCCAGCCAGGATTCCCACCGGCAGGCAGACATCCCCGTACATCAGATCCCGGCATGTCAGCAGCATTCCGGTCAGCAGAAAAAGAGCCGGCAGAATCTCCGGCAGAAGCGCTGTCCATTTGTTCCGATCTTTCTCTTTTTCCTTAAGCAGACATTCTTGCTGGCTTTTCTTTCTCATATTTGAACCCCTCTATATGGTCATGCTAAGCATCACGTCCCGATACGCGTCCACGTCCACGGAAATCAGCGCGTAACTGGCCGAGGCCGTGTAGTCCATGCCCTTCCCCTGGACGATCTGCACCACCGTCAAATCCGCCTCCTGGGAGAGCTGCCTGGCCGTGCCCTCCTCATAAAAAGGCGTGATGTAGATAATCTTCGTATAGCCGCCCCGGATGTTCCCTTTGCGCAGGCTGTACGCCGTGTCCGCTCCGCTGGCCTCCCTGGCCATGGGCATACACAGAAGGCTTAGCTGCATCTGTTCATGGGCCTCCATGGAGCTGATCGGAAACGCCTGAAAGTCCCCGTTTATCACCCGTCCCACATTGTGCTCCAGATTCAGCTCCAGCAGGCTTAAGCTTAAGGAAGCCGTCAGAGCCAGCGCCGCGTTGTCAAAGGCCCTGGGGATTTTCACGTCCCCAAAGCTTTTGGCCATTTCGTACAAAATCAATGTATTGTAGTGGGACGGCCGGCCAAATTCCCGCACAATCAGCTGATCCAGTTTGCCGGATAACTTCCAGTGGATGCTGTTCATGGCGTCCCCGGGCACGTAATCCCGCAGGCCGGATACCTCACTTACGTCCTGGCCCTTTTTATATGGGTCGTACATTTCCCCGAAATTTTTTGTCTCCGGCTTCTGTATCAGTTTCGCGTGCAGCCGAAGCTGGGGCGGGTAAATCAGGATTTCCTGGAAAATCCCCGCCGGCCGTTTAAACGCAAACAGCCCCAGCAGATCCGCGCACTCCAGGCGTTCGCCGCGGATTTTCACGTTTCCGCAGTCCTCGGCTTCCATGGAATATACAAAAGTCATTTCCCGCTCCTCGCCGGGCTGCAGCCGGATTCTCAACTCTTTGGCATCCCCGTACAGAATGTTTTCAAAAACCATGTCTATGCCCACAGGCCCCAGGGGCAGCCGCCTCTTTCGGCGTAAGGTAAAACGCACGGCGATTTTTTGCCCCATCCGGCAGGTTCCCGGAACATGGCACTGCACTTTCAGCCCGCCCATGGCCACCCACTGGAGCGCTCCGCCCAGAAGGGGGATGACAAGCAGCAGGCACAAAAGCGCAAGCGCCTCCCGCCGATCCGCCAAAATATACGCGGCCAGCGCAGCCGCCGTCACCGCCAGATAGCCGATCCGATGTTTCCACATAATATTTTCACTTTCTTCCCAAAGATGGCGCTTTTACTTTCGCCAGAATGTCCCGCAGCACATCGGCCGCCGTGACGCCCTCGATCTTCGCCTGGGGCTTCATCGCCAGACGGTGGGCGCACACATCGGCGAACACCGCCTGCACGTCTTCCGGCGTGACGAAATCCCTTTCCCGCAAAATCGCCCGGGCGCGCACCAGCTGGGCCAGCGCGTGGATGCCTCGGGGGCTGACCCCCAGCTCCACCATGGGCGCCTGCCGCGTCGCCTCGCACAGATCCGTGATGTAATATAAAATGTCGTCTGTGATTTTTATGGAGAAAAGATAATCCTGGATTTCTTTCACATCGTCCCGGGTCATCATGGGCCGCACGTTGTCAATGTCGCCGATGCCCCGGCGGCTTTTCAAAATGGCCACCTGGCTGTCCCGCGCCGGATAGCCGATGCTTAAGCGCACCATGAAGCGGTCCAGCTGGGAATCCGGCAGCGCCTGGGTGCCGGCGGAGCCGTAATGGTTCTGGGTGGCGATACAGATAAACGGTTTTGGCAAAATATGGGTCACGCCGTCCACGGTGACGCTGCCCTCCTCCATCACCTCCAGAAGGGCCGCCTGGGTTTTCGGCGATGTCCGGTTGATCTCGTCACCCAGAAGCAGATGGCAGTCCGCCGCCCCCGGCTTGTATTCAAATTCCCCCGTGGCTTTGTTGTAAATGCTGAACCCCGTAATGTCGGAGGGCATGGTGTCCGGCGTGAACTGCACCCGCTTATAGGACAGCCCCAGCGCACGGGAAAATCCCAGCGCCAGAGTCGTCTTGCCCACGCCCGGAGCGTCCTCCAACAGGATATGCCCGCCCGCGTAAATGCACATCAGGACTTTTTCAATCACTTCATCCTTCCCGATGAAAACCTTCTTAATCTCCTGCATCACCTGCTCGGACTGTTCTATGATCATTCCACTGCCTCCTCTGTCTGCGCGTCGCTTCCCGTCCCGGAATCCGGCGGCTTTCGGCTTTCTTCCCTGTCGCCGCCGATTTCCCCCTCTTTCGTTTCATTCTCTTCCATTGTATCGGGCTCTTCCGTCTTTGCCTCACCGTCCGGAGCTCTGACATTTTCCTCTTCCGGCGCCGTTTTTTCTTCCGGACGCTCTTCTTGCGCGCTCTCTTCCTTGGTGCGTTTTTCTTCCGACCGCTCTTCTTTTTGCCGCCCTTCTTTCTGGCGCTCTTTTGCTGGGGATTTTTCCGCCTGCCCGGCGCTGACTGCAGGCGCATCCTCCGCCAAAGCCGCCGGACTGTTCCTATCTTTTGCGCCGTCGGAAACAGAATCCAGAACCTCATAGGCCCGACCGCTCCCGAACATTTTTGAAAATACGTCCAGGTACGCTTTATAGACCGCATCCTGCTGCGCCTGGCTGTCCGGCACGCGAATGCAAAATTCCGGAGCAAACGCCTCCAGGGAAATCCGGCCCATCCGGGGCGGCTGCGGCGCGTCGAAGGTCATCTGCTTTACGCCAACACAGCCGTCAAAGGCATCCTCTCCGATCTTCCAGACGGCGGGTCCCAGATGGATCGCGTCCAGATTCACGCACCCCCTGAATGCACAGCTTCCGATCTCCTCCAGCCCGGTGTATCTCCCCAGGTTCCAGGCGCTGTTGGAGGTCAGCGAAACGCAGCCCTCGTAAGCCCTTTCGCCTATGCGCTTCAGCCCGGACAACGCCGCGCTTACGCCGCCTGTCCTTGTAAGCTTCGGACAATTCTTAAAACAATCCCTGGGGTATTCCTCCAGCGCACAGTAAAAACTTACCGTCTTCAGACTGGCGCATTCCGCGAACAGGCCTTCCCCAATGGCCGTCACATTGGCCGGAATCGAAGGATTAGACAGGGAATCGCAGTCGTAAAACGCATAGGCGCCCACGGTCTTCAGCCCGCCAAACGCGCTGGTGAGAAATTGGGTCAGCCCCGCGCAGCCCGCAAAAGCCCTTTCCTCCACGGTTTCCAGACTGGCGCGGAACGAATTGGAGGATGGGATGGCTTCCAGCTCTGTGCATCCGGCAAAGCATTCTTTTCCCAAAACGGTCACGGCCGCTTTAAGCGTCACAGAATCCCGCCCGACAAGTCCCGTGCAGTTCTTAAAGGCCCTGTCACCCACCTTCGGGATGGCGGCCGGACTGCCCCCGCCTATCTCCACCCTTTCCAGCGCAGCGCAGTCCATGAACGTTTCCGCTCCCCACTGGGGAATCTCCCCATATAATTCCACGGTTTTCAGCCCGCTGCAGCCTTTGAAGCAGCGGTCCCCCAGGGAAATCATGCTGTCCTGGGGCAGCCGGATTTTTGTCAGCTTCGCGCAGTTTAAAAACGCCTCCGGCGCAATCCGCACCGTGTCAATGGGCACAGCATAATCGCCCTCGAACGCCTCCGACGCTTTCTTTAAAACCCTTCCCTCCTCCGTAAACTCGAAGGTAATTCCGCGGACAATCTCTGTTTTTTCGTCGATTTTCCCGAGAATGGCTTCTGTCGTCCCCGCTCCGTAAACCGGGTCCAGGACGCTCTGGCAGGCCTTCCGGTAGGCGCTTAAGCATTCCTCCTTCACCCACAGATGGAGAAACGGAGGCAGACTTTCCCCAAAAACAGTCGCGCCGAACGCCAGCGGCCGGCTGGATAACATTGTCAGAATCGACAGGTTCGGGCAGTTCTCGAAACAACAGTCCGGCGCTTTGGCCAGATTTTCGGGCAGCCGCACGGATGTCAAAAGCGCACACCCAGAGAAGGCGCGCTCGCCCATCTGCCGCAGCGCGGGAAACTCACTCAAATCCAGGCTTTCCAGGGACACACACTGGCCAAACGCCTGCACACCCACCACCTGGAGCGCCTCCCTTTGCTGTGGGCCAAATTCCACCCGCGTCAGCCCGTGGCAGCCGTAGAAACAGTAGCGGCTGATTCCCGTCAGCTTTCCGTTTAAGGTCACCTGGGCCAGTGCGCTGCATTCCCCGAAACATTCCTCGCCCATGGAGGTAAGCGCTTCCGGCAATGCCATCCGCTGCAGACGCTGGCAAGCAAAAAACGCCTGATCCCCCAGGCTTATAAGCCTCGGCATATCCGGGAAGGCCGTCAGCAAACCGCAGTGGGCGAATGCCCGGCTTTCCACCTTTGTCAGCGCCTCCCAATCCAAGATCAGCCCGTCGGACGCAAGGCTCTGGCAGTTGAAGAACATCTCCTCTCCCACCTGCCCCACGCCGGGCGCCCGCACTGTCTCCAGCGACGTGCAGCCGCAGCACAGGCCCTTTTCTCCTTTTTTCAGGCCATCCGGCAGATAAAGCTCTGTCAGGCTCTCGCAGCCACGAAAGGCTGACTCGCCCACCGTCTGCAGCCGCGCCGCCTCTTCCAGACGCATCCGCTTAAGCGACGCGCAGTTCTCAAAGCAGCCGGCCCCTATCTCTGTCAGGGTTTCCGGGGCGGGTATGCGAAGGCTCGTAAGCCCCGCACAGTCCCGAAACGCGGCTTCGCCCAGACGGCTTGTGTTCTCATGGAGGACGACCTCCCCGGCGCAGTCCGTGGGCGCATCCAAAAGCGTATAGCTGTCGTCGGCCGTCCTCCCGTACAGCAGGCCTTTTGCGCAGACAAATTCTTTAAAGCCGCGGCCCTTTTCATAAATCTGCACATCCGGGGCCGCCCCGTCAAAGGCGCCTTTGGGGAAAATCTTAGCAGACTTTGCCGCCACCGTCCGCAGCTTCCCACAGCCCGCAAAGGCGTCAGCCGCCACTTCTTTCAGCGTATCCGGAAGCCAGATGATTTCCAGGGAGCCGCACAGCGCAAAGGCCTCCGCCTCGATAGCCGTCGTCCCCTCTTTCACCTGAAAAACCGTCTGATCCTGGGCGTACGCTTTCACAAGGCGATAAGTCTCCCGCTGATTTTCCACAACCTTCCGGTATCTGGCCTGATTTTCGTAAAAATACCCGTCGTCGCCCGCCTGCAAAAGCCGCGCCGCCGTCCCCGCGCCATAGGTCGGATCCAGCGCCTGCGACCACTGTTCCAGGTAGGATTCGTAAGCCTTCTTTGGCACATAGACCTTGAGCAAAAGCCGCGCCGGCCCGTCCGCCGGATCGCCTAGAACCTCAGGCGAAACCTTCGTCTGTTTGGCCGCCAGGAAAATCTCCACGGCATTTTCCGTGAAAACCAGACTTCCCGCTTCCAGCTCCGTCACCGTGGCGGGCAGCTCCGCTTCCTTCAGGCCGTCCACGCCCGCGAACGCGCCCGCCCCGATGGCGGTAATCCCCTCCAAAACGGCGTATCGCCCATATGTATCCAACGGAATGCCCGCCAGCGTATTTGGCCGCCCAGCGTCAGTCAGTATGCGCCGTCGCTCATCATAGCGGTAGAGCCCTGTCTTCTCTGGGATTTCCGCGCCCTTTTCATCCATAGCGCCAAAAATTATATCCGCACTCCTGAAAGCGAACATCCCCGCTTTCAGGCAAAGGTCATAGTCTGAATCCCGGAACAGGATCTTACCCCTGTAACCAGTGTCGGAAATATTTTTCGGCGCCTGGCTTCCTTTTATGCGAATCGCGTCTGCCTGGAGTCCCTCAAAACAGCCCTCCTCCAGGGTTTCCACCGACTCCGGCAGATCCAGCCGGCGGACGCGGCTGTTTTTAAAAGCGTCTTTTCCGATGACCGTCACCGTGTTCGGGATCTCCGCCTGGGTCCGGCCCGCCGGAACGCTGATGAGTTTTTTTCCATCGCGGCTGTACAAAAGGCCATCCGACGCCTGGTAAACGCCCGTCCCGGACGTTTCATAGGCTTCCAGCTTCGGCAGGCATTTTGCCACGCTGGCAAAGTCAATCTTGCGGACACTCTCCGGCAGAACCATGGACGTGACGTTTCCGTTTCCCTGGCCGCCTTTCAGCGCAATCCTTGTAACGCCCATGGGCGCCGACAGGACAAAACCCGCCCCTTCGTACTGCTCCAATACCTGCTCCGCCCGGTATTTCTCCAGATTGTTTTCGTCCTGGACCGTGCGGCGGATCTTATATCCCTCCGGCACGTCCACGACCATATTGACTACATTACGCAGATTGTTGGCACCCCAGCTGTAGACCGGGTAATACAGATACGGCCCGTCTTCCTCCAGGCTCCCGTTGGCGTAATAGCGAAAACCGCACAGCATATTTTCCAGGTAGCCGTCCTTCTCCCGCAGAAACGACGTATTCTGGTACGTGGCGCTTTCCAGGAAATTTTTCTGGATCTTTTCATCCCCCAAGTAGGCGATCATCCGGCTGTGGATGTCCGTCAGATCCACCCGGCCTCCGCTGGTGGCGTGAAATTCCCGGCCCGATATTTTATCCATGGTTTCCGGGTCGCCGCCCAGCGGCCCTGGAAAGTTGATGGCGTAAATCTCCCCGTCTTTCTCGCCCTGGTAACGGACGGACACGCCGCTGGAGATTACCTCATACTGCGCCCGTGCCGTGACCTTCAGATAAGTGAACGTAGCCGTGTAGGTTCCCACAGTCTTTGTGGAAAGATGCACGCTGTAGCCGTCGGCCCCGCCGTAGGACAGCGTTCGGTCCTTGCGTGTGCCGTCCGGCTGGCGAAACGTGGCCGTCACCTGGGCGTCGCCGCCCTGAAAAACGTCCCCCTGGTAGTATTTCCGGTTTATGGCCGCCGTCAGCTTCACCAGCGTGCCGTCCTTAGTCTCCACCGGATCCCGGGGCTTTAGCTGGTTATTCTCCCAGGTTTGCGGCGGGGCAGTGGGCGCCGGCGGTCTCTGTGTGGGCTTCGGCGTGGGGATAACCTCCGGCCCGTTGGTGGGATCCGGTTCCGGAATCTTTGTGGGCGCCGGCGCACGGGTGGGCCTCGGCGTTGGAACAGCCTCCGGGGTTGCCGTGGGGAACGGCGCCTGTGTGGGTTCCGCGCCCGGCTCTTGGGGGCCGGCTGGCGCTGCCGTGGCTCCTAAAGCGGGACCTGGGCCGTTTCCCGGAAGGACGCCGGCGTTTCCGTCGGGAAGGCCGCCGGCCGGGCGCACGCCGATGCTGTCCGCACCCCGGTCATCGGTCAGCGCAAACGCATCCGGATTGACCTCCTGGCCGGGTTCCTCGCCGTAATCCGGATCCTCAGTCCTGCCAAGACCGTCGGGTTCGTTTGGATCTTTTGGATCCTCGTGGGCCACTTTCAGAGCTTTCTGGCTGTCTTCGTCCGCGCTGTTTTCGCCGTCTTCGCTCTCGTCGGCCAGATCCGACTCCTCCCCGTCCCCGGCTGCAGAATCGTATTCCCCGCTGTTTTCGTATTGATTTTCAAAATTTTCATAATCCTTGGGTTCAAACACGGCATGGCGGCCAGAGGCGCCTGCCAGAACCGCAATCCCAGCCCCCACAACAGCTACCCCGGTGACCGCCGCCACCAGCCAGCTCTTCTTGATTTTTTTCCACTTATTCATAGGCCGCCTCCATGACTATTTTAAAAGAGCCTCACCCAGCCGCTGCCGCACTTCATCGTAATCTACCGGTTTGGAAATATGCCCGTTCATGCCCACTTCCACAGAATGCCGTTTATCCTCCACAAACGCATTGGCCGACATGGCGAAAATCGGAATGTCCGCGTCGCTTCTGTCCAGCTTGCGGATCTCGGCTGCCGCCTCCCAGCCCGTCATATTCGGCATCTGGATATCCATGAGAATAGCGTCGTATCCATTCTCCGGGCTTTCCCGGAACATGCGCACCGCCTCCAGGCCGTCGCAGGCCCGCTCCAGCGCGGCGCCTTCCATCTCCATAATCTCGATGGCAATCTCCGCATTGATATCGTTATCCTCCGCCAGAAGGATGTGCAGGCCCTCCAGCGTAAAGTCTTCAATGGCTTTCTTGCGATCCCCGGCCTCATCCGCCGGCCGCGCATCCTTCCAAGACTCCGGCACAGTCTGATCGCCTTCGGCGATAGGCATACTTATGTAAACCACAAACTCCGTGCCTTTTCCTTCCTCGCTCTCCACGATGATTTCCCCGCCCATCAACTTTACAATGTTGTCGGCAATGGCCATCCCCAGTCCGCTGCCCCCATAGTGGTGGGCCGTGGACGCGTCCTCCTGTTCGAAGGGCCGGAAAATCCGGCTTATGAAATCCGACTTGATTCCTTTTCCCGTATCCCGCACGCGAATCATCAAATGCAGATTCCCGTCAATTTTGTGCATCTGCCGGAAAGTGACCGTGACCGCGCCCCCCGGCGGCGTGAATTTCACCGCATTGGAGATGAAATTGATAATCACCTGTGTCATGCGCAGCTCATCCCCCACCACGCGGCGCACATCAAAATCCTGCATCTGCACATCCCACTGAAGGTTTTTCGCCTCCGTGGTGCTGCGGAACATGGAATCCAGCTTTTCAGCCACCTCAAAGAGATCAAAAGCCGCCTTCTCCAGCTCCATTTTCCCGCTCTCGATACGAGACATATCCAAAATATCATTGATCAGCGTAAGCAAAAACTGAGACAAGCTCTCCGCCCGATCCAGATAATAGTTGGTCTGCTGCGGATCTTCCACGTGCACCTTGGCCAGACTTAGCATCCCCAGAATCCCATTCATGGGCGTGCGGATCTCGTGGGACATCTTCGAAAGAAAATCCGTCTTGGCCTGGCTCTCCTGGTACGCCTGCGCGAGCTCCGCCTGCATGGCTGCCCGCGCCTGGTAATCCTCCGTAATATCCCCAAACACAACCAGATAATGGGCGCCGCCCTCATCCGGCTGGATGGACGCGCACCCATGGGAAAGCTTTTCGCTGCCCGCCGCCTGGTAATCGAACTCCAGCTTCAGCTCCCGCGCCCCGTCCCATTCCTTTAGCTGCCGGACGATATTCCTGGCCGTCTTGGCCGTGACCAGCTTCTTCAGCGTCTCCAGGTCAGACCATACCAGCGCAGCGTCCATTCCCGTGACCGCCTGAAAATTGGGACTGATATATAAGATCCGCAGATCACTTTTCCGAATTAAAAGAAAAAATTCCTGCTTATGGACGGCAAAAGACCGGTAAAACTCCCGCTCCTCCGATACCGCGCCTTCTGTCCGCCGCGCCCTCTTCCTCTCCCGCAGATAAAGCCCCAGGCAAAACACAGCAAAGACAGACGCCGCCAGCAGCAGAGACAACGGTATTAAATGCCGGCCAATATATCCTAAAATCGCATTCATAATCTGCAAAACCTCGTGATCTGTGGATAGTTCTTTATTCTTGTGTAAATTATATCAGTTTTTTCATCTTTTGAAAATGATTTTCCCCGGATTTTGGCCTATCCTTTTTGAATTTCTAATTCACTGCGGCCGCCGAAGCCTCTGTGATATAATGGGGACAGGAAGGCGGAGGAGGTGATTTGTATGCTAACCAATGAAGATTTACTGGCGATTTCCCAATTACTGGATGTCAAACTGCATCCCATGAACGAAAGACTGGACGAGATTGAATTCAGACATCCTCTTTTGTTTTTTGTTTAATAACATTTAGGGGGTTTTTTGAAAGCGCTGGATAAACAAGGTTGCTGATCGGTATTTGTATGGATAAAACTATGGAAAATCAAGAAAATTAGACTTGACAAAATAAAAAAGTTTTGTTATTATAATTGTGGATATCTATATGCAAAGGACGTTTTGCCTGAAATCGACAAAAAAGTGGTCTAAAGCTTTTTTTATCTATGCTTTTGAAGATTCTTATTAACAGCTAAAATTTCAGGGACAAAAAGTTTTAAAATTTTGAAAGACAATAAAAATGGGGGTTTAGTCAATGTCATATTTAGAAAAGTTGAGGCCAGGAAAACGTAAGAATGCTTTTTATGAAAAAAACGGTATTCGCCCGAAGGATAACTATAAGGAGGAACGGGCACGAATGCCGGAAGAAATATATGTCTATGAATGGGACGCTGATCGGAAAGCGCATGTTGGTCATTTGGTAAATACTGCCGAATATTATGGCAGATATAATGTTTAAATATGGCTATATGCTGAATATTTATACTAAAAAGCCTGTTATATCATTGGAACAATTATATAACAGGCTTTATTTTTGGCCAAAACAGAATACTGTGCAAATACAAATTTTTTGGCTAAAAACAATAATTTTATAGGAGTATTTTTGAACTATAAATGGCTATTTGTCGTAGAAATAAACAGGGACTTTTAGATTTGTATATTTAGGAGATAAAATTTATGAAAAAACAAAGGAAACAAAATGGATACTTAATCAATCTGTATCAGTATGCCAGGCGTTATCTCTATAACTATAAAGAACGCATCGAGTATTTTAATTATCAAATAACACGAGAAAAAGATGGACATGATCAGTTGCACAGCAACAATGCCTATATTGTATTTGGTGATTTTGATATACTTGAAATTATCCCTATTGATACGTTTCGCAGGTATCATGATGTATCCCATCTGGCCAAGAACTATTTGGGCCGCAGACAAAGCGTCCTGCTTTATGGTATTGATGATGAAAGCGCACCGCGACGGCTTCAATTTGATTGTGAGCGTAAGGTATGGTGTAATATAGAAAATGAATTTGTAGACAGACGCTTTTTCTGCCTATCCTTGTTATCTTTTACCAATGAAGCGCGTACCCAGATAAAAGTTTTTGAATACCTTCCGAAGTTAAGAACACAGATATTGGAAATCATAGATAAAATCAATGAAAAGGTGGCGGAAGAAGACAAAACTGTCTGTGAGGTTTATGGCTCACTAAATGCTACAGAAATCGGTATTGTCTGGCTCAGCAATCAGTATGTGGATGTATTAGAGATAATTAAGAATTTGAAGCGTTTTGAAACTTCAATAAAAGATGAGGCTAAAACCCGTTTGTTTCTGGCATCCAATACAACGATTACAACAAAACTGGATAAGGATTTTGATAAAATCCGTCCCGCTTCGGCGCCGCCATTCCCGGAAGTGAAAGGGAAGGCCTCCGTTCAGCTTTCTGTTCAAGAAGGATCAAATCCTCTTAAAAATATTGACGATCTGCAGATGGGCCATTCTGAATGGGAATTTTTACGTTCATCCGGGGAGTATGATTTTGTGATTCAAATGCCGTCTTCTCAAGCCCTTAAATATATGCAGGAAAATGAGGATTTTAGCAATGCAAAACGTGATGGAGACGGCTATTACAAAGAGGTATTCCGCGAGATACTTCGGAATAACACAAAACTGTTGTTTGAATATGGGGATGAAAACACACAGTTAAAAGATATACTGAAAGACTTCCCGTTTATCCTTAAGACGGACAGTGAGAAGCTACAGGATTCCGAAATTAAAAAGGGAGACTGGAAAGAGTTGATAGGATGCGAACCGGATAATGAAGAGACTAAACGGCGCAACAAGGCCTATTACGATCGCATCTGCAAGGAGATGGCGAACACGATTCTTCCCTCTGCGGGCGCCATTGATATGATGGATTTATTATATACCGATTATCTCAGCACACTTGCATCCGCATACAACCAAATATGGGCAGCCGATTTTCACCGCCAGTTTAAAGCAGTATTGCATGCGGTTGAATCATGGCTTGACCATTATAAAGAATCTGAACGTCCAGAGGAAAACGACGATTTTTGGGAAAATTTCAAAGATTTGACCAATGCTTTTAAACAGCAGATCTATCATCTGTCACAGTCCAGCCGTATGGTGCTGGATATTCCCCGCAGTCATTTTCGGATGACGGGACAGTATGATTTACTGCTCCACATGTATTATGGTTTTGCAAAAATTATACTGGAAACAATTTATCTGATGCAGGGCCAGGAGCCAAAAGCAGAGATGGTTCCACTTATTACAGTGAACACAATACCCCAGGTCAACTCAGAACTTTATTTCGATTATAGCAGCGCCAGTGAAATGCGGGCAATTAATCTGACGATTCCCGCTTCCATTATTTTTGATCCACAAAGGGGACTGCGCTATTTGGTGCATGAATTGTTCCATTATGCAGTGCCCCAGTCGCGTGAAAAACGTAACTGGTATATGGGACATTTTATTATCAGCGAGTATTTTAAAATACAATTTATTCATATTTTTAATCAACTGTTGTTTACGTCCGTTGATGGGACTGTAAATGATAAATTAAAGGATTTGTTGACCGAAAACAATAATTTTTTCGGCCTTTCTCCTCTGGTGCAGGAAATATTTTTTACGAATCCAAAAACAGGAAAGGACGCAGGAAAGTATTGGCTGGATGATGAGATATTAAAGTTTGTTCGGACCCATTCGGATAAGTGGTGGCGTGACGATATAGCTGGCTATGGCAATGCATTTACAGAATATCAGCGCAAGATTCTGTTTTATTGCCATGAAAAGCTCTCGGACGATTTTTTTGGAAGTCTTTGCGAACATTTGATGGATTATACTTACAAAAAATTCATGGAAAAGGGCATAAACCAGATTTTGAAAACAGACAACAGGCCCAAAAACGAATTGAAGAAAATATTTGATCGGTTTCTTTATTGTATTATTCACAAAGAATACCAGAGATTACAAATTTTAGGCCTGAGAAGCAATTTTGATGGAGCGAGAGATATTTGTGATAGTATCAACCTGGTTTTATTAGATGGGATTAAAGAAGCGCGCTGTGATATCGCGATGGTTTCTTTGACATCAATGGGATTAGAAGATTATACGCTTTTTTGCATACAAGCCTGGAGAGACTCAAATCGCAGCGATTTTGATATAGAAAATTTGGAAGAAACACAACGACTTCGCTGTGGACTTGTTTGCGAGTATTTTTCAAGAGAAGAATGGAAATTGGAACAATGGGAGGAAATTAAAGAAAAATTTATAAAAAAATACATATGGTTTTATTCAAAAAAGGAGAGTGCAAAAGATGATGAAATTTTTGCGGAAGCTCTAAAGTATTGGAAAGCCTTTTCAGTGCAATGTATTGGAAACTTCGCAAGTGATTATAGCGGAGCTTGTAATTGTTTTTCGTTCTACGATCCAATCTTTGCGAACATCCTGCCGGATTTCGATGTCAGAAAAAGAGCGGAGGAGCTTTGCAGTTCAGATAAAGATCGGTCAGACCGGCTGAAAGGACTCTGTAAAGACATAAAGAAGACGGTTTTCGAAGAATACGATTCCATGGTGGATGCTGTCTGGTCAAAAAATGCCTATGCATGGGATTCCCAGAAGGCTCAGGATTACCCGGATAAACGTTTTCAGCATGACTTGGCCGTAGCGCAGCATTTCCAAGTGCAGAAAACATTTAAACAACTTTCTGACATTAACCTTGATGTTCGGAAACGGGAATCGAAGACAGACCATTGGCATCCTAATCGGCCGGTAAAAACGTCCGTAAAAATTTCTTCTGACTTGGAAACACCATGGAAATTCCATGTGCGCTCGCTGCAAGAACTGCTGTTTTATCTGCAGTACTGTGAACACAAAATACTGGACGAAAATCCGAAAGAACCTATCTGGTTTCGCGGGCAGGCAAAAAATTCTTATAACCTGACTCCTTCTATTATGAGGGAATACGACGAAAAAAAGAGCGGGCAGCACAAAAGCCTGAGGGCTTTCCAGCAATACGAATTTGAAAAGTTCAAATTCTATGCGGATGGCGCACCGGAAATGCCCGTTGGAGTACGCTTCACGCTTTCGGATTATATTGCGCTTATGCAGCATTATTCGGTTCCAACATCATTTTTGGACTGGTCGGAAAATGCGTTTTCTGCGTTGTATTTTGCGCTGGAGAAGTATTTTGAAGATACAGACGGAAAAAATGATACTGCGCTGTATCTTCTGAAACCTAAGAGATGCAACCGCCTATGTTTTGAAAACGCAAGTCGTGTACGTAGAGAAAAAGATAAATTGTCCGATAAAACAAAGAAGGATTTTGAGTGGCTTGAAAAGCGTGTGGCTTCCCCAGAGGATTGGGCAAGGGATTCCATTCCCAATTTTTCTACAAAACCCAATGAAACTATATTTGAATCATATCTTCTGGGAAAAATGGAATTTGATAAGGAATTTGACAACTGGAAAAAATATCCTAAAGAAGAATATAAAAAACTACGGAATTATGCAAAAGATTTGTACAGACCTATCGCCATCTGGACATCACGGCTCAATACACGGATCCGGTCGCAAAGCGGCTGTTTTGTAGCATTTAATTTGTACACACTGCCGGAACTTCATAAGAATTCTATAAAAGATAATATCGCATTTGATTATATGTCATTGGAAAAATTTCAAAAAGACGTATTGGAGAAGGGCGCTGCGAAAGAAAAGGAAGAAAATACATTTCTTTATAAAATTACAATCGATCAAAGCTGTTGCGAATCAATCATGAAATGGCTGAGGGGTATGGGGATCTCCCGGTCGTCAGTGTATCCAGAATTGGATTTACTTAAGAAAAGGTTTTAATAAGATTAAACAAAAGCATAAAGTCTCTGTGAATTTATCAGACAACTTTATGCTTTTTATTATGCAACACTCTATTTTACTATTCCTTCTGCGGTATCGCCGAAGCGATTGCCTGCAAAATCACCGCCAGCCCAATCAGACACCCAGCTGTGATTTTGCCGGGAAGGCTTGAAAACGCCTGGGCCGCTTTTCCGGCCCGGGGAATGGACAGGCGCACGATTCCGATGAAATTATCGTAGGGGATGGGCGATTTGTCCTCGGCAGAATTGGCATCCCCTTTGGTGACGAATTCGCCCATGAACACCCGGTTTTCCACCACCCGGTGGGTAATGATTGCCGTGGCGTCTTTGCCGCCGTAGTAGGCGATTACGTCGTCCGTCTTCATGTCTTCCGGGGGCGCTTCCTGGATGTAGAGGAGGCTGCCGATGGGGATGGCGGGCTCCATGCTGCCGCTGACCACGGTGTAGATATGGTAGCCAAATGCGCGGGGGACAGTCAGCGGGAGGCAGAAAGCCACCAGTATGACCAATAAAACAGCGCCCAGTGCGCCGCAGACTGCGGCCACCGGGCTTTTTTTCGCCTTATTTTTATTTCTTTTCAATTGGAACTGCCTTGCCTTTTCTCTTTTTCACCACTACGCCCAGCACGATGAGTCCGGCTGCAGCGGCTACGGCGATTCCCACGCAGGCAGCCAGCGGAAGGCCTTTTTTCACTACTTTATCCAGCTGAATATTGCTGGCGGGAACCTCTTCCTCATCCAGATCCTTCAGATCCGTGTTCGCCAGAGGCACTTCCTCATCGCCGATTTCCTGTACGGGCGGCTGTTCCCCCTCGTCTGCCGCCTCCTCGCCTGTGGTTTCTTCTTCCGGCGCGGCGGCTTCTTCACCCGCTGCCGCCGCCGGAACTCCTTCATCCGCCACCGTCTCCGTGGTGGTTGTGGTAACCGGCCCCGGAAGAACTTCTGTAACGGTGGTGGTTGTGGTCCCTGGCGTTCCCACCTGCCGGGTGACGACCGCCCGGTCTGTGGGCGTGTACACGAAAGTGAATACGTTCTTCGCCTCGTTGGCGTCCAGCGTCTTGGTCAGCGCCCTGACTTCCGGCTCAAAGTTTTCTACGTATTTATAGGCAACCACCGGTTTGTCGCCGATATTTCCGTAAAACTCATCACTGGGAAGCAGCTCGTTTCCGGCCGCGTCCTGGTAGTTGACGGTGTACTTCACCATTTTTCCCTTTACGCCGTAAGCGACCACGTAGTCCGCATCCCGGTCCACTTCCAAAACGGAGGTGGCCACTGTGCTGTTGTCCCGACCGCTTTTGCGGATGCCTTTCACATAATATTTGCCCGCTTCGGTCATTTTAACGGAGTCCGTCTGCAGCTCCATTGTAATAAAATCATTCCGCACCAGGCCGGTGACTGTAACCATTCCGTCCGCCACTTTCACTGTGCTCTCAGACGTGCTGCCGCTCTTCGTGTGATCCACGAACAGATTCACCGTGTCTGTAAACGTCCCCTGATTGCCGGCGTAAATCGTAACCGTATAGGTGTAGTCATCCGGCGACGCCGCCCGGACGCTTGCGGCCGGAAGGAGGCCGGTCAGGCAGAGGACTGCCAGCAAAGACAAAATCTTTTTCATTATTTTCATTCCTGGCTCCCTCCTTCCCCGTCCTGCTCGCCGCGCCGTCTTTTTATGATGACCGCCCCCAGAACCAGCAGCGCGACGCCTGCGGCCAGAGCCGCCAGGCAATAAGGCAGGATCTGTGTGGGGTCATTGGTCTGCACACTGGCGGCAATGATATTTCTAGAATCCTGCTGCAGCGTTCTCCTTATGGTGTTTTCGATGGGCGTGGGCGTGACAGTGACCTCCACCGGCTCCGCCTTTTCCACCGCAAAATTCATCTGTAACCGCGCCAGAGTGTCCTGATAGTCGTTGCCCTGGCTCTCCCCGTCCAGCTTCACGGTCAGGTAAACCGCCCCTTCCTGGCCGCTGTTTAACGTATCCAGGAAAAAGAAATCTTCCAGGGAACCGGTGGCCTGATGGAGGCCCTCGCCGGCATTCTTATCGTTGTCCTCGCCGCCCACGGCTTCGCTGCTGTACAGCACGTCTTCCGTTCCATTGGCCGCTTCATAGACCAGCCGGTAAGTGTATGCGCCTCCGTCGGCTGACGACTGGCTCTCCTCCAATGTGGATAAAACCTTATTGGTCATATACCAACCAGTGGCCTCGCTGCCGGAATTTTTCAAAACCACCTTAAGCCGGATGCTGTCTCCCGGCTGGATGCTGGAGATTTCCTCCGCCATCTCCGCGGAACTGAAATTACTGTCCATCTTACTGCCGTCAAATTCCACCTTCCAGTTCTTGGAACCTTCATGCTCTTCTGCATAGGCGGGACATGCCGCACCCAGACTCAAGGCCGCTGCCATAAAAAGGCATAATATTTTTTTCCTCAAATCACAGTCCCTCCTATCATTGCTGCAAACTTATACTGCCGTCCGCCGCCACATCCACGTCCACGCCCCACGCGCTCTTAATGGCATCCTGGGCGTTGTGGGTCTGCACGGCGTCCACTTCCGCTGTCAAGTTAAACTGGTATCCGTCGTAGGCGTATTGGGTGGTGATTGTCTTATAGCCCTTCTCGTCCTCGATGACGCTTTCCGTCGCCTTTTTCGCGATGTCCGCGTCAATCTTCAGCGTGTCGCTTAAAGCCGGACTGTCCGCCTGGGCCGGAAGGATTTTCGTGTAATAGAGCACCATGCGCTCTCTGGTGGACGCTTTCTCGTCCAGAATCCATCCTTCGTTCAAAGGCAGATGCAGATCGATCAGCTCCGGCGAAAGGCTGGTGTCTCTGCGGCCTTTCGGGTCCTGCCAGTCCTTGTATACAGTCACCCGCACGTAGGAGTCAATCTGTCCGCTGTTTCGCACGCTTAAGCGCTCTTCATAGGCTTTCCCGGGAATAATTTTGTTGTCCTCGCCGTCGCCTTTTAAATGCTGCAAAAGCTTTCCCGGCTCTTTGTTTTCGTCCCATTCGCCGTCCTTATAGTCCCGGTAGCTGACCCGCTGTCCGTTCTCCATCAGGCTGACCCCGATGCTGGAAATATTTACGCCCGCCTGGTAGTTCTCGCTGTAGTAGGTCAGCGCCGCCTGGGCGCTTCCCAGTGCGCTTAATGCCAGCAGCAGGCCGGATATGGACAGGAGGAACACGGGTTTTAACAAAAAAGATTTGATCTTATTCTTCATGCCTTGCACCTCCTAATTATAGCTGTCCTGCTTTGTATCCAAAATCACATTCCAGTCGGCGTAGGGATTTCCATTCTCGTCGTAAAGCGCCGGCGTGCACTCCTGGACTACGATTACGTTAAAGTCGTCTGTGTATTCCATTTCCTTCACATGAATCTCCGCCAAAAGCTCGTCGGGCGTGGTCGCTCCCGCCGGGAGCAGATCTTTATAGTAGAAATTGCGTACGTCCTGGCCGTACTGGTCTTTCTCCTGCTTCTCCTCCCAATTTTCGCCGCTTATGCGGATATACGGCTCGTATCGGTCCCCGTACAGAATCCGCACCCGCACAAAACAATCGCTCTCGCCTGTATTTTCAACTTTGATATGCTTTGATCCGTCTTTAATTTCCTCATTGGGCTCTGTCGTCGTAAAGCCCAGATCCACCTCTGCTCCGCCGGAGGCCGTGGCATATGTGGTGAAATACGCTATGGCGCTTCCTACCGTCACGCTGCCGGCCAGCAAAAGGGCTGCCGCCGCCAGGCAGAAACTTTGCTTCTTCATTGCCTTTCCCCCTTCTCTCATTCTCCTGATCTATTCGCTACTGTGCGCTGTCTCTTTGCTGCTGCGGCTCACCCCAAATGCCGTTCCCTTCGTATCTGAAGTGGTTCACGATGCTGGAGCCGCCGTTGGGATGTTTGTCGTATGTGTTCTGAAAACGCACCCGCTGCGGGCTGCCTTCTTCTCCTTCCGCTATGATGTGATCCACGGTCTGCACCCGCTGGGCGTCCGCGACAATCTCATAGCAGGAACCGCTGTACACTTCCGTCACGGTTACTTTCGCCCCGGCGGGAAGGCCGTCAATCTGCAGGGATTTTTCGCCCGGCGCGTCGAAGGCCAGGGACAGCACGTTGCTGTAGACGGGTTTTCCGCCTTTTTCCGCTTCCACTTTGAAAACAAAGTCCGCGCCGCCAAAGGTTTCGTTGTAGGCCAGCAGCTCTTTTTCAATGATCAGGCTGCCGAACCGCTCTTTCTGCTCCGGCTTTAAGATGGAGTCCACGTCGTACACCCAAGCGTCGTCTCCGGTTTCTCCGTAGTAGTTATTGGGAAGAGCGACTAGGTACGGGATAAAATTATATTCATATTCCGGCGACTTGACCATTTCCGCTTCCACCAGATACATGCCCGTCGGAAGGTTCGCGGCCTGGCCCTGGGCTTCCGCCTGGCCCGGCAGCTTCTGGACTGTGGTCGTGGCTGTCGGTTCGGAACCGGCCGCCTGCACCGCGGCAGACGCCTGCTGCGCCATCTTCGACCAGTCTTCCGCCGTCGTTTCGCTGCTTACCCCGGAAAAATCCAGTCCGCCGTAGCTCTCCAGCGGCGCGTATCTTCCGTCGGCGCCCACGCTGGCCACCCGGTAAATTTTCACCGGAATGGACAGCTCTTTTAGCTCCTCGTACTGGCCGTCCAGCTCAAGCGTCAGCGCGCACGATTTCCCTGTGTCAATGCCGTAGGCCCCGTAAGCCCTGGGAACCGCCAGCAGAGAAACCAGAAGCGCCAGGGCCAGCAGCCATGCATTTGCCTTCTTTAATCCTTTTCTCATCTCTTCCCACCCTCCTTATGATTTCCTTTTCCGTTTAAATAAAGCTTTCATCGTCAATATAATCAACAGTGTGACGCACAGGCCGATAATCAGGTACAGCATGTAGTAGTCCTTCAGCGCCCGCAACATGGTGTCCGCCGTGCTCTCCTCTTCCTCGCCCTGATAGGGAACCCGATGGCCCCGCACCAGCAGCCGGTGGGAGTTTACGCCGTAGGGCGTGCAGGTGAAAAGCGTCACCTGGTCTTCGCCGTTCTCAATCTGAAGGGCGCCTTCCAGCGTTTCCGCGTCGTCCTTATCCACCATGGGCAAAATCTGATCCACCTGGTAGGCCAGGATTTCATCCAGCACATGGATGTAAAACTGATCGCCCCGGTCCAACTGGTCCACGTCGGTGAAAAGCCTCGCGCTTGGCAGTCCCCGGTGGGCCGCCAGCACGCTGTGCGTGCTCTCGCCGCCGATGGGAAGCTTGGTGCCGCTTAGGTGCCCCACGCCGGTCTGCAAAAGATCCTCTCCGGTGCCGTGGTAGATGGCCAGCCTTATGTTTATTTTCGGAATGGACAGATAGCCCATCACGCCATCCCCGGCCACGTTTAAGATTTTCCAGTATTCCGTATTTTCCAAATCCTGATGGGCCTCTCCGAAGACATCGCCGTAGAGATTGTTTTTCTCAAGCGTAGCGTTGAACGCCCGCGCTTTTTCCCACTCCGCGGTGAAGTCTTCCGGCTTCATCTCGCTTATCTTCCCCTCGTAATTACTGATCAACTGATTCTGCCTGTAGTTGTTCCACTGATTGGACACGGTGGGATAGGCCAGGATGCCCAGCCCCGCCAGGAACAACAGGGCAAACAGGACTGTCGATATTTTCCGCAGCATGATTTAGTCACCGTCCTTTGGGTCGTCGGATGGCAGGCTTTTCAGAAGCTGCCGCCTTCTCTTTCTCTTCACTTCCCCGCGGTACAAGATCAGGATGAACAGGCCGGTCACCGCCAGGCCCACCAGCACCCAGAGAAGATAACTGGTGTGAAGGCTCGTGCCGATGAGGGATGTGGGAGACGGCTCTTCCTCGACGCCGTCGTACGGAATCCGATGGCCCCGCACCAGCAGCCGGTGGCTGTTTACGCCGTAGGGCGTACAGGTGAGAAGCGTGACCAGATCTTTTCCCGGCTCCACGGCCAGGTCTTCGGTCTGATCCGGCTCCACCACCGAGATCTTATCCACCTGGTAGCAGAGGGTGTCGTCTAATATGTACAGGAGGAAATAGTCCCCCTTCTCCATCTTATCCAAATCCGTGAAAAGCGTGGCGCTTGGCAGTCCCCGATGGGCGGACAGCACCGCGTGGGTGTTCTCGCCTCCCACCGGAAGGGAGCTTCCCTCCAGATGGCCCACTGCCTGCTGGAGCACTTCCTCGTCCGTGGTGTGAAAAATCGGCAGTTTAATGTTAATCTTCGGAATCTGCACGTAACCCATCATGCCGTCGCCGGTCAGGTTCAGGCAGGCCATGTATCCGGCCTCGCCTTCGCCCTGCGCCGCTTTCGCAAAGGAATCGGGAAGGATGCTGGGAAGCAGGGCCGCGTTGTAGGACTGGGCTTTGTTCCACTCGGCTTTGTAATCAATCTCGCCCGCGGCTTCTTTTTGGGCGATCTGTTCATCGTAATTGGAAATCAGCTGCTTCTGCCTGTAGTTATTCCACTGATTCGCCACAAACGGATACAGCAGCAAGGACAAACCGGCTAAAAACAATATAGTGAAAATTATGGCTGGAAGTTTTTTTCTCATCTGGCCTCTCCTTATTGCTGCGCTCAATCGGGTTTCCTGTTTCTCTTTGATTGCTCCGGGGCGGCGTGCGCCCCGGAGGTCTATCAGGTGTTTTTATGTTTGGTAAAATCGCCTGTATGTTTTAGTTCTCAGCTTTTTTTCTGCGGCTTGCGAAGAACAAACCTGCTGCGATGATCATGATGATGCATCCACCGATGGTGAAGATTGTTGTACCGATACCACCGGTTGAAGGAAGGCTGGAAAGTTCAGTATTCCAGAAGATGTAGGCATCAGAGGTAGTGTAACCCTCTTTTGTTGTAATCTCTTCTTTTGTTGTAATATTAGTAACCACATCTTTAGCTGTGCTCGCATCACTCTTATCGTAAGTAGCTTCATACGTAGAAGTTTCCTTATTATTTACTTTGATGCTATAATCCTTCAATGTACCGTCTGTATTGTATGTTGCAGTAATCACTACTGGAACTGTTTGAGTGTTAAGTGTGTAGCCTTCTGGAGCTGTTTTCTCAACTAAGGTGTACGTTCCTGCGTCCAGCCCTTTGAAGTTCATGCGGCCATCGTCAGTTGTAGTTGCTTCATATGATACTCCAGTAACATCGTTTGTTAATGTAAATACTGCGCCACCCAAAGGCCCAAAGTCTTTCCATTTACCAGTTTCTGTTGTTGTTACCTTTTTACCTTTTAAGAGTTCTTCTGTTACCTTATTCCAGTCACCTTCATTGTTTCCATAAAGTTTTCCGTCGATTTCAAAGGTGTAGGTATAAGTCTTTTTCTCGATCTCTTCTACACTCTCTTCATCCATCGGATCGTTTGAGTAGGTATATTTAGCTGTGTTGGTGTTCGGATCAAAGTTTGTTGCTGCATCTTCTGTTAATTCTGCTTCATAAGTTACAACTATTTCTTCTCCCGTATGCGCAAGTGCATATGCAGAATCAAATGTGATTGTATAGCCTTCTACTTGATCAGTTTTTCCTTCTTCTTTTCTGTTGACTGGTGTGTAGGTATAAACACCCTTAGGATCTTCAATTTTAGTTTTATTTACTGTTACAACTGGAGTGCCTTTCAGTTTCAAACCTTTGCTTAACTGGTCACTAATCTGTACTTTTACACTTGTATAACTGTCACTGTATGCAGGAATAAGCGCATTAATCTGATATTTTACAGTATCGCCAATCGCTACATCGTTTCCTTTGCCATCAGTACCATTTAATGCAACATCTTCTTTGGCTGCATCTGTATTATCGGTGCCATTCTCAGTTGTACTACCTGTGATCTTTTTATCAAAGGTTGGTTTGTCTGATTTTGCATAAACATTTTCTGTATCCAGATCCCACTCCTCGTCTGCACCCACTGGTTCAGTACTCATAACATCTTCGCTACCACTCTTGCTGTACCAAACACCAACTAACATTGGGTTATAAATCGTCTGGCTGTCAGTCTCACTTACGATTACTACCCAGTAACCAGGATTAAGCTGTGCTGTAAAAGACGCAGTTCCATCCGCTGCCTCTGTGCCTTTGATCATAGTCACTTTGTTCGTTGTTGCAGCTTCCAAGAAAGTTTTATCTGCTGCGATTGTAGTGATTTCATCTGATGTTGGTTTTAAAGGATCAGCAAGCGCTACACCACTTACTGCTTCATAACCAATAAATCCCTCACTAACATCACCATTCATTTTGTACTTTGCTTTTACAATTTGGTAAGCTGTTACTGTTGCGTTTGATTCTACCTTATTTACTGTTGCTAATGTCGTGTTAGATGCTTGTGGTATTTCTGTTTTTGTGCCGCTATCTCCAGTTCCTGGATCTGTGTCTGGATCAGCCGCAAATGCTGTCAAAGACATTGCGAATACCATTACTAATGACAAAATCATAGCTAAAACTTTTTTCATCTTTTTCATGCTTCATTCTCCTTTTCTTTTTTTGGGCTTTGCCCATATTTTTTAATAAAAAGCTACTGATTTGTTTTTTGCAGATTGGCTGTTAGCCTCTGCGCCAAAATCTTTCTAACTTCCTATCCCTTTTTTTCAATCACCTCCTTACCGCCTGTCTGCGCCTGTTTTTATATAAAATCAGGGATGCGCCCATCATTAGTAGCATGCCGCTGATTGTATACCAGTAGACTCCTGCGCCGCCTGTAGATGGCAGTTCGTAAATCTCGTCGTTGTAGAATGTGTAAGTCAATATCAATCCTCCTGGATTGGTTGTACTTGGAGCAAAATTTACATCGCCAATCTCTGGCGTGGGTTTTTCGCCTGGACCTGTATAGTCTGAGTAATCGTCAAAGCTTTTTACTTCTCCGATTTCCTTCATACCAAAGTTTTCCACTATCTTTATGATCCACTTCGTCCTACTTAGCATATAGCCCACCGGGGCTTTTGTTTCCTCCATCAGATAATGCTGGCCAACTTGCAGTTGCTCCCAAAAATCCAGCGTTATTGTTCCATCTTTGCCGGAGGTGATTGTTTTCACTTCGCCCCCCTCTACAGTTACGCCGAAATCGCTGCACGGAGTTAATGTAAACTCGGCTCCCTCTAATGGAGTATAAACCTCATTCTTACTGACGCTGCTTTTCTTGACGATTTTGAAGTTTTTGACCAGAGTGTTGGTCACTGTCAATTCAGCCGCTATGCCATCCGTTGCAGGTGGCTCAGTATTGCCTTCTGCAGTGGGGGCAACGCCCGACATATCGTATGATGCTGCATCAAAAGTTGTCGCTTCATTCATTGCCGTTGTCTCTTCTGAAAATCCCTCCTCGTAACCTTCTGCATCTGCTTCCGGCTCCTCGGTTATTTCATTGTTTCCTGCGTCATTTGCCCCTTCATCGCCAGTCACTGCCTGATCACCCGATTCTTCATCGCCCTCTTCAACTTCTTCGGTATCCTCTTCACTCTCTTCACTTTCATCGGGACCTGCTTCATCATCCAGTCCCGGCATTTCTTGGGATGGCCTTGTAAAAGCTGGCACTTTATTGGGTGCGGATGATGTTGGAGGCGTTACTGTGGGTTCAGGGTCATAAGTCACCTGATATTTTCCACCTTCTGTGGCAGTCAGGTATCCGTTAGATTCAATTGGATTTCCGCTTGCGTCCAACTCTCTTACACTGTATATAACTTTATCAGCATCATATCTATCTTGACTCGGATCACTACCTCCTGAAATCAGTCGGTAATTGCAATATTCTGGAAGATTTTCAAATACACCGCTCCAATTACCATTTTTGTCTGGTAAGGTAATTATCTTTGTATTGCCCTCTTTATCTTTATATGGCTTACCATTGGCATAGAGCTGTAAGTCTATGGACTTAGGCCGATATTCTTCCAGTCCACCATCATTCTGCCATTTTTTCTCGACTTTGACCTTTACGGGGTTTAGCTTATTGGTCAGCCTCCCACCCACTAGAACCGGCGTATATCCTGGCGGGAGATTGACCTCCTCGACCTTGTAGGAATAGTTGTATTCTCCCTGGGTGCTTCCGTTAATCAGCGGAATGCCGGTCCACTTCTTCGTCCACCCATTCTCTTTGCTGAGAACTGCATATTCTTCTGTCGGCCTGCTATTTGTTTTTCCGTCATCTCCTCCCCATTCCTGTACCAAACGAACTTTTATGCTCTCCGGCCTGTATGGGCTGTCGCCGTCGTCCCAGTCTTTTGTGACGCTGTATTCTGTCGTCTCCATTTTAGGAATGTCAACGATTTCTGTATTTGGCAGGATAAACTGCATATAACAGCAGGAACCCCATGCCCCGCGCTCCATGTAATAGATTTTCATGGTGTGCTGCTCATTTTTATCGGTAAGCATTCCCCTCTTTTTCATCTCAGCCCTTAAATCGATAGACTCTCCGGCAACCTGGTGGATTCCTCCGATGTCTACAAATAACTCACCATCGATAAACATCCAGAAATCATCATCGCCGCGGAAATAGTATTCCATTGGGCCTGTGTAATCGCCTACCGTGAAGTTGACCGTAAACTCCATTCCAAAGTACCAGTTGTGGGCTGTTTCATTCTTATAATTGAGCTGGTCGTCATTTTCCGTAGGGGTTCTTACCTCTTTACCATTGGTAAAATGAATTGTATTCCCCTTCCCCGCATGGGGATCGTCGCCCTGCTCAGCGTCCATCGGCCAGAAGTTGTTTGAAAATATTGGGGGTCTGACCTGGCCAGCGGGACGCCAAGCACTTTGCATATATGTCATTTTTGACAGGTTGCTTTCAACTTCTTTGCTGCCTTTAAAGACTTTATCTAAGATAAGAGTATCGCCATACCGCTGAAAACTCAGCTCATAGTCTGAATGTACGGTTTTGCCGTTTCCGTTTTCCTTGGTGAAAAGATTGTTTGGCGCTGTAACCTTTGAAGAATCAAACTGCAAATTTCCATTTTTCTTTTGAGCTTTAGTGCTACCTGTCAGTTGTTTTTGCACCATACCTTTCAGAATCGTTTTTGGGTCTGGCCTTTGATTAAGGTAATCGGTAGACTCTCCTCCTGCCAATTTAGCCGCCTGCTTTAAAGTTTCAGGCTTCTTCGCATCAGCGGTTATCGCCCAAGAACTGAAATTTCCCGCTGACCACTGTCCTACTCCAAGCCTGTTGGCCACGTTGGTTCCAGTATAATTGGTGTTTGCGTTAATTCCCTGTCTGTCTGAGAAATAGCAGGTTTGGTTTACACCGTTACTATCTTTAACCGTTTGTGTTTTCCCGTTTGTAATATCGTAGTCATAGAAAGTAACCGGATAATTTTTATTGGCCAGATTTGTTTTCGGTTTATACCAGAAACGGATAACCGAAGGGTTTTTCAGCGTAATCTGTGTCGCATTTGCACTAATCCCAGGTGCTGGTTTTGTAAGCTTCCATTCGCCGTTGGTGTTTGTATACTCTGCGTAAGTTCCATTTGCCCAGGTTTCCCCTTTATTACTATTTGTGTTCCCCTGGCTAATCCAGACTTTGGATACGTCATACGCCTTGGCTGTTTCCGGCTTTACTTCGCACACTTTACTTAATTTCTCTATATCTTTGTAATATTCGTTGGGAATCTTCAAAATATCTGCGGAATACAGTTCATATTTCTTTTCTTCTGTCTGTATCGGCGCATATCCGTCTTTCACAGCATTAGAAGTACTTTGGTCTATTATTGTATCTGTATTCGTGCTGGCATCTGCTGAACCCTTCAGCACTTTGATGCCGTCGCCCCAGTGTTCTACCCTGACGTTGATTTCCCCGAATATATCTGCCAAACTCACGTATACATACACCGAGAAATGCTCTGTTTCTATAACCACTTCCTTTTCTTCCGTGGCGGTGGCTTTCATATCCTGTACGGAGAAGCCTTTTGTTTCTATGACCACTTCCTTTTTTTCTTCGTCGGCCTTCTTCTCGCCTTTCGGCTTTTCTGTTTCCTCGCCTACATGGAGTACTTCCACGTCGGTCTTTTGATTTTCCACGGCCTTTTCTACTTTTTTGCCGGAGAATTTCACTTCCACCGGTCCCAGCGGCTGCACTTCTTTTTTATCCGCCAGGAGCTTGATATCGAAGGCCTGGTAATCTTTCACTTCTTTATCCTTCTTTTCAGCCAGCTTATCGACGGCTTTTTCGATTGCTTCTATCTGTTCGTTGTCTTTCACCTTTTTGGCCTGGATGGAAAGTTCTTTTTCCATATCGAAGGAGCTTTCCGGACCGCTTAATGAAATGGTGATTCCGTCTACTTCTGTTTCTAATGTAATGCTGTTTTCACTGACCGAATTTTCCGATACGCTGTTTTCCGAAACACTGTTTTCGGACACGCCGTTTTCGGATACACTGTTTTCCGAAACCACATCTTCGGATACGCTGTCGCCGGACACGCTGTTTCCAGACGCCTGTTCCTCGGACAGATCGTCCGCGTTATCCGATGCGCTGTTTTCCGACTCGCTGTTTTCAGGTTCGCCACCGGCCAGATATTCGCCGTTTTCCACATCCATTCCGGCAAGGTCTTCTTCGTCCTCGAAGCAGCCTTCTCCGTGCTCATGCTCTTCCAGCTCTAATTTACCGCAGGTCAGATTTCCGTTTACGTCGTAGCATTTTTCTTTATCATGGGTGTGCAGTTCCAGCTCCCCGCAGATAAGTTTTTTCTGTGTTTCGTAGCAAGCGTCCGTATGGGTGTGGCCGCCCTGGCCTTCTTCCTGGCCGCAGGCTAATACTTCGTTCACCGCATAACAACTGCCGTCGTGCATATGGGCTTCCTGACCGCAGATCAGATTTCCCGTCTCATCGTAGCAGGCATCGCTGTGTTCGTGCTCCGGCAGGGTGCATATAAGTTCGCCCTGTTCCTCTATGTAACACTCCGGGGAATGCTGATGCCCGGCAGTTTCCTCTTCCTTGCATGTAAGAACTTTTTCCTCGGCATAACAACTGCTGTCGTGCACATGGGCCTCTCTCTCAGGCAGTTGGCAGACCAGTTCGCCTTCCTCATTGCGGCATCTTCCGTCGTGGGTATGCACTGCATAATCCGCCTGACCGCATATGAGCTTGCCGTCGCTGTCGTAGCATTCGTCCGTGTGCTCGTGCACCCGCAGCCGGCAATTCAATATCTTGCCTCCATGGTCCATTGCATGGCCGTTCATCCGCAGCGCCGCAAACGTGCCGGAAGTCACTACCAGCGCCAGGCATAAGAACATGGCCAGCCACCTCCTATGTCTTTTTTTCTCACGCAAGAACCTTTCTGCCTGTTTTTTCATCAAAGATCCCATTGTGCCCCCTCCTTTCCTTATAATCTCCAAATCAATCTACAAATCCTATTTTCGCAAGCGGCCAGATTCGGAATAATACCTCCCCCACCACCGCGTCTTCTTTCACACATCCCACCGCTGTGTTGCGGCTGTCCACGGATACCGTTCTGTGGTCCCCCAGCACGAAGATCTGTCCTTCCGGAACCTGGCAGGGGAAATCAATGTTGCACCTGCCCAGATCTTTTTCATATACATAGGGTTCATCCAAGAGCTTCTCGTCCACATACACGTTTCCGTCTCCGTCTATATCTACCCATTCTCCCGGCAAAGCAATGACACGCTTTACCAGGATGCTGTTATTATAATTAAATGCAATTACATCTCCGTTTTTATACCGGGAGTTGTTCACCGCTACAACCAGATCCCCGTTCTGCAGCGTCTGCGCCATGGAGGCTCCATTGATCTGCAGGAACGGGAGAAGCAGAACCACGATCAGCACTGCCGCCGCCGCTACCACTACCAGGAAAAACACTGTATTCCGCAGCATATGTATGCGTTCGCATTTATCCAGTTCTTTCTCCAGCTCCGCTTCCAGTTGTTCCAGGGTAGGAGCTTTCTTAACCTCCGAACCCATGCGCATCCTCCCAGCTTTCTTCTATCCCGTCCGCAGACGTACTGTCTATCAGCTTCAGCAATTCCAGCGCGCTGCGGAAATTAATGGTCTTGTTCCTCTCCGCCCAGGTCACCTGCCCTTGCCAGGTCGCATTCTGCCGATATTGTATACGTACGACGAAAGTAGCTTTCTCCCCATGCTGCTTCTCCATCTCTTCCGCACTCACTACTACCACCTGTCTTTCTCTCCTGCCTGACCCCTGGCCCGGCCCGTCGCCTGTTTCCTGAAAACTGCGTTCCTTCATGGAAGCCTGCGGATAACCGATCCAGTCGTAGAACTGCTCCATCACTGCCACCAGTTCCCCTGCATTCCTGAAGGACGCCGGCTCCTGCCTGTACCTGGTATAAAGCCTGCCCCTCCAGTCATAGCCTTCCATACTGTCACAGCAGACACGCACCACGCTGCCCGCCGCAGGGCTTACATAAGCTTGCTCCATATGCACACCCCTCTCGTTTCTAGCCTTATTCTAAAACACGCACCCTTAAAAAAACCCTTAAAAAACGCCTCGTTTGCGACAGAATTTCATTATTTTTAAAATTATTTATGGAGCTTTTAGAAATTTTAAGAAAAGCTTTCGTTGTCTCTCCCCGGAACACATGTTATACTCTGGGAAAAGGAGTTGATGAATCCATCCATATGACAAACGCTTTAAAACCAGACGCCGCTTTGAAATCTTACTGGCGCAGAAACGATGAATTCGCCGATCTGTTCAACGCCTTCCTATATAATGGCCGGCCCGTCATCAGGCCCTCGAATCTGCTGGAGCGGGATTCCGACGATTCCGTTATTCTACACCTTGAAGGCCATGACGACTCCAAATCCGCCTCCCGCGACCTTTTCAAAGTCGTCATGGCCTCCGGCTCCACGCAGTACGCTCTCC